>NZ_BAAAQF010000001.1:0-146528 GCF_039531525.1 Glycomyces endophyticus
CGCGGGCCCGCGCGGCGGACGGTTCAGGCGGCGAGGACGGCGTCGACGTCCGCGACATGGGCGGCGGTGAGCGGGCCCTTGTCGAGGGCGCCGGCGTTGTCCTCGACCTGGGCGACCGTGCGGCAGCCCGGGATCGGGATCGTGGCGCCGCTGACGGCCCAGAGCCAGCCGAGAGCGCCCTGGGCGAGGGTGCGGCCGCCGCCGGTGAGGATCTCGCGGACCGACTCGACGCGGGCGAGGTGGTCGGGCGAGGGGCGGCCGTCCTCGCCGAACAGGGTCATCCAGCCGACGCCCGATCCGCGCACGTCTCCGGCGCCGACCCGCGTCTCGGCGGTGTACTTGCCGGTCAGGAGGCCCATGGCGAGCGGGCCGCGGTTGATCGAGGCGAGGCCGTAGCGCTCGCACACCTCCAGCACGCCGCGGTCCGCGCCGTGGACGACCGAGAAGTCGTGCTGGACCGCCGCGCAGTGCGCGCCGTCGCGGCCCCAGGCCTCGGCCCGGTCGGGGAGGTCGGTGCTCCAGCCGTACGCGCGGATCACGCCCTCCGCGACGAGGTCCTCCAGGGTCCCGAGCAGGTCGGCGGCGCGGTCGGGCGCGAGGTCGCCGATGTGGAGCTGGTACAGGTCGACGTAGTCGGTGCCGAGCCGGGCGAGGGACGCGGTGACCGCCTGGCGCACATAGGCGGCGGTGTCGTTCCCGCCCGCGGCGTACTTGGTGGCCTCGTCGAAGGTCCAGCCCCACTTGGTGGCGATGACGACCTGGTCGCGGCGGCCCGCGAGGGCGCGGCCGAGGACGCGCTCGCCGTGCCCGGCGCCGTAGACGTCGGCGGTGTCGAAGAAGTCGACGCCGAGGTCGAGGGCGCGGTGGATCGCGGCGGTCGACTCGGCGTCGTCGACCTCGCCCCAGCCGCTGGGGCCGCTGTCGTTGTGGAAGGGACCGCCGATCGCCCAGCAGCCCATGCCGATCCCGCTGACGTCGATGCCGCTGTTTCCGAGAGTTCGTCGCATCATGGGTCCGACGCTATGGCCTGGAGTGCACTCCAGCGCAAACCCGCAGTTCAGTCCGGGGCGCGCGGCGGCGGCCCACCTGGACAGTGCACTGTGGCCTCATGAACGCGCACAGCGCACATGGTGGCCCATGGGCCACAAAAGCCGATTCGGAACTCACACGGCGCATTCAGTGAAAAGCACTATCGACGGTCATGAGGCACGCCTATCTCTCTATTTGGGACAGCTCTATTGAAAGTGGAAGTGCTTCAGTAGCATCACCTTCGGTTGCCGTCCCGTACCCCAGGGCGCACCGCGCGCCCCCGCTCCCCCACCCCGAGCGCGGCGCCCCGACCCCGGCCACGACCCCCTCGCCGGCGGACCTCCGACCCGGCCCCGCGGTCAGCGGGCCGGCCCCGCCGACGCTCAACGGCGAGCGGACGGCCCTCCGCGCCATGCACGCCGGCCACTCCGCCGCTCCAAGAAGGACCCGACGCGTGAACACCCCCGAATGGCGCCGCCGCTTGCGCCGCCTGCACACCCTCGGCCCCGCGGGCACCAACCTCGAAGCCGCCGCCCTGGCGTACGCGGAGGGCACCGGGCCCACTGTGGACGTCGTCCTCCACACCGCCATCGAGGAGGCGCTCGACGAGCCCGTCCTCGACGGCACCCACGCCATCGTGGCCTGCGCCGTGTACCCCGACCTCCACACCCTGGTCTTCTCCAACCTCCACCGGCTGCGGATGGTCGACAGCTTCCTCATGCCGACCCACAACATGGTGCTGGCCGCCCGCACCGAGGCGCAGCCGCGCACCGTCGCCACCCACCCGGCGCCCGCGCAGCTCGTCGCCGACCGCGACCGCACCCTCGTCACCAGCAACTCCCAGGCCGCCATCGACTGCGCGAACGGCCTGGTCGAAGGCTGCGTGACCACGATCGTCGCCGCGCGGCGGCACCGGCTCCACGTCCTCACCGACTTCGGCCCGGTCCCGATGATCTTCACCGTCCACCTGCTCAGCGCCTCCTGAAGGAACCCCATGACGACCACCCCCGACGCCGCGAGCGAGCAGCTCCGGCGGGCGCACCGGCTCCACGCCTCACTCGTCGCCGACGTCGACCGGTTCCGCCTGCGCCAGAGGCCCGACGGCACGGTCGCCGACCCGCACGCCGAGGACGAGAAGGACCTCGGCGGCATCCGCGACCAGGCCGTGGCCTGGTACACCGAGCACGGCTTCCACGCCCAGGCCGAGGCGCTCGACGCCGACGTGCGCGGCTGGCTCGGCGCGGGCATCGACACCGTCCCGGACTTCACCCGCAGCCGGGACGCCCTCGCCGCGCCCGAGGACGGCGCGGACTTCCTCTTCGTGGCCCCGCTGCGCAACACCAACGGCGTCGCGCCGGTCGGCCAGCGCCTGGAGTGCTTCTACGGCCGCCGCGAGGAGCCCGACTGCTACCCCGAGCTCCAGCGCGACCACCCGCACCCCAAGAACAACAGCCAGTGCGTGCGGCTCCTGGCCGGCAGCGCGGGGATCGCCGAGGGCAACTGCCTGGTGTTCTTCCCCGAGAACGTGGCCGCGCCGCAGAAGCCGCCGGTCCAGCCGTACGCGATGTTCCTGTTCAGCAAGTTCCGGCGCATCCACGAGACGTACGCGCTGCCGGGGGCCGAGGCGGTCCTGGAGGAGGTCACGATCCCGCGCGCGTCGACGGGCATGAGCGCCTACGACTGCTACCAGGCCCGGTCGGTGTGGGGCTACCTGCACGACTCGGCGCACTACCAGGGGCCGTGGCCGTTCGACGAGCACATCGCGCTGAAGATGAACTGGTTCGTGGGCGTGCTCGAAGAGATCAAAGTGGACGCCAAGACGGTGATCGCCTGCGCCGACGGGGACATCGCGCGGGCCGACGCGGTGATCGACATGATCCTGCTCGAGCGGATCTTCCGGTACCCGCTGGAGCCGGACGCGACCCGGCTGTTCGACTCGGGCACCGGGGTGTTCCTGTACTCGTGGTTCCGCGAGGCCGGGGCGATCACCGCGGGCGCGGGCGGGCTGCTGCGGCTCGACCGGGAGGCCGCGATCGCGGCGCTGCGCGTGTACGAGGCGACGATCGAGGCGCTGGAGCGCAGCGTGTCTACTGAGGACGAGTATCGCGAGCGGGCGAAGGCGCTGGTGCGGCGGTACCTGCCGCCGGGCGAGGGCAAGGACCGGTACCGGTTCACCGACGACCAGCGGGTGCTCCTGCGCGCGCAGCCGGCGCTGGCGCAGGTCCCGCCGCTGCGGTTCGGGATCGCGGCGTGGTGAGCGCGCGGCGGCCGCGGGTCGTCCTCGTGCAGCCGCGGCTGAACATGCCGTGGGTGTTCGCCAGCGCGGCCGAGGCCGGGTTCGACCTGGTCGTGGTGCCGCGGCCCGGCGACGACCTCTCGGACCCGCCCGCGCCGGTGGTCGGCGTGCTCGAACTCGACACCGGCGATCCGGAGGCGGCGATCGCGGGGCTGCGCGCGGCGCACGCGCGGCGGCCGTTCCAGGGGATCGCGACGTTCTTCGAGGCGGCCGTGCCGTTCACGGCCCTCGCGGCGCGGGAGCTGGGCCTGCCGGGGCTGCCGGTGTCGGTCGCGGCGGCGGTGCGCGACAAGAGCGCCATGCGGATGGTGTGGACGGCGGCGGGGCTGCACTCGCCGCGGTTCCGCACGATCACCTCGCCGCGGCGGTGGAGCGAGGCGCTGGACCTGCGGTTCCCGGTGGTGGTGAAGCCCGCCAACGGGTTCTCGAGCATCGCGGTGTCGAAGGTGGACGATCCGGCGCATCTGGAGCTGGCGGTCGTGGCCGCGTGGGACCTGACGCGCCGCCAGCTGGGCGGCATCGACGCGGTCGTGGTGGAGGAGTTCCTGACCGGGCCCGAGTACGCCGTGGAGGCCATGGGCCACCGGGGCGAGACCCGGATCTGCACGATCGGGTACAAGGGCGAGCCGCAGGGGCCGTACTTCGAGGAGGGCGTCTACCAGGCGCCCGCCGACCTGCCGGCGGCCGCGGTTGCCGCGATCGAGCGGGAGGTGTCGGCCGCGCTCGCGGCGATCGGCGTCGAGGACGGGCCCAGCCACACCGAGCTGCGGCTGGTGGACGGCGTCCCCCATGTGCTGGAGACGGGGGCGCGCATCGGGGGATCGGGCGTGTCGTCGTATCTGGCGAAGGAGGTCGCGGGGGTGGACCTCGTGGCGGACGCGCTGCGGGTGGCGGTGGGGGCGGTCCCGCACAGCCACCTGCGGCCGATCGTGGCGCGCGGGGCGGCGGCGAACTACATCGTGCCGTGCGGCGGGCAGGGCGTGATCGCGGCCGTCGACGGGCTCGACGAGGTCGCGGCGCACCCGGACGTGGACCACGTGGTGCAGATGCTCGGGCCCGGCGACACGGTGCGACCGTACCCGGACTTCTCCGGCTACCCGGCGTTCGTGCTGTCGCGGCACGCGGACGCGAAGGCGGCGGTCGCGTTCCACGAGCAGCTGCCGGCGATGGTGCGGATCTCGTACACGGAGGAGGGCGCGTGAGCTTCGAGGACCGCGACGGCCGGATCTGGCTGGACGGGCGGCTCGTGCCGTGGCGCGACGCGCGGCTCCACGTCCTGAGCCACGGGCTCCACTACGGCGGCGCGGTGTTCGAGGGCGAGCGCGCGTACGGCGGGCGGGTGTTCCGGCTCCGCGCGCACACCGAGCGGCTGCGGGCCTCGGCGGCGGCGATGGGCATGGACCTGCCGTTCACCGACGCGGAGATCGACGCGGCGACCGCGGAGGTGCTGGCCGCCAACGGCATCGGCGACGGGTACGTGCGGCCGGTGGTGTGGCGCGGGGGCGAGCAGCTGAGCGTCTCGGGCGAGGGCAACCGCGTCCACGTGGCGATCGCGCCCTGGGAGTGGCCCGCGGTGTTCGACGGCGACGCGAAGCGGCGCGGACTGGACCTGGCGGTGTCGTCCCGGCGGCGGCCGCATCCGGCGGCGTTCCCGGTCACGGCCAAGTGCGCGGCGCTGTACAGCGCGGGCACGCTCGCGCGGGCCGAGGCCGAGGCGCGCGGGTGCGACGACGCGCTGCTGCTCGACCACCGCGGCGACCTCGCCGACGCGACCGGCGCGAACGTGTTCCTGCGCTTCGGGGACGAGCTCCACACGCCCGAGCCGGGCGCGATGCTCGCCGGGATCACCCGGGCCGCGGTCATCGGGCTCGCGGGCGAGGCCGGCATCGCGGTCGTGGAGCGGCGCATCGCGCCCGAGGAGGTCGCGGACGCCGACGAGGTGTTCCTCACGGGCACCGCGTACGAGGTGCAGCCGGTCCGGTCGGTCGACGGCGCGGTGTTCCCGGTCGGCGAGTGGACCCTGGCGCTCATGGACCGGTACGCCGCGCTCGTGCGCGAGGGCGCGGGCGCGCCGGCCGCGGTCCCGGAGGCGGGCCCGCCGACGGTGGCCCTGCTCGGCGGCAAGCTGAACCTGGTCGAGCGGGTGCGCGCGCTCGGCTGCCGGACCGTGGTGTTCGAGCGGCCCGAGCTGATCGCGCCGGAGGTCGTGGCGGCCGCCGACCACGTCGTGCTCGGCGACTACGCCGACCTCGACCGCACCTGCGCGATCCTGCGGGCGTTCGCGGACGACCCGGGCGGCCTGCGGGTGCTGTCGTACACCGAGCCCGGGATGCTCCCGGTGGCGGAGGTCAACGCCCGGCTCGGCCTGGAGGACAACGACATCGCGACCGTGATGACCACGGTGGACAAGACGCTCATGCGCCGGCTCCTGGACGACGAGCCCCGGTTCGCCGTCGTCCACGCGATCGTCTGCGACTGGGACGGCGTCGACGCGTTCCAGGCCGCGCACGGCGACGCGGTGATCGTCAAGCCGGTCGACGGGGGCGGGAGCATCGGCGTCGTCCGGCTGCGGCGGCGCCACTCCCCCGGCGACCGGCCCGAGCTGCCGCCGTTCCCGCTGCTGGCCGAGCGGTTCCTGGAGGGCCGCGAGTTCTCCGTCGAGGGGATCGCGGCGCACGGCAAGCACACCGTCGTCGGGGTGACCGAGAAGTTCCTGCACCCGAACGGCCCCGTGGAGATGGGGCACCGGTTCCCGGCAGCGATCGACGAGGCCGATCGGGCCGCGATCGCGGCGTACACCGACGAGTTCCTGGCGCTCGTGGGCGTCGAGCACGGGCTCACCCACACCGAGGTGATCCTCACGGCCGACGGCCCGCGGATCGTGGAGACCCACACCAGGCACGGCGGCGACCACATCACCGACCTGGTGCGGATCAGCACCGGGTACGACCTCCTCGACGCCGCCGTGCGAGCCCGGTGCGGCCTCCCGTTCACCGCCGACGCGCCGCCGCCCGCCCGCACCGCGGTCATCCGCTACCTCGACGCCCCGCCCGGCGTGGTGCGCCGCGTCAGCGGCGTCGAGACCGCGCGGTACCTGCCGGGGGTGCAGGAGGTCCGCGTGGACGTGGCGCTCGGCTCGCGGGTGCGCGAGGTGCGGTCCTCGCTCGACCGCGTCGGGCACGTCGTCGCCGCGGCCGAGGACGCCGAGACCGCCGACCGGATCGCCCGGGAGGCGCTGGAGGCCGTCGTGATCGAGACCGACGGTGGCTGACCTCGCCGCGGGAGCGCGGCGCTGGCTCGGCGAGCTCGTGCCGCCGCGGGGCCCGGTGCGGCGCTTCGCGGTCGCGACGCTGTGCAAGTCGGCGGGGGCGGGCCTGTTCATGGTCGCGGGCGCGCTCTACTTCACCCGCATCGTCGACCTCGGCGCGGCGCAGGTGGGCCTGGGGATCGCGGCCGGGTCGCTGCTGGCGATGGCGCTCATGATCCCGGCCGGCCGCGCGGCGGACCGCCTCGGCGGCAAGCCGTCCTACACGGCCGTCCTGGGGCTCGCGGCGGCGGCGATGCTCGCGTTCGCGTTCGTCGACGGGTTCGGGGCGTACCTCGCGGTGATGGCCGTGTACCTGGTGGCGGACAAGGCGCTCGGGGGGATCACCGGGCTCGTGGTGCACGGGCTGGGCCTGGACGGCGGCACCGACCGCGTCCTCATCCGCTCGTACCTGCGGGCCGCGGGGAACACCGGCATCAGCCTGGGCTCGCTGGCGGCAGGGGTCGTGCTGTTCGTCGACACCGCCGCCGCGTACCGGATCATGATCGCCGCCACGGCGGTGCTGCTGGCGACGGCGGCGGTCCTGGCCGCGTCGGTGCCCGTGCCGCGCACCGCGTCGGAGCCCGTGCGGCGCTCGCCGCGCCGGGTCCTGCGCGACCGCGTGTACCTGCTGGTCACGGCCACCACCGGGGTCACCTCGCTCCAGTACCACGTGCTGGCGTTCGCGATCCCGCTGTGGGTCGCGCAGTGGACCGAGGCGCCGCTGTGGACGGCCTCGGTGGTGCTCATCGTCAACACGCTCATCGTGATCGGCCTCCAGGTGCGCGTCGGCGCCCGCGTGCGCACCGTGCCGGAGGCCGGGGACGCTGCCCGCACCGCGGGGGTCCTGCTCGCGGCCGGGTGCCTGGTCGTCATGGCGTCGGCGGCCGTCCCGGCCCTCGCCGCCGTCGCGGTCCTGCTGGTGTGGACGGTCGTGCACTCGGTCGCGGAGATGCTCCACGCCGCGTCGGACTTCTGCCTCAGCTTCGAGCTGGCCCCCGACGACGCGCAGGGCGAGTACCAGGCGGCGTTCGCGCTCGGCGACTCCCTCGCCCACGCCGCTGGGCCGGCGCTCCTCGCGGTCACGGTCCTCGCCCACCCGTACTGGGCGTGGCCCGCGCTCGGCGCGCTGCTCCTGGCCTCGACCCTCGCCACCCGCGCGATCGCGGCCCGCAGCGCCGCACCGGCGGTGACGGCCGCGGCGTGAGGACGGCGGCTCGCCGGGCTTCGGGCCCGGCACGGGCAGCGCGGGCGGGTGTCGCGATCCCGACAGGTCGCGAGTCCCGTTCGGGTCCCCGTTCCGTCGGTGGCGCTTGGGATGATGCCTGCCGTGCGTGCGCGAACCCCGGGAGGCCGAATGCGACGTAGGTGGAGACTGGTCCCGAGACCGCGGCGGCGTTCGAAGCCCGAGGCGGCGGACCTGCCCGAGCTGGAGGACGTCGCCTGGTACCGGCATGCGGAGGACGCCGAGACGGCCTCGTTCTGGCGGATGGCGCGGCGCCTCCCGCGGCTGCTGCGGCAGGCGTTCACGACCGCGTGGACCGCGTCCCGCACGTGGACCGCGACCGCGGTCGGCCTGAGCGCGTTCGCGGGCGTGGCGACGACGACCGCGCTGCTGGCGGTCTCGGACGTGACCGGGACGCTGTTCGCGGCGGCGCCGACCTGGGACCGGGTCGCGGCCGCGGCCCCGTCGCTGGCGCTGCTGGCGGCCGCGACCGCGGCCCGGGCGACGCTCGGCATCGGGGCCGGGTACGCGCAGCAGCGCCTGAACCCGCTGGTGCTCAACCGGACCGAGCGCGAGTTCTTCCGGCTCATCACCGGCGTGCCGCGGTCGGCGTTCGACGACGACACGTTCGCCGACCGCCTCAAGGCCGCCAAAGACCGCGGGTCGCGGGCGGTGGTCGACCTCGTCGGCGACGTCGTGGACCTCTTCACCGCCGCCGTCACGGTCGCCGCGGTCGCCGTCGCGCTCGCGGTCATCGAACCGGTCCTCATCCCGCTGCTGTTCGCGGCGGCCCTGCCGACCGGCTGGGCCGCCGTCCGGTCGGCCCGTCTGATGTACGTGTCGAGCCGGTCGCGGGTCTCGCGCCGCCGCCGCCTGTGGATGGTCGAGTACCTCATGGACAACCGCTGGACCGCCGACGATCTGCGCTACCACGAGGCGGGCCCGTGGCTCCGTGGCCAACACCGGGCCATGGTCGACGCCGAGACGCAGGCCGACCTCGAGGTGATCCGGTCGCAGACGGTCACGCGCGCAACGGGACAGGCCCTCTCGGGCGTCGCGGTCGCGGGCGTGTACGCGATCCTGCTGTGGATGCTCGCCACCGGGACGGTGCCGCTCGCGGTCGCCGCGGCGGCGGTCGTGGCGCTCGGGCAGGGCTCGGCGGCCATGTCGAACCTCCTCGTCGCGGTCAACACCGTGTACGAGGACGGCCTGTACGCCGCCGACCGGCACGAGTTCGACACGCTCGCGGCCGAGCGCATCGCCGTCCAGCCGCACCTCGCGGCTCCCGCGCCGGCCGGCGGGGACGCCGGGCCGCTGCCGGTGCCGGAGGTGATCGAGCTCGTCGACGTGTCGTTCCGCTACCCGGGCAAGGAGACCGACGCGGTCAACGGCGTCTCGCTGGTGATCCGCCGGGGCGAGACCACCGCGCTCGTCGGCGAGAACGGGTCCGGCAAGACCACGCTGGCGAAGCTCCTGTCCGGCCTGTACACGCCCACCGGCGGCCGGATCCTGTGGGACGGCGTCGACATCGCCCGCATCGACCCCGGCCGATGGCGGCCCCACGTGGCCGTCATCGCGCAGCAGGTGCAGCGGTGGCCGTTCACGGCCGAGCTGTCGGTGCGCCTGGGGCGCTCGCAGGTCCCGGCCGACCGCGAGCGCCTCGCCGCGGCGGCGCGCGACGCCGGGGCGCTCGACATGATCGAGGGGTTCGACCACGGCTGGCAGCAGCTCCTCGACACCGAGTTCCGCGGCGGCACCGACCTCTCCGGGGGCCAGTGGCAGCGGCTGTCCTCGGCCCGCGGCCTGTACCGCGACGAGCTGGGCCTCCTGGTCGCCGACGAGCCCTCGGCCGCCCTCGACGCCCGCGCCGAGGCGGCCCTGTTCGACACCCTCCGCGCCCGCTCGGGCCGGGCCGCGACGGTGTTGATCTCGCACCGGCTCCAAGGGGTCGTCCACGCCGACCAGATCGCGGTCCTCCAGGACGGCGCGCTCATCGAGCTCGGACCGCACAGGTCGCTTGTGGACTCCGACGGCGCGTACCGGGAGCTGTGGAGCCTCCAGGCCCGCTCGTACGCGACCGAGTGAGCCGCGGTTCCGTAACCGCGCCTTGACGATCGGTGCGTTCGAACCGGCGGGCGACGGGGTGTCGGGCGGTGTCCCTATGCTTCGCGGCATGACGCAGCTTCCTGACGAAGACGTTCTCATCCTCCCCGCCGGCTGGCGGCGGCACGTGCCCGCGCGGCGAGGGCGGCCCGCCGCGGCCCCGGCCCCGGTCGACCCCGGGGCACCCGGGGCGCTCGCCGACCGGATCGCCGGGCTGCGGCCGCTGCTCGACCGGTGGCTGACCGAGAAGCACGACGCGCGCTCCGCGGCGGAGCTGGCCCGGCACCTCGACACCGCTCCGGACCCGGTCGGCGCGGCGGCCCTCCTGCACCTCGTCGAGGTCAGCGGAAGGAAGGCGATCGACCCCGCGGCCCGGCTGCGCCACCTCGACGCGTGGGTCGCCGAGCACGGGCTCGGCTTCGCCGCGGTCGCGGTCATGGAGTCGGCGACGGTCTACAACTGGACGTACTCGACCGGCGACGCCGCGATCGGCGAGTCGGGCCTGAGCACCTACCTCGAATGGGAGGAGCCGGAAGGCTGGCGCAAGGCCCAGGCGGCGGTCGTGCGGATCCGGGCGCTGCTGGCGGCGGCGTCCGAACAGGACTACCGGGAGGCCGTGGCGGTGATGGCCGCCCACCGGACCGACCCGCAGCGGCGCATCGGGTCCGCGCTGCTCATGCCGGCCGAGGCGGCGTGGGTGGCCGAGGCGGTCCCGCTGGTGACCGGGTACTTCGAGGAGCGCCGCGCCGACGACTGGATGTTCTGGGCGATCGCGGCCGACCCGCGCGACTGGGAGCTCACGCTCCACCGCGGCGTCGACGGCAAGCACGTGGACGAGCGGTCGCTCGCGGTCCTCCTCGACGGCGTCGGGACGCTCGCGCTGCCCGCGCTCGCCCGCGTCCTGGAGTACTCGTTCGCCGGGCTGTCCAAGCCGCGGCGCGCCGCCCTCCTGACCGCGATCGGACTGCTGCCCGACGACGAGGCGACCGCGCTCCTGGTCGCCCACCTGCACCTGCCCGGGGCGATCACCGCCGCCAGGGAGACCGCCGAGCGGTTCCCGCGGCGCACGCTCCGCGCGGTCGCGGCCCGCGCGGCGGATCCGGAGGCGCGCAGCGACCTCGAAGGGCTCGTCCGGGCGTCACCCGCGCTGGAGGCGGCGCTCGCGGACGCCGAGGAGCCGGTGCGGGCGGCGGTGGCGGCGCTGTTCGACACCGACGGCCGGGTGCCGGAGGCCGAGCCGGGGTCGCTGCCCCCGCTGCTGGCAGACCCGCCGTGGAAGCGCAAGCGCCGCAGGGAGGACCGCCCCGTCTTCGAGGGCCTGGCGCCGGAATCGGCGACGCGCCTCGTCTGGGGTGGTCCCGATGAAGCACGGGAGTGGGCGGCGCTGCGCGAGGACAACCCGTACACGACGTACAGCGAGCGGGAGGTGCGGTCCAGGCTCGCCCGGCTGGAGGAGCACGGGACGTGCGAGGGCATGGACACGTTCCTCGGCTGGGCGCGCATGGAGGACGCCGAACCGCTGCTCGACCGGTGGGACGGCGACTCGAGCCACCCCTACGACGTGACGCTCCAGCGGATCCTCGGCCGCTTCGGCGCGCGGGCCGCCGACCGGGTCGTACGGCTCGTGAAGGGCCGCAACGCACTCGCCGAGGTGCTGATCCCGGTCGAGAGCCTCGACGCCGCACGGATCGCCGCCGACTGGCTCGCCCGCTCCCGCGCCTCGGCGCCCGCCGCCACGCGCTGGTTCGCACGGCACGCGGCCGCCGCGCCGCACCTGCTCGTCCCCGACGCCCTCGGGAGCGACGCGGACCTGCGCCGCGCGGCCACGGTCGGCCTGCGGCACTGCATTACCGAGTGGGGGGCCGAGCCCGTCGCGGCCGCCGCGAAGGCGTACGGCGAGGAGGCCGCGGCGGCGATCGGCGCGCTCATCGACGCCGACCCGCTGGACCCGCTCGACGCGAAGATCCCGAAGCCCGGCGCGTGGGCGGCGCCCGAGATGCTCCCGCAGCTGCTCCTCGAGGGACGGCGGTCGGCGCTGCCCGCCGCGTCGGTCGGGCACCTCCTCACGGTCCTCGCGCTCGACACCCCCGAACGGCCGTACCCCGGCGTCGGCGTGGTGGCCGAGGCCTGCGACCCCGACTCGCTCGCCGCGTTCTCCCGGGCCCTGTTCGACCTGTGGGCGGCGGCCGGGTCGCCGTCGAAGGACGCCTGGGCCTTCACGCAGCTCGCGCACTTCGCCGACGACGGCACCGTCGCGCACCTCGCCGAGCTGGTGCGCCGCTGGCCGGGCGAGGGCCAGCACAAGCGCGCGGTCGAGGGGCTGCGGGTGCTCGGCGCGATCGGCTCCGAGACCTCGCTGCGGGCCCTGCACGCGATCGCCCGCAAGGTGCGCTTCAAGGCGCTCAAGCAGGAGGCGGGCCGCCAGGTCGAGGCGGTCGCCGCGCGGCTCGGCCTCTCCGCCGACCAGCTCGCCGACCGCCTCGTGCCGCGCTTCGGGCTCGACGACGCGACCGGCCTCGTCCTCGACTACGGGCCGCGGCGGTTCGCGATCGGCTTCGACGAGCGGTTGCAGCCCTTCGTGACCGACGAGGACGGCCGGCCGCTCAAGACCCTGCCGAAACCCGGCGCGACCGACGACGACGCGCTCGCCGACCCCGCGTACCGGCGCTTCGGCGAGCTCAAACGCGAGCTGCGCGCGACGGCGAAGGAGCAGGTCGCGCGGCTCGAACGGGCCATGGCCGTGCAGCGGTCGTGGACCACCGCGCAGTTCGGGGACTTCTTCACCGGCCACCCGCTCATGCGCCACCTCGCCCGCAGGCTCGTGTGGGAGGCCGAGACGGCGCACGGCAAGGCGCACTTCCGAATCGCCGAGGACGGCACGTTCACCGACGCGGCGGACGACGTGTACGCGCCGCCCGCGGAGGCGGCGATCAGGCTCGCGCACCCCGCGTCGCTCGGCGAGCGCCTGGCGGACTGGTCTGAGCTGTTCGCCGACTACGAAGTGCTGCAGCCGTTCCGGCAGCTGGACCGGCCGGTCTACGCGTTCACCGCCGAGGAGGCGGCGACCGGCCGCCTGGACCGGTTCACCGGCACGACCTTCCCGGTGGCGCGGATCTACCCGCTCGCGCACGCGGGCTGGCGGCGCGCGGCCGAGACGAACGCGCTCTGGCTCTCGCCCGGCCTCCACTTCCCGCTGCCCGCAGGCGGGTTCGTCATGCTCGTCCTCGACCCCGGCGTCGACGGGTACCTGGGCCGAGTGGACACCGACCAGCCGGACCAGACCGTCCGCAGCGTCCACTTCGCACCGACAGCGGACTACGACGCCGCGCCCGAGGGCGGCCGCCTGGACGCCGTCGACCCCGTCACCGCCTCCGAGGTCCTGCACGCCCTCGCCAAGGCCACCGGGGGCGCGGCCCGGCCGTGAGCGGCCCGCCTCCCGCCGGTCGGAATCGATCGGCGGGAGGCGTTGCGGAATCGGGACAGGGTGCGTAGAGTGACCGGCAAACGCTTCCCAATCCCTCGTCCGCGACCGCGCGCACCGCCGCGCGGCGGCGGGGCCGCGCCCTCCGCAGGGCGCACGGGAGGCGCAGGCTCGGTTCCGCAACGGCGAGGAAGCAGGTGAGCGCCAGTGCAGGCGCAGTGGACCCTCTCAGGATTCGGCGACGAGATCGACCCCGACCCGTCCGTCCAGGCCGCCGTCCTGGCGGCGTACGACGCACGGCACGTCGAGGTCCGCAGCGCGTGGGGGGTGAACGTCGTCGACATGGACGACGAGGTACTCGGCCGCGTCAAGCGGGCGCTCGACGCGCGCTCGGCCACCGCCTCCGCGGTCGCCTCCCCCATCGGCAAGAGCCAGGTGTCGCAACCGGTCGAGTACGAGGTGGAGCGGCTGCGGCGGCTCGTGCGCGTCGCCGACGCCCTCGGCACCCGCTACGTGCGGATCTTCTCCTACTACCGCGAGGCCGACCAGACCCCCGAGGCGGTGCGCGACGCCGTCCTCGAGCGCATGGGCCGCCTCGCCGAGACCGCCGCCGCCGAGGGCCTGGTCCTGCTGCACGAGAACGAGAAGGACATCTACGGCGACACGCCGGCCCGCGTGCTCGACCTCGTGTCCACCGTGGACTCCCCCGCGCTCCGCGTCGCCTGGGACAGCGCGAACTTCGTGCAGGTCGGCGTGCGCCCCTTCGACGAGGGGTACGCGATCCTGCGCCCGTACATCGAGTACCTCCAGGTCAAGGACGCCTACCTCGACACCGGCGCGGTCGTCCCCGCCGGCGAGGGCGACGGGCAGCTCCGCGAGACCCTGGCCGCGCTGGTCAAGGACGGCTTCACCGGGTTCGCCTCCCTCGAACCCCACCTCGCCGCCTCGCCCTCGGAGCCCAACCGCGAAGGGCCCGAGTCGTTCGGGCGCGCCGCCCGCGCGTTCGCGGCGCTGGCCGCCGAGGCCGGGGCGGTGCTGGTGTGAGCGCCCACCGCTTCGCACTCGTCGGCGCCGGGGTCATCTCCGCCCGCCACGCCGAGGCCCTCGCCGCGTTCCAGGGTGAGGCCGAGCTGGTGGCCGTCGTGGACCTCGACCCCGCGCGGGCGAAGGCCGCGGCGGAGCGCTACGGCGCCGAGCCCTTCGGCGACGTCGCGGCCGCGATCGAGGCCACCGGTGCCGACGTCGCGGTCGTGTGCACCCCGACCGGCCTGCACGGCGAGGCCGCGATCCGGGCCCTCGACGCGGGCGCGCACGTCGTCATCGAGAAGCCCGCCGACACCACGGTCGCGAAGATCGACCGCATCATCGAGGCGCAGCGCCGGACCGGACGGATCGTCGCCGTCGTCTCGCAGCACCGCTTCGACCCCGCCACCGAGGCCGTCGTCCGGGCGATCCGCGACGGCGAGCTGGGCCGGCTCACCTCCGGGACCGCGAACATCGACTGGTGGCGCGGCCAGACCTACTACGACTCCGGCGCGTGGCGCGGGACGTGGGAGTTCGACGGCGGCGGCGCGCTCATGAACCAGGGCGTCCACACCGTCGACCTGCTCGTGGCCGCGATGGGCGAGCCGGTCGAGGTCACCGGGTACACCGCCACGCTCGCCCACGAGCGCATGGAGACCGAGGACGTCGCCGTCGGCGCCGTGCGCTTCGCCTCCGGCGCGATCGGCACCGTGCACGCCTCCACCGCGGTCTACCCGGGGCTGTCCTCCCGCCTCCAGATCCACGGCGACAAGGGATCGGCGGTCATCGAGGACGACCGCCTCGTGTACCTCCACCGCACCCCGCCCGGGACCGACCGCCCCGAGGTGTTCATGGGGATCCAGGGCGAGCGCCCGAACCAGGCGGCCGAGGCGCTCGATCCCGATGCGCCCCAACCGGACGCGCTGGTCGAGCAGTACCGGGACCTCTTCGCCGCGCTGCGCGGCGAGGGGCCGGTCCGCCTGGACCGGTGAGCCGACGGTCCCGGCCGGAGCCGCGGCGCTCCGCGCTCAGCTCCGGCCGGGACCGTATCCGGCGAGGAAGAGGTCCACGGCGCTCGCGACCGGTGCGGGCGGCGTCTCGGCGTCGTCGGCGCCGGTCAGCAGCAGCCGGTTGAGCGGTGACCCGATGACGAGCCAGGTGAGCTGGTCGGCGGCGGCGAGGGGGTCGGGGACGTCGAGCCGGCCCTGGTCGCCGAGGGTCTCGAGCGCCGCCGCCAGCGCGCGGATGTTGCGCTCCCAGCTGTGCTCGAGGTAGCCCGCGGCGACGTGCGGGAGGCGGCGGGCCTCGCCGGTGACGAGGCGCCGCATGCCGAGCACGGCCGGGGAGAGGATGCCTGCGCGCATGACCTCGGCGAGGGCGGTGAGGTCGGCGCGGGTGTCCGCGCCGGCGGTGAGCCGGTCGAGGTGGGGCCGCATGGCGTCGCGTCCGGCGTCGGCCCAGGCGCGGACGACGGCGGCGAACAGCGCGTCCTTGGAGGGGTGCTCGCGGTAGAGCGAGGCCTTGGAGATGCGGGCCCGGGCGGCGACGGCGTCCATGGTGGTGCCGGCGTATCCGGATTCGAGGAAGACTTCGCGGGCGGCGGCGATGAGGTCGTCGCCGGTCCTCCCTGGCGGGCGGCCGCGTCGGCGGGCGGTGTCGGTCATGCCCTCATTTTAGTACTTGACGGGACTGAAAACGAGGGCTAGCGTATTTCAGTACTAGCAAGTACTGAAGGAGTCCACCATGATCCTCGCCATCGCGGTCGCCGTGATCGCCTCGTTCGCCTGGAGCGCGGCCCTGTACGCCGCGCCGCCGGTCGCCGCCTACGTGGGACGGCACAGCACGCCGCGGCCGGGCGTGCCGGTCGCCGTCCAGATGGGGGCGGTCCTCGCCCGCAGCCTCGTCGCGGCGTGCCTGGTCGCAGGGCTCATGCACGCGGCCGGGTGGGACGGCTTCGGGGCCGGGGCCCTGCTCGGCCTGGCGCTCGGCGCGCTCCCGGCGGCGATCCTCTCGGGCGCGGTGGTGCACGAGGGCGTCCCGGTCGCGCTCGCGGCGGTCCACGCGCTCGACTGGGTCGTGAAACTGGCCGTGATCGGCGCGCTCGTCGGCGCGCTCGCCTAAGCTGCGGATCGGAGGAGGCGTCATGACCGCAGGACCGCTCGACATCACGTTCAGCGCCGTGCTCGGCAAGGTCCGGGCCGGGGACACCTGGACCTGCGTCCAGCTGCCCGGGTCGGCCGAGGTGTTCGGCACCCGGGGCCTGGTCAAGGTGGAGGGGACCGTCGACGGCGTGCCGTTCCGGGGCGCGTTCATGGCCCTGGGCGACGGGACCCACAAGCTCCCGGTCGCGGCCGCGATCCGCAAGCGGCTCGGCAAGGGCGACGGCGACGAGGTCGAGGTCCGCCTCACCCGGCGCCTGAACTGACACCGCCGTCTCGTTCCAGGAGGCGGGCGCGCCGTGGGCGCCGCCGGACCTGTCGGCCGACTCCTCCGCGCCGCTGACGGCCGCGTCGCTCCACCCGCGGCGTTCACAACGTTTACAGTGCGGTCGGAAAGATTCCACAAGAAACCACATTCGCAACGCTTCCAACGGGAATCACGGCTGCGCATACTGAGGGCCACGTGACGGGAAGGAAGTCCGGATGAGCACAGGTCCGACGATCGCCGATGTGGTGTTCCCCGAGCAGCTCAACCACCGGGGGACGCTGTTCGGCGGGGCCGCGATGGCGCTGATGGACCGGGCCGCGTTCGTGGCCGCGAGCCGGGAGGCCCGTGCCGACGTGGTGTGCGCCGGGGCCGACGAGATCACGTTCTCGCAGCCCATCAAGCCCGGCGACCTGGTCGAGGCCACCGCGGTCGTGGAGCGCCGCGGGCGCCGCTCGATGACCGTCTCGGTCGTCGTGGTCGCCGAGACCCTCCCGACCGGCGAGCGCCGCGAGGCGGTGCGGGGCCTCTTCCACATGGTCGCGGCCGCCCCGCCGAAGTGGGAAGCGGAAGCGCCGCAAGCAGACTGACGACCAGCCGCCTACCGAAGGGACGTCCATGAACCGATCGAGCGACCTGACCGCACTCGAAGACCGCTACGGCGCGCACAACTACCACCCGCTGCCGGTGGTCCTGGCCGAGGGCGAGGGCGCGTGGGTGACCGACACCGAGGGCAACCGCTACCTCGACTGGCTCGCGGCCTACTCGGCGGTCAACTTCGGACACCGACACCCGCGGCTGGTCGAGGCGGCGAAGGCCCAGCTCGACCGGCTCACCCTCGCCTCCCGAGCCTTCCGCACGGACACGCTCGGGCCGTTCCTGTCCGGCCTGGCGGAGCTGTGCGGCAAGGACGCGGTGCTGCCGATGAACACCGGCGCCGAAGCGGTCGAGACCGCGATCAAGGCCGCCCGCAAGTGGGGGTACACCCGCAAGGGGGTCGCCGCGGGGAAGGCCCGGATCGTGGTGTTCGACGGGAACTTCCACGGCCGCACCACCACGATCGTCGGGTTCTCCTCCGACCCGGACTCCCATGAGGGCTTCGGGCCCTACGGCGGCGGGTTCGACTCGGTCCCTTACGGCGACGTCGAGGCCCTGCGCGCCGCGATCGGTCCGGACACCGTGGCCGTCCTCATCGAACCCGTCCAGGGCGAGGCAGGCGTGGTCGTCCCGCCCGAGGGGTACCTGCGCGCGGTCCGCGAGGCCTGCGACGAGCACCGGGTGCTCATGATCGCCGACGAGATCCAGTCCGGGCTCGCCCGCACCGGCCACACGTTCGCCTGCGACCGCGAGCAGGTGGTGCCCGACGTGTACCTGCTCGGCAAGGCCCTCGGCGGCGGCATCGTCCCGGTCTCGGCGGTCGTCGCCGACCGGGAGGTCATGGACGTGTTCACGCCCGGCACCCACGGCTCGACGTTCGGCGGCAACCCGCTCGCGGCCGCGGTCGCGACCGAGGTCGTCGCCATGCTCGCCACCGGCGAGTGGCAGGCCCGCGCCCTGGAGCTGGGCAAGCACCTCGAAGCCGCGCTCGCCGGGCTGGAGGGCGTGGACGGCGTCCGCGTCTGCGGCCTGTGGGCCGGCGTCGACCTCGCCGAGGGCGGGCCGACCGCCCGCGAGGTGTGCGAGCGCGCGGCGGCGCTGGGCCTGCTGTGCAAGGAGACCCACCACCGCACCGTGCGCATCGCCCCGCCGCTGGTCGTCGAGCCCGAGGAGATCGACCGCGGCGTCGCGATCCTGAAGCGGGCCCTCGCGGGCGGGTAGCATGGGAACCCCCGGGCCCGCATGCACCCCACCGCATGAGGGCCCGGGTTCCACGTCCCGGGCCGCGCCGCCCCTCCGGTCCCCAATGGCCGGGAGCGCGAGTACGTTGGGGCCGAACGATCACACGGCCGGCCCCTTCCCCATCACCCGAGGACGTCCATGAAACGACTCTCCACCACCGCCAAGGTCTTCAACGGCGTGCTCGCCGTGGCCGGCGGGCGGCGCGACCCCGACCGCGCCTGGGACAAGCTCGTCAACCAAGCGCTCGACAACACCGGCGGCGACCTCGCGGGCAGCGAGGCGTACATCGCCGACTACCGGTTCCTGTTCGACTGCTTCGTCGAGTCCGACCTCTCGCCGCTCGGCTGGGTGTCGGTCAACGGCGAGGCCCGCGGACGCCTGGAGAACCGCTTCCGCATCCTCAAGACCATCGCCGAGCGCCCCGAGATCGCCCGCGAGCGCGTCACCGCCCCGATCTTCGTGACCGGCCTGCCGCGGACGGCGACCACGCTGACGCACAACATCATCGCGGGCTCCCAGGGCCACCGGGGCCCGCTGCTGTGGGAGCTGCACTACACCGACGTCGAGGTGGACGAGGCGACCCGGGCGCAGCGCGTGCGCAGCGTGAGCCAGCAGACGAACGGCCTCCTGAAGTTCTCCCCCATCTACGAGCTGATCCACCCGCTGCACCCCGAGAAGCCCGAGGAGTGCGTCTACATCCTCCCGCACGGCGTGCACCAGCAGACGCGCGCGACGATGCCGAAGTACTGGAAGTGGTTGCAGCAGCACGACTTCACGGCCGACTACGAGTTCCTCAAGCAGGCGCTCCAGGTGCTCCAGCACGGCCGTCCGCGCGCCCGCTGGGTGCTCAAGACGCCCGAGCACCTGAACCACCTCGACCTGCTCGTGCGCACGTTCCCCGGCGCGAAGGTCGTGTGGACGCACCGCGACCCCGTCACGGTCATGGGCTCGGTGTGCAGCCTCGTGGAGACCACGAGCATGCTGCACCAGCGCCGGGTCGACCCCCACGACGTCGGGGCGCTGTGGCTCGACGTCCTGTCCTCGGCCACCGAGCGCGGCCGCCGGGCCCAGCCGCAGCTGCCCGCCGGAACGGTCGTGAACCTGCCGTACCACGCCGTCGCCTCGGACCCGGCGAGCCACCTGCCCGGTCTGTACCAGAAGCTCGGCGCCACCTGGACCGACCTGGACGAGGGCCGGCTGGAGAAGGTCATGGAGCGGCCCATCCGCGACCGCCGCCACGAGTACACGCTCTCGCGCTACGGCCTCGACCCCGACCAGGTCCACGCGGCGTTCGGCGACTACCAGAACCTCGTCGCCGGGCTCAGCCGCTAGGGCCTGTCCTGTCCGTCCCGGCGGGGCGGCGCCGGTCGCCGCCGCCCCGCCGGCGTTCGCGGGGCGCGTCGGTTTGCAATATACCCCCTAGGGGTATAAGGTCGGGCGACGGACGACGAGAGGAGGCTCCGGTGAGCGGTCAGCACGCCCACGCCGACGGCACGGGGCAGCACGGTCACGGCGAAGGCCATGGCGGGCACGGGGATCACGGCGGACATGGGGCGCATGACGCGCAAGGCCCGCATGACGCGCAAGGCCACGACAAGCACGCCGGGCACGACCCCGAGGCGTTCCGCCGCAAGTTCTGGCTCAGCCTGGCCCTGACGGTGCCGCTCGTCGCCACCAGCCCCATGGTCATGGACTGGTTCGGGTACACCCTGGACTTCCCCGGGATCGGACTCGTCGGGCCGGTCCTCGGCACCGCCGTGTTCGCCTACGGCGGGTGGCCGTTCCTCGTCGGCGGCGTGCGCGAGATCCGCGACCGCGCCCCCGGGATGATGCTCCTCATCGCCACCGCGATCTCGGTCGCGTACCTCGCCTCCCTCGCCACCAGCCTCGGGCTGTTCGACCTCGAGTTCTGGTGGGAGCTGGGCGCACTCGTCACGATCATGCTGCTCGGCCACTGGCAGGAGATGAAGGCCATCGGCCAGGCCCGGGGCGCGCTGGCCGCGCTCGCGGCGCTCCTGCCCGACGAGGCCGAGCGGGTGCGCGAGGACGGCGGCACCGAGACCGTCCCCGCGAGCGGGCTCGGCGTCGGCGACGTCGTCCTGGTCCGATCCGGCGCCCGCGTGCCCGCCGACGGCGAGGTCGTCGCGGGCGAGGCCGAGATGGACGAGTCCATGATCACCGGCGAGTCGCGGCCCGTGGCGCGCGCGTCCGGCGACCGGGTCGTGGCCGGCACCGTCGCCACCGACTCCGCGATCCGGGTGCGCGTCACCGCGGTCGGCGACGACACCGCCCTCGCGGGCATCCAGCGCCTCGTCTCGCAGGCCCAGGAGTCCCGCGGCCGGGGCCAGGTGCTCGCCGACCGGTTCGCCGCGCTGCTGTTCTACGTCGCCATGGGCGCCGGCGTCGCCACCTTCGCGGTGTGGTCGCTCCTCGGCGACCTCGAAGCGGCCGTGGTCCGCACCGTCACGGTCCTGGTCATCGCCTGCCCGCACGCGCTCGGACTGGCGATCCCGCTGGTCGTCGCCATCACCACGGCGGTCTCGGCCAAGTCCGGCATCCTCGTCAAGGACCGGCTCGCGATCGAGCGGATGCGCACGGTGGACGCCGTTTTGTTCGACAAGACCGGCACCCTGACCAAGGGCGAGCACACCGTCGCCGGCGTCGCCGGGGCCGGAGAGCGAGACGCCGACGAGGTCCTGCGCCTGGCCGCCGCGGTCGAGTCCGACTCCGAACACCCGCTCGCCCGCGCCATCGTGGCCCACCGCGGGCCCGGCGGCGGCGCGGCCGCCTCCGACTTCCGCTCGCGCACCGGCAGAGGCGTGGAGGCCACTGTGGAGGGGAGCCGGTACGCGGTCGGCGGCCCCGCGCTGCTCCGCGAACTCGGGGTCCCGGTGCCCGAAGCGCTGGAGGGGGACATCGCGGCCTGGTCGGACCGGGGTGCGACCGTGCTGTACCTCGTCGGCCTCGACGGCGCGGCCGCCGTGCTCGGCGCGCTCGCGCTGGAGGACGAGGTCCGGCCCGAGGCGCGGCAGGCCGTCGCCGACTTGCGGTCCCAAGGCGTGCATACGATCGCGATGATCACCGGCGACGCCCGGGCCGTGGCCGAGGCCGTCGCCGCCGACCTCGGCTTCACCGCGCGCGACGAGGTCTTCGCCGAGGTCCTGCCCGCCGACAAGGACCGGGCCGTGGCCGACCTCCAGGCGCGCGGCCTGCGCGTGGCGATGGTCGGCGACGGGGTCAACGACGCCCCCGCGCTGGCGCGGGCCGACGTCGGCATCGCGATCGGCGCAGGCACCGACGTCGCGATCGAGTCGGCCGGGGTGGTCCTGGCCTCCTCGGACCCGCGCGGCGTCGGCGGCGTGCGGCGCCTCTCGAAGGCGAGCTACCGCAAGATGATCGAGAACCTCGGCTGGGCGGCGGGCTACAACGTCGTCGCGATCCCCCTCGCGGCCGGCGTCCTGGCGGGCGTCGGGATCACGCTGAGCCCCGCCGTCGGCGCGGTGCTGATGTCGGCGTCCACGATCGTGGTCGCCCTCAACGCCCAGCTCCTGCGCCGGGTCAGGCTGACGCCCTAGACGGACGCTGCGCCGCGGACCGCGACGGTCCGCGGCTCAGCGGCGGGGGCGCTCGGCCCTGAGCACGATCGCGACGGCGAGCAGCACGACCGCGCCGCCCGCGACGATGGGCGCCGTCACCGCCTCCCGGAGCACCAGCCAGCCGAGGAGGACCGCGACCACCGGGTTCACGTAGGCGTACGTCGCCACCAGCGAGACCGGCGCGGAGTGGAGCAGCCACACGTACGCCGAGAACGCGACGACCGAGCCGAACACCACCAGGTAGGCCCACGCGGCCCAGGAGGCGGCCGAGTACGCCGCCGGCTCGATCCGCTCCCCCGCGCACAGCCCGGCCGCGAGGAGGACCGCCCCGCCGATGGCCATCTCGTACACCGCGGTCGCGAACGGATCGCGCGGCAGCCGCAGCCGCGACTGGATCCAGGACCCGAACGCCCACGACACGGACGAGAACGACACCAGCGCGACCGTCCAGAAAGGGAAGTCGCCGGTCAGGCCGTTCGAGGCCAGCAGCGCGGCGAGCCCCGCGAAGCCGACGACCGCCCCCGCAACGGCCGACCGCGCCGGGCGCTCCTTCGCCAGCGCCCGGTAGAGCAGCACCCACAGCGGCACCGCCGCGACGAGCAGCGCCGTCAGACCCGAAGGGGCGCCGCCGCTCTCGGCCACGGTGACCATGCCCTGCCCCAGCACCGGCAGCAGCGCCGCCAGGAGCGCGCACGACCACAGCTCGGCCCGCCCGATCCGCAGCCGCCGCCACCCGCCGCGCAGGGCCAGGA
Source organism: Glycomyces endophyticus (assembly GCF_039531525.1). Classification (NCBI taxonomy): domain Bacteria; kingdom Bacillati; phylum Actinomycetota; class Actinomycetes; order Glycomycetales; family Glycomycetaceae; genus Glycomyces; species Glycomyces endophyticus. The sequence goes on from NZ_BAAAQF010000001.1 coordinate 23,013, forward strand.
CCGCCCCGAGCAGCACCCCCGCGACGAGGAACCGCCCGCCCGCCGCCGACAGCGGCGGCATGTCCTCGACCATCACCCCGATCCCGAGGTACGTCGAACCCCAGACGAGGTACACGGTGCCGAGCGCGGCCCCGACGAACAGCAGCCGGGGCGGCGCCTGCTCGGGGGCGGTCGCGGGGGTGACGTCCATGGCGGCGGTCCTTCGGGGGCCCGGTGTGCGTTGGGCACCAACGGTACCGCTCAGGGGGCGGTCGGGCGGGGCCGGTGGAGTTCGGGGGCGGTGAAGAGGCCGGTGCGGGTGGGTTCGCGGACGAGGTCCATCTCCTGCATGGCGAAGCGGCGTCCGTGGGCGGCGGTGGCGTCGGTGTAGACGCGCTGCCAGGCGTCGGAGCGCATGGCGGGCACGGAGGTGCCGTGGACGCGGAGTTCGATGCGGTTCTCGCCTTCGCGGAGGCGGTCGCCGAGGTCGAGTTCGCACGGGAGGTCCCAGAGGACGCCGGCTTCGGTCCCGTTGACGACGGCGACGGCGACGGCGGCGAGGGGTTCGGCGGCGTGGGCCTGGAACGACTGCGGTTGGCGGGCAGTGCGTGCGGGGACCGGGAGGCCGGCGGTGCCGAGGACGAGGCGGGTCGGGAGCGGCGCGTGCAGTTCGACTGCGGCCGTGTAGGTCCCAGTGGTGCCGGTGAGGCCGTGCGCTTCCCACACGTGCGGGAGCGTCACGGGTGCGGTGCTGCCGTCGGGGCCGGTGAAGTGCCAGTCCGCGAGGCGGATCGGGTCGGCGGGGCCGGGCGGCGGCGGGGCCGGGGGTCCGGGGCGGGGCGAGGTGGCGACGATGCGGGCCTCGTAGGGGGCGAGCGCGAGGCGGATCGGGCCGTGGCCGGGGGTGGCGGCGCCGTCGTGCGCGTCCCAGGTCTCCCACGAGGCGTAGGGGGTTCGGGGGGTGAGCGTCGCGGTGCGGGGTTCGGGTCCGGTGTTCGCGAGGAGGTAGAGCTCGGCGTCGTCGAGGCGGCGGTGGACGACGCCGACGTCGGGGTGGCCGGTCTCGGCGTCGGGGGTGACGAGGTCGCGCAGTGCGCCGGTCAGGTCCGGGGCGGTGGTGCGGCGGGCCTCGGGGAGGAGGTCGGCGTCGACGGCGATGACGGGGAGGCCCGCGGCGGCGAGCGCGCGGATGCGGGATTCGTCCTCTTCGGAGAGGCGGGTGGCGCCGGCGATCACAAGTGCCTTGTGGCGGCGCAGGATCGAGGCGGCCGGGGTGCGGGCGTCGATCACGTCGAAGTCGTGGCCGGCGCGGCGCAGGGCCGCGGGGACGTCGCCGAGGAGGGCGGTGCTGCGGCGGTAGAGGTCGAGTTCCTCGCCGGGGCCGAAGGAGGCGTAGGCGTCCTCGTAGGGGAGCCAGAGGGCGAGGTCGGCGACGTGCTCGCCCTGGCGCATGGCCCAGGACAGGCGCTGGAGGTAGCGGAAGAGCGCGGGGGCGGCGGGCCACCAGGCGTTGCGGTCGGTGATCGCGCCGGAGGCGTAGAACGCCCACCCGGGGTCGGCCGCGCCGCGGGGCGAGGCGGGCCAGCCGTGGCCGATGAAGTGGTTGACGCCGGCGAGGAGGTGCTCGTGGGCCTCGCCTTTGAAGTCGATGGGGCGGGCGCGGAACGACGGCGAGTTGATCCAGGTCCAGGTCTCGGAGGAGACGACGGGTGTGTCGAGGTGGTGGGCGGCGGAGGCGGCCCATTTGGTCCGGGGCACGCTGTGCCGGCCCCAGCCTTCGCCTTCGATCATGTCGGCGTGCCGGTAGCCGCTGACGCGGGCGGGCGGGGCGCCGTAGTTCTGGACGCGGAAGCGCACGCCGCGCTCGCGGGCCCAGGCGTGGATCGGGGCGAGGAACCGGTCTTCGAGGAGGTCGGCGAGGGTCCGGTGGAAGTCGGCGCGGAACCGCGCGCCCTCGGGCCGATGCGCGTGCAGGTGGTGCAGGTGCGGGAGGGGGTCGTATCCGCGGCGGGCGCGGAACTCCGCGGCGAGGTCGGGGGTCCAGTCGGCGTGGTAGACCTCGAGGCTGTCGCAGAAGACGGCGGTGACGTGCTCGGCCCCGGCGGCCTCCAGCAGCGGCTCGGCGACGGCGGCGAGGTGGTGGGCGGTGGCGGCGTGCGAGTAGTGGTCGAGGACGGGTCCTTCGGCGCCGGTCGAGGAGCGCTTGACCTGCTGGCCGGTGGGGCCCGCGGTCGCGAGGAGGAGCGTGCGCGGGCCGCGGCCGGGCGGGACCGCCGCATCGTCGCCGTCGAGTTCGAGGGGCGCGAACGCGCCGTCGTGCTCCCCCGGCGCGCCGTCGGCGAGGAACGCGGCGACGGGCCGGTCGCCGGGCCACCGGCCCGGGAGGTGCAGGCGGGCGGCGTGCGGGCCGATCGGGCGCTCCTCCCAGCGGAGGCGCTGCGCGGCGAGCGGCGCGGGCACGTGCGCGCCGCCGTAGGACCAGCCGCTGCCGAGGGTGAGGTCGAAGCGCAGGCCCAGTGAGCGGGCCCGGCGGGCGGCGTGGCCGACGAGGGCGAGGAACGGCGGGGAGCCGAAGGCGTGCGGCTGCGCGGGGGCGAGCGGGTACACGAACGCGGCCTCGACGCCGCCGATGCCCGCGCGCGCCATGGACTCCAGCTGGTCGTCGATGTCGGCCTCGGTGATCGAGGTCCCGAACCACCACCAGCGCACCATGGCCCGGGCCTCGGCCGGGGGTTCGCGGAACGCCGCCGCGAGTTCGGGCTCGATCCGGCTGGTGCGCACGGGGACTCCTCTCGGTCCGGGCCGCGCCGCCTGCCGCGGCGGGCCCGGTACCGACTCTAGGCGCTCCGTTGGAGAACGGTTGCCGGGGTCGGGTGGGAGGACTCCGGGCAGGTCAGCGCGAGAGGAAGCAGTAGACGAGCGTGAAGACGCTGAGCAGGAGCATCCCGGTGGCGTTGAGGAACAGGTTCCGGCCGAAGTCGCGCGCCCGCACGTGCATCGCGATCGCGGCGACGAAGTAGAGGACCACCGCGGCCGAGGTCAGCGCGCCGAGGTACGGCACCCAGACGCCGGCGACGAGCCCGGCGGCCGCGGCGAACTTGACCGGCGCGGCCGCCCACCACCAGCGGCGCGGGAAGCCGACGTCTTCGAAGCACGCGGCCACGAAGGGGACCGGGCGCAGGCACAGCAGGCCGTCGCCGAAGGAGACGAAGGCCAGCAGGAGCACCGGCCAGAGGGGGTCGGGGAAGGCGTTCATGACTTCACCGTACCATACCGTATGGTATGGTGGGGCGATGACGACTCGCGACCGCTGGATCGACGAAGGCCTCACCGTGCTCGCCGAGGAGGGCGCGGCCGGACTGCGCATCGACCGGATCGCCGCCCGGCTGGACCTCACCAAGGGCTCGTTCCACCACCACTTCGCGGGCGCGGACGACTACCGCGCGGCGCTGCTGGAGCGGCACGAGCGCGAGCAGGCCGCCGCGCTCGCCGCGACGGCGGCGGCCGCGGCGGACGGGCCCCCGGAGGTGGCCCTCGCGGTGCTCGCCGACCGCGTCCTGGACGTCCTCGACACCGATCGCGAACGCGCGGTCCGCGCCTGGAGCGCGAGCGACCCGGCGGCCCGCGCCGCCCAGGAGCGCCTCGACGCCGCGCGGCTCGCGCTCCTGGAGCGGTTGTGGGCCGAGCGCATCGGCGAGGGCGAGCAGTCGCGGACCGCCGCGCTCCTGCCGCATCTCCTGGTCGCCGGCATCAGCGCGGTGCACCCCCGCCCGTCCCGGGCCGAGATCCGCGCCGTGTTCGCGCTCCTCGCCGAGATCGCGCCCGCGTAGCGGCACACGGCGGGGGTCGCCGCTAGGGCTCGCCCCGCCGCACGGCCCGCGGCGAGCGGCCGAACTCCCGGCGGCAGGCCTTGTTGAACGCCTGGAGGTCGGGGATGCCGACCGAGGCGGCGATCGCCGGGATGGACAATGTGGACTCTCTCAAGAGGTGCTCGGCCCGCTGGAGGCGGCGGCGCCTGACGTGCGCGACCACGGTGGACCCGGTCCCGGCGCGGAACAGGCGGGTCAGGTGGTTGTGGGACAGGCCGACCGCCGCGGCGATGTCGGGGACCGCGATCGGCCCCGGCAGGCGCTCCTCGATCCGGGCCAGCGCGGCGGCGACCGCCGGGTGGGGCCCCTCCCCCGCAGCGCGCGGGCGCAGCTCGGTCAGGCGCCACAGGACCGCCCAGGCCTCGGCGGCCGCCCGGACCGGGTCGGTCGCGGTGACCGCCTTGCGGAGCATGGCGTCGAGGACCGGGACCTCGGCCCCGGCGTCCTGCATCACCGGCACCCGGTGCGCGCCGCCCCGGTCGGCAAGGCGCGCATGGAGGTACAGGTGCTCGGAGCGGCCGCGGTAGCGGAAGCGGATCTCGGTGCCGGCCGGGACCAGGCTGACGTGCCCGGGCCGGATCGGATGGACGGTGCCGCCGACGTCGAGCTCGCCTTCGTAGGCGTACAGGTGCAGCTGCCACAGGTCGGGCAGGCGGAACCGCTCCTCGGCGGCCGTGAGCCCGTGGACCCCGACCCCGGCGTTGACGACCTCGGGCGGCGCCCCGAGCGGCACCTCGGCGAACTGCATAGTGAGAACCAACCACTAGTCGGTGATTACGACCCATTACAACGGGCAACGTACTCCATAGGCTCGTCGCATGGCAACCACAGCACCGCTCCTGACATCGGTGGAGGTCGCGCGGTTCGTCGCGCACGGCTTCCACCGCATGGACGCCGTCGTCCCCGACGAGCTCAACGCGCAGGCGATCGGGGTCTTCGACGCCGGCGTCCCCGAGGTCCCCTACGGCACGCCGGTGAAGCGGGCGTTCGAGGAGGGCTCGTTCGCGCGGCGCCTCCTGGACGTGCCCGAGGTCGCGGGCGCGCTCCGCAGCCTCGTCGGGCCCGACCCCACGGTCGACCACCACGCCGTCCACGTCCGCGAGCCGCACGAGGGGTCCGCGCAGCCGCTCCACGGCGACGCGATCATCGACACCCGCATGGACGCCTTCGACGTCCAGCTCATGTACTACCCGCAGGAGGTCACCGGGACGATGGGCGGCACCCTGTCCGTCCCCGGCTCGCACCTGCGCCGCACCAACGAGTCCGACACCGGCCGCTACCAGAACCTGCGCGGCCAGACCCGGCTCACCTGCCCGCCCGGGACGGTGGTCCTGCTCCACCACGGGATCTGGCACGGCGGGCGGCGCAACGACTCCGACGTGCGGCGCTACATGTTCAAGATCCGCTTCAACCCCACGGTGCCGCAGGTGCGGCTGTGGGACACCGCGGACCTGGACGACCCCCGCGTCCCGCAGGAGCTCTCCCGCTTCTTCCCCTGGTGCGAGCACGCCACCGGCCGCCTGGAGGTCTACAACCGCATCCGCCTGTGGCGCGCCATGACCGGCGACGCCTCGTTCGACATCGACTACTGGGCGACCCGCGTCGCCAACCGCCCCGGGAGGGCCGCATGAAGCAGCAGGTGCTCGTCCTCTACCTGAACACGTCCGCGCTCGACTCGGAGGTGCTGGCCTGGGCGTTCTACGACGGCACCGGGAAGACCGACCCGACCACGGGCGACAGCGACCTCCCGCCGTACGACACCGGCGTCGAGGCCCTGCGCGACGGCTGGCGGCTGTTCCAGGCCTCCCAGCTCATCCCGCCGTACCCGGGCCACGAGTACGACACCTCGTTCATGAAGCACGAGTTCTTCTTCGAGAAGCTGGAGTAGCCGTGCGGCGGGCGGCCCGGAGGCCGCCCGCCGCTCCGGTCAGTGCCCGCCGATCTCGACCAGGAGGACGCCGGCGCCGACGAGGGCGATGCCGAGCCCCATGAGCTTCGTGAGCGGCTCGCCGAACAGGAAGCGGCTCGCGACGGCCGTCAGGGCCACGCCCGCGGCCACCCAGATCCCGTACGCCACACCGATGCCGAGGCCCCGGTCGAGTGCGAGCGTCAGGCCGGTGAAGGCGAGGCCGTAGCCGGCGACCACCACGGCGTACCAGCGCTTGCGGCCGTCGGCGGCCGCCTTGAGGGACAGGCTCGCCGCGACCTCGGAGAGGATCGCCGCCACCAGGAACGCCCAGGCCATCACGCGGCCCCTTCCGTCCGGCGGGCCGCGGCCCGCTCCGCGCCGAGCTCGATCGTGACGACCCCGGCGATGATGAGGGCGATCCCGGCGCCCATGACCCCGGTGAGCGGCTCGCCGTACAGGACGGCCCCGAACACCGCGGTGAGGACGACGCCCATCGCGCCCCACACCCCGTACGCCACTCCGAGGGGCATGCCCGCCTTGAGGACCGCGCCGAGGAACGCGAACGCCGAGACGAACCCGGCGACCACGACGACGTAGAGCAGGGGCCGGTCGATCGCGGCCTTGAGCGAGAGCGAGGCGGTGACCTCGCTGACGATCGCGCCGGCCAGCAGCAGCCAGGGACGCGCGCTCATCGGGACGCCCCCGTCATCGACCGGGCCAGGTCGCGCAGCGCCGCGCGCTCCTGCGCGTCCGGCGGCAGGTTGTCCATGGCGTCGGCGAACCAGAGGCCGTCCGCGATGAGCCGCACCGCGGTCAGCCGCGCCCGCTCGGCGGGCCCGAGGTCCTCGGGCACAGTCAGCCAGGGGCGCATCCGCTCGACCCAGCGCGCGGTCAGCCGCTCGCACAGGCGCGGGTCGGCGAACATCACGAGGTCGCTCAGGTCGGCCTCGCCCCGGAGGGCCCACTCGAGGTAGGCGCCGATCCTGGCCGCGGGGGCGGCTGTCTCGACGGGGCCGTCGAGCAGCCCGGCGACCTCGCCCTCCCAGTCGTCGACCACGCGGTCGACCAGGGCGAGCATCAGCGCCTCCTTGGTCGGGAAGTGGTACATCAGCCCCGGCTTGGTCAGTCCCGCGTGCTTCGCCGCGGACTCCAGCGACAGGGACTCGCCCGCCCGGAGCATCGCGATCGCGCCGTCGAGGATCTGCGTTCTCGAACTCATGCCCGCTACTTTACCTTCCGGAAGGTTGGTGGACGCAAGCGAATGTGACCTGCGGCATCGATGCGGCCGGAAGTGTTGGGACTCAAGGGTTCGCGATGCCGGTGCGCCAGCACCAGGCGGCGATGCCGACGCGGTTCGCGGTGCCGAGCTTGGCCTGCATGCTCGCCACGTGGGTCTTGACGGTGCCGACCGAGATGAACAGCTCGGCGGCGATGTCGGCGTTGGAGCGCCCCTCGGCGACCAGCCGCGCGAGCTCGGTCTCGCGCGGCGTGAGCGGGTTCGGCGGCGCGGTCCCCGGCTGCGGGGCGAGGTGCTTGAGCAGTCGGACCGTCACGGCGGGGCTGATGAGCGACTCCCCGGCGACGGCGGCCCGCACGGCCTCGGCGAGGAGCGCCGGGCCCGAGCGCTTGAGGATGAACCCGCACGCGCCGGCGGTGAGGGCCGCGTGGACGTACTCGTCGTGGTCGAAGGTGGTCACCACGACCACGCGGACCGCGTCGGCCGACGTGTCGGCGGCGAGGAGCCGCGTCACGTCGAGGCCGTCGAGGCGGGGCATCCGGATGTCGACCAGGGCCACGTCGGGGCGGACCTGCCGGGCGAGGGCCACGGCCTGGACGCCGTCGGCGGCCTCGGCGACGACGCGCATGTCGGGCTGGAGGTCGATGAGGCGGCGCAGGCCGCGGCGGACGCCGTCCTGGTCGTCGGCGATGAGGACCCGGATCGTCACCGGGCCTCCCCGGCGAGCGGCAGCGTCGCCTCGACGGCCCAGCCGGAGCCGGCGGGGCCGGCGCGCAGGTCGCCGCCGAGCGCCTCGAAGCGGGCGGTCAGCGTGACCAGGCCCGTGCCGCCGTGGCCCCGCGGGCGCGGGAGGCGGGTCCGGGACTCGCGGCCGCCGGTGTCGGCGATGCGGATGCGCAGGGCCCCGCCGGCGTCGGTGAGGGCGACCTCGACCGATCCGGTGCGCGGGGCGTGCCGGCGCACGTTCGTCAGGGCCTCGGCGACCAGGCGGTGGACCGCGTCGGCGGCTTCGCGCGGCACCCGCGCCGCGACGCCGTCGTCGAGGACGAGGCGGACCGGAGTCCGTGCGGCCGAGGCGAACCGGTCGACCAGGTCCGGGACGTCGGCGAGTCCGTAGGTGCGGGCGCCGGGCGCGCCGTCGCCCCTGAGCACGGCCACCGTCCGGTCCATGGCCGCCAGCGCCTCGAGCCCGGCGCGCTCGATGCGGTCCAGAGCCTCGGGCGCCTGCGCCGGGTCGCCTTCGGCGCGGGTGGCCTGCGCGTCGAGCACGATGCCGGTCACGTCGTGCGCGACCAGGTCGTGCAGGTCCCCCGCGAGCGCGAGCCGCTCGAGCCGCCGCACGTCGTCCAGGGCCCGCGTGCGGCGGCGGACGGCGAGCCGCCGCGCGGCGCCGACGTCGACGGCCGCGAGCGCGGCGATCGTCCAGCAGCCCAGGAAGAACGCGTACTCGGTCCCGGTCGCGGCGGCGCCGGTCAGCATCCGCAGCGGCTGCACGGCGAGCGCGGCCACGGCCAGGGCTGCGGCGGCGACCGCGCCGCGGACGGGCGCGTGCCGCGCGGCGGTCGCGGCGAGGCCCGCGAGAGCGGCGAGTTCGAGGAGGAGCCAGAACCCGGCGAGCCCGGACACCGGGTCGCGGTGGAGGAGCGTGCACAGCAGCGCCACGGCGGCGGCCGCGGCCGCGGCGACACCGGTGCGGCGGCACCGGCGTGCGCGCGCACCGGGGAGGGTGAGCGCGGCCGTCGCCGCGACCGCGGGCAGGACCGCGGTCCAGGGGGCGGACGCGAGGGCGGCGGGGCCGCCGAGGACGGCGGCGGGCGNGCCGCGCCGAGCGCGCCGGACAGGTGGGGCTTGCTGACCATGCCCGGAACCGTACCCAGCGGCGACATGGCGCGGCCTCTGCCGAAAGACGGATCTTCGGCGTCCGGCGATCCCTCCGCGGACCGATTCACGCCGGGGCCCTTCAGGACCGAGGCTGGAGGCCCGTCGTCACACGAGGAGGCCTCCATGGTCCAGACCCTGTCCCCGCCGCGCCGCGGCGCGCTCGTCCGCCTGATCGGCGAGCGGCCGCTGGCGAGCTTCACCGTCCTGTCGTTCGCGCCGTCGTTCGCGTACGAGCTCGTCCTCATCCTGGTGCTGCGGCTGCCGCTGGTGCCGTGGATGTTCGCCGCGCCGTTCGTCGGTCCGTTCCTGGCGGCGTTCGTGATCACGGCGGCGGCCGAGGGCCGGGCGGGCGTCCGGGCGCTGGTGCGCGACCTGCTGCACTGGCGGGTCGGGGCGCGCTGGTGGGCGCTGGCGGCGCTCGGCCTGCCGGCGTTCCTGATGCTGTGCGTGCTGCCGCTGCCCGGTGCGGCGGCGGCGTTCGGGCCCGACGCCGGGGCCGTGGGCGGCTGGGTGCTGGTGTTCGCGCTGGTGCTGGTCGTCGGCGGGCCGCTCGGCGAGGAGCCGGGGTGGCGGAACTTCGCGACGCCGCGGCTGCAGGAGCGGTTCGGCCCGGTGCTCGGCACGGTCGTGCTCGGGGTGATGTGGGGGCTGTGGCACCTGCCGCTGTTCCTGATCGACGGGTACAACCACGCCGGGGGCGGCCTCGCGGGCGCGGTGGTCCCGTACCTGGTGTTCCTCGGGTTCACGATCGCGATCGCGTTCCTGTTCACGTGGATGTACAACCGGACGGGCGGCAGCGGGCCGATCGCGGTCGTGGCGCACACGTTCCTCAACGTGTCGCTGCTGCCGGTGCTGTTCCCCGGGGTGGACGACAGCCTGCGGTACGAGGCGGTGCAGCTGGCGGGGTTCTCGGTCCTGGCGGTGGTCCTGCTGGTGGCCACGCGGGGCCGGCTGGGCTGGACGGGTTCAGCGGAACGGGATGTGGTCCGACCGGCCCTCCCATGAGCCGTGCTCGGACAGGGGCCGGAACCGCAGGGTGGTGAACTCGCGGTGGAAGTCCCGGCGGTCCCGTTCGGCCATCGCGTCGCGGTGGCGGCGGCCCGCGCCGCCGCCGTCGCGGCCGAAGACCATGCCGGTCATCGCGCGGGCGCTGGTCCAGACGGAGAACGTGGAGACGGTCCGGAGGGGCCGCATGGCCGCGAGCGCGAGCGTCGTCTCGGGGTGGTCGCGGACCTGGCGTTCGACGGGCCGGCCCCAGCGGATGAACCGCGCCAGCTCGGGGAGGCGCATCCGGGCGAGGGTCACGGCGACCACGGGTTCGGCCGGGTCGGTGCGGCCCGCTTCCTCAGGGAGGTGGGCCAGTTCGCGGACGGCGCCCCAGCGGCGGCGGAACTCCAGGCGCACATGCCATCCGGCCGCGAGCCGCCGGCCGAGGGGGCGTTCGGCGAGGAACGCGTCGAGCGCCGCCTCGTCGTCCCATTCGGCGAACACGGCGAGGTGCCTGATCCGCATCCGCTTGGGGGACAACACGGGTGCGCCCAGTTCCATCCCGGCCAGGACCTCCATGCGGCGCAGCCCCGGCGCCGCGGGCGGGCGCAGCAGCGCGCGGACCGCGGTGTGCAGCGGCACGCGGGCGAGGTGGAAGGAGTGGAGGCGCATGACCGCATTCAACCCCGGGTCCGCCACCGGTGTTCGCGCAGGTGTCGGAATGGTTGCCGCGCATCAGTACAATCCGGGCATGAATACACTCCGAACCACTGTCCGGACGATTGCCGCGGCCGCGGGGATCGCCGTCGCGCTGACCGCCTGCTCCGGCGAGGACCCGCCCGAGGCGACCGAGGGCGGGGAGGCGTCGACCTCGGCGATGGCGAGCCCCTCGGAGGCCGGGACGACCGCGCCCGACGACGGGGGCTCCGCCGCCGAGGGCGTGGGCGACCTGGCGGGCGTGTGGAGCCTGGACGCCGAGCCGCCCGAGGCGTCGACCCTGACGGTCGACGAGTCGGGATACGCGAAGTACACGACCGAGGGCACGATCGTGGACTACTGGGAGGGCACCGCCGTGCCGTCCTCCGGCTCGACGTTCACGATCGAGTTCACGCCGGACTCGGAGGACGACACGGGCGGCGAGGACCTCGACTTCACGGCCGAGGTGACCGTCGACGGCGACACGCTGGCGTGGACCTCCGACGGCTACGACTCGACGTACACGCGCGACGAGTGACCGATGGTCACCCGAGGCGCTGCCGCGGAGGCGGCGGCGGCGGTTCGTCGGTGTCCGGCAGCGGCGGCATGATCTGCGGGTCGTGGAGGACGCCGCCGTGGCCGAGCAGCAGCTGGGCGAGGCCGGCGATCCGCGGCCACTGGGCCCGCACGTACGCGACCGCCTCCGGGTGCTCGGGTTCGAGGTCGCCTTCGGCGAGCTCGTCGAGCATCAGGGGCGCGTCGATCCACGAGCGGGTGAGCTCGCCGGAGTACTCGCGGACCGCGGCGATCATGACCGGGTCGCGCAGTGCGCTGCGGCCGTGGACGTCCGGGTCGTAGTCGCTCTCCCCGATGTAGCCGATCCCGGGCCGGTGCTCGGGATGCGAGACGACCTGCGTGATCGTGGCGCCCTCGTCGTGGATCGCGCAGGCGCGGGCCGCGATCTGGACCGCGAGCATGGCGATGCCCAGGCCGGTGGCGTCGGGCGGGTCGTACAGCGGGAAGCCGCGTTCAAGAGCGAAGCCGTTGCGTTCGGGCTGGGCATGATGATTCCTATCGACCATTTTGCACCTTCCTCGGCGTCGGATACTTGATTGTCGGTTATGCCCGAGTACCCGATCGACCCCGCCCTACACCCGCGCGCCACCCGATCGGGGGACCCGATCCGGATGCCCGATCCGGGTGCCCGCTCCGGCGGGCTTCAGTCCGCGACCGTGACGGCGATCTCGACCGGCTCCGGCGGCGGGCCGCCGTCCGCGTCGCCTTCGCACGCGTCGAGGGGCGTGCGGAAGCAGTACTGGAACCGCAGCACCGCCTCGCCCGCGGCGAGCGCCTCGAAGTCCCAGGAGAGGAACTCGCCGCAGCCGGTGCCGTCGCAGCCGGCGTCGTCCTCAGTGGACTTTCCGGCGTCGGCGAGCACTCCGGACTCGGTGCCGCCCACGAGGTACCAGTTGTCCCCCACGGAGTCCCTGACCAGGCCGATGTCGACGCGGAGGGTGTCGCCGACGGCGACGGCGGCCTCCCCGGCGTCGAGCGCGACGGTCTCGTCGGCGGTCGAGCATCCGGCGAGGGCCGTCGCAGCGGCGAGGGCGAGGGCGGTCGGCAGGGTGCGCATGGTGGCGACGATAGCGGTCCGCCGCCACCGCGCGTGCGGTCCACTTCGGAGTGATGGTCAGCCGGCGGCGGGCAGGACGACGGTGCCGTCGGCGTCGCTGTAAAGCAGGGCGCCGGGGGTGAAGGTGCACTCGCCGAAGGCGACGGGCACGTCGCGGTCACCGGCGCCGGTCTTGGTGCTCTTGCGGGGATTGGTGCCGAGGGCCTTGACGCCGAGGTCGATGCCCGCGAGGGCGTCGGCGTCGCGGACGGCGCCGTTGACGACCACGCCCTCCCAGCGGTTGGCGGCGGCGATGGCGGCGATGACGTCGCCCATGAGGGCGCAGTGGAGGGAGCCGCCGCCGTCGACGACGAGGACGCGGCCCTCGCCGGGCTCGCCGAAGACGGTCTTGAGGAGGGCGTTGTCCTCGAAGCAGCGGACGGTGGCGATCCGTCCGGAGAACTTCGGCCGGGCGCCGAAGCGGCGGAACTGGAGGTCGCAGGAGCCGAGGCGCTCCTCGTGCTCGTCGTAGAGGTCCGCGGTGGCGAAGTCGGTCATCTCAGGCTCCTCGGGTCGTCTCCGACATCATGCCGTACGGGCTCCGCGTGCGCCCGCCCGTCATCGATCACGAATCGAGAAGCGCGGCCCAGCAGGGAAAACTAGCATCGGAGAGGTCAGGGAACGAGACCGAAGGAGCCCGTGATGACCGCGAAGCAGACCTCTAAGCAGACCACCGCCGAGACCGGCGGCGGGTTCAGCGACGACGAGCGCTCGGCGATGAAGGAGCACGCCGAGGAGCTGAAGACGGAGCGGCGGCGCGGCAAGCGCGCCACCAAGGCCGACGGGGAGGGCGACCTCCTGGCGAAGATCGCCGAGATGGAGGGCGACGACCGCGCGCTGGCCGAGCGCCTCCACGCGATCGTCGCCGCCAACGCGCCGGACCTAACCCCGAAGACCTGGTACGGGATGCCCGCGTACGCCCGGGACGGCAAGGTCGTGTGCTTCTTCCAGAGCGCGCAGAAGTTCAAGGCCCGCTACGCGACCCTGGGCTTCAACGACACCGCCGCGCTCGACGACGGCGACATGTGGCCGACCGCGTTCGCGCTGACGTCGATGACCCCCGCGGTCGAGCAGCGGATCGCCGAGCTGGTGAAGCGCGCCGCGGGCTGACCCGCGCCCCGCGGCCCGGCGGGCCGCTCACGCGTCGGCGCCGATGCGCCAGCCGGTCCGGCCGGCTCGTGCAGGACGACGTCGACGGCGAACGTGCCCGCGTCCGTGTCGGCCTCGGTGATCGTGTACGCCCGCTGGTGCTCGACGTCCTTGCCGTCCGGGTCGGGGAACCAGAACCGCGGCCGGGCGGTTGGCGCGGCCTCCGCGTCGCCGCAACTGGAGTCCGAAGTGGACCAGGTGCGGGACGGCGTCCTCGGTGGGGTCGTCGCGCTGCTCCAGGTCGGCGAGGAGGCTCTCTCCCCCCACGAGGCGTTCGAGCTCCCACCGGCCCTCGACGTGCCGGTGGAGCGCCGCGGTGGAGACCCGAACTTCTGTGTGGCGACGAGGCAATGGTGATCCAGGTCTCGTTCGAGCGTCAGCTCCGTTCGCTGCGTTCGGCCAGGCGCCGGACCTGCTCGGCGCCGATGTCGGTCGTCCACTCCCAGCCGGGCGCGGCCGTGTCGCCGACGCGGAGGTCGGCGGGGACGCGGCCTTCGCGCAGGGCGAGCACGTACGCCCGGTCCGCCTCGATCCTGGCGCGGATCCCGGCCGCGTCGGCGACGGACCCGTGGCCGGGGACGAGCACGTCGACGCCGGCCGCGGCCGCCTCGAGCAGCTCCAGGCCGGTGAGGTACTCCCCCACCGGGTCGTTGTCGTCGCCGAGCTCGTCGAGGTTGGGGACCAGGACGTCGGAGAGCATGTCGCCCGCGATGAGCACCCCGCGCTCCGGGACCAGCAGCGCCGCATGGCCCGGCGCGTGCGCGGGGTGCTCGACGATCCGGACCTCCGGGCCGTCCCACGGGAGCCGCACCGCGCCCTCGGGCAGGCCGGTGAGGAGGCCGAACAGGTCCAGCGGGGTCTCCTCGGCGATCTCCGGGGGCAGGCCCTCGGCCACGCTCGACCGCCAGTCCGCGTCCGCCCGCACCTCGCGCATGCGCTCGGCGCAGCGGGCGGTGCCGTACCGGGGCGCGTCGCCGAGGTCGGGGTGCCACAGGACGTGGTCCCAGTCGGGGTGCGTCGCGAAGCCGGCCGCGACGGTCCGGCCCGACTCGCGCAGGTCGCGGGCGAGGCAGGACAGCTCGGCCTCGGTGAGGCCGGGGTCGACGACGAGGTCGCCGCCCGGGCCGCGGACCACGACGGCGTTGTTCTCGAGCAGTTCGCTCCGGTGGATCAGCACGCCTTCGGCGATCGGTCGCAGCACGGCGGGGCTCCCTTCTGGTCGCGCGCCCCGGGGACGTCGGGCGCGGCGCCCGCTGCAGGTGGAGACGACGCGCCGGTCGGGCAGTCATCGGTGCTGGCGGCGGTAGGCGGCGGGCGGGAGCCCGCACTCGGCGGTGAACGCGGCGTAGAACCGGCTGACCGAGGTGAAGCCGGAGTCGGCGGCCACGGCCGCGATCGGCAGGTCGGTCGTGACGAGCAGGCGCCGCCCCTCGGCGAGGCGGCACCGGGAGAGGTAGTCGATCACGGTGGTGCGCACGATCTTCCGGAAGTGGGTCATCGCGTAGTTCGGGTGGAGCCGGGCGGCGGCGGCGACGTCGGCCACCGTCAGCGGCTCGCGGAAGTGCTCGGCGATGTGCCGCACCATCGCGACCGCGTGGCGCAGCGCCGGATCGCCTCCGGAGTACCGGAGCGCCGGCTCCTGCGGGGCGTCCAGCGCGAGGCGGCGGACCCGCGCCTCGACCTCCAGCAGCAGGATGCGGCGGCGCTCGGGGAGCGCGCTCGAGAGGTCGGCGGCCCACTGGGTGAAGTTCGCGGGGTCGGACGCCATCGCGGCCGAGGGCGGCGCGATGAGCGGCATCCCCGACAGCAGGCGGCCGACGAGGGCGGTGGGCAGGCCCCAGCCGAGGAAGGTCGCGAACGGCACGTGGACCCAGTGCGCCCGCGTCACGGAGTTCGCCACGAGCTGGTGGGGCACGGCGGCCCAGAACGCCGCGACCGACCCGGGGCCGATCTCGACCGGGGTGCCGCCGAAGAGGTACAGCATCGTGCCGCCCTCGGCGACGAAGTTGATCTCGAGGTCGTCGTGCTGGTGGGCGGTGTCCATGAGCACCGGCCGCCCGGCCCAGCCGACCAGCTCCGGCGGGGCGAGCCCGATCTGAGGATCCAAGAACAACTCGTTCCGAACAGTGAAGACTTCTCTGATCGGAATGTATACCGTGATGCCGCAGCGGCCGGCACCGGCCGCGTCCACCGCCCCGTCTTCAAGGAGTCACCTGTGTTCGCTATCGGCATCGTCGGCGCCGGGCAGTTCGCCGGCGCGTTCGCGAAACTCTTCAACGCCCACCCCGGGGTCTCGCGCGTGACCGCCACCGACCTCCTCCCCGACCGGTCGGCGGCGCTCGTCCGCGAGCTCGGGCTGGCGGGGACGGTCGAGGACTTCGACGCGATGCTGGCCTCCGACGTGGACGCCGTCGCGATCTTCACGCAGCGCTGGACCCACGGGCCGCTCGTGGTGCGGGCGCTGCGCGCGGGCAAGCACGTGTACTCGGCCGTGCCGATGGCGTTCACCGTCGAGGAGGTCGGCGCGATCATCGAGGCCGTCGAGGAGACCGGCCTGACCTACATGATGGGCGAGACCAGCCGGTACCACCCCGTCACCGTGCTCGCCCGGCAGAAGGCGGCCGAGGGCGCGTTCGGCCGGATCTTCTACGCCGAGGGCGACTACGTGCACGACATGGACCACGGCTTCTACGCCGCCTACCAGTACAGCGGCGGCGAGGACTGGAAGCGCACCGCCAGCTACCCGCCGATGAAGTACCCGACCCACGCCATCGGCGGGGTGCTCGGCGCGTGGGACACGCACGCCGTCAGCGTGAGCGCGATCGGCGTGCCCGACCTGCGCGGCGACGGCGTGTTCGACCGGGAGGTGAGCATGTTCGGCAACGACTTCTCGAACGCCACCGCGCTCTTCGAGACGGCGAACGGCGGCAGCATGCGCACCAACGAGTTCCGGCGCGTCGGCCTCGCGGGCGGCGTCCCCGAGTCCCGGTTCGCGTTCTACGGCACCGAGGGCATCCTGGAGCAGAACTCGAAGGCCACGCTGTGGCACGACCGGTCGGGCCCGCTGCACGACTGCACCGACCTGGTGCGGCCCGGCGAGGCGACCGGCGCCGACGACCCGGTGCTGGCCGGGGTCGACCCGCGGCTCCACGACTCGTTCCTCTCCGGGCACGCGCCGGTGCACGACACGTCCGGGCTCCCGGTCGAGTTCAAGGGACTCGGCAACGGGCACATGGGCAGCCACCAGCTCCTCGTGCACGACTTCGTGACCGCCGTCGAGGAGCGGACCCTGCCGAGCGTGCACGCCTGGGAGGCGGCGCGGTACACGCTGCCGGGCATCGTGGCCCACGAGTCCGCGCTGCGCGGCGGCGAGCGGCTCCGCATCGAGGACTTCGGCGACGCGCCGCGTGCCGCTTAGGGCGCCGGTGGCGCGCCGCCCGGTCGTGACGGCGCCGCTCAGGCGTCCTGGTGCGAGCGGCGGCGGCGGTCGAGGCGCCTGATCAGGGGGATGCCCCCGGCGATCACGAGAACCGCCGCCAGCGCCGCGGCGCCGAGGACGAGGTTCGAGCCGGAGGACTCGGCCGCCGGTGCGGCGTCGTCCTCGGTGCCGGCGTCGGCCTCGGCGTCGGCGTCGATCGGGTCGCCGCCGACGGCGAGCATCGCGTCGACGGCCTCCACGCTGAAGCTGAAGGTCGTCTGCACGGTCTGGCCGTCGGCGAAGACGGCGTCGACCGTGACGGTGTAGGCGCCGAGGTCGGTGTACCGCATCGGCTGGATGAGGACGGTGTCGTCGACGCGGGGCGGCTCGAGCTCGATCGGGGCCTGGTCGGGCCCGGTGAGGGTCAGCGCGCTCCCGGTCGCGTCGAGGGCGTCCGAGTAGATCACGGCGATCTCGCCGGGCGCCGCGTCGAGCACGGCGCCGTCCTCGGGCGAGGTGGCCCAGAGCTCGGGCTGCGCGTGCGCGGGGGTGGGCGCCGCCAGTGCCGACGCGAGGGCGGCGAGCACGACGAGGAGGAGCCTCGCCCCTGCGCGTCGCAGGGGCGTCCGCTCCGTCTGGCGGGCATGGTGCTTCGATCGCATTGGTCGCTCCCTTGAGTGCCGGTCCGAGTCGACGGCCAACTGCGTGATAAATCTACCAATATCAATTTGTCGATGCGAATGGCGGTCGCGTCAGGCGGCGGGGAGGAACACCCGCATGGTCGCGCCGCCGCGGCGGGCCCACCGGTGGTACGGGACGAGCCGCAGCTCGGCGGCCTCCCCGGAGTCCGGTGCGGACTCCGGGCCGGGCCGGTAGGGCGGCGTGCCGGGGGCGGCGGGCGCGGGGCGGACGGCGGTGACGCGGACCGTCGCGCCGTCGCCGGTGTCGACCGGCGGCCGGGAGCGGTCGGCGCGGACCTCCTCGATCGGCAGGCCCGGCGGCAGGTCGTGAGACTCGGCGCACAGGACGAGCGGCCCGCGCTCGACCGCCGCGCAGCCGCGGACGGCGTCGATGCGCTCGTCGGGCCGGGTCCAGCGGGGCGCGACCGGGAGGTCGAGGCGCACCGAGGCGCCGGCCGCGAGCGGGCCGGTCGCGGCCCAGCCGGGATCGACCGCGCGCTCGTCGGCGCCCGCGTCGAGGACCGCGCCCGCGGCCCAGTGCGGCACGCGCAGGCGCAGGTCGACGCCGCCGGGGGCGTCGAGGACGTCCACGCGCACGGTCCCGGTGCGCGGGTACTCGGTCGCCACGCGCAGGCGCACCGTGTCGCCGGAGTCGAGCCGGACCTCGAGTTCCCCTGCGGCGTACTGGAGCAGCGAGACCGTCCGGTCCTCGACCGCGGCGGCGTACGACTGCCAGCTCGCGAGGGTCCGGGCGAGGTTGGTGGGGCAGCAGGAGACGTCGAACCAGGGGGCGCGCACGCCGCCCTCGGCGCGCGCGTTCACCGCGTCGGGCCGCACCTCGTTCGCGGCGCTGCGCTGGTGGAGCGGGTTGGCGTAGAAGAACGCCCGTCCGTCCTCGCTCGGGGAGGCCGCGATGACGTTGTAGAAGGTCCGCTCCATCAGGTCGGCGTAGCGCACGTCCCCGGTCGCGAGGTACAGGCGCCAGGAGACCATGTTGGAGGCGATGCCCGCGCAGGTCTCGCAGTAGGCGCGGTCCGGCGGGAGCTCCCAGTCCTCGCCGAAGCCCTCGTCCTGGTGGCGCGAGCCCATGCCGCCGGTCAGGTACGTGCGGCGCTCGACGGTGCGGTCCCATTGGCGCGCAAGGGCGTCGAGGAGGTCGCCGTCGCCGGTGTCGACGGCGACGTCGGCGGCGCCCGCGGCCAGGTAGAGGGCGCGCACGGCGTGGCCGCGCCACGCCTCGGCCGCGAGGACCGGCTGGTCGTCCTGGAAGTACGAGGAGTCGAGGAGGACCACCGGTTCGAGCGTGCCGTGGCCGCGGCGCTCGACGAAGCGGCGCGCCTGGTCGAGGTAGCGGGGCTCGCCCAGGGCCCGGCCGAGCTCGGCGAGGCCGACCTCGATCTCCGGGTGGCCGCAGATCCCCTGGTTCCCGTCGGGGCCGAAGGCCGCGCAGACGTGGTCGGCCGCGCGCCGGGCGACGGCGACGAGGCGGTCCTCGCCGACCGTCCGGTGGCGCGCGACCGCGGCCTGGAGGAGGTGCCCGGTGCAGTACAGCTCGTGTCCCGAGGACAGGTCGGAGTACCGGTCCGCCTGCCCCGCATGGCCGTAGCAGGTGTTCAGGTAGCCGTCCGGGTCCTGCGCGGCGGCGATCCGGTCGACGAGCGCTTCGAGCGTCTTGTCCGCCCACTCGTCGCCGGTGCGGCCGTGCTCCCAGGCGAGGGCCTCCACGAGTTTGTAGATCTCGGAGTCGGAGAACTGCCAGCCCGGGCGCGGCCCGGCCGTGTCGCCCGCGGCGGTGCGGTCGAAGTTGGCGATCCAGCCGAGCCGCTCCATCCACTCCAGGCAGTGGGCCAGCGTCGCGCCGGTGTTGACGGACTGGAGCGTGTGCCAGAAGCCCTCGGACAGGCGCATCTCGTCGATGGCGATGCCGCGGCGCGGGCCCCGGGCGGGTGCGACGGGGACCGGGCGGGAGGCGTGGTGGTTCAAGGGATCTAGTCCTTCACGGCCCCGGCGGTCACGCCGGCGGCCACGTAGCGCTGCGCGACGACCAGGAGGATCGCCGCGGGGAGGGAGGCGACCACGGCGGTCGCCATGATCGCGTTCCACTGGGTGGTGTTGTTGCCGATGTACTGGTAGATCCCGAGGGTGATCGGCACGAACTCGCCTGAGCGGTTGAGCGTCGAGGCGAAGATGAAGTCCGACCAGGCCCACAGGAACGCGAAGAGCGACACCGTGAGCGTCGAGTTCCGGCTCACCGGCAGCACGATCTTGGTGAACGTGCCCCAGGGCCCGGCGCCGTCGACGCGGGCGGCCTGCACCAGCTCGCGCGGGATGCCGGCCATGAACGTCGTGTACAGGAGCACGCCGAAGGGGACGGCCACGGTGGAGTCCGCGATGATGAGCCCCCACACGGTGTTGAGCATGCCGAGGCGCACGTAGATCGCGTAGAACCCCATCGCCATCACCACGGCCGGGATCATCTGCGCCACCAGGAGCAGGAAGTTGAGCGCCTTGCCGCCGCGCAGGTTGAGGATCGCGAGCGCGTAGCCGGCGGGCGCGGCGATGACCACGGTCAGGAGGACGCAGCCGGCGCCCACGACGAGGCTGGTGCCGAGGGCCGGGAGCTGCTGGGCGAGCGCCGCCTCGAACCCTTCGAGCGTGGGGTGCGCGGGGAACCAGTTGGTCTGGCGCAGTTCGTTGGCGGGGGTCAGCGAGACGTTGACCATCCAGTAGACGGGGAACAGCATGACCGCCGTGAACACGACGCCGAGCACGGTCTTCCACCAGGGGCGGGCGGTCATCGGCGGACCTCCGGGCGCTGGAGCCGGAGGTGGAGGAAGCCGAACACGAGCGCGATCACGATGAGCAGGTTGCCGATCGCGGCCGCTGGCGAGAAGTCGGGCTGGCCGGTGCCGAACGCCTCCCGGTAGGACCACACCGCGAGCGTCAGCGAGGCGTCCCCGGGGCCGCCGGTCGTCATGATCCAGATGACGTCCACCACCTTGAGCGTGTAGATGAATCCGAGCAGCAGCGTGATGGCCGAGACCGGGCGCAGCAGCGGGAGCGTGATGTGCCAGAACTGCTCGCGGGCGCCGGCGCCGTCGAGCGAGGCGGCCTCGTAGGTCTCGGCCGGGATCTGCTGGAGTCCGGAGTAGAGGATGACCAGGTTGAAGGGGATGCCGAGCCAGATGTTCGCGATGACGACGGCGGTGAGCGCGGTGTCGGGCGAGGTGAGCCAGTTGACCTGCTCGCCGCCGAACGCCTCGATCACGGAGTTCACGATGCCGTTCTCGCTGTTGAGCATCCACGCCCAGGTCGAGGACGAGACGATGAGCGGCAGCAGCCAGGGCACGAGGAACAGCGCGCGGAGCACGCCCGAGAGCCGGAAGTTGTCGCGGAAGAACACCGCCAGCGCCAGGCCGATCGCGTACTGGAACACGATGGAGACGACGGTGAACAGGGCGGTGTTG
Organism: Glycomyces endophyticus; assembly: GCF_039531525.1. NCBI lineage: Bacteria > Bacillati > Actinomycetota > Actinomycetes > Glycomycetales > Glycomycetaceae > Glycomyces > Glycomyces endophyticus. The sequence continues at coordinate 43,957 of NZ_BAAAQF010000001.1, forward strand.
AGCGCGGCGGTGCCGAAGGAGTCGGAGCCGAACACCTCGGCGTACTTGGCGAGCCCGACGAACTCGGGGTTCCCCTGCACGAACGCGCGCACAGTGTAGTCGTGGAGGCTCAGTTCGACGTTGCGCCACAGCGGGTAGGCGTAGAACACGAGCAGGTAGGCCAGGAGCGGGGCGGCGAAGCCGACGGCGGTCCAGGCGCTGGGGTCGAGGCGGCGGCGGGCCCGGGGGCGCGCGGCGGGGCCGGTGCCCGCCGCGCGCTCGGACGCGCGCCCGGTCCGGTGGACCGAAGTCGCGGTCATGTGCGGGTGCTCCTCGTCAGCCGATCGCGGCTTCGGCGTCGGCCTGCGCCTGGGCGAGGGCGTCGGCCGGGGTCGCCGATCCGGAGAGGGCGTTCTGGACGGCGGTCCACAGCGCCTCGGAGATCATCGGGTAGTCGGTGCCGAGGTTGTCGCTGGTGCGGCCCTTGGCGGAGCGCACGGCGTCGACCCACGGCTGGAGTTCGGGCTGCGCGGCGAGGAGCGCGTCCTGGCCCTCGGCGGTCGGCGGGATGTAGTAGGCGAAGGTCGTGGCGGTCTCGACGAAGCCCTCGGGGGTGGTCATGCACTCCACGATCTGCCGGGTGACGTCGTACCGCTCGGTGTCGGTCTGGACGGGGGCAATGATGAACTCGCCGCCGGTGGGGGCGGGGGCGGCGCCGCCGGCCTGGGCCGGGAGCGGGACGACGCCGGTGGCGAAGCCGGCGTCGGCGGCGCTGTTGACCTGCCAGGTGCCGTTGACGGCGAAGGCGTACTCGCCGGTGAGGAACTCCTCCCAGGTGGTGTTCTGGGAGTTGGTGATGACCGAGTCGGGCGCGTAGCCCGCGTCGAGCCAGCCGGTCCACAGTTCGAGGGCGGCGACGGCTTCGGGCGAGTCGAGGTCGGTGAGGTCGGCGCCGGCACCCCAGAACCAGGGCAGGAACTGGAAGGAGCCCTCCTCGGTGCCGATGCCGGCGAAGGTGATGCCCTTCGCGCCGTTACCGGTAACCTGCGCGAGCGCGGCGGTCAGGGAGTCCCAGTCGGTGATGGCCGCGGGGTCCACGCCGGCGGCGGTGAGGAGGTCGGCGTTGTAGTACAGCGCGAGGGTGTTGGCGCCGATCGGGATGCCGTACGCCTGGTCGTCGACGACGCCGGCGGCGAGGAGGTTCTCGTCCACGCCGGACACGTCGAGGCCGAGCTCGTCGACGGTGGTGAGCATCCCGGTGTCGGCCAGGGTGGACACCGCCGGGTTGTCGAGCAGGATGACGTCGGGGCTGGTGCCCTCCTGCGCGGCGAGGAGCGCCTGGTTGGTGAGCGCGGTGGTGTCGGAGGCGGTGCGCTCGATGGTCACGCCGGCCTCGTCGCCGCAGGCGGCGACGCGCTCGGCCCAGGCCGAGTCCTCGGCGTGCTGGGGGTAGGGGTCCCACCAGGTGTACGTGTCGGCGTCGCCGCCGCTGCCGCTCCCGCCGCCCGAGGAGCAGGCGGCGGCCGCGGCCAGCGCCGCTGCCGCGAGCGCGGCCCCGGCGGACCTGATGAGGGGAGATCGGTTGTCCTTCATGGTTGTTCCTCCTAGAAAGGACCCGGCGGGCGGCTTTGCCGGCCGGGAGGCGAGGGGGTTTGCAAGGCGGGTCTCACCGCCGGCGGGGCGGGGCCGTGGAGCCCCGGTCGACCAGTTCCGGTGCGACGAACCGGACGACGTGGGGCGCGTCGCCGGGGATCTGGTGCTCGATGCGGCGCACGAGCTGGCGGACGGCCATGCGGCCGAGCCGGTCGGGGGCGCTCTCGATCGAGGAGAAGGGCAGCGAGAAGGTCCGGGCGAACTCGTCGGAGTAGCGGCCGACGACGGAGAGGTCGCCGGGGGCGCTCAGGCTGCGGTCGTGCATGACGGTGGGCAGGGCCGCGGCGGCGGCCTCGTTGTTGAGCAGCAGTCCGGTCGCCTCGGGGTGGGCGTCGAGGATCGCGTGCAGGTCGCGGCCGATGTCGGGCTGCGAGGAGGAGCCGTGGACGGGGCGCAGGCGGACGCCGCGCTGGGCGGCGGCCTCGATGGCGGCGTTCTGGAGGCGCCAGACGTAGGCGCCGCCGCGTTCGACGACGTGCGCGGGCTGGGAGACGAGGACGAGGTCGCGGTGGCCGAGGTCGACGAGGTGCTCGACCATGGCGCGGCCGGCCTCCTCGAAGTCGAGGTCGAACACGTCGACGCCGGTGCAGTCGCCGGGGAGGCCGACGAGGGCGCCGGGCTGGGGGGCGGTGCGCAGGACCGGGAGTCGCTCGTCGTCCTCGGCGACGTTGAGCAGGACGACGCCGTCGACCATGCGGGAGTCGGTGAGGCGCTTGAGGGCGGCGGGCCCGTCGGGGTCGGAGCTGAGGAGGATGTCGTAGCCGAGGTCGCGCGCGGTGTTGGCGACGCCCTGGATGTACTGGAGCATGGCGGGCGCGAACTCGTCGGGCAGGAACTGGGCGAGCAGGCCGATGACGTTCGACCGGGAGGTGGCGAGGGCGCGGGCGCCGGCGTTGGGGGTGTAGCCGAGCTCGGCGGCGGCCTGCTGCACGCGGAGGCGGACCTCGTCGGAGATCGCGCGCTTGCCGCTGAGGGCGTAGGACGCCGTGGAGCGCGCCACGCCCGCGGCGCGGGCGACGTCACCGATGTTGACCACGGAGCCTCCTGATGTGTCTGCGGCCAGTCGAACCGGTTCGAAGCATAGCCCTCGACTTCGCGGGACGCAAGCGGGGACTGGGACTCGATTCGCTGGAAAAACAGGTCTTATATTGAAAGACTTGCATTGAACGAAGTTCGAAACTAGCGTGTGCATCGCAGACAACCGTCGAACCGGTTCGACGAACTCAATGAGGAGAGCACATGCACCACCCCCTGAAACGGACGCTCGCGCGCCTCAGCGCGGTCGCCCTGCTCGTCGGAGCCGCCGTGGCGGGGGCCGCGGTCCCCGCCAGCGCCGCGGGCCTGACCCTGACCGTCGACGTCGGCCAGGTCGTGCGCCCGGCGACGCAGGTCGCCGCGGGCGGGCTCTACGGCGTCGGCTCGGACTCGCAGCCGACCACCGCGATGCTGCTGCCGCTCAACCCGACCAGCTTCACCCAGCCCGCGCCGGGCACCACGCACCTGGGCAACGGCGCGACCGAGCCGTGCTGCGACTCGCTCGACGTCGGCGACAACATCACCCGCGCCGGCGCGCAGCAGTTCATCCGCATGCCCGACATCTACCCGTCGTTCCCGTACGTGTGGCAGGGCTGGACCGACTGGGAGACCAAGGTCCGCAACCAGGTCAACGCCCGGCTGGCCGACACCGACATGACGAACGTCCACGGCTGGGAGCTGTGGAACGAGCCCGACTGGACCTGGTCGTCCGCGGCGGGCACCTTCAACGACGGCTGGACCCGGACCTACCGGCTGGTGGACTCGCTCGACCCGGTGACGCCGATCGTGGGCCCGAGCTGGGCCCAGTACAACCACGACCGGATGCTGTCGTTCATGACCAACGCCAAGAACACGAACACCGTCCCCGACGTGATCGTGTGGCACGAGCTCGACGACATGAACTGGGACGCCTTCGACGACCACGTGGCCGACTACCGGGCCATCGAGACCTCGCTCGGCATCTCCCCCAGGCCGATCGCGATCAACGAGTACAACAGCTACAACCAGATGGACATCCCCTCGGTCGCCATGCACTGGATGGCCGCGTTCGAGCGCCACGGCGCCCGCGAGGCCCACCGCGCCTACTGGTTCGAGGCCGGGACGTTCGACGGCCTGTTCACGCTCCAGAACCAGCCGACGGCCTCGTACTGGCTCTACCGCTGGTACGGCGCGATGACCGGCAACATGGTCAAGACGACCGCGCACAGCTGGCTCGACGGCATGTCGTCGTACGACTCCAGCCGCAAGATCGTCAACGTGGTCTTCGGCGGCGACTGGGGCGACAACACCGTCCGGGTCAACGGCCTCGGGGCGCTGGGGTCGAGCGTGAAAGTCGAGCTGCGGTACACCCCCGGCTCGGGCCGCAACACGGCCGTCACCGCGCCGACCCTGGTCTCCACCACCACGATGACGACCAGCGGCGGGTCCATCTCGGTGCCGGTGGCAGGCATGAACGCCGAGGGCGCCTACCAGCTGATCGTCACCCCGGCGGGCGGGCCCACCACCTCGTGGCAGCAGGTCTACGAGGCCGAGAACAACACCGTGGTGAACGCGCTGACGCGCGCGTCGTCCTCGGCGTCGAACGGCTTCTACGTCGGCAACATCGACAACGACACCGACATGCGCTCGGACTCGTTCGTGGACTTCACCGTCAACGTCCCGACCGCGCGCAGCTACACGATGACCATCAGGTACGCGAACGGCACCGGCGCGACCTCGACGCACGGCCTCGCCTACAACGGCGGAGCGTGGTCGACGGTGTCGTACCCGCCGACGGCCGGCTGGGCCCAGTTCTCGACCACGACGGTGACGGTGACCCTGAAGGCCGGGTACAACGTGATCCGCCTGGCCAAGGGCTCGCCGAACTTCGCGGGCGGCACCGGGTACGCCGAGCTCGACAGCATCACGCTGGCGTGACCCGCGGCGCGCGGAGCCGGTCCCGCCGCGGGTCCGGCTCCGCGAGCCGGCGTGCGGGCACGGCTGGCGAGCGCCGGACCGACCCGGGCGGCCGGGCCCTCACCGCGAGTCGGTGCGGGCCCGGCCTCCGGTCGCTATGCGGCCGTCGGTCAACACGATGCGGTGGTCGGCGCCGGCGGCGTCCTCGGGGTCGTGGGTGGCGTGGACGACCGTGGTCCCGCGGTCGCGCTCCTCGGCGAGGACGGCGGCGATGCGGGCGCGGGACTCGGCGTCGAGGCCGGTGGCCGGTTCGTCCAGGAGCAGCAGGTCCGCCTGCTGAGCGAGGCCCTGGGCGAGGAGCACCCGCTGGCGCTGGCCGCCCGAGAGCGCGCCGAGCCGCCGGGCGGCGAGGTCGGCGACCCCGAGGCGGTCCATGCACCGGTCCACGATGGACCGGTCCTCGCGGGTAAGCCGCCGCCACGCGCCCCGGTGCGCCCACCGGCCCATCGCGACGGTCTGGCGGACCGTGATCGGCAGCGCGTCGGCGACCTCGCTGCGCTGCACGACGAACGCCGGGCGGCCCGAGTGCGAGCGGCGCAGCGTCCCCGAGGACGGCGGGTGCGTGCCGGCGAGAACGCCGAGAAGCGTCGACTTCCCTGAGCCGTTGGCCCCGGTCACCGCCGTGACCCGGTGCCGCGGAATCGAAACGGTCACCTCGTGCAGCACGGCGACCACGCCGTGGCGCGCGCCGACCCCGTCCAGCTCGATCGCTGCGGACATGTCGTGGATCACTCCCTCCCGATGTTGGAATCGAAAACGATTTTCATTATAGTTCTGGCCGTGGAATGGTTGACCGGGCCCTTCGAGGTCGGATTCGTGGCGCGGGCGCTGTGGGGCGGGATCCTCGTCTCCGCGGTCTGCGGACTGGCGGGCACGTGGGTCGTGCTGCGCGGCATGGCGTTCATGAGCGACGCGATGTCGCACGGGATGCTGCCGGGCGTCGCGGTCGCCGCGCTCCTCGGCGGGAACCTCCTGCTCGGGGCCGCGCTCAGCGCGGTCGCGATGGCCCTCGGCGTCACCGCGCTGTCGCGCTCCCCGCGGCTCTCGCAGGACACCGGCATCGGCCTGCTCTTCGTCGGCATGCTCGCCGCGGGCGTCGTCATCGTCTCCCGCTCGCAGTCGTTCGCCGTGGACCTCACCGGCTTCCTGTTCGGCGACGTGCTGGCCGTCAGGAACGTCGACCTGGCCGTGCTCGCGGGCGCGCTGGCCGCGGCGCTCCTGCTCGCGACCGCGGGCCACCGGGCCTTCACGGCGCTGGCGTTCGACCGGCGCAAGGCCGCCACCCTCGGGCTGCGGCCCGGCCTGGCGCAGGCGCTCATGGTCGCCCTGCTGACGCTCGCGATCGCGGCGTCCTTCCACGTGGTCGGCACGCTGCTCGTCTTCGGCCTGCTCATCGCGCCGCCCGCCGCGATGTGCCTGTGGGCCGACCGGATCCCGGTCGTCATGGCCGGCGCCGCGGTCATCGGCGCGGCCGCCACCGCGGGCGGGCTGCTGATCTCCTGGCACGCCGGGACCGCCGCCGGGGCCACCATCGCCGGACTCGCGGTCGCCTGCTTCTTCGCGTCGGCGCTGGCCTCGGCCGCGCACCGACGCGTCCGCTTCCGACTCACCGCCCTGAAAGGACACTGAATGCCGCTGCCCACCCGAGCCCGAGCGGCCGCCGCCCTCGCGGGCTGCGCGCTCCTCGCGGGCTGCTCCAGCGGGCCCGAGGCGCCCGCCGCCGACGCCTCGCCCACCCCGCACGGCTTCGTCGAGGGCGCCGAGGAGACCGCCGAGGCGCAGTGGCGGCTCGTCGTCGCCGAGGCCGCCACCGGCGAGGTCCGGCTCCTGGACCCGGTGACGGAGGAGGCGGTGGCGATCGGATCCGTTCCCGGCGCGGCGGCCGCGACCACCGACGGGCGCTTCGTCTACGTGTCCGGCGACGCGGGCACCACCGTCGTCGACAGCGGGGTCTGGACCGTCGACCACGGCGACCACGTGCACTACTACCGGGCCGAACCCCGGTCGGTCGGCGAGATCGACGGCACCGGGTACACCGCGGTCGGCGACCCGGCCGTGACGGTCCTGAACGCCGCGGACGGCGCGCTTCCGCTCGACCGCGCGTCGCTGGAGTCGGGCGCGATCGAGCCGGCGGCGACGGTCGGCGCGCAGGTCGTGCTCCCGTACGACCAGCGGCTGCTCGCGGTCGGGGACGGCGCGGTCCGGGTGCTGGGCCGCGACGGGACCGAGGAGGCCGAGTTCGCCGAGACGTGCGCCGATCCCCACGCGCCCGCGGTCACCCGGCGCGGCGCGGTGATCGCGTGCGCCGACGGGGCCCTGCTGGTCTCCGGCGAGGGCGGGCTGACGGCCGAGAAGATCCCGTACCCGGCGGGCGGCGGCGTCGACGGCGGGTTCCACCACCGCGCCGGCGCCGCGGTGCTGGCCGCGACGGGCGACGACGGCGGGGTCCTGGTGCTGGACGTCAAGGGGCGCAAGTGGACCGCGCTCGACGTCGCGGACCCGGTCGCGGTCGTCGCGACCGGCGAGGACACGCCGGTCCTGGTGCTCACCGGGGACGGCGCGCTGTCGTCGTTCGACCCGGCCACGGGCGCGCCGCTCGCGCGGACCGAGCCGATCGTCGCGCTCGGCGGCGGCGCCGCGCCGGCCATCCAGGTCGACACCGCCCGCGCGTACGTCAGCGACCCGAACGGAGGTGCGGTCCACGAGATCGACTACCGCGACGACCTGCGCCTGGCGCGCACCTTCGACCTCGGCTTCCGGCCCGACCTCATGGTGGAGACGGGATGGTAGCCGCACTCACGCGACGCGCCCTGGTCGCACTGCCGGTCCTCGCCGCCGCGGGCTGCACGGGCGCCGGGTCCGGGGCCTCCGGCGTCGTCGTCACCACGAACATCCTCGGCGACCTGGTGCGGAACGTCGTCGGCGACCAGGCCGAGGTCCAGGTCCTCATGGCGGCCGGCGCCGACCCGCACTCCTTCGGCGTCTCGGCGCGGCAGGCCGCGTCCCTGGAGCGGGCGGCCCTGCTGGTGCACAACGGACTCGGCCTCGAGGAGGGCGTGCTCGCCCACGTCGAGGCGGCCGCGGCGACCGGCGTGCCCGACCTCGCCGTCGGCGAGCTGGTCGACCCGATCGAGTACGCCGCCGACGAGAGCGCCGGGCTTCCCGACCCGCACTTCTGGACCGACCCGGTGCGCGTGGCCGAGGCGGTCGGGATCATCGCCGAACAGGTGGTCGCACACGTCCCGGGGGTCGACGCCGACCGGGTGCGCGCGAACGCCGACGCGTACCGCGCGGAGGTCGAGGACCTCCACGACCGCACCGCCGCCCTGTTCGGCGCGATCCCCGACGAGCGCCGCAAGCTCGTCACCAACCACCACGTCTTCGGCTACCTGGCCCGGCGATACGACTTCGAGGTGATCGGCGCGGTCATCCCCAGCGGCACCACGCTCGCCTCCCCCAGCGGCTCCGACCTCAAAGGACTCGCCGACGCCGTGGCCGCCTCCGGCGTCGCCGTCGTGTTCGCCGACGCCTCCCAGCCCGAGCGCCTCATCGAGGCCATGGCCGAGGAGACCGGCCTCGACATCGCGATCGTGCCGCTGTTCACCGAGTCGCTCACCGAACCCGGCCAGGGCGCCGGAACCTACCTCGAGATGGCCGCGGGCAACGCCGAGGCCATCGCCGGCGGCCTCGCCCCGCAGTGAACGCCCCCGCCGGAGGGTCCGCCCGGACCCTCCTCCCCACATAGAAGAGGAAGCACATGAGAATTCGCACCCTATGGGTCCCTTCGCTGCTCAGCGCCGGGCTCGTGCTCGCCGCGTGCGGCGGCCCCGCCGCCGACACCGCCGAGGAGGCCGGCGCGGACGCGGTCGAAGTGGACGACGCGCTCGTCGCCACCTACGACGGCGGGATCTACGTCCTCGACAGCGAGACGCTCGAAGTCGTCCAGGACCTGCCTTTGGAGGGCTTCAACCGGCTCAACCCCGCCGGGGACGGCCGGCACGTCCTCGTCTCCACCCCGACCGGGTTCCGGGTCCTCGACGCGGCCGCCGCGGCCCTCTCGGACGACGAGTTCCCCGCCGCCGAGGCCGGCCACGTCGTCACCCACGCCGGCGTCACCGTCCTCTTCGCCGACGGGAGCGGCGAGGTGACCCTCTTCGACCCGCAGGAGCTGGGCGACGGACTGCCGGAGCACGAGACCTACACGACCGAGCACCCCCACCACGGGGTCGCGGTGGAGCTGGCGAACGGCGAGCTCCTGGTGACCCTCGGGACCGAGGAGTCCCGCTCCGGCATCGCGGTCCTCGACGCCGACCGGAACGAGCTCACCCGCAGCGAGGAGTGCCCCGGCGTGCACGGGGAGTCGGCCGCCGCGAACGAGGCGATCGTCGTCGGCTGCGAGGACGGCGTGCTCGTCTACCGCGACGGCGCGATCACCAAGGTCGCCAGCCCCGACCCGTACGGCCGCATCGGCAACTCGCGCGGCCACGAGGAGTCGCCGCTCGTCCTCGGCGACTACAAAGTGGACCCCGAGGCCGAACTCGAACGCCCCGAGCGCGTCTCGATCATCGACACCGAGACCGCCGAGTTGACCCTCGTGGACGTCGGCACCAGCTACAGCTTCCGCTCGCTGGCCCGCGGCCCCGAGGGCGAGGGCCTGCTCCTGGGCACCGACGGCGCGCTCCACGTCATCGACATGGAGCAGGCGGCCGTGACCGCCTCGTTCCCGGTCATCGACGCCTGGGAGGAGCCGCTCGAATGGCAGGAGGCCCGCCCGACCGTGTTCGTGCGCGGCGACACCGCCTACATCAGCGACCCGGCCGCGCAGCGCCTCCTCGCGGTCGACATCGCGACCGGCGCGGTCACCGCGGAGGCGGCGCTGCCCGCGCCCGCCAACGAACTGACCGGGGTCTAGCTCCGTTTCCGGCCCGCCGCAGCCCGATCCGCACCGGGCCGCGGCGGGCCGGTCCGCCGCGCGGGTACGTCCGGTCGAGTACGCGCGGATACGTCGCCGCTCCGACGACGGTCCGGGCCGCGGCCGCGAAGGTGGAGGCATCGGCACGAGCCGATCCTTCGAAAGGCGCACAACATGACCGAGTCAGCACCCCTCGCACCGCTCACCCGAACGCGCACGACCGCACCCCTGCTGGGCGCGATCGCGTTCCTGGCCTGCTACCTCGCCGTCGACGTAGCGGCCGGCGCGGTCGCCACCGGGACCATGCCGCTGCCCGGGGACTCCCCGGACGCGGTGTACGACTACCTGCGCGCCAACACGACCGCGTCGATCCTGACCGGAGTCCTCCAGGGACTCTCGGTCCTCGGCCTCGCGGTCGTCGTCGCCGGACCGGCGACCAGGGTCGGCGGACGCCGCCGGGCGGCCGCGGCGATCGGCGCCGTCGCGGTGGCCGCGATGCTGCTCTCGGCGGGCCTGTCGATCACGACCGGCCTCGTCGCGCCCTCCGCTTCGGCGGACACCGTCGTGGCACTGCTGAACGCGGGCTTCTACGCCGGCGGCGCGGCCCACGTGGTCGCGCTCGGCCTGTTCGTACTCGTCCTCACCGGAGGGGACGCCTGGACGCGCCCGGTCCGGGTGACGGGCCGGATCGCAGGCGTCCCTGCGGTCCTGTCGGTCCTGTCGCTCCTCTGGTTCTACGCCTCCCCGCTCCTGCCGGTGGGGCGCCTGCTGTGCATGGTCGCGCTCGTCGTCGTCGGCGCCAGCCTCGCCCGGGGCGCGTCCCCGCGGACCCGCTGACCCGGCGGGGGCCCGCCGGCGGCGGGCCCCTGTCGCAACCACCGACGCCGTCGGCCGAGCGGCCGCCGCGGGCGATCCCGCCGGTATCCCGCCGGTCGAAAACCTCGACCCCGACCGGTGAGCAGGCCAGACTTGTCGCGGCAGCCAGTCCCGAACCGAAAGGCCCACCATGCCCTCCCGACCACTCGCCCTCGTGCCCGCCGCCCTCACGCTCCTCGGACTCGCCGCGTGCACCTTCGGCGGAGCGACGGTGACCGCCGCGGACGTCGCCGACGCCGCCGAGGACGCCCTGGAAGGCGAGATCGGGTCCCGGCCCGAGATCGACTGCGGCGACGACGACGCGATCGCCGTCGAGGAGGGCGCCGACGTCGACTGCGTGCTGACCGACCCGGCGACGGGCTCGGAGTTCGACGCCACGGTGACGTTCACCGGCGTCGACGGCGACGAGTGGCACGCCGACGTCCAGGTGGCCTCCGAACCGAACGGCGACGCGTCGTCCCAGCCCGCGGAAACCGAGAGCTCCGCGCCGCCCGCCGACGCCGGCAGCCTGGAGATCGAGGCGGCGCGCCTCGCCGAGGCCACCGCCGACGCGCTCGAGGGCCAGATGGGCTCGCGGCCCGAAATCGACTGCGGCGAAGTGAACCTCACCATCTACGTCGACCGCCAGACCTACTGCTCGCTGATCGACCCCGCCACCGGCGCCGAGTACGAGGTCACCATCACGGTCACGGGCATCGAGGGCGAGCAGTTCGAGTTCGACATCGAGGTCGCCGACATGCCCGCGAGCTGATCCGGAGCGAGTCGCGTTCCCGCCCTTCGGTGTGCGGACGGGAACGCGATCGACGGGCGGGGCACCGGCGGGGAGTCCCGCCGGTGTCCCGCCCGTCGAATGCCTTGCCGCGCTCCCCTGCGACCGGTGGAATGAGCGAGACGACGGGCTCGACGATGATTCACGCGGTGGTGCAGTGGCGGAAACGAACGACGGCCGACCGGATGAGGTGGCGACCGAACCGGTTGCACCCCTTGGCGAACTGCGACGCCGACACCGCGAGCGCGCGGGGCTGACGCAGCGCGAGCTCGCGGAGCGGTCCGGCGTCAGCCTCGCCGCCGTCCGGGACCTGGAGCAGGGCCGCAGCGGCCGGCCCCGGCGCGCGTCGGCGCGCAGGCTGGCGTCCGCGCTCGGGCTGTCTGCTGAGGAGTCCCGGACCGCCTTCGGTCTGGAGGGTCCGGTGAGCGGGCACGCGCGGCCCGAGGCGGCGTCGCAGCTGGTCATCGGGGCGCTGGGACCGCTCACGGTGTGGCACGACGGCGCGGTGGTGCCGTTCGCGGCGGAGAAGCCCCGGAGCATCCTCATGCGGCTCGTGCTCAGCGCCGGGGAGACCGTGGGGCGCGAAGCGCTGATGGACCTCGTGTGGGGCGAGCGGCGGCCCGCGACGGCGGTGAACCTCCTGTACACGTACATCGCGCGGCTGCGGCGGCTCATCCGCCCGGGCTGCGCGATCGAGGCCGCCGCGGGCGGGTACCGGCTCCTCGCGGGCCCTGAGCGCCTCGACCTCGCCCGGTTCCGGGAGCTCGCCGCCGCGGGCCGGAACGAGACCGATCCCGAACGCGCGCTGGGGTTGTTCGCCGCGGCGGCCGGACTGTGGCGGGGCGAGACCGATGTGGACGCGCTGCGCCACGACCCGCGGATGACGGCCGTGACCGAGGAGTACGCGGACCTGCTGCGCGACTACGCCGCGACCGCGCGCGGGCTCGCCGAGTGCGAGCAGGTCCTGCCGCGCCTGCGCCGCCTCGCGCACCGCCTGGAGCTCCACGAGCCGCTGCACGCCGAGCTGGTCATGACGCTCGCCGCGGCCGGACGCCAGACCGAGGCCCTCTCGGCCTACGACCGCGTCCGCGCCTCGCTGCGCGACCAGCTCGGCATCGACCCCGGCGAGCGACTCCGCGACGCGCACCGCGGCGTGCTCAGGCAGGACCTGCCAGGCGTCAAGCCGTTGCGCCGCAACGTGATCCGCCAGGTCCCCGCCGCTCCCCCGGATTTCGTGGGCCGCGAGCGCGAACTCGCGGTCGTCACCGAGGCGCTCGGGCCGGGGCCGGACGGGACCGAGCCGCCCGCGCGGGTCGTCGCCGTCAGCGGCCCGGCCGGCGTCGGCAAGACCGCGCTCGCGCTCCAGGCGGCGCGGCTCCTGCGCGACGGATTCCCGGACGGGCAGCTGTACGCCGACCTCCGCGGCGTCGCGGGCGATGCGATCGCGCCGCTGGAGATCCTCGGCCGCTTCCTGCGGGCGCTCGGCGTCCCCGGCCGTCGCGTCGGCGCCGACGAGGCCGAGGCGGCGGCGCTGCTGCGCAGTGAACTGGCCGGACGCCGGGTGCTGATGGTCCTCGACAACGCCCGGGACGCGGCGCAGGTGGCGCCGCTGCTGCCGGGCACGGGCGAGTGCGCCGTCCTGGTCACCGGCCGGCGCCGGTTCCCCGAACTGGTCGGCGCCGTCGCGGTCGACGTGCCGGTGCTGCCGGCCGCCGACGCCCTCGACCTGCTGGCCGCGACCGCCGGTCCGCAGCGGATCCTCGCCGACCCGACCGCCGCGCGGCGGCTCGCGGAGGCGTGCGGTCTGCTGCCCCTGGCGCTGCGGATCGCGGGCGCGCGGCTCGCCACCCGCCCGGCGTGGTCGGCGGCCGACCTCGTGGCGCGGCTGCGGCACGCCGACCGCCGCCTCTCGGAACTGCGCGCCGGAGAGCTCGGCGTGCTCGCGAGCTTCCGGATCGGCTACCGCGACCTCGGCGCCGAGGCGCAGCGCGCGTTCCGTTGGTGCGTCATGCATCCCGGGGACGAGTTCGGGGCGGCCGCGGCCGCGGTGCTGCTCGACGTCGAGCCCGCGGCGGCGGACCGCGTCCTCGGGGAGCTGCTGGACGCGAACATGCTGCTCCAGTTCACGGCCGACCGGTTCCGCTACCATGACCTCTTGGGGCTCTACGCCTCCGGGCTCCTCGCCGAGGAGGGGCCGGAGGAGCGGGACGCGGCGCGGTCCGATCTGCACGCGTGGCTCCTGCACTGCGCCACGGCCGCCATGGAATGGGTCTACCCGCAGCTCGTGCGGCTCGCCGCGTGCGACGACCGGGAGGCGGTGTTCGACTCCGCCGAGGCGGCGCTGGCCTGGCTCGACGAGGAGGCGCCCGCGCTCGTCGCACTCGTGGAGCAGTGCGCGGACACCGCGGAGCGGCGGTGCTCCTGGCGGCTCTCCGACCAGCTGCGCGGGTACTTCTTCATCCGGCGGCAGGTGGACCGGTGGCTGCGGTGCGCGGACGCCGGGCTGCGAGCGGCCGTCGCCGGCGGCGACGGGGCCGCGCAGGCCGCGATGCACCTGAACCGCGGCCAGGCGCTGTGGGCAGCGGGGCGGCACGGGGACGCGCTCGACGCGTACGCGTGCGGCGCGCGCCTGGCCGACGCCGCCGGCTGGCGGGAGGCGGCCGCGTACGCCAGGCACAGCACCGGTCTCGTCCTCGCCGAGCAGGGGCGGCTCGCGGAGGCGGAGGCGTCCTTCCGCGCGGCGCTGGAGCTGAGCGCGCACGACGCGTCCGGGCACGTGCGCGCGGCGACCTTGAACGGGCTGGGCGCCATGTGCGCCGATCAAGGGCGTCTCGCGGACGCGGCCGAGCACTTCGCGGCCGCGCTGGAGGTCAACCGGGCGGCCGGGCGCGACGCGTCCGTCCACGCCAACCTCACCAACCTCGGCATGGCGCTCCGCCAGATCGGAAGGGAGGCGGCGGCCGAGGCGCATCTGCGCGAAGCGCTGGAGGGGTACCGGAGTGTCGGGAACCTCCACGGTGAACTGTCTGTTCTGGACGAGTTGAGCCAGCTCCACGCCGGCCGCGGGGACGCCGCGGCGGCCGTGGCCGACGCGAAGCAGGGGTGCGACCTCGCGCGGGCCGGCGGCAGCGGGCGGACCCGCGCGGCGCTGCTGTGCACGCTCGGCGAAGCGCATTTGAGCGGCGGCGAGCACGCCGCCGCGCTCGCCGCGTTCCAGGAGGCGCTGCGCCTGGCGGAGGAGTACCCGTTCTTCGCGGTGCGGGCGACGGTCGGCCTCGCCGGGGCCCTGCACGGATCGGGCGGTGTCGCCGCGGCCCGGCGGCACGCGGCGCGGGCGCTGGAAGCGGCTCGCGCGCAAGGGTTCCGCCTGCTGGAGGCCGCGGCCCTGGAGCGGCTCGGGCGCTGCACCGGCGGCGGCGCGGCCCGGGCGCTGCTGCGGTCGGCGGCCGACGCCTACCGCGCCTCCGGGGCCGAGGCGCCGGCCGCGCGCGTCGAGGACCTGCTCCGCGACCCCGCCGGGCGGGTCCCGCACGCGGCTCCGGACGGTGCCTGAGCGTCAGCGGCCGCGTCGTCCTTCGGCGAGGGTGACGATGCGGCGGGCCATGCCGGAGAACACCAGTCCGTGGAACGGGGTGACGGCGAACCAGTAGAGCCGGCCGGAGAGGCCGCGGGGGAAGAACACGGCCCGCTGCCGGTACCGGGTGGAGGGGCCGGTCTCGCAGGACAGGTCGAGCCAGGCGAGGCCGGGCAGGCGCATCTCGGCCCGCAGCCGCAGGAGCCGTCCGGGGTCGCAGACCTCGACCCGCCAGAAGTCGATCGCGTCGCCGACCCGGAGTGTGGACCTGCTGCGGCGGCCGCGCTGGAGGCCGACCCCGCCGGACAGGCGGTCGCCCCACCCGCGGAGCGCCCACAGCAGCGGCGTGGAGTACCAGCCGTTCTCGCCGCCGATGCCGGTGATGACGCGCCACAGGTCCTCGCGGCTGGCGGTCGTCTCGACCACGCGCACGTCGGTGAAGACGACCCGGCCGGCCCACTCGGGGTCGCTCGGCAGCGGGTCGCTCGGGGCCCGCGCCACGGTGGCGTCGACCCAGCTCGTCTCGACCCGGTCGACCCCGATGCGGCCGAGCGCGAGCGCCACCGCCTCGCGGTAGGGGGTGAGGCCGCCGGGCGGCGGCGCGATGACCCGGTCGATGCGGTGGTCGTGCATGACGCAGTCGTGCTGGAGCGACTCGACGAGCGGCCGCGCGAGGCTGCTGGGCACCGGGGTCACGAGGCCGACCCAGTGCGAGGCGAGGCGGGGCGTGAGGACCGGCAGCGCCCAGATGCGGCGGCGCGGCAGGCGCGCGAGCCGCGCGTAGCCGTTCATCATCTGGTCGTACCGCAGGACGTCGGGGCCGCCGACGTCGTAGACGCCGCGCACATCCTCGTCGAGGTGCAGCGCGCGCAGCAGGTAGTGCAGGACGTCGCGGATCGCGATGGGCTGGATGCGGTTGCGGACCCAGCGGGGCGCGGGCATCACCGGCAGCACCTCGGTCAGGTGCCGGATCATCTCGAACGACGCCGACCCCGAGCCGATGACCACGCCCGCCTGGAGCACCAGCACCGGGACGCCGGAGCGCTGCAGGATCGCCCCGACCTCGCGCCGGGACGCCAGGTGGGCGGAGAGGGGGCCGGTGCGCGGGGTGAGGCCGCCGAGGTAGACCAGGCGGCGCACGCCCGCGGCGGCCGCGGCGGCGGCGACGTTGTGGGCGATGGCCCGGTCGAGGCGGCGGAAGTCGCGGTTGCCGGTCATGGAGTGGACGAGGTGGTAGACGTGGCTGACGCCGTCCATCGCCCGGCGCACCGCGCCGGGGTCCGTCGCGTCGCCCTGGACGACCTCGACGGCGTCCGAGGCGGCGAAGCCGCGCGCCCGCTCGGGCCTCCTGGTGAGGACCCGGACCCGGTACCCGGCGTTGAGGAGGCGCGGGAGCAGGCGTCCGCCGATGTAGCCGGTGGCGCCGAGGAGCAGCACGATCGGCGCGGGCTCGCCCGCGGTCGCGGGCGTCCAGCGGTACAGCGGCTCCGCGCCGCTCGGCGCGGTGAGGTCCGATTCGCCCATGCCTGCGCCTCCGTCTCTCGCCGCGGCGACCGGAACCGGCCGCCGCCTCCGGACGAGCGTCGCACGCCGCCGGGCGCCGGTCCCGGCGTCCGGCGGAATCGGCGCGGTCAGCCCCGCTTCGCCTGGCGCGCGAAGAGGGCGCCGAGGGCGAGCATGCCGACGGCCAGGCCCAGGTGGAGCCAGTTGTCGGCGTCGTTGACGGGCACGAAGTTCGCGGCCGAGTCGAGGTCGATGAGCAGCCCGTACAGCCACAGCACGAGGTAGATCGCCCCACCGGTGAGCAGGTAGGTGACCGACGCGGCCGCGGTGCGGACCATGAGGAATCCGACGACGCCGAACAGCAGGTGGACGACGTTGTGCAGGACCGACACCTCGAAGACGCCGAGCAGCCGCGCGTCCGAGTGGTGGCCCGCGAACGTCATCGCGTCGAATCCGGTGGTGACGCCGGGGACGAACCCGAGCACCCCCACGAGTGTGAAGACCAGCGCGATCACCAGGGTCACGGTCTGGACCGGCGCGCGCCCCGTGGTCGTCTGGGCGGTCGAGTAGGACATTGCGGCCTCCTTGGGTAGTGCGGGTCGATACAAGGCGTATTCGTGGCCGCGGCCGGACCGGATGGGTCGGAATCCGCAGTTTTCTCGAATTCCCGCGCGCGGTCGCACCGGTGCCGCGTCGGCGCGGCGTTCGAAGGGCTCCCGCACTGAAGCGCGCCCCGCCGTCGGCGGGGCGCGCGGTCGTGGACGCCGGCCGGGGCCGGTCAGTCGTTGAAGATCTTCTCGTAGCGGCGGGGCAGACGTGTCGAGTGCTCGGCCGGCGCCGCGGTGCCTGGGGATGAACCGATCATTCGATGCCAGGCACGGGGGGTTGAGCCGGTCGGACACCGGAACCCGTACCCCGGACCGTCAGCGGACTCCGGCCGGGAGGCGGACGGTGAAGCGGCAGCCGCCCGCGGTGTTGGCGACGGTCACGGTCCCGGCGTGCGCCTCGATGAGGCCGCGGGTGATGGCGAGTCCGAGGCCGCCGCCGCGGGCGTCCCGGTGGCGGGCCTCGTCGCCGCGGAAGGCGATGTCGAAGACGCGGGGCAGGTCGGCGTCGGGGATGCCGCCGCATCCGTCCTGAATGGAGAGCACGGCGGCGCCGGGCTCGGCGGCGGCCTCGACGAGGACCGTGCCGCCCGCGGAGGTGTGGCGGACGGCGTTGTCGAGGAGGTTGGCGAGGGCGCGGCGGCACTCGCGGGCGGCGACGTCGGCGGGCGGGAGCGCGGCGAGGCGTTCGAGGACGCGGACGCCCTTGAGACCGGCGGCGGCGCCGGCTCCGGCGAGGGCGTCGGCGACGGCGTCGCGGAGGTCGACCCGCTCGCGTCCGAGCCGGAGGGTGCCGCTGTTGATGCGGGACAGCTCGAACAGGTCGTCGACGAGCGTCGAGAGGCGTTCGGCGTCGGTGCGGATCTGGGCGTGGTAGCGCTTGACGGCGGCGTCGTCGTCGACCACGCCGTCGTCGAGGGCCTCGGCCATGGCGCGGATGGTCGCGAGCGGGGCGCGCAGGTCGTGGGAGACCCAGGCGACGAGTTCGCGCCGGGAGGTCTCCAGGGCGCGCTCGCGCCGCCGGGACTCGTCGAGGCGGCGGGAGGCGTCGGCGAGCTCCCCTGCGAGCGCGGCGAGTTCGCCCGGGCCGGTGACGGCGGGGGCGTGGGGCGCGGCGATGCGGCCGTCGCCGCCGACCATGGTGCGGGCGTAGGCGCCGACCTGCTCGGCCCCGGCGCCGATGTCGTCGCCGAGCTGCCAGGCGGCGCCGAAGGCCACCCCGGAGGCGACGATGAGGACCACGAAGAGCAGCACCAGGTCGTGGTAGGAGATGAACATGGCGAGCGCCGCGGTGACGACGCCGGTCGCGGCGACCAGGACCGAGGAGAGGGCCACGGTCATGGTCTGGACGCGCACGCCGCGGCCCCGCAGCCGCCGCAGGACGACGCCGCCGGCGGCTCCGGCGAGCGCGGAGGCGACCGCGGCGGTGGCGACGAGGACGGCGATGTCGCGCGGCGGGAAGTCGAACGCGAACGCCAGCGCGGTGGCCGCGGCGAGTGCGACGGCGAGGATGAGCAGCGAGCCCGCGCGCCGGTTCGGCGGGCGGCGCATCAGGCCTCCCACCGGTAGCCGACGCCGCGGACGGTGGTGAGGTGGCGGGGCGCGGACGCGTCGTCCTCGATCTTCTCGCGCAGCCGTCGCACGTGGACGGTGACGGTGGCGGTGTCGCCGATGCTCCAGCCCCACACCGACTCCAGGAGCTCCTCGCGGCGGAAGGCGCGTCCCGGGTGGGACAGGAAGCACACGAGCAGGTCGTACTCCTTGGCGGTGAGGTCGAGCCGGGCGCCGTCGCCGACGGCGAGGTGGATCGCGGTGTCGACGGCGACGCCGCCGGCGGTGAGCACCGCGGCGGGCGGCTGGGGCGCGGTCCGGCGCAGGACGGCGCGCACGCGGGCGGCGAGTTCGCCCGGGGAGAACGGCTTGGTGACGTAGTCGTCGGCGCCGAGGTCGAGGCCGGTGATGCGGTCGGTCTCCTCGCCGCGCGCGGTGAGCATGACGATCGGGACGGCGGTGGCCTCGCGCAGGCGCCGGCACACCTCGAAGCCGTCGAGGCCCGGCATCATGAGGTCGAGGACGACGAGGTCGGGGAGGGTCGCCAGGGCGCGGTCCAGGCCGGTGGCGCCGTCGGCGGCGTAGTCGACCTCGAATCCGTCGCGGCGCAGGTAGCGGGCGACGACCTCGGCGAGGGCGGGGTCGTCGTCGACGACGAGGACGCGGGGCTCGGCGCGGGTGGTCATGGTGCAACGATGCCCGATCGCGGCGGGGTCCGTCGCGCGGCCGGCCGAGACTTTCGCGAACCGTAAGGACTGCGGCCGGGCGTGCGGGGCGGCGGCGGTTCAAGATGGAGGGGTGAACAGCACGCACCGCGCATCGACGCGTTCCTGGGCCGCCGCGGGACTTCTCGCGGCCCTCGCCGGACTGGCGGTCGGCCATCTCGCCGCCGCGCTCACCGCGCCGCGGTCGGCGCCGTTGTCGGCGTTGAGCGACGCGGTGATCGCGGTCGTCCCGCCGGCGGTGTCGCACTGGTTCATCGAGCTGGTCGGGACGGCCGACAAGCCGCTGCTGGTGACCGGGCTCGCGCTGGGGGTCGCGGCGGCCGGGGCGGGCGTCGGGGTGCTGTGGCGGACCAGGCCCTGGCTCGCGCGGGCCGCGGTCGCGGGGTTCGTCGTGGTCGGTGCGGCCGCGGCGGTGACCCGGCCGGGCCTGGGCGCGGCGGCGGTGCTGCCGTCGGCCCTGTCGGGTGTCGTGGTGCTGGCGTGCCTCCAGTGGTGGGCCTCGCGCGACGCCGACCGGTCCCGGAACGGGCGGCGCGGGTTCCTCGCGGCGGTCGGCGGGGTCGCCGCGGCGGCGGTGGCGGGGTCGTGGTGGGCCGGGCGGGTGGGTCCGGCGGCGATCGAGGCCGACCGGGAGGCGGTGGCGCTGCCCGATCCGGACGCGCCCGTGGTCGAGCCGGGGCCGGTGGCGGACTTCGAGGTGGAGGGCCTGACCCCGTACCGGGTCCCGAACGGCGACTTCTACCGGATCGACACCGCGATCACCGTGCCCCGCGTGGACGTCGACGCCTGGTCGCTGCGCGTCCACGGCATGGTCGACCGGGAGCTGACGTTCACCTTCGACGACCTGCTCGGCCGCGAGCTCATCGAGCGCGACATCACGCTGGCGTGCGTCTCCAACCCCGTCGGCGGCGACCTCGTCGGCAACGCCCGCTGGCTCGGGGTGTCCCTGCCGGCCCTGCTCGCGGAGGCGGGCGTGGACCCGGCCGCCGACCAGCTCGTCTCCCGCTCCACCGACGGATGGACCGCCGGCTCCCCCACCGAACTCGTCTTCGACGGCCGCGACGCGATGATCGCGATCGGCATGAACGGGACCCCGCTGCCGGTCGACCACGGCTGGCCCGCGCGGCTGGTCGTCCCCGGCCTGTACGGGTACGTCTCGGCCACCAAGTGGCTCACCGAGCTCGAGCTGACGACCTTCGACGCGTACGACGCGTACTGGATCACCCGCGGCTGGTCCACTCCGCGCCCCGTCAAGACCCAGTCGCGGATCGACACGCCGCGCAGCAAGGCGAGCGGGGGCGCGGTCACGGTCGCGGGGGTCGCTTGGGCCCAGCACCGCGGCATCGGCGCGGTCGAGCTGCGCGTGGACGACGGGGCGTGGCGGCCGTGCGAGCTGTCCGACGTGGCCACCGGCGACACGTGGCGGCAGTGGCGCTACGAGTGGGACGCGCCCGAAGGGGAGCACACGCTCACCGTGCGGGCGACCGACGGCGACGGCGAGGTCCAGACCGACACGGTCCAGGGCGTGATCCCGGACGGCGCCACCGGTCTCCACAGCGTCACGGTCACGGTCGGCTAGGGCTCGGGCGGCGCGGAGCCCTGCGCGACCCGAGCGGGGACGGCAGGGACCGGGCGGGACTGGTCAGAATGTACAGCGGATCGCGGGTTCCGCTGGCCGCTGGTGCGCTGATGTACCAGTCGGAGCGGGCACTCTTGCCATCGATCCCATGATGCGGTGTCCTTGTCGCGTACGCCGCCCCTACGCGATCCGGAGGCCCCGATGACCATCGACCAGACCCTGACCAGCCAGGAGCGGCTGGCCGATCTCGACCTCGACCAGCTCAAGCAGCTGGTCGGCCTGGTCGAGTACGACGCCGCCGCCGACCCGTTCCCGGTCACCGGCTGGGACGCCGTGGTCTGGTCGGTCGGCAACGCCACGCAGGCCGCCCTGCTCTTCCAGGTCGTGTTCGGCATGGAGCTCGTCGCCTACTCCGGGCCCGAGACCGGCAACCGGGACCACAACGCGTTCGTGCTGCGCTCGGGCGCGGTGCGGTTCGTGTTCAAGGGCGGCGTGGACCCGCAGAGCCCGCTGCTGGACCACCAGCGCCGCCACGGCGACGGCGTCGTCGACGTCGCGCTCGAAGTGCCCGACGTCGACGCCTGCATCGCCCACGCGAAGGCGCAGGGCGCCGTCGTCCTCGAAGCGCCCCATGACGTCTCCGACGAGCACGGGACCGTCCGCATCGCCGCGATCGGCACCTACGGCGAGACCCGGCACACCCTGGTCGACCGCTCGAAGTACGACGGCCCCTATCTGCCCGGGTACGTGGCGCGCACCTCCGGCTACGCCAAGCCCGAGGGCGAGCCGAAGCGCCTCTTCCAGGCGCTGGACCACGTCGTGGGGAACGTCGAGCTCGGCTGCATGAACGAGTGGGTCGACTTCTACAACCGGATCATGGGCTTCACCAACATGGCGGAGTTCGTGGGCGAGGACATCGCCACCGAGTACTCCGCGCTCATGAGCAAGGTCGTCGCCTCCGGCAACCGGCGCGTCAAGTTCCCGCTCAACGAGCCGGCCGTGGGCAAGAAGCGCTCGCAGATCGACGAGTACCTGGACTTCTACCAGGCGCCCGGCGTCCAGCACCTCGCGCTCGCCACGAACGACATCATCCGCACCGTCGACTCGCTGCGCGCCAAGGGCATCCAGTTCCTGTCCACTCCGGACTCCTACTACGAGGACCCCGCGCTGCGCGAGCGCATCGGCGAGGTCCGGGTGCCCATCGAGGAGCTCCAGTCGCGCGGCATCCTCGTCGACCGCGACGAGGACGGCTACCTGCTCCAGATCTTCACCAAGCCCATCGGCGACCGGCCCACGGTCTTCTTCGAGTTCATCGAGCGGCACGGCTCGCTCGGCTTCGGCATCGGGAACTTCAAGGCGCTGTTCGAGGCCATCGAGCGCGAGCAGGCCAAGCGCGGCAACTTCTGATCCGGGAGGGGCGACCATGGCGTACTACCGCAGTGTCGGCAGCGTGCCGCCGAAGCGGCACACCCAGCACCGCACGCCCTCGGGCGGGCTGTACCGCGAGGAGCTGATGGGCGAGGAGGGGTTCTCCTCGGACTCCTCGCTGCTGTACCACTCCGGCACCCCGTCGGCGATCGTCGACGGGACGCCGTGGGACGTGCCGGGGCAGGCGACCGAGGAGCACCGGCCGCTCCTGCCCCGGCACTTCAGGCTGCACGAGCTGGCCGACCCCGACTGGAAGGCCGTGGACGCGGTCACCGGCCGGCGGCTCGTGCTCGGCAACGGCGACGTCCGGATCTCCTATGTGGTCACGGGCGCGCCGTCGCCGCTGTACCGCAACGCGGTCGGCGACGAGTGCGTCTACGTCGAGTCCGGTGCGGCCGTGGTCGAGACGGTGTTCGGGGTGCTGGACGCGCGCCGGGGCGACTACGTCGTCATCCCGCGCGCGACCACGCACCGGTGGGTCCCCACCGGGCCCGAGCCGCTGCGGCTGTACGCGATCGAGGCCAACTCGCACATCACGCCCGCGAAGCGATACCTGTCGCGGTACGGGCAGCTGCTGGAGCACGCCCCGTTCTGCGAGCGGGACCTGCACGGCCCGACCGAGCCGTTCACCGCCGAGGGCGAGGACGTCGAGGTCCTCGTCAAGCACCGCGGCTCGCGCGGGATCACCGGCACCCGCTACGTGTACGCGACGCACCCGTTCGACGTGGTCGGCTGGGACGGGTGCCTGTACCCGTACACCTTCAACGTCGAGGACTTCGAGCCGATCACCGGCCGGGTCCACCAGCCCCCTCCCGCGCACCAGGTGTTCGAGGGCCACAACTTCGTCATCTGCAACTTCGTGCCCCGCAAGGTGGACTACCACCCGCTCGCCGTCCCCGTCCCGTACTACCACTCCAACGTGGACTCCGACGAGGTGATGTTCTACTGCGGCGGCGACTACGAGGCCCGCAAGGGCTCCGGCATCGGGCAGGGCTCGATCAGCCTCCACCCCGGCGGGCACAGCCACGGCCCGCAGCCCGGCGCGATGGAGCGCTCGCTCGGCGCGGAGTTCTTCGACGAGCTCGCGGTCATGGTCGACACGTTCCGGCCCTTGGAACTCGGCGAGGGCGCGACCGCCAGCGAGGACCCCGGCTACGCCTGGACCTGGGCCGGACGGGGGCCGCGTTGATCCCGGCGCTGGCGGCGGGCCTGTGCGACGACGCCGCGGTCTTCCCGCCCGGGAACGCCCCGCTCGCGCTGGCCGTGCGCGCGTACGGCGGGCGGCGGCGCGTCTGGTACGCCGGGCTCGTCGGCCCGCTGGTGCTCCCGGCCGCGGCGCTGTCGCGGCTCGCGCCGCTGATCCCCGAAGGAGAAGCGCCACTGCCGCTCTCGGTCACGTTCCCCGACGGACCTTCGATGATCCCCGCGGCACTGGCGACCGCGGCGCTCCTGCCGGTCGAGGTCCGCTCGGTCGAGGTCGCCGTGCCCCAGGGCACCGGGCCCGGAGCGTTCATGGATGACCTGGACGCGGCGCTCGAAGACGCCCCTGACCTCGACGTCTACGTGGAGGTGCCGCGCGACGGGCGGCGACTCCGCGTGATCGAGGCGATCACCGGCCGCCACCGCGCCAAGTTCCGCACCGGCGGCGTGCGCGCCGACCTGCACCCCGGCGAGGCCGAACTCGCCGAGTCCCTGGCCGCGGCCGTCGCGGCCGGGCTCCCGTTCAAGGCCACCGCCGGGCTGCACCACGCGGTCCGCAACACCGACGCCAGGACCGGGTTCGAGCAGCACGGCTTCCTCAACCTGCTCCTCGCCGCCGACGCGCTCCTGCACGGCCGCAGCGAGACCCATGTCCGCGACCTGCTCGCCGAACGCGACCACGACACCGTCGCCGACCTCGTCGCCGACCTCCAGGACGCGCAGGTGCGCGCCGCTCGGGCGGCGTTCACCTCGTTCGGCACGTGCAGCGTCACCGACCCGCTCGACGAGCTGACCGCGCTGGGCCTGGTCAGCGCCCCCGACCACGCGGCGCCGGACCATGCCGCCGACCGCCCCGCCACCGACCCGACCCACGGAGCCCCATGAGCCGCATCGCGATCCCGGACGGCTCGCCGTTCGGGCCCGACAACCTGCCCTACGGCGTGTTCTCCACGAAGGACGGTTCACGACGCGTGGGCGTGCGCGTCGGCGACACCGTCGCCGACCTCTCGCTCCTGCTCCTCGACCCCGTCTTCGCGGCCCCGACGCTCAACCCGTTCATGGCCCAGGGCCCCCGGCGCTGGGCCGAGGCGCGCGAGCGCGTCCGCTCCGCGATCGAGGGCCCGGTGCCGAAGCAGGCCCTGCACCCGCTCCAGGAGGTGCGCCTCCACATGCCCTTCCAGGTCGGCGACTACGTCGACTTCTACGCCTCCGAGCACCACGCCGCGAACCTCGGCCGCCTCTTCCGGCCCGGCCAGGACCCCCTCATGCCGAACTGGCGGCACCTGCCGGTCGGCTACCACGGCCGCTCCGGCACCGTGGTCGCCTCCGGCACCGGCGTCATCCGCCCCTGCGGCCAGCGCAAGGACCCCGCCGAGGCCGCCCCGACCTTCGGGCCGAGCCGCCGGCTCGACATCGAGGCCGAGCTCGGCTTCGTCGTCGGCGCCGGCTCCGTGCTGGGCGAGCGCATCGGCGTCGACGATTTCGCCGACCACGTCTTCGGCGCGGTCCTGGTCAACGACTGGTCGGCGCGCGACCTCCAGGCCTGGGAGTACGTGCCCCTCGGCCCGCACCTGGGCAAGAGCTTCGCCACGTCGGTGTCGCCGTGGGTGGTGCCGCTCGCGGCCCTGGAGCACGCGCGCGTGCCGCTCCCCGGCCAGATCCCCGCGCCGCTCCCGTACCTGCGCGGCGCCGAGGACTGGGGCCTGGACGTGGACCTCGAGGTCGAGTGGAACGGCGAGCGCGTCTCGCGCCCGCCCTACCGGGAGATGTACTGGTCCCCCGCCCAGATGCTCGCCCACCTCACCGTGAACGGGGCCTCGACGCGCACCGGCGACCTCTTCGCCTCCGGCACGGTCTCGGGCCCCGCCAAGCACCAGCGCGGCGCGTTCATCGAACTCACTTGGGGCGGTTCGGAGCCGGTCACCGTCAAGGGCGAGGAGCGCACGTTTCTCGAAGACGGCGACACCGTCGCCATCACCGCCACCGCACCCGGCCCCGGCGGTTCCCGGATCGGCTTCGGCGAGGTGGCCGGCACGGTCCTCCCGGCCGTGGAGTCCTGACGGGCCCGAACGCGGTCGCGTTCGGGCCCTTGGGGTGTCGCTACCTGGAGCCGTAGGTGAGGCGGCGCAGGAGCACCTCGAACGGGCCGCGGACCCCGGCGCGGGCCATCCAGGCGGCGAGGGCGACCGTGGCGGCCCAGACGAGGACGGCGACGCCGGAGGCGGCGGCGTCGCCGAGGCGGGCGCCGAGGTTCCCCGCGTAGGGGACGAAGATCGCGGTGAAGGCGACCGACTGGAGCAGGTAGCAGGTGAGCGACCGCTGCCCGCAGGCCGCGAGCGCCCGCGTCAGCGGACCCGCGGTCCCGTGCGCGCCGCGGGCGGCGATCAGCGCGACGAGGGCCGCGAGGCCGAGCCCGGTGCCGAGGCCGGTGAGGGAGTGGAGCACGTACGCGGTGATCGCGACGGGCGTGTCCGGGTGCCACAGCTGCGTGTCGGCGAGCATGAGCGGCAGGCCGCCGATCACGCCGACGGCGATGCCGCCGATCGCGGTGCGGCGCAACAGGGGCAGGTGGCGGGAGGGCTCGTCGAGGAGGCGGCGGCGGGCGGCCCAGATGCCGATCGCGAAGGCGGGCACCACGTCGACGACGTAGAACGTGGGCGTCAGCGCCGACCAGACGAGCAGGCGTGCGACGACGGCCTCGAACGGGTCGGCGACGAGGGTCGGCGAGGCGTTCTCGTGTCCGGCGGCGTCGGCCGAGTACCCGGCGGCGGCCACGACGAGGACGTGGAAGACGAGGACGATCCCGGCGGTGCGCAGGAGGGTGCGGTCCTTCGCGGCGAGAAGGCCGGTGAAGACGAGGCCGATGAAGCCGTACGCGGCGAGGATGTCGCCGAAGAACAGCAGGAGGGCGTGCGCGAAGCCGAAGGCGAGGAGCCACCGGGAGCGGCGGCGCACGAGACGCTTCGCCTCGGGCCAGTCCGCCCCGGACGCGCTGCGGCGGTGGACGAGTCGCGCGAGGCCGTAGCCGAACAGGCCGGCGAACATCGGCAGCGCGCGGCCGTCGACGAACAGGACCTGGAGGCCGGCGACGACCCGGTCGAGGGCGCTGCCGTCCACGGCGTAGCCGCGGAAGCCGGTGGTCTCGTGCGCGAGGAACATGTGGGCGTGCGCGAGGGCGATGAACAGGAGCATGGCGCCCCTGGCCAGGTCGGGTGCGAGCGAGCGCTCGGCGACGGGGGTGCTCATAATGGCGGGCGGGGAGAGTGACATCTCGACTCCACGAGTTTTAGGTACACGACTGTATCTAAAGCGATAAGATACATGACTGCAGCTAACATGGGGGAACCGCATGTCCGAGAGCCGAACCCGACGGCGCGGCAAGGACCTCCTCGACGCCATCTACGCGGCCGCGCTCGCCGAAGCCGCCGAGTCCGGGCCCGGCCGGCTCACCATGGACGCCATCGCCAAACGCGCCGCCACGGCCCGCACCACCCTCTACCGGCGCTGGTCCGACCCCATGGACCTCCTCCTCGACGCCCTCGCCGAGGCCCACCCCGTCGAGCAGCCCGCACCTGGAGCGGACGACCTCCGGGGCGACCTCATCGCCTCGCTCCGCCTCATGGTCGACTGGGGCTTCAGCACCGCCGGCCGCGCCGTCATGGCCCTCCTCGCCGACCCCGCCCGCGACCCAGCGATCGTCGAGGCCCTCTGGGAGCGGGTGTTCGACAAGCGCGGCGGCACCTTCACCCAGACCGTCCTGCGCCACTACGCCGCCAACGGCGCCCTCGACCCCGCGCGCCTGACCCCCGTCGTCCTCGACATCGGCGAGGCGATGGTGGCCAAGCGCATCCTGGACACCGGCGGCGCCCCCGACGACGACTACCTCGCCGCCATCGTCGACCAGGCGATCCTCCCCGCAGCGGGCGTCCGGGACGCCTGACGCGGTCCCGGCGGCCCCGATTGCGCTCAGCCGGCGCGGTGCAGGTCGGGGACCTCGGCTCCCGGCTCGAATCCGGCGGAGCGGTAGGCGGCGACCGCGGCGGCGTTGGCGCCCTCGGCGCAGACGGTCGCGCTGGACGCGCCCATCTCCCGCAGGGCGGCCGCGGCGGCGACCGCGATCGCCCGGCCGTGGCCGCGGCCCTGGTGGTCGCCGTGCACGCCGAGCGGTTCGATCAGGCCGGGCCGTCCCGGGCCGGCCGACCAGACGGTCGCGGCCGCGACCGCGGCGCCCTGCTCGTCGTACCCGACGAGGCACCGGGCGTCGGCGTACGCGGGCCCGTCGGCCATGGCGCGCCACCGCTCGGCGCTGAACTTCGATCCCGCGAACGCCGCGCGGTGCACCGCGACCCGGTCATCGACCAGTGCGGGGCCGACCGTCTCGACCCGCAGGCCGCTCGCGGCCACCGGTGCGGCGAGGTCGCGTGCCATGGGGATCCACGGCTCGTCCGGCTTCCACCCGCGCGCCTGCAGCGCCTCCCGGAGCGGGCCCTCCCAGAGCACTTCGGCGCTGGCCTCGCCCTCCGGGAGCACGCCGCCGTCGGGGCGCGTCACGTCGTCGGCCATCTGCCGGGCGAGCTCCTCGTCCTCGCGTGCTTCCGGTGCTACGGCCATCCGCACGAGGTCGGGACCGTCGAGCAGGCCGACGCCGAGCAGCAGGCCGTCGCGGCGCCACGTCCGCAGTGCGGCGGCGGTCCGCTCAGGCCCGGACTGCCAGACGTACCCGACGTCGCCGGCGTGCAGCTGCATCGGGTCGCCTTCGCGCCGCCAGTGCGCCAGCGCGCGCATGATCTCGGGCAGTGCGTCGGGGCGGGGCGTATGGGACCTGGTTGACATCCCGCCATCGAACCCGGTCGGCCGCGTCCCGTCCACCGGTTTTCCCCGCCCCGCTGCGCGGCGGCGCCCGGTCAGGACGGCGGCTGGGGCGCCCGCTGGTCGAGGATCCGGTTGAGGGCGGCGGCGCACAGGGCCTTGGCGTAGCCGAGGTCGTCGACGACGGGGTCGAGCGCGGCCATGATCATGATGACGCGCTGCTCGGTGCCGGCGTCGGCGAGTCTCGGCTCCAGCGCGGCGATGACGTCGTCGAGTTCGCGGTTGGCGCGGGCGTGGGCGCGGTCCATGTGGGCCTGGAGGCCCGGGGGCAGTTCGGTCAAGGCGGCGTGTCCTCTCTCCGAGCCCGCGGAGCGCGAGGCCGGCGTTGCGGACGACCGTATCGCAGCGGGGGCGCGGCGTGAGGACTCTGGAGCGCCGGGCGGCGGACCGGGCGCGCACCCTGGTTGGTGTATCGGTAAATTACGGGGAGTTCGCATCAGTCCACCGAAGGAAGCCCTCATGTCAGAGTCCCGCCGGTCCCCGCTTCCGATCCCGAACGTGGTGATCGCCGACGAGTTCTGGTCGCCGCGGCGCCAGGTCGTGCGCGCCAAGACGCTGCCGCACCAGCAGGAGCGGCTGCGCGAGGGCGGGCCGTTCGCCGCGCTGCGCTTCGAGTGGCGGCCGGACCCCGACGACGACCGCGAGCGGTTCCCGATCTTCTGGGAGTCCGACGTCGCGAAGTGGATCGAGGCCGCCAGCTTCGCGCTGGCCTCCGAGGCCGACCCCGCGCTGGAGGCGGCCGTGGACGAGGCGATCGCGCTGCTCGCCGGCGCCCAGCAGGAGGACGGGTACCTGAACGCGTACTTCACGGCGATCAAGCCGGAGGGCCGCTTCACCGACCTGCGCGACGCGCACGAGCTGTACTGCGCGGGGCACCTCATCGAGGCCGCGGTGGCGCACTTCGAGGCGACCGGCAAGACCTCACTGCTCGACGTCATGCGCCGCTACGCCGACCTCATCGACCGCGAGTTCGGGCCGGGCGGCTCGCACGAGGGCGGCTACGACGGGCACCAGGAGATCGAGCTGGCGCTCGTGAAGCTGTACCGGGCCACCGGGGAGCGGCGGTACCTGGAGCTGTCGCTGCGGCTGACCGACGCCCGCGGCACGACCCCGTTCTTCTTCGACGCCGAGGCGCTCGAGCGCGGGACCCCGGGCTACTGGGGCGGCAACGGCCCGATCGTGCGCTCCGACAAGCGCGGGCGCGAGTACAACCAATCGCACGCGCCCGTGCGCGAGCAGACGGAGGCCGTGGGCCACTCGGTGCGGGCGATGTACCAGTACGCGGCCATGGCCGACCTCGCGCTCGAACTCGGCGACGAGGGCCTGCGGGCGGCGTGCGAGCGGCTGTGGCGCGACCTGGTCGACACGAAGCTCTACGTCACCGGCGGCCTCGGCGCCGACCCGTCGATCGAGGGCTTCGGGCCCGCGTTCCACCTGCCCGACAAGGACGGCTACGCCGAGACCTGCGCGGCGATCGGCCTGGTGTTCTGGGCCCACCGCATGATGCTGCTGACCGGCGAGGCGACCTATGTGGACGTGTTGGAGCGGGCGCTGTACAACGGCGTGCTCTCCGGGGCCTCGGCCGACGGCACCAAGTACTTCTACGGCAACCCGCTCGCCAGCGACGGCACCGTCGAGCGCAGCGACTGGTTCGACTGCGCCTGCTGCCCGCCCAACCTGGCGCGCCTGCTCACCTCCCTGGAGCACTACGTCTACGCCGTCGGGGACGACGGCATCGCGGTGAACCTGTACGTCTCCGGCTCGGCCCGCTTCGAGCTGGGCGGGCAGCGGGTGTCGGTGGCGCAGTCGAGCGCGTTCCCGTGGGACGGCGCCGTGTCCGTCGAGGTCGAGACCGAAGCGCCCCTTCGGTTCGCGCTGCGGCTGCGGCTCCCGGAGTGGACCACCGGCGACGTCGCGATCGAGGTCGACGGGGCCGCCGCGGACTTCGAGGTCGAACGCGGCTACGCCGTGCTCGACCGCACCTGGCGGGGCGGCGAGCGCGTCGGGCTCGTCCTGCCGATGGGCCCGGTCGCCGTCCGCGCCGACGCCCGCGTGGGCGCCGCGCACGGCAAGGTGGCCCTCCAGAAGGGACCGATCGTCCACTGCGTCGAGGAGGTCGACAACGAGGCCCCGGTGCCGCAGCTGGTGATCGCGCGCGGCGGCGAGCCGGCCGTCGAGCACCGCGAGGGCCTCGACCGGATCACCGTGCCGGGCCTGGTCGACGAGCCCGCCGCGGGCGGGCTCTACCGCACCGGGGCGGCTCCGGTGCGCCCCACCGAGATCCGGACCGTGCCGTACTTCGCGTGGGCGAACCGCGGCAAGGGCACGATGGCCGTCTGGGTCCGCGAGTCCCTGTGACCGCGTCGCCGGGCCGGCCCACGGCCGGCCCCGGCGGTGTTCGCACGGTCAGCCCGCCGCGGCCTCCTCGACACGGTCGAGCCACTCGTCCAGGAAGGCGTCCAGCAGGACCGGCTGCTCCAGCTGGAGGTTGTGCCCGGCCCGGTCGAGGACGGCGAAGGTCGCGCGCGGGTAGTGCTCGAGGAGCGCGTACACGTCGGCGTACCCGGTGTTGTCGTCCTGGCGGCCGGTCACGATGAGCGTGGGCCGCTCGAACTTCGCGCCGGACTCCGGCGGGGTGCTCAGCTCGTACCGCCGCGCCACCCGCACCAGCCCCTCGTCGTCGGCCAGCGCCAGACCCGGGGCGATCTCCTCGCGGAAGCGGCGGAACGTCTCCGGGGACTGCACCACCGCGAGATCGCCGTACGAGGCGGCGTCCGCCGGAGGCAGCCCGGCCATGAACTCGGGGTCGGCGGCGATCACGGTGTGGGGCGGGAGGGTCCGCTTGGAGCGGCGGGCCTCCGTCCCGATCGGGCACACCAGGCCGAGGCCGATCACCTGCCCGGGGCGGGCGTTGGCGACGGCGCGGGCGAGGTAGCCGCCGTAGGACTCGCCGACGACGACGAACGGCGCGTCGCCGATCAGGTGGTCCACGAAGCCCTGGACGGCGTCGAGCATGTCGTCCGATCCCCGGTACCGCTCGGTGATCTCCGTCTGCCCCATGCCGGGGAGGTCGGGGTACAGGCGGCGGTAGGGGCGCCCGCCGGGGCGCGCGGCGGCCCGGCGGGCGAAGAACGGCTCCATGAAGCCGGTCATGAGGCGGTGGTCGGGGGTCCAGCCGTGGATCGCGAGGACGGGGGACCCGCTCCCGTGCGCGGCGAAGTGCATTGGCATGACCGCAACACTAGGAGCCGGGTTCAAGGCGGCCCGGGGTCAGGGAAGCAGTTCCGCGATGAGGCGCTCGACGAGCCGGCCGAGCGGACCTCGACGCGGTCGCCCGCGAGGTGGGCGAGCCACCCGGCGGCCATCTGGGAGCGCCCGGCGTTGTGGACCCAGACGAAGAGCACGGACGGCTTGGCGGACATGGCGTTCCTTTGCGTTCGACGGTGCGGCGGCGGAGTCCGAGTGGCTCGAGGTCCGCCTGTATTCAAACAGGCGACGCGTCAGCCGCAGCACCCGCCGCTGGCCTTGACCTGCGGAAGTTCGACGCGCTGCCCGGCCCGGCCGTGGAGGACTCCGGTCGCCAGGCCGCGCGCGGGCACGGCCACCGGCTCCTCGACCGCGGGTGTCCCGCAGCCCGAGGCGGCGGTGCCGCAACCGGACTCGGCCTCGCCCGCCGCGTCCGCGCTGCTGCCGCAGCAGCCGGAGCCTGCTGAGGCGTCGGTGATGCTGGTGTCGTCAAGGGCCCGGGAGGAGGAGCAGACGCCGGTCTCGGGCAGGTCGAGCTCGACCCGCTCGGCGGCCTCGCGGTCCCCGGCGAGGGCGGCGGCGATGGAGCGGACCTGCTCGTAGCCGGTGGCGAGCAGGAACGTCGGGGCCCTTCCGTAGGACTTGACGCCGGCGATGTAGAACCCCTCGTCGGGGTGGGCGAGGTGGGCCTCGCCGTGGGCGGGGACGGTGCCGCAGGAATGGAAGTTCGGGTCGATGAGCGACGCGATCCGGCTCGGCGCCTCCACCACGCTGTCGAGGTCGAGGCGGACCTCGCGCAGCATCTCAAGGTCGGGGCGGAACCCGGTCGCGGCCGCGACCTGGTCGACCTCGATCTCCACCGCAAGGCTCCCGGTGGAGCCGTGGATCGCCACGGACCCGTCCGGGCGGGTGGTGAAGGAGCGGATCGTGAAGCCGGTGACCAGCTCGACCGCGCCGGACTCGACGAGGTGGCGCAGGCGGGTGCCGATGGTGCCGCGCGCGGGAAGCGCGTCGGCCGAGCCGCCGCCGTAGACCTTGCCCGGGTCGGTGCCCCGGATCGCCCACATGACCGTCGTGCCCGGCTCGGCCTCGGCCAGCTCGGCGAGGAGGAGCAGGGTGTTGGCGGCGGAGTGCCCGGCGCCGACGACGAGGGTCCGCTTGCCCGCGAAGCGGTCGCGGTCGGCGCCGTGCACGTCGGGCAGCGGCCCGGCCTGCCAGGGGGCGGCGGCGTCCTCACCGGCGGCGGGCAGGCCGTGGGCGCCGAGCGGGTTGCGGTGGGACCACACGCCGGAGGCGTCGATGACCGCGTCGGCGATCACGTCCTCGGTCTCGCCGGTGTCGGAGACGGTGCGCAGCAGGTAGGGGCGGCCGTCGCGGTCGACGGTGTTCGTCTTGTCCACGCCCAGGCGGGCGACGCCGACCACGCGGGTGCCGTAGCGGACGTGCTCGTCGAGGACCTTCCCCAGGGGTGCGAGGTAGTCGGCGACGAGCTCGGCGCCGGTCGGCAGGCGATCGGGGTCGGGGGCCGTCCACCCGGTGGCTTCGAGCAGGCGGCGGGCGGCGGGGTCGATGTCGAAGCGCCAGGGCGAGAACAGGCGGATGTGCCCCCACCGGCCGATCACCGCGCCCGGGCCGTCCCCGGCCTCGAGGACGATCGGGGTGAGCCCGCGCTCGACCAGGTGCGCGGCGGCCGCCAGGCCCACCGGCCCGGCGCCGATCACGGCCACGGTGCGGGTCTGGGGGCCTTCGGGGTTCGACATGGGGTCCTCCCGGATCGGGGGCGGTCGCGCGGATCGCGACTGCATCAGTTGATCTAAGTAATATCAGTGATTGCTGTTGATGGCAAGTTCCGTGGTTTAATGGTGTGATGGCCACCCGGATCGAACTCCAGCCGAAGCCGGTCGCGACCGGGCCCGACGCGGCCCTGATCGACCGCGCCCGCGACCTCGCCCCGCAGTTCAAAGCCCTCGCCGACGAGAACCGGCTCGCGATCGTGCTCCTGCTCTCCGAACGCGACCGCACGGTACGTGAACTCACCGAGGCCACCGGCCTGGCCCAGACCCTCGTCTCCCACCACCTCGCGCCCCTGCGCGAGCTCGGCCTGGTGACCGTGACCCCCAAGGGCCGCAGCAACATCTACGCACTGTGCTGCGACGCGTTCACCGGCCCGATGCGGGCCCTCGCCGGACTCTCGAACGCCGCCGACGGCTGCTGACGGCGAGCGGGCCCGGAACGCCCTTCCGGGCCCGCTTGTCGTCAGGCCGCTTCGACCAGGTCCCGTCGGCGGGACCGGAGGGTCGCGGCGGCGGCCAGGGCGGCGGCCAGCGCGATCGCCGCGGCGGCGATGAAGGCCGCGGAGAAGCCGCTGGTGAGCGCGGCCGGGTCGCCGACCTCGTCGGCGCCGAAGGGCACCGCGACGGCGGTGACGACGGCGAGGCCGAGCGCGGAGCCGATCTGGTAGCTCGTGTTGACGATGCCCGAGGCGAGCCCGCCCTGCTCGGGGCGGGCGCTGGAGATGGCCGTCCGGAGCGAGGGGATGAACGCCAGCGACATGCCGAGCGCGGCGACGAGCGAGGCGGGCAGCACGTCGGCGGCGTACGTCCCGTCGGGGCGGACGAGGGCCAGCCAGCCCAGGCCCGCGGCGAGGAGGACCAGGCCGGTGACGATCATCGCCTTGGGGCCGAAGCGGTCCGTCAGGCGCGGGGCGACGACGACCATGCCGACCATGATGAGCGCGGTCATCGGCAGGAGGGCCGCCCCGGAGGGGAAGGCCGAGTAGCCGAGGACCTGCTGCAGGTAGAGGTTCAGGAAGAACCACATCGGGATCCAGGCGGCGCCGAGGAGGAGCTGCGCGAGGTTCGCGGCACCCAGGTCCGGGACCCTGAAGATCGACGGCGGCATCAGCGGCTCGCGGCGCTTCGCCTGCACCGCGAGGAAGGCCGCGAGCAGGACCGCCGCGGCGACGAGGGCGCCCCAGGTCTGGGGGCTCGCCCAGCCGGCTTCGGGCGCGCGGACGATCGCGAAGACCGCGCCGCCCAGGCCGAGCGTGGCGAGGAGGGCGCCGATCGCGTCGATCGAGCCGCGGGTGCCGGCGCCGCCGGGCAGCAGCGCTGGGGCGGCGGCCACGGCGAGGGCCGCGATCGGGAGGTTGATGTAGAACACCCAGGGCCACGAGGCGTACTCGGTGATGACGCCGCCGAGGAAGACCCCGGCGGTGCCGCCCGCGGGGGCGGCCGCGCCGTAGACCGCGAACGCCTTCATGAGCTCTTTCGGGTTGCCGCCGAACAGCATCATGAGCAGGGTCAGGGCCGAGGGCGCGATGAGCGCGGCGCCGACGCCCTGGACCGCGCGTCCGGTCAGCTCGACGGCCGCGTCGGACGCGAGCCCGGCGGCGAGCGATCCGGCCGCGAGGACGATCCAGCCGAGGCTGAAGACGCGCCGGGCTCCGAGGAGATCGGAGAGCCGCCCCCCGAGCAGGAGCAGACCGCCGAAGACGACGACGTAGGCGTTGAAGACCCACGAGAGGCGCTCCTGCGTGAAGCCGA
Source organism: Glycomyces endophyticus (assembly GCF_039531525.1). Lineage (NCBI taxonomy): Bacteria > Bacillati > Actinomycetota > Actinomycetes > Glycomycetales > Glycomycetaceae > Glycomyces > Glycomyces endophyticus. Next base: position 78,962 of record NZ_BAAAQF010000001.1, read on the forward strand.
GGTCGGCCTGCATCTTCGGCAGGGCGACACCGATGATCGAGGTGTCCATGATGACCATGAACTGGGCCAGGGCGATGAGCGCGAGTGCGTACCAGCGCCGCGAGGCCGGCGGTGTGGGCGTGCGTGACATGACCGCTCCTAAATACGGGTGGGGGGTATAGCGCGGGCGCGCTGTGCCCATGGGGCCGAACCGCTTCGAAGGCGAAGCGGCGGGCGGCCGGTCGGCCGCCCGCCATTTCTAACATACCCCCCGGGGGTATATCAAGCCACGGGTGCGGGTGATGCCGGGCACGCGGGCGCCCGCTCCCAGCCCGCCTCCCACAGCTCGTCGGCGACCTCCTCGGCCACGTGTAGCGCGTCGACGAGCACGTGCACCTGCCCGCGCTCGGGCGTGACGTCCGCGTTGACCACGCCGGTGAGACCGATCAGCCTGGCCCGCAACCGGTCGACGCAGTGCGCGCAGGTGTCCGCGGTCAGGGCCGCGAGCCGGAACGCGACGAGGCTGTAGTCGACGGCGATCATGTCGTCCTCCTCCATGGGACGGCCCGGGACACGGATACCCGCGGTGGGTATCTTGGGGGCCGCCAGTCGCAATGCTCGCGGCCACCGGGACCCGCGTCCACGAAATCGCCTGTCCGGTCCCCGCCATGACGTGAACCGGACATGACGCGAAGGAGACCGATGGACGACCGCCCGACCTCTACGGTGGAAGACGCTGCCGCACAAGAGGTGTACCGCCTCATGCGGCTCGATGCGATCACATTGGAGCAGGCGGTGGAGCGCGCCGGGCTGCCGCGCACCGAGATCGCGGACGTCCGCCGCCGCCTCGCCGGCCTCGGCCTGCTCGACGGCACCGCCGACGTCGTCGTCGACGCCGCGGCCGCGCTCAGCCGCATGCTCGGCGACGGCCGCGACCGGCTCGCCGAGGCGCTCCGCCTCGTGACCGAGCGCCAGCACGACGCGCTGACCCTCGCGGGCGGGTACCTCAGCGTCGCCGCCGAGACCCGCGGGGGCGCCGTCGAGATCATGCCCCGCGACGGGCACTTCCGGTCCCGCATGGAGTCGATCCTGGAGCACGCCGCGGACACGACCAGGCGCGAGCTGGTCGCCATGCACCCGCACGCGGTCTGGGACGAGCGGTTCTTCGAGGTCGCCCTGGAGCGCACGCGCCGCCAGCGCGAGAAGGGCGTCGCGATCAGGACCCTCTACTCGCAGCAGACGCTGCGGGACGCGTCGCTGCGGGAGTACATGCGGCGCAAGGCGGAGCTGGGCATGGAGATCAAGGCGGCGCCGATCACGCCGATCCGGATGCTGGTCTACGACCGGGAGTTCGCGATCGTCGACGCCCCGCGCGACGACGACATCGGCGCGATCCTCATCCGCGACAGGCTCCTCGCCGAGCCGCTGGTGGACTTCTTCGAGTACTGCTGGATCACCGCCTCGGACCTCGACGACGTCGTGCGCAGCACGGACGACTCCAGGCTCACCGGCCAGCAGCGGGCCGTGCTCCGGCTCCTCGCCTCGGGCGCGAAGGACGAGGCGATCGCGCGCGGGCTCGAGGTCTCGGTGCGCACGGTGACACGGATCGTCGCGGAGCTCTCCGCCCAGCTCGGGGCCACCAGCCGCTTCCAGGCCGGCGTCAAGGCGGCCCGGCTCGGATGGCTCGACTGAGCGTCAGCGGAGCTGAGTGTTCACCCCTGGATGCCCCGCTGACGCCTCGCCCACTGTACTACTATGCGACTTAGTAGATGGCTGCGGCCCCGCGGCCGGCACCCCGACCCCTCCTGAAACCGAAGGGCCTCTTCGTGAAGCAGTCGCGCGCCCGCCGCCGGTGGACCTCCCTGGCCGTCACCGGCGGCCTCATCGCCGCCTCGGTCGGCCCGGCCCCGGCCTGGGCCCAGCAGGACCCCTCCGAGATCAACGACGAGATCGACGCCCTGGACGAGGACCTCGGCGCCGCCGTCGAGGAGTACAACCGGCTCGCGCAGGAGGCCGACGACAACCGCGAGCTCATCGACGCCACCCGGACCTCCCTCGACGCCGCCGAGACCGACCTCGCCGACCTGCGCGGGCGGCTCGCCGACTACTTCACCGCGACGCACGTCGGCCAGGGCGTCGGCGACGCGGCCGCCCTCCTCGACGCCGGCTCCCCCGACGCGTTCGTCGAGCGCGCCGACCGCCTCAACGCCGCGAACCTCTACGACTTCGCCCTCATCGACGAGCTGGAGGCCGCCTCGACCGAGTACACGGCCCAGCTCGACCTCCTCGCCGACCTGCAGACCGACCTCGAAGCCCAGGAGGCCGAACTCGAGACCGCCGCGGTCGAGCTCACCGAGCGGATGGCCGACCTCGAGGAGGAGTGGGCCACCGCCGCGGGCGAGGAGGTGGCCGAGTTCGACGAGTTCGACCTGCCCCGCATGACCGACGACGAGTACGCCGTCGTCTCGGCCGCCCTGGCCCAGCGCGGCGAGCAGTACGTCTACGGCTCCGCCGGCCCCGACACCTGGGACTGCTCCGGGCTCGTCATGGGCGCCTACGCCCAGATCGGCGTCGACCTGCCCCACAACGCCGCCGCGCAGTACGCCCAGTCCGCCAGGATCAGCCGCGACGAGCTCCGCCCGGGCGACCTGGTGTTCTACAACGACCTCTCGCACATGGGGATGTACATCGGCAACGGCTTGATCATCCACGCCCCCAACTCCTCCACCGTGGTGAAGATCGTCGAGGTCGACCACGGCAACGTCTACTACGGCGCGGGCACGATCCTGCACTAGCGCCGCCCGGCGGACGCGCCGCCGGGCCGCGTCACGCCTGGCAGCAGGCGATGCCGACGGCGGTCGCGACCGGGACCGCGACGACGAGCACCGGGGCGGCCAGGGCGGCGGCGCTGCCGCTCAGGATCGTGCCGATCCCGGTGGGGCCGAGCGCGGGAGGCTCGCGAAGGAGGCGCTGGACGCGGGCGACGGTGTCGCCGCCGCCGGCGGCCAGGGCCGCGCCGGGCGTCTGCGCGGCCGCGACGCTCAGGAGGCTGCGGGCGAGGGTGCGGCGGCCGACCGTCCGGGCCGCCGCGTCGTCGGCGGCCAGTTCGACCAGGTGCCCGAGGCGCTCGGGAAGGCGGGCGAGCAGGGGCGCGAATCCGAAGCCGCGCGCGGCCGCCTCGGCCGCCGCGGCCAGGCGGTGGTGGCGACCGGCCAGGTGGGCGCGCTCGTGCGCGACGACGGCGCGCAGCTGCGCGCGGTCCAGGAGCGCGACCGCTCCTGAGGTGAGGACGATCAGGCCGCCGTCGGCGCCGGGCAGGCAGTAGGCCGCGGGGCGAGGGTCGTCGACCACGACCGCGCCGAGCTCGGGCGCCGCGGGGCATGCGGCCAGGACACGGCGCAGCGCCGCGCGTTCGCGCGCGGTCTCCCGGCCGACCGCCAGCAGCGACGCGGCGAGCCGGGCGGGGACGGCGCACATCAGGATCGCCGCGGCCGCGGCGAGGGCCGCTCCCCCGGCGTCGCCGTAGTGCTCCTGGAGTTCGCGCAGGCAGTGCCTCGCGAAGCCGGCGCCGTCGCCGTGGTGGATCTCCAGCGGCAGCACGATCACGGCGCCGGCGAGGACGACGGCGAGGAGCAGCGAGGCGGCGAGGGCGAGCCAGGCGCCGATCGCGAGCCGCGGCACGGCGGTCGTCCACTCTGCCCGTTCAAGCAGGCGCGGCCCGAGGACGGCCAGCGCCGCCGCGTACGCGAGCAAGAGCGCGGCGGCGGTCACTCGGAGGCCTCGTCCATGAGGGACCGGAGCCGCGCCAGCTCCTCGGGGCCGATCTTCCCGATGAACCGCAGCAGCGTCGCCCCGCGGTCGGCCGAGGACTCCAGCACCGAGGCCATCGCCTCGGCGTCGAACTCGTCGCGGCCGAGGGCCGGCCGGTACGCCCAGGCGCGGCCCGTCCGCTCGCGGGTCACGATGTCCTTGCGGTGCAGGTTGTCCAGGACCGTCATCACCGTCGTGTAGGCGGGCTCGGGATCGCGCGACAGCGATCCGAGCACCGCCCGGACCGTGAGCGGTGCCGAAGCGGCCCAGAGGACGTCCATGATCGCGGTCTCCAGTTCGCCGAGTCGACGCACGCGGGGCCTCCGATCGGACGTGTGGCGCGGGCGGGACCGACTCTACTATCGGGCGTCGGCGGCCCGGCGACACGACGACGACCTCACCGCCCGATAACAGCCTGAATTTCCGTATTGCCTCCTCTACGATGAGGCACGTGCTGGCAAACACTGGTCGCATCGATCACGAATCATCCGCCGCCGTCGCCCGGGACCTCCCCTGCGTCGAGGCCGAGCTCGACCGGTTCTACCCCCGCAGACTCGAACCGGACCAACTGGAGTGGTGGGTGCCCGGCGACTCCCTGGGGAGCGCCGACCGGCCCGGGCTGGCCGAGCGGCTCGAGCGGTCGATCATCGCTCCGGTGCGGGAGACGATCGACGCCGGCGGGCACCGGTGGCGGCCCGCGCTCGCCGCGCAGGCGGTCGCGCTGCTCGGCGGCGACGTCGAGCGGTTCGCGCCGATCCTGGCGGCGATGGAGATCGCCCACACCGGCTCACTGATCGTCGACGACGTCGAGGACGAGGCGGTCCTGCGGCGCGGCCGCCCCGCCGCCCATGTCGTCCACGGCATGCCGACCGCCTTGAACGCGGGCACCAACGCCTACTTCGCCCTCGACATCGCCCTGCGCCGCACCCTGCCCGACCACGCGCCGCTGCGGGGCAGGATCAGCGAGGCGTACGTCGAGGCGCTGCGCGCCGCCCACACCGGCCAGGCGCTCGACATCCAAGGGCACCATGCCGAGATGGAGCACGCGGTGTCTACAGGGGACTCTTCCGCATTGCTCGACGTCGTCCGCCTCACCCACCGGCTCAAGTCCGGCCTCATCGCGGGCGCCGCGCTCGAGATGGGCGGCCTGTCCACCGGCGCCGGGCCCGAGGTGTGCCGCGCGCTCGGCGACTTCGGCACGGCCGTGGGCACGGCGTACCAGATCACCGACGACGTCGCGGACCTCAGCGGCGTCACCCGCCGGGGCAAGCCGACCAAGCGCCCCGCCGAGGACCTCCACAACGCCAAGGTGACGATGCCGCTGGCCCACTGCGTCGGCCGGCTTCCCGCGCCGCGGTTGCGGGCGGTCTGGGAGGCCATGCGGTCCGGCGACGCGCCCCAGCACGAGATCGAGCTTGCACGCGAGGCGATCGAGGAGTGCGGCGCCCCCGGCGTGTGCGAAGCGGAGGCGCGGACCATGCTCGAGGACTCCTGGAACCGCCTGCGGCCGCTCCTCCCCGACGCGCCGGCCACCGAGCGGTTCCGCGAGCGCGCCTTCCACTACGTCCTCGCCGGCCTCGATGCGCGGGCGGCGGACTCCTCGGGGTGAGGACCGCCCGGTCGGATCAGGCCCGTTCGCGGTCGCGGCGGGCGCGTTCGAACTCGTCGACGTCGGTCGTCCAGGGGCCGAACCGATCGAGCGCGGCGCAGCCGCCGCCGACGAAGGCGCGCACCAGGTCCCGGTAGCCGCGGAGGCCGTCGATCAGGCCGTACTCGACCCGGTAGACCGGGTCCGATCCGTCCGCGGCGGGCGTCGCCGTGGTGATCCGGGCGGCGGTGTCGGCGTGGAACTGGAGCTGGATCCCCTCCCCCGCGTGCTCGTCCTCGATGGTGAACACCTGGTTGCCACTGCCGGAGCGGTCGCCCACGAACTCCCAGAACGCGGCCGCCGCGGGGCGGGGACCGCCGGGGGCCCACTTGAGTTCGGCGTCCTTGTCGTCGGTGAAGACCAGCGGCCGGCGCAGGTCGTGTTCGGCGTCCTCCGCTTCCTCGGGCGCGTCCCGGGAGCGGTGTGCGGCCTCGGAGCACATCAGGAAGGCCACGGTGCGCACCGCGTCGTCGACCAGCGCCGGGAACGCGCGGCGGACGGCGTCGCCGACCGCCTGCTCCATGCGCTTCCAGTCGTCCTTGTCCGTGGCGCGCTTGCCCCGGCGCGGGTCGCGGGCGATCCGCATCCCGGAGCCGGCCCGCTCCGCGGCGGCCAGCACCTGCATGACCTCGGGCAGCAGCGCGGGGTCGACGGCGTCGGGGAGGCGGCGCGGGATCGTCGCGCCGTGCAGGTACTGGCCCGTGTACTTCAGGAGCGCGGTGTCGAGCGGGCCGAGGTGCACCCCGCGCTCGGCGCGGCGGCGGTTCGCGTCGTACTCCTGGACGCGCTGCTGGTCGGACGCCTCGGTGATCGTCCGGGATGCGGCGACGACCTCGCCGCGCTGGAGCAGCGCGATGTCCGCGCCGTGCGCGATGAGCAGGCTCTCGACGGAGCGCTGGTGGCGGCAGCGCGCGTCGAGTTCCTCGGGGGCGCCGAACAGGATCGGGTCGAGCAGCGCGACCGCCGCGTCCTCGTCGAGCGGTCCGCGGACGCCGGCGGCGTCGCACAGCGGCTGGAGCATGCCCCACAGCAGCAGGTGCCGCAGCAGGTCGTCGCGGATCACCGCGGCATGGGACTCCTCGAGCGGGATCGTGAACACGCGCGGGTCGTGGTTCGCGTCGGCGCCGCCGACCACCTTCAGCCGCAGCGCCCCGTCCGCCTCGACCACCTTCGGCATCCAGCCGTCCGCACGGCGGAACACGATCTCGCTCATCCGACCTCCTCCACCACGTGAGGGTATGCGGTCGCGAGCGCCGCTCGCACCGCGCCGTAGACTCGCGGCGATGGCAACCCTTCGCAAGACCAAGATCGCGGTCTATTCGATCAGCGCGGTCGCAGTCGCGGCCGTCGCGGCGGTCCTCCTGGCGCCCAACCAGATCGGTTACGCCGACGAGGGCACCTGCGTGTTCGAGTACCTGGACGGCAGGTACCTGGCCGTCAGCTCCTGCGACTCGCCGTTCGCCTCCGCCGCCGTCATCGTGTCCCGTCAGGTGACCGAGTCCATGCGGGGCACCACGGGCTGGGAGCGGCGCTTCTGCGAGGCGAACGTCGACGGCAGGTCGACCTACGCCGTCGTCGAGGTCGACGGCGGCGACCGCATCGTCTGTCTCGGAAGCCAGGGCCACTAGAACGGCGGAGTCGCGGCGGCCCCGGCCCGCCGCTCACGGTGGCGGGCCGGGGCCGTTCGGTCGCTAGGCGACGGCGTAGGAGCGGATGGTCTCGTGGGCGACGGTGTTGCCCTGCTCGTCGGCGGCGGTGAACCGCACGGAGACGAACGCGGCGGTGTCGGGGAGCGCGAGTTGCGCGGTCGCGGTGTCGCCGTCGCGGTCGATCGGGACGGCGGTCCAGGTGGCGCCGTCGTCGAAGGAGACCTCGAAGGTCATCGCGGCGCAGTCCTGGTCGTCCGCGCCCGGCTGCTGGGCGAACTCCAGCTCGACGTCCTGGACGGTCCCGCCCTCGGCGGCGCCGTTCACGACGCCGGAGGCCGCGAACTCGACCACCGAGACCGGCAGCACGGGATTGCCCGCCGGGTCGTAGTCGAAGGTCCAGGCCGCGTCGGAGCGGGTCCCGAGCGGCGTCCAGGCCGCGTTCCGGTCGGCGGTCGCCGTCAGGGTCAGCTCCCCCGCCGGGACGTCGGCGATGCCGACGCCGAGGCCGATCTCGGTGTTCTGCGCGAGCACTTCGCCGCCGCTGGCGAGGGTGATCTTCCCGGGCAGGTACTCGCTCTGGATCCCCTCCCCGCCAGTGGAGGAGGAGAACATCCACGGTCCGAAGTAGACCGACTCGAGTTCGTCCCAGCGCACGAACGCGGCCGGGGGCCAGCTCTGGCCGTTGTTGTCGATCCCCACCGACAGCGGCGCGTTGTTCCACGACATGTCGTACACCGCACCGGGTTCGAGGACGCCGCTGCGGTGGTGCACCAGGTCCCAGGGCGAGGAGGGCCCGTCGAACGGGAAGTACGAGCGGTGCTCCCACTCGATCCGCGGGTCCGCGGTGAAGAACTCGGTGCGCGAGGACGGCAGCGCGACCTCGCCGGTGCGCGTGTACATCCAGGCGGGGAAGTCGGCGTGGTCCGAGAGGTCCTGGCGGGTGAGCACGCCCTCGGCGCCGAGCGTCTGGAAGTCGGCGTCGATCCGGGCCAGGTGGGCGTCGGCGACGGGCGGCGTCAGGTCGCCGCGGAAGCCGCCGGAGCCGTGCCGGAACAGGTCGTAGCTGTAGGGGTTCGCGGTCCCTTCAGGACTGGCGAGCCCTTGGCGCAGCACGTAGCCGGCGTCCTGGGCCTTGGCGAGCCGGCCGTTCGGCACCGCGTACATGTCGCCGCCGGGCCAGGCCGCGAGTCCGAGCCACGCGCCCGAGTCCACCTCCTTGCCGGAGCGGCGGCTGAACACGTCGAGCAGCACGGACTCGGCTTCGGCCTCGCGCTCGAGGTCGAAGCCGAGGCGCTTGGCCTTCGCGCCGTCGACGAGGACCTCGACCGGGTGCTCGCCGACTCTGACCTCCTGGATCGCCGAGACCACGTCGGCCACGTTCTCCTCGGGGCCCTTGTACATCATGACGACCAGGTGGTAGAAGCCCGGTTCGAGCCCCAGCTCGGCCGTGCCGCCCTCGAAGAACTCCAGGCCGCCGCCCTGGGCCGCGCCGACCCGGGTCCACGACACCGCGAACGTGTCGGGCGCGGACCCGTCGCGCCACTCGCCGGTGACCGTGACGTTCGGTTCGATCTCGCTCGACGCCTCGAATCCGGCGCCGGGCGAGTCGACGTTGAAGTCCGACGTCTCGTATGCGCCCGAGGCGATCTCGTCGACGGCGTCGAGCGGCACCGCCGCCCGCCCGCCGTCGGCGTCCGTCGCGACGGTGAACGCCGTCCCTTCGGGGAACTCCAGCGTCCCGTCGTCCAGGATCCCGACGGTCTCCCCGGTCGGCAGCACCACTTCGGACGCTCCGGTCGCGGGCGCCTCGGCCTCCTGCGCTCCGGCCGCGGCGGGGACCAGCCCCGCGCTCGCGAGCACCGCGACGGCGCCTATCAGTCGTCTCCGCATGAATCCTCCGAATCGTTGGATCTTCTTGTCGGAGTTCATAGGCGCGCGACGCCGCCCGCGGTTGCCCCAGGCCGGTGCGGCAGGGTCCGGGCCCGCCGCGGAACGGAACTGCGGACCAGGTTCCACCCCTTGAGGAGCGAGCGATGGCAGCCCCGTCCCCGGCGCACTCGGCTTCGAGAGCGGACTACCGCGGCGTCAGGAGCCCGGCCCGGGCCTGGACGTCGGCCGTGGCCTCGTCCAGTGCGGCGTGGTCGGCGATCGTGGTGTTGTCCTCGTAGGTGACGCCGTCGGGGACGGCGTCGCTGCCGACCGGGTCGGCGTCCCAGTGGTTCGCGCGGTAGACGACGTTGTCGAGCGGCGGGGCCACGGTGAGGATCGAGGAGTTGTCGGCGCGGGCGACCACGTTGTGCTCCACGGTGACCCAGGCAGCGCCGTAGTCGGTGTAGAGCGCGAAATTGTAGGGCGTGCGGGTGTCCTTGATGACGTTGCCGCTGACGAGCGCGCCGTTCTCGTGCGAGTCGCCCTGCGGGGCGGAGAGGTAGACGCCGCCGCCGTCGGCGAGGACGCTCATCGTGCCGGCCGTGAGGTTGCGGAGGATGCGCGTGCCGCGGCCGGAGCCCGCGACGATGCCGCAGTGCGGGGTCTCGGTGACGCGGTTGTTCGCGACGGTGCAGTCGACGGTGTCGGCGATCGAGATGCCGGGCGCACCGGCGAAGTCGAGGCCGATGCGGTCGACGGCGTTGTCCTCGACCAGGGCGCCACTCGTACCCCGGACCTCGACGGCGGCGGCCGAGAGCGTGTCGAAGTCGCAGCCCCGCACGGTGAGGCCGCTGCCGCCTGCGGCGCTCAGCGCGGTCGCGCCGAGGCGGGTGAAGCCGCAGCCTTCGAAGACCGCCCGCTCGGTGTCCTTGAGCGTCAGGCAGGCCGGGATCACGCCCGACTCGGTGCCCGGCGCCTCGGCGGGGATGGTGAGCCACTGGTCGTCCCCCATGTCGAGGCGCTGGACGCCGCCGCCGGTGTAGTAGCCGGTGCCGTGGTAGTGGAGGAATCCGCCGTCGCGGGTGGGGCCGAGCCAGGACGCCTCGGCGAACGTCAGGCCGCGGAACGCGACGTCCTGCGCCCCTTCGACGCTGAGCAGCGTCTCGAGTGCCGGGGCGACGATCCGCGTCCGTTCGGGGTGCTCGCCCGGGCGCGGGAGGTAGTGCAGCACATGGCGTCCGGGCTCGGCGCGGTCGAGGGCGAACGTGCCCGGCTCGGTGAGGAAGGACGGGTCGTTCTCGATCCGGCTGGGAAGCCCCGGGCCCGAGAGGGAGGCGTACTCCCAGTGGTAGTTGTAGAGATCGGAGGCGCGCGAGAACGCGGGCTGGGCCATGGTGATCGCCGCGCCGTCGCCGTCGCGGGCGACGGCGGCCACCGCGCAGCGGGCCTCGGTCCACGGGTAGACGCCGCGGTAGACGAACTCGACGCTCGTCGGCGAGGCCCAGGATGCGGGACCGGGAGCGGTGGTGGTGTAGCCGGTCCCGGTCTGCCTGGCGCCTTCGGGGAGGCCGTCGATCCCGGCCCGTTCGACGCGCTCGCCGTCCACGTAGAGCTGGCGCACGTCGAGGTCGCCGACCTCGGCGGTCCAGACCCCGTCCCGCTCGCGCCAGTTCGCGACGGCGCGCCCGCCGCTCAGGGTGACGGGCTCCCGCAGGTCGGTGCCGAACCCGTAGGCCTGGTAGATGGTCCCGGAGTCGGCCTCGGTGAGCCGGAGCGTGTCCGTGAGGACATGCGTGCCGGCGCGGAGGTGCACGACCGCGCCTCCGGGGGCGGCGGTCCGCGCGCGCTCGACGGTGGCGAACGGGGCGGCCTCGGTGCCGGCGGCGGCGTCGTCGCCGTCCGGTGCGACGAAGTATTCGTTCATGGTCACCCTTCCTTGTTTATGAGATAAACAAATGTATATCATGCATACGAGGAGGTGCGCCGATGCGGGGGGCGAGCGGGCGGGACCCGGAGCGGTCGGTCGAGCTGCTCTGGGCCGGGGCCGGCCGGGGGAACCGGGCCGGGCTGAGCCTGGAGCGGATCGTGCAGGCGGGCGTGGCGGTGGCCGACGCCGAGGGGCTGGGCGACCTGACCATGCAGAAGGTCGCCGACCGGCTGGGCTTCACGGCGATGTCGCTCTACCGGCACGTGCCGGGGCGCGAGCACCTCATCGACCTCATGTACGACCACGCGATCGGCGCGGACCCCGCCCCCGAACCCGAGGGCGGCTGGCGCCCGCGCCTGGAGGCCTGCGCGCGCCGCAGCTGGCAGCGCCACCAGGCCCACCCCTGGCTGGCCGAGGTGCGCGGCAACCGCCGCGTGCCGGGCCCGAACACGATGGCGGTCTTCGAGCGGATGCTCAGCGTCCTCGCGGACACCGGCCTGCGCCCGAACGAGGTCGTCGCGGCGGCCGAACTCGTGGGCCGCTTCGTCGACACCCAGGCGCTGACCCTCGTGGAGGCCGCCGAGGAGGAGCGCGGCAGCGAGGTGAGCAACCGCGAGTGGTGGGAGGCCCGCGACTCGCTCTACGCGAAGTTCGACCGCTACCCCACGGTCACCGCGCTGTGGGAGGCCGGCGGCTTCGACGACCCCGAGGACCCGTTCGAGTTCGGCCTCCGGCGGGTGCTCGACGGACTCGAACTCCTCATCCGCGAACGTGATGAAATAAGTGACGAAATAACGGCCTGCCAGATGTGCGGCGCCCCCGTCCGCCAAACCGCCGCGGGCCGCCGCCGCGCCTACTGCTCCCGCGCCTGCCAGCAGCGCGCCTACCGCCGCCGCCGGTCCTCGTAGCGCCGCGGCGGCGGACTCGGGTTCGGGTCGGCGCCGGTCGGAGTCGGATCCGGGAATCGACTGCGGAGAAGTGGTCGCATGGGGCAACCGCGCGGACCCGGTGCGGCCGTAAGTACGGTGTCCGGCGCCGCCGCATCCACCACCGGGGCGGACCGGGCCCCACCCACCCGTCATCAGAAAGAGGCCAAGTGAAGAGCAAGGAGCAGCAGGAGGCCGAGTTCCAGTCCTTCACCGCCGCACATAGAACCATGCTGCGACGGCAGGCGTTCCTGCTGTGCGGGGACTGGTACCAGGCCGACGACCTCGTGCAGACGTCGCTCGTGAAGCTGTTCGCCGCGTGGAAGCGGATCGAACCCGGCGGCGCGGGAGCGTACGCGCGGCGGGTCGTCATCAACGTCTTCCTCTCCCACCGCCGCCTGGCATGGGTGCGCCGCGAACGCCTCAGCGGCGAGACGCCTCTGCGGAGCGTCGACGCGCCGCAGCTGAGCGTCGACGCGCGGCTCGACGTGATCGGTTCCCTGGAGCTGCTGCCTCCGCGGCAGCGCGCCACCGTGGTCCTCCGGTTCTGCGAGGACCTCTCGGTCGAGGAGACCGCCGCCGTGCTGGGCTGCTCGACCGGCACCGTGAAGAGCCAGACCGCCAAGGGGCTCAGAAAGTTGCGCGAGGTCCTCCAGCGGACCGATGTCACCGTCTCGACCGATCACTAAGGAAGGCAGCATGACTCCACATGACGACGCCCCGGAGCTGCTCCGGCGGGCGAGCGCGGCACTCGAGGTCGACGACCCGGACCTCGACCTCGACGCCATCATGCGCCGGGGCTACCGCGAGCGGCGCCGCCGCAGCACCGTCCTCGGCAGCGCGGCGACCGCCGGGGTCGCCGCCGTCGCCGCGGTGCTGGCGCTGTCCCTCGCGGGACCGCCGCAGACCGAGCAGGACCCCGGCCCGGCCGACGACGGCGACGGCGACGGCGCGCCCGTCGACGCCGAGACGTCGGGCTACCCGTACGTGCTCGAGGGCTTCGGGACCGATGCCGAACGCGCGCAGTTGAACGACGCGGCGGTCGCCGCGTTCGGGGGGCTCCTCGAGTACGCCGGGGTCGTGGCCCCGGACGTGGAGCCGGACTTCGACTTCCAGCCGGTCCAGGAGCCCGGCAACTACGGTCAGACGTGGCTGCGCCTCTACGAGTCGCAGATCTGGCCCGAGGACGGGCAGACCCCCGACGACGCGGTCCTGCGCGTCGAGGCGTTCCTGCCCGGCGGCTGGACCGCCGAGCCGGGCCCGGTCACCGAGCAGCTGTTCCCGCGGCACCTCATCAGCGCCAGCGGCTGGCCCTGGTATACGGAGGCCGACTGGACCGACGAGCTCACCACCGCGGAGCTCGACGACGGCCGCATCGTGCACTCGGCGAACCACGAGTGCGCGTACGAGTCGGCCGTGGTCTTCCCGAACGGCGCCGGCCTGCTCGTCTCCTGGGACATGGGCTGCCACGAGCCCTCGCCCCAGTACCAGATCCCGGAGGAGGACTTCGCGGCCGCCGTGGAGTCGATGTCGGCGCCCGACTTCGACACCACCGGGCTGGCGCCCGTCGGGGACCTGATCGAGGTCCCGACGGGCTGGCTGTGGGACCCAGGCTGGCCCGCGGGCGCAGCGGACGACGCCTCGGCCACTATGACCGCCGCCCACTCGGCGCTCACCGAGCTCTATCTCGGCGCGACGCTCGACGACGGCTCGGCGCTGCAGCTGGGCGGTCTCGAGCACAACTCCGTGGCGACTCGCGTCTACAAGGGAGAAGGCGAGTACGAGACCCCCTATGCCGACGTCTCGTTCGAGCTGGTGTACTACCTGCCGGGCGGCTGGATCCCCGGCATCGCCGGCAGCGGCGGGGAGGGGCCGTACCCCGAGGCGTGCGGCGAGGCGTTCAGCTGCACGCAGGAGACGAACGACGACGGCACCGTCTGGGCCGTCGCCACGGGACCCGAGACGGAGCTCCCCCAGCAGGTCCGGGTCGTCCGCTTCGACCCCGCCGGCTGGGCCGTCGCCGTCAGGGCGAGTTCCGACGAGCCGATCGACGCCGAAGCGCTCACCGAAATCGCGGCGTCGATGCCCGCTCCGGTCTACGACGCCGCGGCGGTCCCGCAGGTCCCGACCGACTGAGCGCCGGCTCCGGGGACGGGTTCGGCGCCGCGGCCGGACCCGTCCCCGGTGTCGTTGCCGGCGTTCAGTAGTACCCGCGCATCAACTCGTCGGTCCACCACGGCTGCGCGACGGGCTCGCGGGGCTCGAACTCGCGGACGCAGGGCTTGACGTCGAGGACGGGGGTGCCGTCGAGCGCGTCCAGGCCGGTGACGTGGAGTTCGAGGCCGTCGACCGCGCGCAGGCGGCAGCGTGAGACGCCGATGCGGTTGGGGCGGAAGGGTCCGCGGTGGGCGAAGACGCCGACGGGGGGCCAGTCGGGGTTGCCGCGGGCGGGGCGCGGTTCGAGGCGGATCGCGGCCTCGCCGACGCGGTCGAACAGGAAGACGACCTCGAGGTGGGAGAAGCCGTCGAGGCCGAGGGTCGCCTCCGGCGGGAAGCGCTCGGGGTCGAGCCGGACGACGGCTTCGACCGCGGCCCAGTCGTCCTCGACCCATTCGTCGCGGCCGCCGCTGACGCGGCCGACCGGGCGCAGGTGGAACTCAGGCATCGGGGGCCTCCTCGCACAGGCGCGACTTCAGGAGGTCGAGCGTCCAGGCCCGCCAGCGCTCGGGGCTCCAGCCGCGTGAGCGGGTCATGACCAGGTACAGCTCGGGGCTGGTGAGCCCGTAGAGGACGTCGGCGGCGGTGTCTTCGTCGAGTCCTTGCGCGGCATCGGGTTTGGCGGCGATCGCGGCCGCGGCCGTGCGGGCGACGGTGTAGCGGGGGTCCTCGTCGGTGCGCCAGAGCTCGGCGAGTCCGGGGTCGGAGGCGGCGGCCGTCTCGGCGACCTTGAGGACCGGGGCGAGGCGCCCGAGGATGCCGACGGCCCCGGCGGTGTACCGGTCGAGCAGCTCGGCGGCGGTCGGCGCGGCGGTGGCGGCGCGGAACCAGTCCCGGTCGAGGGTGGCGACGGGCTCGTCGTCGCCCGCGATGGCGAGGTCCACCAGCTCCTTCATGAGCGTGCGCTTGGTGCCGAAGGTGAAGTAGACGGTCTGCACGGCGACGCCGGCGGCGTCGGCGACCTCCTGGACCGTCGTGATGCCGTAGCCGTGCTCGATGAACAGCCGCTCGGCGGCCTCCAGGATCCTGCGCCTGGTCGCTCGTGCCTTCTCGGCCCGTTTTCCCGTGCCCTTGACGACGCTCATGGAGAGAGTGTAATACTAGTGATCGTCACTAGTGAAGCACTCTAGTGAAATTTCCGACAGGAGCCGCCGCATGCACACCGCCCTCTGGATCACCGCCTCACTCCTCGCCCTCGTCTTCCTCGCCGCGGGCGCGGTCACCCTGGTCAAGGACCGGGAATGGCTGCGCGGCAACGGCATGGCCTGGGCCGAGGACTTCCCGGCCCCCGCCGTCAAGGCCATCGGCGCGGCCGAGCTCCTCGGCGCGGCCGGCCTGGTCCTCCCGGGCGTGCTCGACGTCGCCACGGTCCTGGTTCCGGCCGCCGCCTGCGGACTCGCGGCACTCATGGCCGGAGCCGCCGTCGTCCACCTCCGCCGCGGCGAACGGAGCGCGATCGCCGTCAACGCCGTCTTGTTCGCGCTCGCCGCCTTCACCGCCTGGGGCCGCTTCGGCCCCGCCGCCCTCTGACCGCCCGCGACACCAGGAGCCGCACCATGTCCGCGATCACCGTCACCGACCTGACGAAGCGCTACGCGCCCGACGGGCCCGCCGCCGTCGACGGCCTCTCCCTCACCGTCGAACCCGGCAGCATCGTCGGGTTCCTCGGCCCGAACGGCGCCGGCAAGACCACCACCATCAAGGTCCTCACCGGACTCCTCACGGCCACTTCCGGATCGGCGCGGATCGGCGGCTTCGACGTCGTCCGCCAGCGCGCCGCCGCCATGAGCCGACTCGGCGCGGTCCTCGAAGGCTCGCGCAACGTCTACTGGACCCTCTCCGCCTGGCAGAACCTCGTCTACTTCGGACGGCTCAAGGGCCTGCGCCGGTCCGCCGCCGGCGCCCGGGCCGAGCGCCTGCTCACCGAGCTCGGCCTGTGGGAGCGGCGCGACGAGCAGGTCGGGACGTTCTCGCGCGGCATGCAGCAGCAGGTCGCCATCGCGGCCGCGCTCATCGCCGACCCCGAGGTGCTCCTCCTCGACGAGCCCACGCTCGGCCTCGACGTCGCCGCCACCCGCGCCGTCAAGGACCGGCTCGGCGCCCTCGCCCGCGACGAGGGCAAGACGATCCTGCTCACCACCCACCAGCTCGACGTCGTCGAAGAGCTCTGCGACCGCGTCGCCGTCATCAGCCGCGGCCGCTCCGTCGCCGACCTGCCCACCCGCGAACTGCTCGCGACGTTCCGCAGCCACGACCACTACGAGCTGCGCATCTCCGGTGACGCCGACGTCGCCCTCCCGGGCGGCTTCACCGCCGAACGCGCGGACGACGAGACCGTCGTCTCCGGACGCGCGGACGACCCCGAGGCGCTCTACCGGCTCATCGACGCGCTCCGGGCCCAGGGCCGCGCCCTGCACGGCGTCGAGCAGGTCCAGCCCGGCCTCGAATCGGTGTTCCTGACCCTCGTCGCGGAGCCGTCCCATGCCTGACGCCGCACCCGCCCTCGCACCGCCCGTCCCGGCCGCGCTCGCCGCCGAGATCCGCAAAGGACTCGCCAACCAGCTCGCGCACCCGCTCGGCCACGCCGTGACCCTCGCCATCAGCATCACCATGTACCTGGGACTCCAGTACGTCATGGGCCAGGGCGCGCTGCGCACCGACCTGCTGCCGGCCACGCTCATCGCCATCGGCGCCTACTGGTTCCTGCAGTACTCCGGGCAGGTCATGGTCGCCGACCTGATCGAGGAGCAGCGCACCGGCACCTTCGCGGCCGCGCACATGTCCACCGCGCCGCTGTGGGCGGCGATGGCCGGGCGGCTCGCCACCGCCGCGCTCTTCGCACTCCCGATCGCGGTGCTCGCCTCGCTCGTCCCGGCGCTGGCCGTCGGCATCCGCCTCCCGTGGGAGCCCGCCGCGCTCGTCCCGTACCTGCTCCTGGCGGCGAACATCCTCGCCTTCACGTTCCTCATGGCGGCCGTCGCGATCCGGACCCCCGCCGTCGGCGCGATCCACTCGCTCCTGACCTCGCTGGTGCTCATGCTCAACGGCGCGTTCATGCCGCTCGCGCTCTACCCCGAGTGGATGGCCGCCGCCGCGCGGCTCCTGCCGACCACGCTCGCGATCGAGGCGATCGACCGCGTGCTCCTCGACGGCGCCTCGCTCGCGGCCGTCTGGAGCGGCGGAACGCTGCCGCTCCTCATCGCCCACACCGCGGCCCTCGCCGGCTGCGGCGCGTGGCTCCTGCACCGCAACCGCCGCCTGTCGCTGGCCGACGGCCGCATCGGCCGGTACTGAGAGGACTCCCCTGTGACCACCATGCTCTCCGTCCCCGCCCTGGCCTCCACCGGCTGGGGGGACGCCTTCGCCAACGAGGTCGCCAAGGGGCTTCGCGACCTGCGGAACGGCTGGCGGGCCGTCCTCGCCGAGATGATCACCTTCCCGGTGTTCTACCTGCTCATCGTCATGTTCATGGGCCGCGGCCGGCTCCTCGACGACCTGCTGGTGCCGGTCATGATCGGCCTGGTCGGGCTCGCGTTCATCCACGAGCAGGTCAACCGCGTCTTCTGGGGGTACCTCGGGGACCTCCAGTCCGGCGTCCTGGAGCAGACCTACCTGACGCCGCTGCCTTCGGCCGCGATCGTGCTCGGCCGCCAGGTCGCCGCCGTCCTCGGCGCGCTGCCGGTCGTCGGGGCGATCCTCGCGACCGGCTGCATCGCCGTGGCCGTCACCGGCGGCACGGTCCCCTTCGCCTGGAGCGTCCTCGTCCCCGCCGCCGCGATCGCGATCGGCACCTGCGGCCTCGCGCTCGTCCTGTGCGGCCTGACCCTGGTGTACAAGCGCATCGAGAGCATCACGCAGGCGTCGGTGGCCCTGTACGCCATCGCCGGCGGCACCCTGGTGCCCCTCTCGGAACTCCCCGCCTGGGCCGCCGCCGCCAGCCGCGCACTCATCCCCGTGGCACCCGGTATCGAAGCGGCCCAGGCGATCCTGCTCGACGGCGCGACCCTCACCGACCTCGGCACCGGCTGGGGACTCGGATGGATCCTCCTGCAGCCGCTCCTCCTCGGCGCGCTCGGCGTCCTGGTGTTCCACCGCCTCGAACGCACGGCCAAGGCCCGCGGCACCCTCGGCCGCTACTGACCGGCGCCGCGCGGATCGGGCGGTGCGCGCCCCGGTCGGCTGAGCGCTGGCCGCGGTCGCAGATCGCCGGGGTGCGGTCAGCGCGGGGACGGCCTGGGGATGTGGACTCCGGCGGTGCGGAGCCTGGCCTCGAAGAGGGTGTTGAGTCGGACGGCGGCGGGAGTGGGCCGGTCGCCGTGGTCGGCGATGACGGCGTAGCGGGTGGAGGAGTCGGTGCCGGCGTGCATGGCGGTGACGGTCTTGAGCAGGGCGGGGTCGGCGAGGTAATGGTCGGCGGCGGCGTCGGCGAGTTCGGGGATGCGGGGGTCGTCGGGGGCCCAGGCCGCGGCTTCGGCGATGCGGCGCGACAGGTCGAGGAGGCGGGTGTCGGCGAGGGCGTGCTCGAACTGGTCGAGGTAGTCGTCGAAGCCGTCGGGGACGAGCGCGCGGGCCAGGACCCACCCTTCCCTGGTGGCGGCGACGTTGTCGGCGGTGTAGCCGAGGCCGCTCATCCGCTCCAGAAGGGACACGGCGCGGTCGGGCAGGAGCGCCCGGTCGCCGTCGGCGAGCCGGTGGAGCATCGTGCGGCGGGCGACGAGGGCGGCGATGCGCTCGTCGAGCTGCCGTTCGACGTCGGCGAGCGCGGCGGTGAAGCCGGCGGGGTCGGTTTCGAGCAGGGGCCCGACCTCGGCGAGGGGCACTCCGGCGGCGGCGAGGGTGCGGACCTGGACGAGGCGCAGCAGGTCGTCCGACCCGTATCTGCGGTAGCCGGAGCCGTCGCGTTCGGGTTCGGCGACGAGGCCGAGCTTGTGGTAGTGCCGCACGGTCTTCACCGTGATGCCGACGAAGGCCGCGGCCTGGCCGATCGTGACGCCGTTGCGCATGTGCTCATCCTGCCTGGTGGTCGTCGGGCGGGGACGGGCCGCGCCGGGTCGATCCGGCGCGGCCCGTTGTCTCAGGGGGTCAGGCGGTCTCGGTGCCGAAGACCTCGCCGAGGAGGCGCTGCTGGGCGCCGGCGAAGGCGGCGGCGACGGTGAGGGAGGCGTCGTCCACGCAGTTGAGGGCCGCGGTGAGGGTCGTGGAGCCGTCGGGGGTGGCGTACATGAGGGCGGCGTGGCCGACGGCGGCGCCGTTGTGGGAGATCACCGTGGTCCCGTCCGCGGTGGTCAGCACGAACACGCCGAGGCCGTAGCCCATGCCGGGGAGGCCCGTGTCGACCGGCGTGAACATCTCCCGGCGCAGCTCGTCGGGGAGGAGCCCGCCGCCGGTGAGCGCGGCGATGAAGGTGTGCAGGTCCGCCGTCGTGGAGATCATGTCGCCCCCGGCGGCGACCCAGGAGGGGTCCTGGCGGGTGATGTCCACGATGGTCGTTCCGTCGTCGGTCGTGTGCCGGAAGTAGGCCCGGGCGTGCGGCTCGGCGATCTCGGCGTCCGAGGGGATGACGGTGTGCGCCAGGCCGAGCGGTGCGAGGATCAGGCGCTGCAGCTCCTCGCCGGCCGTGCGTCCGGTGACGCGTTCGACGAGCAGGCGGGTGAGGACGTAGTTGGTGTTGGAGTAGCTCCAGCGCGCTCCCGGCTCGAACCGCGGGGGCTGGGCGAGCGCGAATTCGACCAGGTCACGGGCCTGGACGGTGTCGAAGCGGCGCTCGATCCAGTCGTCGCCGTTGGGGCCGTAGGGGATGGTCGTGCCCAGCGCGTACGAGCCGTCCTCTTCTACCTCGCCGGTGAAGTTGAAGATGCCGCTGGTCTGCTGGAGCAGCATCCGGACGGTGATCCGCGGGTCGAGGTCGAACTCGGGCAGGTGGTCCGCGACCGGGGCGTCCAGGTCGATCCGGCCCTCGGCGACCAGTCGCAGGACCATGGCCGCGGTGAAGGTCTTGGTGTTCGAGCCGATCCGCACGTGCCCCTCGACCGGCGGACCGGCGACGCCGCCAATCTCGGCGACCCCGGCGGCGCCGGTCCACTCGCCGTGCAGGTCGTTGACGCGCACGGTGATCCCGATGATGCCGGGGTCGAGGAGTTCCTCGATCGCCTGCGCGAGCCGGGGTCGGCGGTCGGGCGCGGCGGTCTCGCGGGCCGCATCGTCGGCGGCGCGGAGGGTCTGGTGCTGATGGGAGGTCGACATGGCGGATGGCTCCTTCGAATCGGTGGTGCTCCTCGGCGGCTCGCCGATGACGGAAGCGTCCACCTTGACCTCGGGTCAAGGTCAACCATGACGCGCGCCACACTGCCGGGAGGCGTGCTCGGCCGCCTCCCCTACCGGGACGCGAACCGGTTGCGGGCCTAGCGAATCGCCCACCGGTCGCGGCCATATGATGCGAGGCATGGACGACACCGTCGACGTGCGCGTCGCGCGCGCTTGGGATCGCGTCGAGACGGCGCTGGCGCGCGTCCTTCCCGATTCGGTGCGGCTGCTCGCGCCGCCCGCCGAACCCGAGCGGATCGTCGCCGTCGAGTCGACACTGGGACTGCGGCTGCCGCCTGACTTCCGCGCGAGCCTGCTCCGGCACGACGGGTCACTCCCGGGCACTCCCGGTCCCGTGCCGCTGGAGTACCTCTTCGACACCGGGGAGATCATCGAACTGACGCAGGCCTGGGACTCCGACGAGGACCCGGACCTGGACGACCCGGCCGTCATCGCGAGGCTCATCGACAAGGGCGTGCTGCATGTGGACGGACCGGTGCGACCGGGGTCGAGCCTGTCGGACCGGGTCGTCGTCGGCACGATCAACGGCGACGTCAACTGGTTCCTCGACCTGGAACCGCCGCAGGGCGGCACCTCGGACCAGGTGGTCCGCGTGGACATGGAGTGCGGCCAGTGGGACGTCCTGGCGCCGTCGTGGACCGACCTGCTCCACCGGTACGCCGGCGACCTCGAGCGGTTCGCCGACGATCCCGGCTCCTCCTCGATCCGCATCGGCGACGGCCTCGGGCCGGACAGCCTGTGGGGCACGAGCCCCGAATACCGCACGTCGCGACCGGAGTGGCTGCGCGGCGTCGAGGCCCGCGACCCTTCGACCTGGTAGCGCCGGCCTTCCCGTCGACGCTCCGCATCCTGCTTCCCATGCTCTGGCGACGGGCCTCGGTCCGGCCGGGCCGTGCGGCTCCGGTTCTAGAATCACTGCTCATGCACGAGAAAAAGGACCTCACCTACGCGCAGATCCCTGGATTCCGTCCCCTGCTGCTCGACCTCCGGGTGCCCCTCGGGGACGGCCCGTTCCCCGTGGTGGTGTGGATCCACGGCGGCGCATTCCTGTTCGGCGACAGGCGGTTCCTCCCCGATACCGTGCCGCCGGGCGCGGTGTTCGACGCACTCGTCGAGGCGGGCATCGCCGTGGCCACGATCGACTACCGGTTCTCGGGCGAGGCGGTCTTCCCCGCCCAGCTCGACGACGTCAAGGCCGCACTGGCCTACCTGCGGGACACGGCCGAAGAGCATCATCTCGACGCGGACCGGATCGGGACGTGGGGGGAGTCCGCGGGCGGGCATCTCGCGGCGCTGGCCGGGCTCACGGACGGCGGGATCGCCGCCGTGGTCGCCTGGTATCCGCTCACCGACCTCAGCGCCATGGAGGACCTGCACGATGCGGAGACGCCGATGGCGAAGCTGATCGGCGGCCCTCCCGCCGAACTGCCCGCGCTCGCCGCGCAGGCCAGCCCCGTCACCCATGTCACGGCTGCCGCTCCCCCGTTCCTGCTCGTCCACGGCACCGCCGACGAAGCGCTGCCGCTCAGCCAGAGCGAAGTGCTGCATGAGCGGTTGCTCGCGGCGGGCGCGAGCTCGACGTTCCTGCCGGTCGAGGGAGCGGACCACATCTTCGAAGGCCACGACGACATCGCCGGCCTGATCGCCGCCTCGGTGGCGTTCCTGGCGAAGGCACTGCGCTGAGCGTGCGTCTCGCCTGGCGTGCAACGGGGTCGTGATCAACCCGGCGGCGGCGCGGCTTCAGCCGCCGTCGGGTCGCAGCGTGAGGATCATGACGTCGTGGAGGTCGCCGACGCCCCAGGCCTTCGCCTCGCCGACCCGCTCGTAACCCCAGGAGCGGTAGGCGCGCATGGCCGGGGCCGCCTCCTGGTGGACGTTAAGCAGGACCCGTTCCGCGCGGACCTGCGCGAGCAGGGCCGTGTGCAGCCGCTGCGCGACGCCGCGGCCGCGCCAGGCCTCGCGCACCGCGAACTCCATGAGCGCGAACGTGCGCTCGCCGTCCTCGCGGCGCATCGCCTCCGGCACGGGCACGGTCAGCTCGTCCCACCACGCCGTCTCGGGTGTGAGCGCGTGGCCGAACGCCATGCCCACCGGTTCGCCGGTCCCGGTGCGCGCCAGGGCGGCGGCGAATCCGGGCCGGCGCGTCTGCGTCGGGAACCGCTCGAAGGCCGCCGCCACGTCGGCCGCGTCCTCGTCGTAGGGCGGTTCGGCGAACACCTCGGCGTAGACGAGCGTGAACGCCTCGACGGCGGCGAGCGCCGCGGCGGCGTCCATCGGTTCGACGACGATGCCGTCAGATGTCATGTCGGGTCCTCGGTTCGTGAGCAGGTGACGGCATCGTACGTGAGGAGTCCGCGCCCTAGCGCAGGCTTCACTCGGGGAGCGGTGCAGGCTATTCGTCGTCGGGCGGGTGCCGGTCCATACGCTCCGCGATGCGTTCGAGGTCGGCGAGGTCGTCGGCGGTGAGCCGGTCGATGAAGTGGCGCCGCACGGACTCGACGTGGGCGGGGGCTGCGTCTTCGAGCGCCGCCATGCCCTGGTCGGTGAGCACGAGGAGGCAGCTCCTGCCGTCGGCGGCGTCAGGGTCGCGCCGCAGGAGGCCGCGGGTCTCCATGCGGCTCGCGTGGCGGGACAGGCGGCTGCGCGACCAGCCCATCTTCCGGGCCTGCTCCCGCAGCGTGCTGGTCCGTCCGGGGCGTTCGGAGAGCGTGCTCAGGACCTCGTAGTCGGCTTCGGAGAGCCCGATCGCGGCCAGGTCGCGCGCCGTGCCCGTCTGGACGGCGGTCATGACGCGGCGGAAGGCCCGCCAGGCCCGGTCCTCGTCGGCGTCCAGCCAGCGCACGCCCTCGTCCGACTTGCTCGTTGACATGTAATCAATCTATCAGGTAAGTTCGTTTCCATGTCAACGAACAAGCTCCGCGTCCTCGTGATCACCTGCAGCACCCGGCCCGGCGCGCTCGGACCGGCCGTGGGCGCATGGCTGTCCGGCGCGGTGTCCGCCGCCGCCGACGACCTCGGCGTCGAACTCGTCCCCGTGGCGCTCGGCGACCTGGACCTGCCGTTCCTGGACGAGGAGGAGCACCCCTCGTCCGGCGTCTACCGGCACGCGCACACCCGCCGGTGGAGCGCCCTCGTCGACGCCGCCGACGGCTTCATCGCGATCACGCCCGAGTACAACTACGGGATGCCGGCGACGCTCAAGAACGCGCTCGACTACCTCAGCGCCGAGTGGGCGTGGAAGCCGATCGGCTTCGTCAGCTACGGCCACACCTCCGCGGGCACCCGTTCAGTGCAGCACGCCAAGCAGGTCGTCACCACGCTGAGGCTGGTGCCGCTCGGTGCCACCGTGGCGATCCGCATCGCCGACGCGGTCGAGCACGGCCGGCTGCGACCGGACGCCGCCCGCGATGCGGTGGCCGTCGGCCTGCTCGAGGAGCTGACCCGGGTGGCGAACGCGTTGCGGCCCATGCGGGAGCGCGCCCGTCCCGACGCACTGCCCGGCCCGGTGCCGGGTTCGTATGCGAGGGCGCTGACGCCGGACGACGCCGCGGAGGTCGCCGTGCTCCAGCGGTGCTGCTGGGTGGAGGAGGCGATCGTCAACGGCACCATCGACATCCCCGCGCTCCACGAGTCCGTGGAGGACGTGCGCGGCTGGCTCGCCGAGTGGCGCACCACCGGCCTCTGGCTCGACGGCCGGCTCCTGGGCATGGTGCGGGGCCGCCGCGTCGAGGACGACTGGGACATCGGCCGCCTCGCCGTCGTCCCCGACCAGCGCGGCCGGGGCCTCGGCCGATGGCTGCTGCGCACCGCCGAAGCCGCCGCCGAGCCGGACTGCCGCCGCACCGTGCTCTTCACCGGTTCCCGGAGCCGGCGCAACATC
Source organism: Glycomyces endophyticus (assembly GCF_039531525.1). Taxonomy (NCBI): domain Bacteria; kingdom Bacillati; phylum Actinomycetota; class Actinomycetes; order Glycomycetales; family Glycomycetaceae; genus Glycomyces; species Glycomyces endophyticus. The sequence continues at coordinate 103,191 of NZ_BAAAQF010000001.1, forward strand.
GAGTTCTATGCGAGCGAGGGCTATACGCCGGCGTCGGGTCCTGTTCCAGAGGGGACGGTCGGCCTCGCGAAGGCGCGGCCGGTCCTGGTGGCGTGAGGCGGGTTCCTGCCGGGGAGGGGAACGCCTGTGCGCCTGAACGAGCGCGCCGCGCCGCTCGGGTCGCACTGGAAACGAAGTGCGTCCGCCCGCCGCGATCCGCTAGCCTCGGCCCGATGATCGACGTGCGTCCCCCGCTCCTGGAAGAGATGCCCGCGTACTACCGGGCGCTGCCATATGCGACCGGTCTGCCGCAATGGGAACCGGAAGACGCCGCGTGGCACGGCGGTCTGGGGCCGTGGCCGCCGCAGCGCGCGCCCGCGACGGCGGAGCGGCTCGCGGCGATGGCCGCGGCCGACTCCGAGGACGGGAACTTCCACCCGATGGCGGCGTTCGTCGACGGCGCGTGCGCGGGCGCGTCGGCGATGCTCTCCTTCGAGATCCGGGTGCCCGGCTGGCGGACGGTCGGGATGGGTGGCGTCACGGCCACCGGCGTCATCGCGACCTACCGCCGGCGCGGCCTCCTGCGCCGGATGATGCAGGCCATGTTCGATGCGGCCCTTGAGCGGGGCGAGCCGCTTGCCGGGCTCAGCGCGAGCGAGGGCGGCATCTACGGCCGGTACGGGTTCTCGCCGGCGACCTACCTCGTCCGGTGGGAGCTGGCGCGGCACGAGGCGGCGTTGAAGCCCGCGGCGCCGGACGCCGGTTCGCTGGAACTGGTCGATGCCGCAGCGGCCCGGCAGGTCTGGCCGGTGGTGCACGCGGCCGTCCGCGCCCGGCGCGTCGGCGAGCTCACGCCGCAGCCCGGGCGCTGGGACCGGCTCACCGACGAGGCCGACGGCGCGAACGGGCCCTTGCGGTACCTGGTGCACCGGGACGAGCACGGCGTGGCGGACGGCATCGCCGACTTCCGGCTGCCGTGGTCGGCAGATGCGGCCACCGCGGGGACGCTCGTGGTCGAGGCGCTGGAGGCGGCGAACCCCGCCGCATACCGTGCATTGTGGAGCCTGCTTGTCGATTTCGACCTGACGAAGACCGTGGTGGCGGCGCCTCGGCCCCGGGACGAGCCGCTGCGGTGGATGCTCGCCGACCCGCGGGCCATGCGCATCACCCGCCAGACCGAGAGCCTGTGGATCCGCCTCCTGGACCTCCCCGCCGCGCTCAGCGCGCGCTCCTACGACGTGCCCGGGGAGCTGACGTTCACGGTCGAGGGCGACCGGATGTGCCCGGCCAACAACGGGACCTGGCGACTCCAGGCGGACGGGTCGTCGGCGACCTGCATCCCCGCCGACGGCGCGAAGACGGAGCTGCGCGTGTCCGTCCAGGCGCTCGGCTCGCTGTACCTCGGCGGCATGTCGGCGCACCACTTCGCGTACGCGGGCGACATAGCCGAATATCGCGAAGGAGCCGTGGACCGGCTGGCCCGGATGTTCAGGACCGAACCGGAGCCCCACAACTCCTTCGTCTTCTGAGGCAGGGAGAACCGGCCCGGTCAGTGGACGCCGACGGGCTCGGGCTCCGGCGCCGGGACCGGCTCGGATCGAGGTGCGTGCGCGGAGCGCAGGGTGCGGGAGGCGATCGCGGCGGCGACGGCGATGACGGCCAGGACCACGGCCGCGAGGACCGCCGCGGGGAGGCCGCCGGTGTCGATCGCGTGCCCGCCGGTGAAGGCCCCGACGGCGTCGCCGAGGTTCCCGGCGGACGCGGGCAGCGAGGCGGCGAGGATCGCGCCGGGGCCGGCGAGGTGTTCGACGCGGTGCTGCCACGGGCTGGTGACGCCCGCGCTGCACATGCTGAGCACGAGCACTACAGGCACGGCGACGACCGGGTTCGCTCCCCAGAGGACCAGTGCGGTGAGCGAGACCGCCACGCCGACGGCGCCGATGACGATGGCGCGCGCGGCCCCGGCGTCGGCGAACCTGCCGCCGCCGAACGATCCGACCGCGGCGGCGACGCCGTAGCCCATCAGGCACAGCCCGATCCAGGGCCCGGAGACCCCGGCCGCGCCCAGGACCGGGACCAGATAGGTCATCGCCGCCGCGAGGCCCGCGAACAGCAGCACCCCGACGGCGAGCACCGCGAGGACGCGCGGGGCGAGGGCGAACCGGAGCTGACCGAGCATCCCGACCCCGCTCTCGGCCGGTACGCGGGGCACCAGGAACCAGGCGATCAGGAGCACGGCGGCGGCCGCCAGGACGACGGCGAGGAACGACACGCGCCAGCCGACGGCTTCGCCGAGGAGCCGTCCCAGCGGCATCCCCACCGCGCCGGAGACGGCGAACCCGGAGATCACGACCGCCATCGCCCGGCCGGCCCGTTCCGCAGGCACGATCGAGGTCGCCGTGGTGATGGCGGCCGCGATGAACAGGCCTTCCACCGCGCCGATCGCGATCCGGGCGGCGATGAACGCCTCCAGGCCGGCCCCGAGGGCGGGCAGCAGGTTCAGCGCGGTGAGTACCGCGAGCGCGGCGAGCAGCACCGGCCGCCGGTCGAGCCGGGCGGTCAGGAACGTCAGCAGCGGCCCGCCGAGCGCGATCCCGAGCGCGTTCGCCGTCACCAGCGCGCCCACGGCCGAGACCGGGACGGCAAGGTCGGCGGCCATCAGGTCGAGCATGCCCATCACGAGCATCTCGGCGCACCCATCACCAGCGTTCCCGTGAACAGGGCGGCCAGCGCGATCGTTACTCGTGAACGGCTCTCTCCGTCGAACATCGCAACCTCCGAGAATATGCAACCTTTGGTTGCATATAACCCTCGCATACTTCACTCAGAAATGCAACCTATGGTTGCACTAATGGCGCGACCAGCCGTCCGCAGCGCCGGTCCGGCCGCACGTCAGCCGCCGGACAGGTCGGCCTCGTACGGCGAGGGCTCGCCGTTCGCGTGGCCGGGGGCGAGCCCGGCGCTCGCGCCCTCCTCATAGGTGTTGCGGTCGGTCTCGGCGGCCCATTCGCCGGCGTACGCGGGCGCGGGACCGGCCGTCCAGTCCTCCATGCTCCGCTCGAACTGCGCCGCGACCTCGTCATCGACCCGGGCGTACTCCTCGGCGGCGGCCTTGATCTGGTCGCCCGCGTAGTAGAGCCGCCCGCAGGCGGTGGTCAGATAGCCGCGCAGCTCGGCGAGCAGCTCTTTGACGTTGGTGTCGCCCCAGGTCGGCGAGCCGGTCTCGTCGGCGAGGTCGGGCTCGGCGGATTCGGCCCCGGGAAGCTCCGGAATGATCGAATCCTCATAGGACTCGGCGCATTCCATGCACGCCAGGCCGACGCCCACCACCGTGCTGACGACGATGTTCAGCTCGCGCGATCCCGGATCGGGCTCGGGGCAGCCCTCCTCCGGGTCGTAGAGCTCCAGGTCGTAGCTGCGGAGCTCGTAGACGGCGTCGCGCAGCGCCCGAACACCCTGCTCGTACTCCTCCTTCGCGGCGGTCAACTGCGTCTTGAGCTCCTCGACCCTCCCCCATACGAACTCGACGGCGGACTTGAGGTCGTTCTCGTAGACGACCTCCGTCTGCTGATCGTCGGGATCGAACACGGCGCCCGCAGTGGACAGCAGTTTCACCCACTTGCCGATCTTGTCGGCCGTTTTGAACACCGCGCTGTCGCCGAAGCTCCCGATGACGCTGAGCAGGTCGCCCGCGAGGGTGCCCACCCGCCACGCGGCCAGGTTGCTGACGGTGCTGTCGACCGTCTTCTGCGCGTCGAGCTTCGCGATGCCGTCGCTGACGACCGAGAGGTCGGACCGGCGCATGTCGTCGATCATCGCCGAGCGGTGGGTGTACAGGTTCGAGAGCGCGGCCGCGATCTGGGCCTGGTTGCCCATCGACGGCGCCACCGACGCGAAAAAGTACGTCTTCAGATGGCGGGCGGTCAGGTCGGTCCAGTCGTCCCACCACCCGGGGTTCTGGCCGTCCTGGTTGCAGATCCGGGCGGCGGCGCCGACCGCGGACCCCGCCGACTGGAGCGGGATGTCGGCGCCGTCCCCGACGGCGCCGAGCGACCCGGCGATGGTGCGCAGCGCCTTGATGCCGTCCCTGAGCCGGTGCTGGTCGTGCGCGTCGAACTTCGGCAGCTCGTTCAGCACCAGATAGGCCTCCTCATAGGCCCAGGTCCCGACGCCGTCGAGGGCGGTGCCCATGCCGCAGACGATGTGGTCCGGCGGCAGGACGGTGGACGCGCCGTCGACGCGGATGACATCGGTCTTCCCCTTGCACACGACGCTCGAGAGCGGCTCGGTCTGATCACCGGACGCCCACTTGACGTACTCGCAGTGCCGCGACCAGGTGTGGGCGAACGTGTCCGGGTGCGTGTAGTCCCACCAGGGCTCACTCGGGTCCCGGCGGAACGCGGTCGGAAAGCTGAAGTCGCCCTTCGCGACTCCCGCGGCGACCTCCTTCCGCCACCGCTTGGCGAGGGCGTCAGCGAGTCCCTCGATCGCGGTTCTGAGCGTTTGACCGAAGTTGGCGTCCTGGAACGGCTCGCCCATGGCGACTCCTCTGTCCTGAGAACCGCCGGCCGAGCGGCCGCCGGTGACCCCCTGAAGCTCGGGGCCGCGGTCACCGCCCGATCATCGCCCGGTCATCACCCGCCCATCGCCGCCGCGACCCCTCGCTGGACCTGCGCCGCCGCACCTCGGTTCACCGAGAATTCACGGCCGCGACCGCTCTTGGCGATCGGCGAGGCGGGGGCCGTAGAGACGAGATCTTGAACTTTCTCGGTTCAGCGCGATGCCGGGCAATGCACCGCGCAGGCCGTCCGACCCGAACCACGGTAGCCGGATCCGATCGGGCCGGACGATCACGAAACCTGCATTGAGATGCTGATTCATGTATCTCCACCGCAAAACTTGAAGAGTTTCGATATTTGTGATTATCTATGCGAGGTCGAATTAACCGATTCATCTCCACGATCGACAGGATGGTCACTCTCATGGAAATCGGCATCCGCGACGCCGCCCCGGCACGGCGTCGCCGACTGCGCGCGTGGCTCACGGCCGCGACCGCCGCGCTCGCTCTCGCCGCCGGGGGCCTGTGGCAGCTCGCCCCCGCCAGCGCGCAGCAGGGCGGCTTCTCGATCGAGGGCACGCAGCTGATCGACGCCAACGGCAACCCGTTCGTCATGCGCGGCACCTCGCACGCCGACGTCTGGTATCAGGGCGAGTTCGCCAGCTACGGCGAGATCTCCGACCTCGGCGCGAACACCGTCCGCGTCGTCCTCGGCTCGGGCCAGCGCGGCTGGGGCACCTCCTCGGCCGACCGCGTCGCGGACATCGTCGCCGAATGCAAGGCGCAGCAGCTCATCTGCATGCTCGAGGTCCACGACACCACCGGGTACGGCGAGCAGTCCGGCGCGGCCAGCCTCGATCAGGCCGTGGACTACTGGCAGAGCATCCAGAGCGTCCTGGAGGGCGAGGAGGCGTACGTCCTCATCAACATCGGCAACGAGCCCTGGGGGAACCAGAACACCTCCGGCTGGCTCGACGCCACGAAGTCCGCGATCCAGCAGATGCGGGCCTCCGGGTTCGAGCACACCCTGGTCGTGGACGCCCCGAACTGGGGCCAGGACTGGGAGAAGCGCATGCTCAACGGCGCGCCCGAGGTCGCCGCCGCCGACAGCCTCGGCAACACGCTGTTCTCGGTGCACATGTACGAGGTGTACACCTCCGCGCAGACGGTGATCGACTACTTCGAGGCGTTCGAGCAGATGAACCTGCCGCTGATCGTGGGCGAGTACGGCAACATCCACGGTGGGCAGAACGTCGCCTGGCAGACCATCCAGAGCGAGGCCCAGGCCCGCGGCATCGGCTGGCTCGCGTGGTCCTACTCGGGCAACGGCAGCGGCGTGGAGCACCTCGACCAGGTCACCGGCTTCAACCCGAGCCAGCTGACCACGTGGGGCCAGGGCGTCTTCACCTCTGCCAACGGCATCCAGAACACCGCCGAGCGCGCCACCGTCTTCGGCGACGACCCCGACCCGACGGACCCGGTCACGACCCCCACCGACGACCCGACCACCGGCGGCCCCGCCGAGGGCGACTGCACGGCGGCGATCACCATCGCGAGCGACTGGGGCTCGGGCTGGCAGGGCAAGGTCACCGTGACCGCCACCGACGCCGCGCTCGACGGGTGGAAGCTCACCTGGACCTGGGCCGGCTCCACGCGGATCACCTCCTCGTGGAACGCGACGATCACGGCTTCCGGAGCGGGCGTGACCGCCACCGACGTCGGCTGGAATGCCGCGGTCCCCGTCGGCCAGTCCCGCGAGGTCTTCGGATTCAACGCCTCCACACCGGCCGCGACCCCGGTCGTGACCTGCGAGGCGATCTAGAACCTGCTAGAGGGGCAGAGAAACGGAGGGCGTCGGGCTTCGAAGCCCGGCGCCCTCCGCCCTCCGCCCAGCGGCCTCGGCAACCGGTTCGAGCGGTGGCATGTCGATGCCCGCGGCGACGATTCGGCCTGTCTCGAAGCTGAATGGACGAGCGCCCCGGGGCCGTTCGGCGGCCCCACCTGCGGCGTAGAACTGGAGCATGAATGAAACTGCGCTGCCTCAGTGGGAAGCGGTCGACCTCCCGCTGCTGACCGGCATTGTGGAGGCGTACGACCGCTCCGGGCCCTTCGCACTGACGCAGAGCATCTTCCGGTTCGCCGAGGCCTGGTCCCCGAGGGACTTCGCCTTCACGGCGAAGCGCCTCGCCGACACCGGTTATCTCGACGTCCAGTACGGGCCGGGCGGATTCGTGCGGTACGTCAAGAGCGTCTCCGAACAGGCCCGAGCCGTCGCCACCCGCTCCCCCGGCCACAGGACCGGGCCGCCGGCGCCGACGCTCGACACGATGAGCGCGCCGCTGCAGCACCTGCTCACTCAGGTGACGCAAGCGCTGCAGGCCGAACCGAGCCACCCGAGAGCCGCACAGTGGAGGGCCCTCCTGGCGGCCGGCGCCGAGATCGGAACCGGCTCGACCGGCGAGCTCTCGCCAACTCCCACGGCGCTGCATCGCGGATAGACTCCGGCGAGTCCGCCGACGAACGGCGATCCCACGGCCGCGGATCCGCGTCGCCGGGCACCGGATTGGCTAGCCTGAGCCGATGAGCCGCAGCCTAAGACAGGGAAAGCGAACCAGGACCGCCCTCGAGTTCCTCGGCGCGAGCGCGGTGTACCTCCTGCCTGTGCTCGGGCTGACGCTCCTGGTCGTCTTCTTCGCTGCGCCGGAGCGCCATTGGTGGGCGATACCGGTGGGGACGCTCATGGTCGTGCCCGCGCTCGTCTGGACGGTGTCGAGGCGGCAAGTGTTCGAGGCGCTGTACATCGCCATGTTCGTCGTCGTCTTCGCGGTGCCGACCGCGGTGGTGCTGCTGTTCGGGCGCGGTCCGGTCGTGTGGGCGGTGCTGGCCGTCTTCGCGGTGCTCTGCTGCATCGCCTGGTTCAGGATCGCGTCCCGTTTCGCCGAGGCGCCGGACGACGTCGAGGAAGGCCCCGGCCAGGTCCAGCCGATGGGCTTCCCGGACTCGTCCGGCGATCAACCGGACTCCTGGTCCGGCTTCTGACCGGACCGGGGCCGTCCGATCAGAGGTCGTAGCCGAAGCTGCTGCACGCCTGCTGGATCTCGTACAGGACCGATTCGGTGTCGTCCTCGGCAGGCTTGATGCCCTCGTCCTCGAACTCGATGCAGGCCGGCACCCAGTACCGGTAGAGCTCCATGAGATCGCTGATCTGGTAGACGCCCTCGGCGTTCTCGAACTCCTGGACGAACTCCTCGGCCCGGTCGCCGTCGGTCAGTCTGACCCGGAACGCGGACGGCAGGTCGTCGGCCTCCACGGAGTCCACAAGGTCGGGTCTGTCGGCGAACGTGTCCTGGAACCGCTCCATGGCGTCGGCCTGGGACTCGAACAGGATCTCCTCGGTCAGCGGATGCTCCTGGAGCGCCGACTCGAGCTGCTCCATGGTGTCGGCCTCGATGTCGCGTTGGAGGTAGATGATCAGGTGGTGGTCACCGGGGAACACCGGAGTCGCGGCCGAATCGTCGCGGAGGAGCAGGTACGCGATCGTCCCCGCAGCCGCCACTGCCACGCACACGAGTGCGATCGCGAGTGTTCGACCGAGGGGCCGCTTCGCTTTGACAGGGATTGTGGACATGAACGCAGCGTACCGAGCGGCTGCAAGCGTTCCCATCGCCTGCCGGGATCCGAACGGGCGCATATCAGTCCAAAAAGGCAAACAGGAGCCACGCGGCCATTCGTCCATCATGGATCCGGCGTGCGTACCGGAGCGAGGCGAATCCGCGCGGCCCTGGCCGGGCGGTCCGGCCGGGCCGCGCTGAGCGCCTTCGCCGACGCCTACCGGGACTTCGCCACCGCGCACCCGGGAAGGTAGGCCGCCACCCGGCATCTCGTGCCTCTGGTCGCAGTTCTGAACCCCGACAGGAGCGAACGATGCGCAACGGCACCATCCCCCTCGCGAACGCCGCCGTCGACTATCAGCGCCGCGACGAAGGACCGCCCCTGCTGCTCATCCCCGGAGGCGCCGGCCACGGCGGGTCTTCGGCCCGCTCACGGCTCACCTGGCCCAGCACCCCGACGCCGTCCTCCCCTACCGGACGACCGCCGCCCTCGCGGCACGAGTCGGCCTGCCGCTCACCGAACTCCCCGGCGGCCACCTCGGCCCGGTCGAGCGCCCCGCACAGTTCGCGGCCGCACTCACGGCCCTGCTCACCGGTCGCTGAAGCGCGATGCGGCCGATGCCGAACGCGCTCAGTGCTCCAGGCGGGCTCGGACCTCGGCGAGGCGTGCGGCGAGAAAGGACCGTTCGACGTCGTTGCCGGTGAGGGCGATCGCCTCCTCGTAGGCGAGGGCGGCCTCGCTCCACCGGTGGAGCAAGCGGAGGAAGTCGGCGCGGGCGGCGCTGAGGTACCCGTACCCCGCCAGCGCCGGTTCGGCTTCGAGCGGGGCGAGCGCGTGCAGGCCGGCCGCGGGTCCGTCGCGGAGTCCGATCGCGGTGGCGCGGTTGAGCGCGACCACAGGGGAGGGACGGAGCCGCAGCAGCGTGTCGTACAGGCCCACGATCTCGGACCAGTCGGTGTCCTCCCAGGCGGGCGACTCGGCGTGGACGGCGGCGATCGCGGCTTCCACGGCGTAGCGCGTGGGCGGCCGGCGCGCCAGGGCGTCGGTGAGCAGGGAGACGCCTTCGGCGACGAGCCGGGTGTTCCAGCGGCTGCGGTCCTGTTCGGACAGGAGCAGCAGGCGTCCCTCGGATGAGAACCGGGTGGCGGACCGGGCGTCGATGAGCAGCATGAGCGCGAGCAGGCCGCTGACCGCGGCGTCGGCGGGCATGAGCAGATGCAGCATGCGGGCCAGGCCGACCGCGCTCGCGATCAGGTCCTTGCGGATCAGGTGCGGGCCGTCCGGGGCGGCGTGCCCGGTAGTGAAGATGAGGTAGACGACCTCCAGGACGGCGTCGACGCGTTCGTCGAGGTGCTCGGGGGCGGGGACGCGGTAGGGGATGCGCGCCTTGAGGATCTTCTTCTTGGCGCGGGTGATCCGTGCGGCCATGGTCGATTCCGACACCAGGAACGTATGGGCCACTTCGGCTGTGGACAGCCCGCACACCAGCCGCAGGGTGAGTGCGATCTGCGCCTCCGGGGACAGGGCGGGGTGGCAGCAGGTGAACACCAGCCGCAGCCGGTCGTCGTCCAGCGCGTCTTCGGGACCGGGCACCGCGGTGTCGTCGACGAGCAGCGGCATCGACCTGCGGAAGGCCGATTCGCGCCGCAGCACGTCCCGGGCCCGGTTCCGCGCGATCGTGGTCAGCCAGGCCCCGGGCCGCGCCGGGACGCCGTCGCGCGGCCACGTCTGCAGCGCCTGCGCGAACGCGTCCTGGGTGCACTCCTCCGCCAGGTCCAGGTCCCGGGTCAGCTGCGCGGTGGTGGCGAGGACCTGGGCCCAGTCGCGGCGGTGAGCCAGCGCCACCGCCGCGTTGACGTCGTCGTCCACGAGTTAGCCGTGGTCGACGACCGGTCGGATCTCCACGCCGCTGTGGCCGTGGTGCACCTCCGGCAGCAGCGACGCGAGAGCGGTGACCTCGTCGATGTCGGCGGCCTCCAGCAGGTAGAACCCGCCGACGACCTCCTTGGTCTCGAGGAACGGCCCATCGGTGATCGTCACCCGGTCGGACGCGTCCGACCGCAGCGACGTCGCCACCGTCGCGGGCTCCAGCTCCTCACCCCCGAGGATCGCCGCACCGGCCTTGGCGGTGAACGCGTCGTGCGCGGCGGCATGCGCCTTCCGCTGCTCGGCGGTCATCGCCTGCCACTGCTGGTCGTCCCCGTAGATCAGGATCATGTACTTCGTCATCGGTCCATCCCATCACTTCGAGGACCCGGACTGGACCCTCGCCTCCACGACGAACGGCGACGGCCCCGGATCGACAACCGGGACGAAAGACTTCGGCCGGGTCGTGTCCTGCTCCCGCCACGCAGGAGCACTTCAAACGGTCGAGCCGGTCCCGCGTGAGTCGCTCCGCCGCTCGACGGGTGCCGCCGGGCGCGGGCCCGTGGTCCAGTACCGGAGAGTGTTCCAGTCTTTGGTGTTGGCGAGAGAGGGGGAGACTGCAAGGGTGTCCCATTGGCCGGGCCAGTGCCAGTGGTACAAGCCGTCGGCATTCGCGACGACACGGTCGCCCGGCCCGAGCGCCACACGCCGGCGCACGCTGGAGTACGGAACCGAGTAACTGATCTGGCGATGGGTGACACGGACGTACGGGTAGGCGCCGGTCGCCACGATCAGGGTGCTGACCGCCCCGGAGAGCCCGAAGAACACCGGCCCTGCGAACCAGATCGGGACACCGTCGGCGTGCATCACGAGTCCGCTGGCAGCAGCGAGGATTACGTGCAGCACGGCGCCGCCGACGATCCACCACGTCGCGTATCGGATCGTGATCTCCGCTGGGACCGGGGTAGGGGTCATGGCTCCGATTCTCCTGGATGCCGAAGCCGGACGGGGTTCGCACGCGAACGGAGCTCAAGCAGCTCTGACCTGCGGTTTGTAGCCGCAAGGGTGAATGGTCCGGAAAAATTCTGGTCGCGGACCCATCCGGGGTCGTCGCGGTGCCGAATATCGGGCATGGCCGGGCGCCGAGCGCGCCCGCCCTCGACACCCGAGATGAGAGGCAATACCCATGAGCACTCGAATGCTGAACCGCGCCGGTGCGCTCGCCATGGCGGCGGGCTTCGCGATCGCCTTGTCCGCCTGCGGCTCCGACGACTCCGGCAGCGAGGACACCGCTGACGACGCCATGTCGACCGAGGAGACGATGGCGGAGTCGTCTGCGGAGATGGCGCCGGCCGGGGAGTTCGGTGCGGCGTGCTCGGCCGTCCCGGCCGACGGGGAGGGCTCGTTCACCGGCATGGCCGACGACCCGGTCGCCACCGCCGCCTCCAACAACCCGGTCCTGTCCACGCTCGTCACCGCCGTGGGCGAGGCCGACCTGGTCGACACGCTCAACAGCGCCGAGGACATCACCGTGTTCGCGCCCACCAACGACGCGTTCGCCAAGATCCCCGAGGCCGACCTCAACGCCGTCCTGGCCGACCAGGAGATGCTCACCAGCATCCTGACCTACCACGTCGTGGCCGGCGAACTGGCCCCCGACGCCCTCGCCGGCGAGCACACCACCCTCCAGGGCGGCACGCTCACCGTCGAAGGCTCCGGTGAGGACTTCACCGTCAACGGGGAAGCGGCTGTGGTCTGCGGCAACGTCCAGACCGCCAACGCCACCGTCTACATCATCGACACCGTCCTGATGCCCGCATAAGACTCGCGCCGCGCGAGGTTCGCTCCGGTTCCCGGCGGCCCAGGCCGACCGGGAACCCGCCCATCGAGCGAGCCCGGCGGTGAGAAGCCTGCGCGTACTCGAGCAGACCGGCGGGACCGCCCGGGTCTGACACGGCCCGGGGCCGTGGTCGCCACGACCACCGGACCCGCCGAACCACGAGCAATGCCGACGTCTGCGTCCGAGCCGGCGGCCCGGACACGGGGATGCGCAGGGGAGCGCCGGCCAGGAGCCGTCCTGGCCGGCGCTCTGTGCCGTCCGTCCCGACCTCGACGGCACCTGACCGGCTATTCCGATTGCGGCGCCGACGCGCCTCCTCGATACTGGCGCGGTGACTCTCGAATACGACCCGTCCGCCCTCGACGGCGAGGCGCTCGACGCGCTGCTGTACGACCGCCTCAACCCCTGGGGGATCGCCGACGCCTTCTACCTCGACCTCGTCATGGACGCACCGACGGTGCTCGACGTCGGCTGCGGCACCGGCACGATCCTGCGCCGCGCCCGCGCCGAAGGCCACGCCGGCCGCCTCACCGGGATCGACCCCGACACCGCGATGCTCGACCAGGCCCGCGAGACCGACGCCGCCGAATGGCGGCTCGGCACGGCGGCGGAGGCGGACTGGAAGGCCGAGTTCGCGCTGGCCTTCATGAGCGGCAACGCGTTCCAATGCCTGCTGGACGACGCGACGATCCTGGCATCGCTCCAGGCCGTGCGCCGCTCGCTCGTCGACGGCGGCAGTTTCGCCTTCGACACCCGCAACCCCGAGCTCGCCGCATGGCGGGACTGGAACCCCGACCACCCCTACGAGACGACCGATCCCCTCGGCGCGACCGTCCGCATCCACCACGAGGCGGGCGAGCCCGACGCGAACGGACTCGTCCCCCTCACGACCGTCTTCCAGGGCCCGCACTGGGATCAGCCCTTGACCGCGTCCCGCTTCCTGCGGTTCATCCGACCCGCGGCCCTGGACCGGCTGCTCGCAGCAGCCGGCTTCGAGGTGGCCGAACGCTTCGGACGGTTCGACCGCTCGCCGTTCGATCCCGCCGCCTCGGTCTCGATCGTCACTGTGGCCCGTGCCGTCCGGTCGTGAGCTGCGAGGCGCACGGGCGGTCCTGCACGCGTCCCGCCGGTTGACCGCCGGTGTTCCGCCTTGTCCGCGGGTCCCGGCGCGGTGAGACTTGCCGGGACCATTAGCCCAGGCAGAAGGACTCGCACATGACCGAAATCGACCGCCGCCGGTTCCACAAGACGCTGCTCGCCGTCCCCGCCGCACTGCTCGGCACCGGTTTGGGCTCGCTCGCGCCCGCCGCGGCCTCGGCTGCGCCCGCCGACTGGAACGCCCACCTTCTGACGGGCTTGGCGAACGGCGGCCTCATGCACCGGACCCGGGCCGGGAGCGGCTCCTGGGACCCGGAGTGGAGCGGGCTCGACACCGACGGCACGCTGTACTACGTTGCCGCGTCGGGAGTGTCCACGGATCTGCACGTGGTCGCCTCGATCAACGGGACGGCCCCGCGGCACCGCTTCCGCAGCGCCGCCGACGGGACCTGGACGCCGTTCGAGACGATCCCCTCGGCCTCGGGCACGACCGGCGTCGCCCAGGTCGCGGCGACCTCACTCGACGGCCGGCTCCACGTCTTCACCGCCGCGAACGGCGCCGTCCGCCACACCTCGCGGGGCGCCGACGGCACCTGGGACGCCTCCTGGGTCCGCCTGCGGACGTTCACGAGCATCACCCACCTGGCCGCCACGAGGGTCGGCTCCACTTTGCACGTGGCCGCGGTCGTGGACGGGGCGATCTTCCTGAACATCCGCGCGGCGGACGGGACCTGGGGCTCCTGGGCCAACGTCGAGAACTCGGCCGGCCAGATCGGCGACGTCAGCCGGGTGGCGCTGGCCGGGACCGGCGCGCAGCTCCAGGTCATCGCCCGGACCTCCGACTACCTGCTCCACCATGCGATCCGCAAGGGCGACGGCACCTGGCAGCGATTCGCCAAGCCGGCCGCGCTGAGCGGATTGAAGCCCATCGCGATCAGCGCCGCCAACGTGGGCGGAGAGACGCAGCTCGGGCTGATCGACCTGACCGGCGCCGGGCAGGTCGTCAAGCACACGATCCGCCGCACCGACGGCACCTGGCAGAAGGTCGGCACGGTCTCGTCCGCCGGGATGGCGACCGCACCGGGCGAGCTGGCGCTGGCCGGAACGCCGATCGCGTAGGACATCGGATTTCGGGGCCCGCGGCGCACGCCGCTGGCCCCGATGCCGTCCCGACCAGTACGAGGCCGCGCGCGGACGCGCCCCGCCGCCCTCCCACGAGCCTCCGCAGTCGCGAAGGTCTGCGCTCGACGTGAATCCGGCCCGGCGGGTCGTTCCAACGGATTCCAACGGCGCCTTTGCACGGCGGCGCGCAACGCGTGGAATGACTGGGTCCGAAGGAGCGCTTGGAGGCATCAGTGATGGAGACGTCCGCATACCTGGACGGCGTGGTCGAGCAGACGCGCGAGTTCGCCGACCTCGTCGACGGCGGGGACGCGGCAGCGCCCGTGCCGACCTGTCCGAAGTGGAAGCTGTACGACCTCGTGGACCATGTCGGCTCGGTGCAGCGCATGGTGACGATGCTCGTGGACGACCGGATGTCCGACCCCGCCGACGCGTTCGCCCGCTACGTGCCGGCCCCCGCCGACCCCGCGCGGTGGCGCGACTGGCTCAACGACGGCGCGGCCGAGGCCCAGCGGGCCTTCACGTCCGTCGCCGACGACACCCCCGTGTGGGACCCCTCGGGAGCCGCCGCGGGCGTGCCGTTCTGGTCGCGCCGCCTCTTCGGCGAGGCGTGCGTCCACCGCGCCGACGGCACCGCGGCACTCGACGCCGACTACCGGCTGCGGCCCGAGTACGCCGTCGAGGCCGTCGAGGACTGGCTGGACACCTTGACCTCCGAGGGGTACTGGGAGAACCGCCCGGACTTCGCCGACGGCATGCGCGGCGAGGGTCAGACGCTGCACTTCCACGCGACCGACGCGACCGGGGAGTGGCTGGCCCGCCGCGAGCGGGACCGGGTCGCCTTGGAGCGCAAGCACGGCGAAGCCGACCTCACCCTCAGCGGACCGGCCACCGACCTCCTCCTCGTCATCAGCCGGCGCCGCCCGCTCGCGGCGGCCCCGTCGCTGGAGATCGAGGGCGACCGGGCCCTGCTCGACCGCTGGATCGAGCACATGGACTGGGTCACCGACTGACCGTGATCCTTCCCCCTCCCCCGCACCGCGAGCGGAACCTCTGGATGATCGGCGGTACGGTGGTCGTGTCCCTCGCGGTCGCCATGGCCGCGACGCTCTTCGTCCTCACCGAAATACGCGACACCCGCAACGCGAACGGCGCGGACCTCGCCGAGACCGGCTGCCACGACTTCGACCTGGCCTCCTACGAGCGTCTGTTCGGCCAGGGCCCCGACGACGGCGGCCCCGGCTCCGGCGGCGACCTCGCCTGCGACTGGAGCCACGACGACGAGGACGGCGGCGGCCTCGTCATCGACGCCTGGACCAGTACCGAAGCAGCGCAGACGTACTGGGACGACGAGCACGCATGGTGGGCCGCGAACGCCGACGACGGCGCAACCGAGGTCCCGGGCCTCGGCGACGCCGCGTTCCTCTTCGCGCAAGGCCCCGCCGGTGAACCGCAGAAACGGCAGCTCATGGTCCTCGACGGCAACCGCACCATCGCAACCTTCTGCTGGATCGATCCGGCCGCGCATTCGACCGCAGACGCCGACGCCTACCTGGAAGACCTGGCAGCCCAGGCAATCCAACTCACGGGCTGACCGACCGCCCGCCTAGGCGATACTCCTCAATGGATCGGTATCCCCGGCAGGGCTGCCGTCGTCGATCCAGGACAACTCGACTCCTGACCACCTCACCGACCCTTGATTCTCATGAGAACCGACTCGCAAGACAAGCCGACCGCGGCGCCGTCGCCGCGGTCGGACGTTGCGGGCGGATTCAGGCGGTGGCATGCGCTTCGGTTCTGGTGCCCTCGGACGCGATCATCTTGACCATGACGTACTGGCCTTCAGCGAATTCCAGGTCGTAGTACCCGTTCTTGGGGACATAGGTCTTCCCCGCTACCTCGGCGGTGATCGTGACCCCGTCCACGAGAGTGTCGTAGACGTAGACACGCTCATCTTGAGGATGGAACTCGACCTTCCCGGCCAGTTCCAAACCGTCGAACATGTAGAGCTT
This sequence comes from Glycomyces endophyticus, assembly GCF_039531525.1. Lineage (NCBI taxonomy): Bacteria > Bacillati > Actinomycetota > Actinomycetes > Glycomycetales > Glycomycetaceae > Glycomyces > Glycomyces endophyticus. The sequence goes on from NZ_BAAAQF010000001.1 coordinate 119,278, forward strand.
CACGGCATAGCCGCCGGCGTCGTGCTCGAAGTACGTGCCGTCCCAGTCATCCGGAACGGTGCAGGGGCAGAGGTCCGTGTCAAATCGGTCGGCTCTGGGGTAGAGGTAGGCCGCCTTCACGTCACTGGATGCGGCTGCGGCCGCGGTGACGGCCATCGAGCTGGTGAGCGCGAATGCCGAGATAAGGGCGGCGAGCGCAGCGAGAATCCGATTTCCCATCGGGTCGTCCTTTCTGGTGGTGGACGTGCGATTGCAGCATCCGTTGCACCAGCATGGTTTCGACCTGCACAGTTCCTGCACGGATTGTGCATGGATCAAGACCGAAGAGGCAGCGAACGGCTCAGTCGACGATCAGGAGCTGAGCGGCCGAGCCAGTGCTTCTCGTTTCTTGGAACCGGATCATCCCGGGACACCCTCTACGAACAGCCGAGCCGCGGATTCAGGTCGGCGCTGGCCTTCGCTGCAAGTACGTACTTCCCAGCGATGAGCCGGTACCAATCCCTTCACACTGACGCTTACATGCCGACCGGACGCCCGCGAAGCGGATCATCGCGTTCGTCGGCGACCGGAAGCTGGGCGCCCTTACGCTCTACCTCGACCTCGACCTCGACCTCGACCCTTCCACCGCTCGCAGGAGCTCGTTACACTCGCGTTGGAGTGCCTCGTCCGCCCACATCGCGTGCTGCGGGGCGGCGTTCGAGCACACCATGGAGCCCCAGGCGCCGACGCGGACAGAGTGCGTGATCGCGTCGCGGCAAAGCCCGGCGCCGACTGGGCCTTCTTCGAAGTGGGCGTCGCGGGGGGTGTAGCCGACCCAGCCCTCGCCGAAGACGAGCGGCACGCCCATCCGTGCGGCGTGGTCCGCGGCGGTGTCGATCCAGTCGCGGAGGCGGTTCGCCATCGCGATTCGGTGGGCGCCGTAGTGGTCGTACAGCCAGCGGTCGAACTGCTCGGGATCGCACCAGTCGTGGACGTAGATCTCGGTGGGCTGCATGATCGACGCCTTGAGCTTCCACGCGTTCGCCTCGGGCAGCGCCCACTCGGCGATCGGGGGCGCGTCGGGACGCAGGATCGCGGCGGCGTGTTCCTGGTCGAAGTCCGCCGCGGGGCGGCGCAGGCCGAACTCCTCGATGAGGTCGTCGAGGACGCCGTAGACGTAAGGATGGAAGACCAGCGCGGTGGCGTTGCGGGGCAGTCCGCGCAGCGACCCGACCGGTACGCCGCCGTAGTTCGGGGCGCACAGGACCTCGGGGTGGCGGGCCTGGAACGCGGCGATGCCGGCTTCGAGGCGGCCCTGGAGCTCGACCACGGCGTCCTCGACGCCGGGCAGGCCGGCGGTGAGGTGTCCGATCTGGACCTCGTTGTGCGGCTCCACGAGCGCGACGGTGTGGGCCAGGTCGTGCTCGGCGAGGAAGTCCACGAGGTCGGCTTGGGCTTCGGCGAGGACGGTGAGGCGGTCGTCGGGGTCGACGGCGTGGAGCGCTTCGTACCAGGCGGGGTCGTCCGCGAAGGCGGGGCTCTGCTGGTACTCCCAGGACGAGACGATGACAGAGACGCCGTGCCGGTCGGCGGCGCGGAAGAAGTCGAGCAGGTGGGCCTTGGCGTCGATGACGGTCGGCTTCCGCAGGTCGTACCAGCGCACTCGGGACCCGTAGTCGCCGCCGAGGGGTTCGAGCCGCAGCTCACTGGTGTCGACGCCGGATTTGAAGAGCAGGAACGGCATCGCGCAGATGCGCACGGCGTTGTAGCCGAGGTCGACGGCCTTGGCGAAGGCGGCGTCGAGGTCTTCGAAGGGCTCACCGGGGCCGGTGCGCACGTACCAGGAGAAGTCCCAGAGGGAGATGGCGAGGCGTTCGGGCAGGTGGGCGGGGATCATGGCGGTGGCTCCTTGCGGGATCGGAATGGTCATGACGTCACTGCGCCTGCGGTGAGTCCGGAGGCGGGTTGCCTGTGCAGCACACGGCGTCCGCGGTCGAGGCTCATCGCCGTGGTCCTTCCGCGCGGAGGCGGACGTGTCCGATTCGGATGAGCGTGGCGGACTCGACGGCGACGCCGTCCGGCACGCCGCGGACCGAGGGGTCGACCCAGACGCCGGTGGCGGCGCGCCACGGGAGCAGCTCGAGCCGCACTCCGTGATCGGCGACGGCGGCGGCGTGCGCGGTGAGGTCGACGTCCCAGGGCCGGCCGTGCCAGAAGTGGTCGGACACGAAGGCGTCGCCGATGTGGGCGCGTCCGGTGTCGCCGGTCCATCGCAGGCGCAGCAAGGCGCGGTCGGCGCCGGTGAAGTCGGGGACCTCGATGCGGACGACGGTCGCGCCGCTGTAATCGACGGGGGCGCTGAGGCGGTCCAGGGGGCCGCCGCGCCGGGGCACAGGCGCCTGGCCGGTCGCCGGGCGGGTCTCGACGGCGACGGGGACCGGGCCGGTGTGGTGGGCGGTGAGCGTCCAGGTCCGCCAGGGTCCGGCGTCGGCGGGCGGTTCGAGGTCGGCGCCGGTGGCGGTGAACGCCTCGGGTGGAGGCAGCACGGCGATGCGCACGTGCGGGGTCTCGGGGTGGGCGACCAGGTCGCCGCGGTCGGCGTAGACCGGTGCCTCGGAGAGGACCAGGCGTTCGCGTCCGGCGAGGTCGAGGCGGTAGAGGCGGTTCGCGTTCGCCTCGTCGAGGACGAGCAGGCGCACGCCGTCCAGCTGCACGATGCAGTCCGGGCCGGGCGGCGCCGGGAGGTCGACGGTGGTGCCGTCGCCGAGGACGATCTCGACCGGGATGCCGTCTGTGGCGGCGAGGACGACGAGTTCGCCGTCGCCGTCGGCGATGCGGGTCAGCAGTTGCGCGGTGGCGCTGCGCAGTTCGAGGACCGCGGTGAGCGGGTACCGCAGGGGCCAGACGAGGGAATGGCCTGCGGGCACGTCGACCGGAGTGCTCGGGACGGTGACGTCGGCGTCGTCGAAGCGGACGGTGACCTGGACCTGGCGCTGGGCGGCGAGGGGCCGCTTCGGAGGCTGGTAGGTGGTCAGGAACAGGTAGCCGCTGGTCCCGTCGGAGCGCACGGCCCACCGGAGTTCGGCGGGGTCGTCGCTGCCGCCGCCCACGGCGGCGTCCATGGCGGCGATGCGGTGCCCGTCGGCGTGCAGCCACAGGTGCTGGCGGCGCAGCAGGTGGTGGTGCGCCCGGATCTGGCCGTGTTCGCCGATGGGGGCGTGGAAGTCGTAGGTCAGCTGCGGCACGTCGTTGGGGTAGCCGGTGGCGTGGGACTCCTGCTCGGTCCCGTGGGGGCCGGTGCGCTGGGTCCCGCCGGCGTACATGTAGTAGCCCTGCCACGCCGATCCCGATCCGATCTTGGCGAGGGCGAGATTGGCGACGTCCTCGGGCGAGACGAGCGGCCGCCGGTGGTAGGCGACGTGCATGCCGCCGCCGAGCTCGCAGGTCGCGAACGGGCGCAGGTCGTCCTGCGTCCCGGCGTCGGCGGCGGCGATGCCGTCGAGGGCCTCGCGGAGGTCGGCGCCCACGCTCAGGTCGTCGCGGACCTCGGAGTAGCGGAAGTGGAACGGCGCGAACGCGGGCCACTCGACGTGCTCGTCCTCCCAGAAGCCCTCGGAGTACGCGCTGTACACGGGCAGGAGCATGTCCGGGACCTGGGCGCCGCCCCAGCCGGTGGCCGTCCAGATAGGCACGTGGAGGCCGAGCGCTTCAGCGGTCTCGCGGAGGGTCGCCAGGTGGTCGGGTCGGTCGTACAGCTCGTTCTCGATCTGGGCGCAGATGACCGGGCCGCCCTCGGCGTGGGTGAGGCCGCGCAGCTGCGCGATGATCTGGGCGTAGAGGGGCCGCACGAGGTCGAGGTAGGCGGGGTCGTTCGTGCGGGTGTCGAGGCCGCGTTCGACCAGCCAGTCGGGGAAGCCGCCGGAGCGGTACTCGCCGTGGCCCCAGGGCCCGATGCGGGCGATGACGTCGAGGCCGTGCGTGGCGGCGAGCTCGACGAAGGCCCGCAGATCGCGGTTCCCGGACCAGTCGAACCGTCCGGGTTCGGGCTCGTGCGCGGCCCAGAAGACGTAGGTGGCCACGGAGTCGAGGCCGCCGGCGCGGGCGTGGCCGAGGACTTCGCTCCAGCGCTCGCGCGGGAGGCGCGAGTAGTGGATCTCGCCGGTGATCGGCATCCAGGGGCGGCCGCCGCGCTCGATCCACCGGCTCGTGATCGCGATCCGGTCGGGGGCGGATGCGGGCTCCCCGTACGGCAGGTGGTCGCGCACGGGCGGCCCCGGCCGGTGCACGCGCAGTTCGCGGACGGGTGGTCGGTCGTTCATGACGCTCCCTTGCGTGCGGGCGAGTTCATCGGGCCGCGGCGGCGAGGGCGCGGGCCGCGGCGTTGAGCGGGTCGGAGGCCAGGACCGCTCGCGCGAGGCGGCCGGCGCGGCCGTCGTCCCCGTCGAGGAGCGCGAGCTGGGCCCGGAGGACCTCCACGCGGCGGTCGTGGGCGGCCTGCACGTCGGTCGTGAACAGCAGCATGGTCGGCAGGGAGGTCGCGAAGTAGTCGATGCGCGCGGTGGCCTGTGACTGCTCCTCGACGTAGCGGGCGAGGTCGTCGCGCAGCGCTCGTGCCGCGTCCGTCTCGCCGAGTCGGCGCAGCGCGGTCACCGCGGCCGCGGTGCGTTCGGAGTGGGCCTGGACCCGCATGGTCTGGAAGTCGCCCTGCTGGGCGGCGGCCTCCTCCCACGCGGTCCGGGCGCCCTGGCGGTCGCCCGCGGCGGCGAGGGCGTCGCCGAGGACCAGGTGCAGGTCGGCGGTGTTGGCGAGCGGGTGCCGGGCCTCGCCGAGGTTGGAGGCGCCGGCCAAGGCCGCTCGAGTGTGGACGGTGGCGCGGTGCGCGTCGCCCGCGGCGAGGGCGTCGCGGGCGAGGGCGAGCTGCGCCTCCTCCCAGGCGGCGAGGACGCGGCCTTCGCCGCCCTCCCAGGGTTGGAACGAACGTCCGGCGAGGACGTCGAGCGCGGCCTCGGCGCGGCCCGCGGCGGTGAGGAGTTCGGCGAGCTGCACGGTGAGGTCGTCGCGGGTCTCGACGAGGTCGCGGCGGGCGGTGAGCACGGCGATCCGCGACTCAGGGTCGGCACCGCGCCTGCATTGGAGCTGATCGGCTTCGTAGAGGAGGCGGGCGTCGTCGGGGGCCGCGGCGCGGGCGCGCTCGTACCAGTGGGCGGCGCGCTCGGCGTCGCCCTGCACGTTGTGGGCGGCGACGCCGAGGTTGCGCAGCACCACGGGGTCTTCGGTGGGGGCGGCTACCTCCCAGGCGGCGATCGCCTCGGCCCGGCGCCCTGCGGCGTACCACCAGTGCCCGGCGAGTGCGGCGACGACCGGGTCGTCGGGGCGGCGTTCGCGCAGGCGGGTGAGGGCGTCCTCGTCCCCGGCGGAAGGGAAGCTCCAGGTGCGGTCGAGGGCGCGGGCCCGTTCGAGCGCCGCGTCCGCCGCCTCGGGCTCCCCGCATTCGAACGCGAGGTCGGCGCGGTGGAGCCAGGAGATCGGAGCGATGTTGACCTGCCCGGGGACCGCGTCGAGACCCGCGGCGGACTCCAGGGCGTCGGCGGCCTCCGTCCAAGCGGCGGCGGCCCGGTACTCCAGCGCCACATCGAGGGCGGTGGTCGGATCGGTCGTCGGGGGCGCCGCCTCGACGCCGAACCGGGCGGCGAGGTCGCGGGCCCACGCGTCGAGCGCGTTCCGCTCCAGCGTGCCGCGGACGAGTGCCGCGGCCAGCGCGGTGTCACCGAGGTGCCGCGCGGTCAGCGCCGCGAGGTTCCGCGCCTGCGCATGGCCGGGATTGCGGGCGATGAGCTCCGCGAGCGTGGCCTGCGCGTCGCCGTACCGCCCGTCGCGGAGGTCCAGGCGGGCGGAGGCGACGGTCGCGGCGTCGGCCCATGCCTGGTCCCACACGGCTTTTCCGAAGGCCGCCTTGGCTTCCGCGGTTCGGCCTTGCCGGGCGAGGACGAGGCCGAGGCGGTAGTGGGCCTCGCCGTCGCGTGGGTTGGGGTTGCGGCGGGTCAAGCGGGCGACGGCGGTGCGCAGGTGGGCCTCGGCTTCGGCGAGGCGGCCGGTGCGGGCGAGGCGGGCGGCGAGGGCGGTGTTGCAGCGGGCGTCGCCGGGGTCGCGGCGCAGGGCCTCCTCCCAGTACGGTTCCGGCTTGCGGGTGGCGTGGCGGTACTGGTCGAGGTGGAGGCCGGTGAGGTACAGCTCGTCGAGCGAGTCGATGTCGGCGGGCGCAGGGGGTTCGGTCGCGGGTTCGGCGGCGGCCGGCTCCGGCGGGGCCGCGTGGGGCCGCCATGACACGAGGACCTCCTCTTCGTGTACGACGCGCAGTTCGAGCGCGGTCTCGGCGACCGGTCCAGGCAGGTCGACGCGGGCGATGTAGGGCGCGCCGGGAGCGATTTCGACGACCGCTTCGTGGACGAGGCGGTCGTCGGCCCGGAGCTCGACCCTCGCGCCCGCGCGCGGGGCGGTCGCCGCCGCCGCGATGCGGATCGTGCCGTCCTCCAGGTCGAGGCGCACTGCGGCGTCCAGTGTTGCCTGATGGACCGGGCCGGTGTCCTGGATCGGGTACCAGTACTGGGAGAAGGTCTTGGTCTCGCCGGGTCGCAGGAAGGCGAAGTCGGGCTGGTTGTCGGTGAAGACGCCGGCCATGAGCTCCACATAGGGCCCGCCGTCGTCGGTGAGGTGGCCGTCCCAGGCCCGGCCGAACGGCGCGTCGCCCCACGTCCACTGCTTCTTGCCGGGCGCGATGCGGTGGTCGGCCCAGTGGACGAACCCCGCGCCCGCGGCGTGGTCGTAGCCGCCGAAGAAGTCGTCCTCGGTGCCCAGGCACATGTACGAGGTCGGCACGGGGATGTTGCGGTACCGGTCGAGCCGGTCGCCGTCCGGGCGCTCAGCGGTGCGGCGCGCGGGGTAGTCGACGCCGTAGTAGCGGCCCTCGGCCGCGGGGAACGTCGTCGTCGCGCGCTTGGCGTGGTCGGCGACCACGCGCACATCGGTGGGGAAGAAGGACTGGTAGTCCTCCCCCGCCTTCGCGGCCGCGTTCGCCCACCACAGGAAGGTCTGCACGTCGTCGCTGCGGTTCACCAGGTGCCCGCGCAGTTCGACCAGCGCACTGCCGGGCCGCAGCCTGATGCCGTGCATGCCCTGCATCCGCGCGAACGGGTCGTGGTCGGAGCACCAGACGGTGACCGCGCCGTCGGGCTCGGTCTCGATCCGGGTCTCGACGGGCAGGTGGGTGGCGGGACGGTGGTGCTGGGGCCAGTTGAACTCGACGCCGCCGGAGACCCAGGGCCCGGCGAGGCCGACGAGGGCGGGCTTGATGACGTCGTTGCGGTAGAAGAAGTCGTAGCCGCGGGTCTTGTCGAGTCCGATGTGGATACGTCCGCCGAGTTCGGGGAGCACCATGAGGCGCACGTACTCGTTCTCCAGGTGCACCGCGTCCCAGTCCCGAGCGGCCTTCTCGCGTGCGACGGCGTCGATGAACGGCAGCGGGTAGACCGCGCCCGAGGAGCCCTGGTAGACGCGCTGGTCCAGGTAGGCCGGGTAGCGGTCGGGAGCGGCGGGCGCATAGGTGTCGATCGCGACCGCCTCCCGCCACGCCTGCACGGGCCGGCCCGCGAGCGCGGCGGGAGCCTCGGGTAGGACGATCCTCGATGCTTCGGTTGGCATGACCTCGACCCTACGAGGACTTGACATGGCTGTCGATGGTCGTTTCACTGGTGGATATGGACGAACCGACGATCGTCACCGACGACGACGGCATCCGTGAAGGCTTCGCCGGGCAGCGGATGCTCGTCGTCCCCCGCCCGACCGCCGACAAGGCGCTCCGCCATCCTGTCACAGGGAGGCTCCTGGTCACCGACGCCGGATACTTCCCCCACGCCGCCCGGCACGGGCGATCGCGCCCGAACGGAGCCGCCGAGCACATCCTCCTGGTGTGCACCGGAGGCGCCGGCTGGTGCACGGTCGACGGCACCCGGTACACCGTCTCGCGCGGCGGCGTGGTCCTGATCCCGGCGGACCTCCCCCACGCCTACGGCGCAGCCGAAGACGACCCCTGGACCCTCTGGTGGTTCCACTTCACCGGCACCGACGCACCGGACCTGGCCCGGGCCGCCCGCACCGCGGCGGGCGGCCGCGTGACGCACCTGCGCGACCCCGCACCGGTCGCGAGCCTGGTCTCACAGGTCATCGACGCCCTCGACTCCGGCCTGACCGTATCCGCCATGGTGCACGCCAGCGGCGCGGCCTGGCACGCCCTCGCCCACGTCATCGCCACCGGACGCCGCAGCCCCGGCTCCAACCTCAGCCCACTGGAGCGGGCCGTCCAGCACCTGCAGGAGACCACCCCGCGCCGGACCCCGGTGACCGCACTGGCGTCGATGGTCGGCATGAGCCAGTCCCAGCTCAGCTCGCTGTTCCGCACCCAGCTCGGGGTCTCCCCCCTCCAATACCAGGTCCAGCTGCGAATGGCGCGGGCACGCGAACTCCTCGACGGCACCGACCTCCCAGTGGCCGCCATCGCCCGCGAAACCGGGTACGACGACCAGCTGTACTTCTCACGGCAGTTCAACCGGCAGCACGGGATGACCCCCACCGCCTATCGGACCCGCCCCCTCGACACCTGACCAGACCTTTCGGACACGGGCCGCGGCGGTGTCAGGGACGGCTTCGTCACTCACCGTGCCGCCTCCGCGGTCTCCTTGCGCTCCAACGGCTTCCTGCGGCGCGTGAGCAGGCCGTGCCGGGGCGCGAAGAGCCAGGCGAGCAGGAACAGGCCGGTGATGACCAGGACGATGAGGCCCCCGGCCGCGAGGTTGTAGTAGAAGGACAGGTAGAGGCCCGCGACCGCGCCGAACAGGGCGATGAGGGCGCCGACCCCGATCATCGTGCCGAGGCGGTCGGTGAGGAACCGGGCCGCGGCCGAAGGGGTCACGAGCAGCGCGAGCACGAGGATGTTCCCCACGGCCTGGAGCGAAACGACGATCGCCGCGGTGACCATGACGTACAGGACGACGTCGAGCGCGAGCACCGGGAGGCCGGAGGCGCGGGCGGTCTCCCGGTCGAGGCTGACGGCGATGAGCTGGCGGCGCAGTGCGAACGTCACGAGGACGAGTGCGGCGCCGACGACCGCGACGGTGATCACGTCGGTGTCGCCGAGGGCGAGGATCTGTCCGAACAGGAAGGACGCGAGGTCGCCGGTGTAGGAGTCCTGGGTCGAGACGATGACGATGCCCAGGCCGAACGCGGCGGCCCAGAACACGCCGATGACGGTGTCCTCCTTGAGCCTGCGGGTCTGGCTGATGAGGACGATCGCCAGCGCGGTAGCGATGCCGGCGACCGCCCCCGAGAGGGTCAGGTTGATGTGGAGGACGAAGCCGATCGCCACGCCGGGGAAGACCGCGTGGGCGACCGCGTCGCCGATGAAGGCCATGCCGCGCAGCGCCACGAAGGCGCCGACGACGACGCAGACGACGGCGGCCATCGCGGCGACGGCGAACGCCCGCTGCATGAACAGGTGCGACCAGGGCTCCGCGAGCCATTCGATCATCGGGGGTCCGTTCCGGCCAGGAGGGCCTTGAGTTCGCCGGAGGCGGCCACGCCGAAGGCGCGCAGCCACAGGTCGGGGTCGGACAGCTCGGCGGGCGGGCCGTCGGCGACGACGGTGCGGTTGAGCAGGCACAGGCGTGTGCAGGTGGCGCGGGCCTGGGCGAGGTCGTGGGTGGTCATGAGGACCGCGGTGCCTTCGGCGGCGAGGCGGCCAAGGAGTTCGGTGAGGAGTTCCTGGGTGGGGACGTCGACGCCGGTGAAGGGCTCGTCGAGCAGGAGGAGTCCGGGTTCGCGCACGAGGGCGCGGGCGACGAGGACGCGCTGGCGCTGTCCGCCCGAGAGCTCCCCCACGGGCCGGTCGGCGAGGTCGGCGAGGCCGACGCGGTCGAGGGCGGCGTCCGCGGCGTCCCGGTCCGCGCGCCGATGTGGGACCAGCCAGCGGGTGCCGGTGCGGGCGTTGAGGACCGCGCCGCCGACGGTGATCGGGAAGTCCCAGGTGAACTCGTGCTTCTGGGGGACGTAACCGGGTCTGCCCGCGCCGGTGGTGATCGTGCCGCGGTCGGGTTTGATCAGTCCGATGACGGCGCGCAGGAGTGTGGTCTTGCCCGCGCCGTTGGGGCCGATGAGGCCGACGGTCTCGCCAGTGTCGACCGCCAGGTCCACGGTGTCGAGGACCCGGCGGCCGCCGAGGGAGACGGTGAGCGCCTCGGCGCGCAGGGCGTCAGTTCGCATCGTCGTCTCCCGAGGCGGTGGTGTTGTCGGCGGCCGTGCGGCGCTTGCGGGTGGCGATCATGATGACGGCGCCGACGACGACGGCGATCGCGGCGGCGCCCAGGCCCCACAGGAGCCAGCCGGTGCCGGTGGTGGGCAGGAAGCCCCCGTTGTCGTCATCGTCGTTGTCGTCGCCGGCGGTGTCGCCGCTGCCGCCGTCGCCGTGGCAGCCGTCGTTCGGGTCGGTGGCGTCGCCGACGGCGAGCTGCACGTTCTTGGTGTCGGTCACTGCCTCGCCGTCGCCGGTGGTGCCGGTGAACTCGACGGTGAGCAGGTAGACGCCGGGCTCGGTGAAGGTCCAGTTGCCGTGGGCGTGCGTGTTGCGGGGGATGCTCACGGTCTGCGGCAGGGCCTCGGAGGAGTCGAACAGGACGTCCGCGCCGCCGAAGGTGTTGGAGAGGAAGACGGTGAACTCGCCGGGGCCGTCGACCTCGGTCAGGTTCCAGTCCACCGAGCCGGGGACGCCGTCGATCACGGTCTTGTCCTGCGTGTTCCAGCCGGGCCACACGATGCCGGCGGCCTGGACCTGCGGGAGCAGGTAGATCTCGTCGCCGGGCGCGCCGAGGAAGGCGTACTCCTCGCCTTCGGGGATCGGGAACAGGGCCGCGTCGGGGGCGGTGAGCACGACGTCTTCGAGGTCGCGCCACACCGATTCGGAGCCGGTGTCGTCGCGCAGCTGCGCGGTCCAGGCGCCGTCCACGAAGCGGGGGCCGATGTCGATGTGGCCGTCGCCGATGACGGTGCAGGAGGTGTCGGCTTGCGCGGCGCCGTCCGTGCCGCCGGGGTTTGCGGTGGCGATGACCTGGGCTTCCTCGGTCGTCGCGGGTGCGGCGGTGAGCGCGTAGGTGGCGGTGGCCGAGGACGCGGCCTGGCCGTGGGCGGTGGTGGCGACGGCGGCGCGGCCGCCGTCCTCGCGGGCGGCGAGCTCGATGGTGTACTCGCCGGGGGCGTCGACGGCGAGGACCACGGGGGTCGTGGTTCCGGCTTCGACGGTGAACGACCCCTCATCCGCAGTGGAGGCGAGCGGCTCGGCCAGGCCGGGGCCCGTGAAGGTGTAGAGCCAGACGTCGCCGGGGCCCTCGGTCTTGGTGAGCGCCAGGGTCAGGTCGGTGTCGGCGGCGGAGGCGTCGAGGGTGGGGAAGGTCCCTTCGGCGTCGGCTCCGGCGATCCAGACGAGGTCGCCGGCCTCGCCGAGGAACGCGAAGTCCTCCCGGTCGGGTACCAGGGACGGGACGGTGTCCAGGGCCGCGGGGCCGTCGATCGCGACTCCGGCGCCGCCGGTGTCGAACTCGGCGATGCCTTCAGGTTCCTGGGCGTGAGCGGGCGCGGCGGCCAGCAGGGTCGCCGCGAGCGCGGCGAGCGGGATCAGATGCTTCCTCATGAGTCTTCTCCAAGGCAGCGGCTCAGCTCGGAGGCGTTCTGCCGCATCATGTCGATGTAGGTGGGGGCGTCCTGGGGCAGGGCGTCGCCGTGCAGGGTGCAGACCTCGACGTCGAGGTCCTCGGCGACCTGGCGCAGCACGGAGGCGCGGGCCTGCAGGTTGGGTTCGACGAACACGGCCGGCACGTCGAGGTTGGCGATGGTCTCGGTGAGCTGCTCGACCTGCCGGGCGCTGGGTTCGGCGGCGGGGTTGGGCACCACGAATCCGGCGATCTGCATGCCGTAGGCGTCGGCGAGGTACCCGAAGGCGTCGTGGGTGGTGATGAGCTGGCGGTTCTCCTCGGGGATGGTGTCGATCGCGGCGGCGACCTCGGCGTCGAGGTCGTCGAGCTCGGCGAGGTAGGCGTCCCGGCGCTCCTCGAAGTACGCGCGGCCGTCGGGGTCCGCTTCGATGAGGGCGTCGGTGACGACCTGTACGTAGGCCTTGGCGTTCGCGACCGACTGCCACACGTGCGGGTCGACCTCGCCGTGGACGTGCTTGCCGAGGACGGCCTGCGGGAGCTGGTAGATGTCGGCGCCGGGCGCGCCGAGGAACGCGAACAGCTCGCTGTCGGGGATCTGCTCGACGGCCTTGGTGGGCACGTCGATCACGACGTCGGCGGCGGCGAGCTCGCCGCGGTCGTCGTCGCGGGCGAAGAACACGCCGGTGTCGAGGTCGGCGGTGAGGTCCACGTGCCCGCTGTCGACGACGGTGGCGCCGGGCTGGACCTCGCGCGGGTTGACGCCCACGGCGAACGTGAAGGTGCCCGTGCCCTCCTCGGTGACCGAGCCGGCGTCGGTGAGGGTCGCGGCCATGTCGAGGGTGTACACGCCCGGTTCGCTGAAGGTCCAGTTGACGTGCGTGTGCGCGTTGGGAGGCAGGGTGATCGCGTCTGTCGAGGTAAGGCCGTCGGCGGTGTTCCAGTAGATCTCGGGAGTGCCGAACGCGTCGGTGAGGAACATCGTGGCCTGGCCGGGACCGGTGTAGCCGGTCAGGTGCACGGTGATCTCGGCGGCGCGGTCCTGGGTCTCGCCGCGGACGCCGAAGCCGAGCCACACGGTGTCGAGGGTGATGTTCTCGACCAGCGGGAGGAGCTTGGCGCCGTAGGGCTCGGCGTTCTCGGCGAGGGAGATGTTCGGCGAGCCTTCGGGGACATTGGTATCGAAGAGCTTGATGAGCGGGTGGTCCTCAAGGAGGAGGTGGTTGGTGAAGGCGAGTTCGGCGCCGGCGACGGTGGCGGCGTCGCGCGGGCTCGGCTCGTAGGAGTGCGGGTCGCCGCCGGGAGGCACGACCGTCTCGACGTCGACGCGATCGCCGCCGACCTCCTCGACCCAATCCTTGATGAGCTCGGTGGTGACGACGACTTGGAGGCCGTCGGCGTCGCCGCCGGTGCCGGCGCATCCGGCGAGCAGCGCGGCCGCGGTGAGGGCGGTCAGGACCCGCTTCATGCGGAGGTCTCCTTCGAGGGTGCGGGGGCGGTCGCCCCGGAGGCGTCGGCGGCAGGGTCGTCGGGAGTGTCCGGTTCGGACGGGTCGGGGCCTGCCCCGTCGTCGGCGCGGGGTCCGGGACCGGTGGCCCCGCTGTCGGCGGGCTGCGGGGGCTTCAGCGCGGTCGTCGCACCGTTCGCCCTGCGGCGCTTGCGGATCTTGAGCCAGATGAAAGCCACGAGGCCGAGCGCGGCGAGGACGGCGGCCTGCGTCCAGGGCGGGGCCCACAGGCGCTCCTCGTGGCTGGAGGAGGGGATGCGGGACTCGGCGTCCGCGGGGTCGACGGCCTCGGGCCGCACCACCAGTTCGACGTCGAGGCGCAGCAGCGGCCACAGTCCGCCGACCTCGGCGGTGCCCTCGTAGCGGTCGCCGGGGAGGATCTGCGGAAGCTCGGCGATGGTGATCTCGCGCTCGAGCAGTCCGAAGGGGCCTGCGAAGCGGGCGACGAGGTCGCCTTGGAGCCTGACGTTCCCGGTGTTCTCGATCTCGTAGTCGAAGCTCGCGGTGCCGGGCGCGGCCGGATTCCAGTCGTAGTGGTACGTCAGGTGGTCCAGGTCGGGGTCGAGCGCGGGGTCGAGGTCGCCGGAGACGCGCAGGTGCACGCGGGCGCCGACGCGGCGCTCCACGAGGAGGTCGTCTCCCGAGGCGTCGGTCGACTCCTCGGTGACGGCGGCGACGATCCCGCCCACGTGGTCGCCGGGGGTGGCGTCCGCGGGGACGTGGAGCGCGAACGGCACGTCGAGCCGGGTCTGCGGGGCGATGGTGAGCGTGTCCTCGTTGAACCCGATCCACGACCCGACGTCCACGGGCTCCTGGTCGGCCGGGAGCAGGTCGAACGCGCCGGATTCGCTGGTGAAGGCGTCGGAGGCGTACAGCCGCAGGGTGATCGGTTCGGTGCCGAAGTTGGAGACGCCGACGAAGTCGATGACCGTGGCGCCGGGGTCGAGGGCGTAGTCGAAGGCGGCGCGCCCGTCCGGTCCGTCCTGACTGGACGGGTTGACGCCCCAGGTGGAGGGGGCTGGTTCCTCTTGCGCCGCAGCCGGGCTCGCGGCGAGCAGGACCGCGATCGCGGCCGCTGCGGGGATCAGGATGGATCTCACGGGGGTCTCTCGGGTCGTGGTGCGGGGCGGCCCCGGGCCGCGGCGAGGCTCTGGTGCCGCGGTCGGGGCCGCCCCTTCATGGGGAGGAGAAACGTGCTAGCCGACGTCGAACGTGTAGGTGTGCTCGTCGGAGGTGACGGGTCCGTCGGTGGTGTGCGTGCCGGTCACCTGGAACGTGAGTTCGTACGTCCCCGGTTCGGTGAACACCCACGTCGCGTGGTGGTGGGACTCGGTGATGTCGGTGCCGGAGGCGTTGCACGCCGAGTTCGTGTGGAACCGAAGCGTGTTGGTGGGCGCGTCGTAGATCGCGACGTTCCCGCCGGAGGGGACGACCGCGTCGGTGAGCTCGGCGTGGAGTTCACCGCCGAAGTCGTCGAGGTCGAGCTCCTCGGTGGACCAGCCGGCCCACAGCAGGCCGCTGGACTCCAGGCGCGGGATGACCCAGTTGTCCCCCGCGTCGAAGCGGCACGGGGTGGCGCTCGGGCGGTTGACGAGGTGCCCGGAGTGGACGTCGAAGTCGACGTTCGCGGGGTCGTAGACGGTGGGCCCGCTGTGGTCGAGGACTTCGATGCCGAGCTCGTTCGCGACCGGGTCGTAGGTGAACGAGAGCGCGTCGACGTGCCCGGAGCTTATGGTCGCGGCGTGCGCCTGGCCCGCGAAGGCCAGGGCCGCGACGGCGCCGACGACGGCGCCGGCCTTGATAGTGTCGGCCCTCATGGTCAGCACGCCACGTAGAACCAGTAGTCGACCTCGCCGGTCGAGACGGTCTGGTTGGTGGACTCGAGGACGCCCTCGGCCTCGACGGTGAGCTTGTACCAGCCGCCGGCCTCACCGAAGGCCCAGTTCAGGTGACCGTGGCCGCCCGTGCCGATGTCCCAGGATCCGGGGCCCTGGTCGGAATCGAAGAGGACGGTCGGATCGCCGAAGTCGTCGACGGTGTAGAGGTCGACGTCGCCCCAGGCGTCGTGGACGGTGAGCGTGAGCGTGTCGTCGACGAACACGCCGTCGGGCACCTCCTCGGAGGCCCAGCCGGCGAACAGGAGTCCTTCGACGTTGGTGTCCGGGAGGATCCAGACGTCGTCGCCGGTCTCGCCGAGGAAGTCGTATCCGGCGGGGACGGTGGTCTGGGCGGCCGGGTTGACCCGCAGGGCCGTCGAGCCGGGGTCGCGCTCGACGCCCGCCTCGTCGTCGTGGATGTGGAGGTCGAGCGCGCCGTCCTCGTAGGCGACGCCGAAGACGTCGACGTGGCCTTCGTCGACGATGTCGAAGGAGGTGTTCTGGGCGGTGGCGGGGGCGGCGACGGCGAGCACTGCCGCAGTGGCGGCGAGTGCGGTCGCGGCGGAGCGCTTCGCGATGGTTCGCATCGTGTGGGGGTCCTTTCGGGTGGGTTGTGGATCTCGGGTGGCTCAGATCGCGGTGAAGGTGACGAGCGCGGTGTAGGTACCGGACTCGACATCGGTCGGCAGTCCGAGGATCAGGTCGGCCCCGAGCACGGCGGTGCCGTTGCCCGAGCCGGAGGGGGCGGAGGCGAGGAGCTGCGAGGTCGCCAGTCCGGGGCCGCCGTCGAGAAGTCCGTCGACGCCGGGCCCGGGGGCGACCGACTGGGAGGCGCCGGCGGAGGTGAGGCCGGGGATCCAGCCGAGGTGCGAGCCGGCGTACTCGTGGTCGCCGGAGGAGAACGCGGAGACCTGGCCGACGGCGTTCCAGCCGGGATCGGCCGAGCGCGTGTCGGTGACGGTGACCGGGCGCAGTTCGCCTTCGGTGGTCCAGCGGGTCGCGTCGGGGCTGAGGGTCATCGCCGGGAGTGCGACGGTGCGGTCGTCGGGGTCGACGCTGAGGACCAGGCCGCCGGCGTCGGCGTCCACTTCGGCGGTGATGGTCTGGGTGTGCTCCAGGACCGGGTCGGGGTCGGGGTCGGGATCGGGGTCCGGGTCGGTGCCGGGCCATTCGCCGACGAGGAAGAGGTAGTCGCGGGGCTCGGACTCGATCGGGTCGCCGGCGGCGGTGGTGGCGGTCGCCTGCCAGGTGAGCCGGTAGATGCCGGGTTCGCTGAAGTACCAGTTGATGTGCGCGTGGGTGCGCGACCGGGTGGCGATCGTCTGCGGCAGCGCGTCTTCGGAGTCGATCTCGACGGCGGCGTCGCCGAAGTCGTCCACGGTGAGCATCACGAGGTCGCCGGGGCCGGCGTAGTCGGTGAGCGTCAGGTCGAGGGCGTCGCCTTCGAGGGCGCCGTTCGGCACGCCGTTGGTGTCCCAGCCGGCGAAGAGCACGCCCTGCTCCTGGACGTCGGGCAGGAACCAGCGGGTGTCGCCGGGTGCGCCGACCTCGCTGTAGCCGGGGTTCGCGAAGTTGTCGCTCAGGATGGTCTCGGACTCGGGGGTGGCATGGAAGACGACGTCGTCGGGGTCGCGGATGACGGCGGACGGGTCGTGGAGGCGGGTGTCGTCCTTGGAGTTCAGCGCGAACTCGCCGTCCTCGAGGGCGAGGGAGAGGACGTCGACGTGGCCTTCGTCGAGCACGAGGCGGCCCTCGAGGTCGGACTCGTCAGGCGGGCCGGGATCGGGGTCCGGATCGGGATCCGGGTCGGACATCTCGCCCACGTGCCAGTGGTAGTCGACGGCTTCGGTCGAGACCGGGGTCCCGTCGGCGAGCGTGCCGCTGACGCTCCACGTGAGGGTGTAGGCGCCCTCGGCGGTGAAGGCCCAGTAGGAGTGGACGTGCGCGGGGACGTTCACCGAGATCGTGTCGGGGAGCCCGTCGCGGGTGGAGGCGTAAAGCGTCGGCTGGCCGAAGCTGGAGAGGGACCAGAGCACCACGTCGCCGGGACCGTCGACCTCAACGAGCTCCATGGAGAGCCTGTCGCCCTGGAACTGGCCTCGCGCGAGCGGTTCGGAGCTCCAGCCGGGCCACAGGAGCCCGGGGTCCTGAGTGAGCGGCAGCATCCACATCGGGTCGCCCGCTTCGCCGAGGAAGCTCCAGGTGTCCCCGGCGGGGATCGGGTACTCGGCTTCGGGGAGGACTTGGAGCACCACGTCGGCGGGGTCGTGGTAGCGGACGGAGGCGCCGGTGTCGTCCTTGACGCGCAGGTCGAGGCTGTCGCCGTTCATGTAGGCCTGCATGGCGTCGACGTGGCCGACCGACAGGACGACCGGGTCCGGGGAAGGCGCCGCGGCCGCGGCGGCGGGCCACGCCAGCGGCAGCAGGAGGGCCGCGGCGGCGAGCGCGAAGCGGTTGCGGGCGGGAGTCATCGAGATCCTCGTTGGGTCGGGGGGACGCAGTGATCTCATGCTAACGAAAACCGTTGTCATTTGCGAGTCCTCTTCGGCCCCGATTCTCTCGTCGGCGGCCCTGATGCAGGCCAGGGCACTGAAGACACGTCAGTGACGTTGAATACCAAGCAGATGCGCATATGCACACTCGGCAACGCATCGAGGTCGGACGATATGCGAAGCGCCCCTGCCGACCTTCCGCGTCGGAGGGTCGGCAGGGGCGCGGAACGGATCGGGCCGTCTCGTCGGGGCCCACGGCATGACCACCGCCGATCAGATCGGCGTGAATCGGTGAACGCGGACGGGATCGGTCCTGGTTCGGCATGATCATGGCGGTGTCATGTTCCGTGAGAAAGGACCAGCAATGACCGCAACGCCTCCTGTCCCGGCCGGCTCGAACACGGTGAACCCGTTCATCGTGGCCGATGGCGCCGCCGCGCTGATCGCGTTCCTGATCGAGGTGTTCGGGGCCGAGGACGTCCCCGAGGCCCGCACTCTGGACACCGACGGGCTCATCCTCCACGCCGAGCTGCGCATCGGCGACTCGCTGCTCACCGTGGCCGACCGCAAGCCCGACTGGCCGTTCACGCCCGCGCTCACCCGCATCTACGTCGACGACGTCGCGGCGGTGCTCGACCGCGCCGAGAAGCTCGGCGGGCGCGTGCTCACCCGGCCGACCGACTTCTTCGGCGACACCCTCGCCCGGTTCCAGGACCCCGCGGCGAACCTGTGGTGGGTGTACCAGCACGCACCTGAAGCCGCGCAGGACTGGTCGGCCGACACGGCGGGCGACTGGCAGGCCGACGGCGAGGAGGCCGCGGACTGGAGCAGCTTCACCACGCCCGAACTGGAGTACATCAACACCAGCCTGAACGAGGCGATGCGCGGCCTCACCGACCCCCGCACCGCCTGACGGCCGGCTCGCGGCACTGGCCCGTCAGACTCCTCAGGTCACCGGTCCAGTGCCGCGAGCATGCGCTGCAGCGACTCCCGGAGCTCGGCGCGGTCGCCCTCGGCGATCTCGACCCGGTACGAGGTACCGGCCGGGAGCCAGGAGAGGCCGTAGGCGATGTCGCGGGCGCTCTCGCCCCCGACCGGCCAGCGGGTGCGCTCGGGGCCGTCGGCCTGCGCGCCCTGGGCCCACTCGCCGAACGCAGCGGTGAACTCGGCGAGCGGCATGTCGATGACCGCGACCGCGTCCCGGGAGCGCGGGCCCCAGGTGCGGGAGACGGTGATGAGCGCGTCGACCCGCTCGGGCGGCAGCTCCCGGGGGGCGAAGGCGACGCGGAGATGCTCGACCTCGCGCACGCGGTCGACGCGGAAGGTCCGCCAGTCGGCGCGATGGAGGTCCCAGCACACCAGGTACCAGTGCCCGGCGGCCGGGACGAGCGCGTGCGGCTCGACTCGGCGCTCCTGTCGTCCGCCTCCGGAGGGCGTATATGCCAGGCGCACGCGTTCGCGGTCGCGGCATGCCAGCGCGAGGTCGGTGAGCACCTCGGTGGCGACCCCGCCGGTCCCGGGCGGGTGCCGCTGCGCGGGGGCGAGGGCGCTGACGCGGCGGCGCAGTCGAGGGGGGAGGACCTGTTCGAGCTTGGCCAGGACCGACAGCGCGGACTCGGCGCCGCGCCGCAGGCGCCCGGCGGCGACCAGGCGCAGGCCGACGGCGATGGTGACGGCCTCCTCGTCGGACAGCAGCAGCGGCGGCATCGACGCGCCCGCTTCGAGGCGGTAGCCGCCGTGGGCGCCGGTGGTGGAGTCGATGCGGTAGCCGAGGTCGCGCAGGCGCTCGACGTCGCGGCGCACGGTCCTGACCGTGACGCCCAGGCGCCCGGACAGTTCGGGCGCGGGCCAGTGGCGGTGGGTCTGCAGCAGGTTCAGCAGTGCGAGCGCGCGGCCGGTCGTGTCGGACATGGTCTGATCCTGCCGCACAACGAGGACAGGAACGGTCCTGGTTCGCTTCTACGCTGGCCGGGCCGGTCCGCCAGGACCGGTTTCCGTCGGCACAAGGAGCATCATGACCATTCTCGTCACCGGGGCGACCGGCACGGTCGGACGCCATCTCGTGGAGCAGCTGTCCGGGGCGGGGCATCGGGTGCGGGCGCTGACGCGCGACGCCTCGCGGGCCCGTTTCGCGCCCGGAGTGGAGGTCGTCGAGGGCGACCTGACCGATGTCGCGAGCCTGCGCCCGGCATTCGCGGGCGCGACGGCCGCGCATCTGATCACCTTCGGCGGCGACGACGGCGCGGACCTGTCCAACGGGCGAGAGCTCGTCGCCCTGGCCGCCGAGTCGGGGGTGGAGCGGGTGTCGGTGCTCAGCGGCTGGGCACCGACCTCGGTCGAGTCGGCGTTGCGCGCCTCCGCGATCGGGTGGACGCTGCTGGCACCCGTCGAGTTCATGTCCGGCGCCCTGGAATGGGCCCCGGAAGTCGAAGACAGCGGCACCGTGAGCACCCTCGCGACGTTCGCGAGCGCGGTGGTGCACGAGGCGGACATCGCCGCTGTCGCGGCAACCGCCTTGACCGAGGACGGCCACGCAGGCCGGACCTACCACCTGACCGGGCCCGAAGCGCTCACCCCGAAAGAGCGGGTGCGCCTGCTCGCCGAAGCGCTCGGCCGTGACATCACCTACGTCCACCTGACCGAGGATCAGGAGCGAGAGCGCCTGCGCGGTCTGGGCTACCCGCAGGACTACGTCGAGTTCGGCATCCAGCTCGCGACCAACCCGCCCGCACAGGCCGGCGACGTCCACGACACCGTCCAAGCCGTCACCAAGCACCCGGCCCGCACCTTCGCCCAATGGGCGGCCGAACACGCCGACCGCTTCCGCGCCTGATGAACCCAGTGCCGAGTGACCGGCGACGCGACAACGGCGGGAGCCGGTGCATCGTGCGGCTGCTGTCGACTCGCTCGTCTACTCGTAGGCCAGGTACCGGCCCGGTTTGTCGGGTGCTTCGATCGTGAAACGCAGTTGGAGATCGGTGTGTTCGATCAGGTCGACCTGTTGAACGAACAGTTCGCTGGTGACGAAGAGATGGCCTTGGAAGGTCCAGTCCTCCGCCAGCCATGTCCGAAGCACGTCGAGCAGCGCGCGGTCGGTCGCCGTTCCGAGTCGCGACCTGCGAACCCAGAAGGAGACGGCCGCTTCGTACTCGTCCCACCGACGGTCGCCGACCGGAGTGATGCTCCCCCCGGCGTACGTAGGCGCGTTGGTCGACCTGAGATAGACACAGCCGAGACACTCCGTCTCGGCCGGGTTCATCACCGTGTAAGAGAAACCGTCGCGATCGGCGTGCCATCGCTCCATCTTCTCCAAGTCGACGCGATTGGCTTCGACGGTGAAGTCCTCTGCGGGCCATCCCGTCTGCTCCCAACCGCGCAGGTAATCCCTGCTCTCCATGACCGCCGCGTAGTCCAGCTCGGCATCAGCGGCCACGATCGGTCGGAGGATGAAGTCATCTGTCGCAACGCTCTCGGGGGCACTCACGTCCATCGTTCTGAACGACATGGTTCCCTCCCTCTGGTCGGCTGACGTCAAGGGTACGGGCGCGAAACCCTGCATCGTCCATCTTGGGGTCGGTCGAGCGGACGGTGCGATCCTGTCGAGAGCACCGATTGAAGGTACGCGCCCTCGCGTCGCCGAGGTCTGAACGAGCGCGGGACTGGTCGATGGAACGGCTCCGGCCGGGCCCGTGATGAGCCCGGCCGGTTCTCCCGCCCTGGATTCCCCCGTGGCGGGGCCGCGCCCACTCAGCGAAGCGCGGGTGCCCCAGCGAGGTGAATCCCCTCCCCCACTTACCCTGCTTCGGCTCGATCATGCGAGCCGCGTAGGTGCCGGTCAGGCTGCGATGCCGCTGGTGGGCCGGTCCCAGGCGCGGTGGGCGGCGATCGCTTCGGCGAAGGCGTCGAGGAACGCTTCCGGCAGCTGGCCGCCGTCTGCGGCGGTGGTGACGACGCCGTGGTCCTCGACCGGTTCGGTCCCCTGAGCGATCTCGGCGTCGATGCGCGCGGTCTCCAGCATCTCCGCGCCGGTGCCGAAGGCCGCCAGCGCCTTCCCGTGCTTGTACGCCTCGGCGACGAAGTGGAGCGCGCGCCCGTCGCGGCTCAGCGCGGCCACGCTGTCGGCCCCGCCGGGGACGGCTACGGCGTCGTACAGGACCGAGGCCATCGTGGGCAGGGCCCGGTCGACGGCCACGTCCTCTCCGTCCGCGGACCGCACGGTGCCGTCAACGAGCCCCACGACCTCCGGCACCGCGCCGCGGCGGCGCAGGTCGGCGACGAGGCTGGTCACCCCGGCCCCGTCGACGCCGTCGGCGGCGAGCACCGCGACCTTGCGGGTGGCGACGGCGCGCACGGGCGCGGTCAGCTGCGACAGGGCCGGCGAGGTGCGGCCGTGGTTGTCGGCGCCCTCGCCCGGTGCCGGCACCCCGACGCCGTCGGCGACGCGCTGTGCGAGCCCCAGGTCGATCCAGCGGAGCTGGTCGACGACGCGGGCGCGGATGTCCTTGTCGGTCACTTTGCCGAGTTCGAAGCGGAACGCGGCGACGATGTGCTCGGCCTCGACCTCGCTCATGGAGTTCCAGAACAGGGTCGCCTGGCTGTAGAAGTCCTTGAAGGACTCCGACCGCTCCCGGATCTTGGCGCCCTCCACTTTCTCGGTGTAGTGGCGGTATGAGCCCTCGGCGCCCGGTACGGGGTCGTTCCCGGAGATCGTGTTCTTGTTGTAGGAGGTCCCGGAGGTGTGGATCCGGTGCTGGCCGTAACCGTCGCGCTGGTCGTTGTGGACCTCGGCGACGGGCCGGTTGACCGGCAGGTGCGCGAAGTTGGGGCCGCCGAGGCGGATGAGCTGGGTGTCGAGGTAGGAGAAGTTGCGGGCCTGGAGGAGCGGGTCGTTGGTGAAGTCGATGCCGGGGACCACGTTCGCGGTGTGGAAGGCGATCTGCTCGGTCTCGGCGAAGAAGTTGTCCGGGTTCCGGTTCAGGACCAGCTTTCCCACCGGGCGCACCGGCACCTGCTCCTCGGGGATGAGTTTGGTGGCGTCGAGGAGGTCGAAGTCGAACGCGAACTCGTCCTCCTCGGGCACCAGTTGCACGCCCAGCTCCCATTCGGCGTGGTCGCCGGCCTCGATCGCGTCCCACAGGTCGCGCCGGTTGAAGTCGGGGTCGGCGCCGGAGACCTTCTGGGCCTCGTCCCACACCAGCGAGTGCGTGCCGAGCGCGGGGGTCCAGTGGAACTTCACGAAGGTGCCGCGGCCGTTCGCGTCGACGAGCCGGAACGTGTGGACGCCGAAGCCCTGCATCATCCGGTACGAGCGCGGCAGCGCCCGGTCGGACATGAGCCACATGATCGCGTGCAAGGTCTCGGGTTGGAGGGACACGAAGTCCCACAGGGTGTCGTGCGCGGAGGCGGCCTGCGGGATCTCGTTCCTCGGTTCGGGTTTGACCGCGTGCACGAAGTCGGGGAACTTGGCCCCGTCCTGGATGAAGAAGACGGGGAAGTTGTTGCCCACCAGGTCGTAGTTGCCTTCGCGGGTGTAGAACTTCGTGGCGAACCCGCGCACGTCGCGGGGCGTGTCGGCCGAGCCGCGCGAGCCGGCGACGGTGGAGAAGCGCACGAACACCGGCGTGGTCTCGTTCGGGTCGGTCAGGAACGACGCGGTCGTGAACTCGCTCAGCCGGTCGTCGTAGGGCTGGAACTCGCCGTAGGCGCCGGCGCCGCGGGCGTGCACGACTCGCTCGGGGATGCGCTCGTGGTCGAAGTGGGTGATCTTCTCCCTGACGTGGAAGTCCTCCATCAGGGTCGGGCCGCGCCCGCCGGCCTTCAGGGAGTCGTCGGTGTGGTGGACCTTGACGCCCTGCTGGGTCGTCAGTGCCTCGCCGCCGTCGGCGACGCGGTCCTGGTCGAGTTGGAGGTCTTTGCGGTCGCGTGCGGACTCGTCGGTCATTGCGGTTCCCTTCGCGTGGTCTCGCGCAGCACCCTACCCACCGAAATCATCATCAAACGGCGATTGCCGCTCAAGGACGATAATTCAGTCAAGTCGTTCGGCGCACGGCGAATGAACGGCATTGCGGCGGGTATTCGGCCGTGCCGGGCGAGGACCCGGCGAAAGCGGCAGAGCGATCAGAGCGTGAGGGGACGCGATGAAGGCAGTGGTGTGGCACGGGGTCGGGGACATCCGGCTCGACGAGGTGCCCGATCCGAAGATCCAGGAGCCGACCGACGCGATCGTGCGGATCACCCGCAGCGCCATCTGCGGCACCGACCTGCACATGGTGCGCGGGACGCTTCCCGACATGGTCGAGGGCACCATCCTCGGCCACGAGGCGGTCGGCGCCGTCGAGGAGGTCGGCGCCGCCGTCCGCGGCCTCCGGCCCGGCGACCGGGTCGTCATCCCCTCGACCGTCGGCTGCGGCACCTGCTCGTACTGCCGCGCCGGCTACTACGCCCAGTGCGACACCGCGAATCCGAACGGACCCGCCGCAGGCACGTGCTTCTTCGGCGGCCCCAAGTCGACCGGGCCGGTCGACGGCCTTCAGGCCGAGTACGCGCGCGTCCCCTACGCGATGACGGGCCTGGTCCCCATTCCCGACGCCGTCAGCGACGACCAGGCCATCCTGCTCTCGGACATCTTCCCCACCGCGTGGTTCGGCGCGAAACTCGCCGAGGTGAGCCGCGGCGACACCGTCCTGGTGCTCGGCGCCGGGGTCGCGGGCCAGTTCGCGATCGCCTCGGCCAAGCGCCAGGGCGCCGGGCGGATCCTCGTCGTCGACGGCATCGGCTCCCGCCTGGACAAGGCGCGTGAGCAGCACGCCGAGACGATCGACTGCAACATTGAGGATCCCGTCGCGACCGTCAAGGACCTGACCGGCGGCATCGGCGTCGACCGGGTCATCGAGGCCGTCGGCGTCGACGCCCAGCGCCCCAAGGCCGGACCTGCCGCGGAGCAGGTCGCCGAGAAGGCCGAGCAGTTCGAGCGGGAAGTCCGAGCCGCTGCGCCCGACGCCGCTCCCGACGGGGACCTGTGGGTGCCGGGTGACGCACCGAGTCTCGCCCTGCAATGGGCTGTCGAATCGGTCGCGAAGGCCGGGAGCATCGGCGTCATCGGGGTCTACCCGGGCGGGTTCAGCAGCTTCCCGATCGGCGACGCGATGAACAAGAACCTCACGGTCAAGATGGGGAACTGCAACCACCGCAGGTACATCCCCGACCTTCTCGACCTGGTCCACACCGGAACGGTCGACCCGACGGCGTTCATCACGCGGCACGAGCCGCCCATGAGCGCGATCGCCGCTTACGAATCCTTCGACCGCCGCGAGGACGGCTGGCTCAAGACCGTCCTCGACGTCGCCGAAGAGTGACCGCAGGTGCGCGGGCGTCACCGGTACCGGCCGCGCCGCCGGGTCAGGACTTCGCTCGCTTCTTGAGCTCGCGCTCAAGGCGGGCCTTGTTCATGTCCGAAGCGCCGGTCATGTTCAGGTTGCGCGCCTGCGTCTCCAGCTCCTTGCGGGTGGCCTCGCCGGGCCGATCGCCCAGATGCTCGGCGCGGGCGGCGGTGAACGCGGCCCCGAGTTCAGCGCGGCGGGCGTCGTCGAGGCGGGTTCTCATACCCGGCAGGACCGTGGCCTCCTCTTCCTCGAGGTGGTGGGTCACCGAGTCGGCCAGCTCCTTGAGGACGTCCTCGAACTTCGCAGACTCGGGGTCGGTCTCGATGAGTTTGACGAGCAGCAGCTCGGCATGCTCGTGCTCCTCCTGGGAGTGCTCGACCTCATGCGACTCACCGGCTTCCGATGTGGCGACCGGATAGACCTCGGCCTCCTCGGCGCGGCTGTGGGCCGTCAGGATCGCCGCCAGCACCGGCACCGCCAGCGGCCGGGTCTCGGGGTGGTGCCGGAGCTGGTCCAACAGGCGCTCGAACTCGCGGTGGTCGGCCATGATCAGGTCGACGACGTCGTTGGGCATGTGCGCTCTCCTCTACTTTCGGTGTCAGGTCTGGTCGCGATCAGGGCTGTGGGGAGACCGAGCCGTCCGGGTGCGGGCGGGTCGGCTCCCGCGGGTCGGGCTCGCGCGGCTCGTCAGGTCCGGACGGGTCCGGGTCCAACGGGTCGGGCACCGGCTCGCCGGGCGCGGGCGGGGGCGGCATGACGCCGCCGCCGGCGTGCACTGCGAGAACATCGATCATGAGAGCCTGCTTCGCTCGATCCGGGAATACCCTGCCGCGATCCGAATAAGCAATCGCTCCTCGCTGAGGCCGTATCGCCCGGTCGATCTGCGATCCTGCAGGCCCCGACCCGGTGAGTACGCGCCTTGAACGCGGGTACTCCAGCGTTCGCACGGCCCCGCTCCCGCGGGGCCGCCACCTTCTGAGGGGGACGGAACGATGGGGAAGCCGAAGCAGCAGCAGGAGCCGCCCGGACGGACCGAGGCCATGCGGCCGCGGCCGCGCGACTCGATGGAGGGCTACGAGGGCCGCGGCCTCTTGGAAGGCCGCAAGGCGCTCGTCACCGGCGGGGACTCCGGCATCGGGCGGGCCGTGGCGGTCGCGTTCGCCAAAGAGGGCGCCGACGTCGCCATCGCCTACCTCGAGGAGCACGACGACGCCAGGCACACGGCCGAGCTGGTGGAGGCCGAGGGCCGCACCTGCGCGGTGCTGCCCGGCGACCTCGGATCGGCCGAGCAGTGCCAGAAGGCCGTCGACGGGACGGTCGAGGCGCTCGGCGGGCTCGACCTCCTCGTCAACAACATCGCCACGCAGACACCGGCGGACCGGCCCGAGGAGATCACCGACGAGCAGTGGACGCGGACCTTCGACGTCAACGTCACGAGCTTCTTCCGGGTCACCTCGGCGGCGCTCGCGCACATGGGGGAGGGCGACTCGATCGTCAACACCGCGTCGGTGAACGGCCTGCGCGGCAACAAGACCCTCATCGACTACTCCGCGACCAAGGGCGCGGTCATCGCCTGGACCTACTCGATGGCCCAGGCGCTCGCCGACCGCAAGATCCGCGTCAACTGCGTCGCCCCCGGTCCGGTGTGGACGCCGCTCATCCCCGCGACGCTGCCCGCGGACCATGTGGCGTCCTTCGGCGAGCACACGCCCATGGGCCGGGCCGCCGAACCCGACGAGATCGCGCCGTCGTACGTGTTCTTCGCGTCGAACCGCCTGTCCTCGTTCTACTCGGGCGAGGTGCTCGCCCCGCTCGGCGGCGAGACCATGCCCGGCTGACCGGCGGGACGTGTCGCTCCCGATTCGAGGGGTACTCGTTGCTCCACATCGCTATCAAACAACCCAAAGGGGGGCTTATGGGCGGCGACGAGACCGGTCACGTGACGGGCACTGCCGACAAGGACTACAACATCATCTGGTTCACGGAGGCGTGTCTGAGCAACACGCTCCGGCTGGAGACGTACATCGCCGACGCCGAGCGGGCCGGCGACAGCGAACTGGCCGCGTTCTTCCAGCGCGCGCAGGCCGCCAGCCAGAAGGGCGCCGAGGAGGGCAAGGCACTCCTCGCCGGGCGCCTGAGCGCCTGACCGACGAGCACGGCGGCGCCCGCAGTCCCGAAGTGGGGACTGCGGGCGCTCTGCTTCTGTTGGTGTTCATGCGCTCTCGTCGTCCTCGAGACCCACGGCCCGGCGCAGCTGCTCGCGG
>NZ_BAAAQF010000002.1:0-442329 GCF_039531525.1 Glycomyces endophyticus
GCCGGCATCGGCTCATCCCCGCGGGTGCGGGGCTTCCGATCCTGCGCCGCCTGGGCCAGGAGGACCCTGGGGCTCATCCCCGCGGGTGCGGGGCTTCCCTCGACCGCGTTGACCAAGCCACCCGCGCCGACGGCTCATCCCCGCGGGTGCGGGGCTTCCATGAGCGACGAGACCCTGTTCGACGACTCCCCCGGCTCATCCCCGCGGGTGCGGGGCTTCCTTGATGACCGTCTCGGACGTGAACGCGCTGGAGGGCTCATCCCCGCGGGTGCGGGGCTTCCTCGAGATCGCCCGCGACGAGATGGGCGGGCAGGTGCTCATCCCCGCGGGTGCGGGGGCTTCCGTCCACGTCTGCGGGTTCGCCGCGTGCCAGGCGGGCTCATCCCCGCGGGTGCGGGGCTTCCACTGTTGAGTTCTCAAACAACGCGTTGAGTGGGTCACCTGCCGCCGTGGAGCGGCGCGAGTGTCAGCATTCCGCACCCGTATGCTCTTGCCCTGCCGATTCCGAATGTCAAGCTTCGGCGAAGGGCATCTGCATCGGAGACCTTCAGCAGCCCTTCGAATGTCGCCGACCGCAGAGTCACTGCACGGCGACCTTCCAGCTTCGTGAAGTAGAGCCAGGAACTCTCCTGAATGGCAACGATGGGCTCACCGTTCTCCATCGACAGGATCGTGAAGCCGCGGGCCTGACTCCGATCCAGGAGCCATTGCAGTTGCTGGCCTGGATCGATCAGCGGCGTCCACACCCTCGGGCCATCTTGACGAACCCGTTGGTGGCGGGTTGGATTGGCGGTCAGGCGAAAAGCCCACAGCTGACCATTTTCCAGTCGCGCAAGGAGCTTGTCGTAGGAGCGCGTGTCCCATCCATCGTCGGCGCTCCTGGCGGGCCAACCGGCCTCCTCCACCAAGTGCGTAAGGTCAGGCGCGTCGGGGCTCGCGATGTACAGCAGCGCATCATGTCGAGAGGTCTGGTCGACGCGCCAGAGGACACGACCCGATTCGTCCTGGAGGCGTTCGGGGTCAGGAAATCCGTGCAGCACCGCGGCATGAATGCGCTGTGGCCCTTCGAGAAGGTCGCGCGCCCCTCTCCGGGCCGTGTTGAAGCGGAATCTGGTGAGGTACATGTCATCCCTCCAGCTCGTCGAAGAGCGCGAAGGGATCATGCCGAGGCTTGTCCGCATCAGGATTGGCGACCTCGACGGATACCCGGTGTACCTGCCTCCAGCCGTATCTCCGGTACCGAGGATCGAAGCTGAGTGGTACATCCTGCACGGTGTCACTCCGCTCATCGGGCTGCGCGTCGCACAGCATCCAGAGTTTGACCGATGTCTCGCGACCCCGGCGATGGTGCTTCGACGCGGCCCAGGGCCGACCCTTGAGGGCCTTCTCGAGCGGCTCCGAGACGGACGCGAGGAGAACCTGCTGCGACGGTGGGCAGGACCGGCGGCCCAGGAAGAGTTGGAAATACGGACGCCGCAGGGCCTCTGCGAGATCGTCGATCACATCGTCCTGGCCCTCAACCGCTGCGAGGAATACGGCGTCCTCCAGATAGAAGCGCTCCGCAACGGTTCCGTCGCGATGCGGCTCATCCAAGGAGTGGCTGGTCTGGTAGTCGCGCAGGAGGGAGCCGGGCTGGTCGATCCGAACGCCGAAGCGCAGCTTCGCCAACTCGGCCAACGCTTCTGGCTCGGTGCGGCGAATGCCCTTGGCAGCCGCGAGCAGGCCGATGACGCCGCTCTTCGAGGGCGCCAGGTCGGTGGTCCGCCGAGCGAAGCGGCCTGCGGTGCCCCACGACTGCATGGGTCCCGCAAGTGTCATCAATAGCGTCCTGCTCGGCATCAGGACCCGATCCGGTCCGACACGAGTGCGCCGACGCCGTCGAGGAGGCCCTGGAGGTCGACCTGGTCGCCGGTCTCCGCGAGAGCCTTGGTCCGGTTCCCGAGGCGGACGGTCCAGATCTTGAGCGGTCGCTCTCCATAGGTCTTGGCGACTTCCACGAGGTGATTCCGCAGTTCCTCGCACGTGCGCTCGAGGCGGCCGTTGGTCTCGGCGATGGGCTGCTCGAACGCGCCGGCCAGGTTGATCGCCTGGCTGTCGCGGACGGTCACGAGGACCACTTCGGGGAGGGTCCGATTCGCGAAGGTGTTCATCTTTCCTGAGGGCATCGCGCGGATGAAGCTACGTGTGAACGCCACTGCGGCCCTCGTAGTCGCGGCGTCGTCGCCGAGGTTTTCGCGGAGTCGGTCCACGTCGAGGTTCGCGTATCGGTAGAGCGTCGCGGAGTTGAACTCGACCGTTCCGATCATGCCGGCACCGGACTCCGCCTCCTCGTCCTTCTGGTCGTCGACGGCGGTGTAGTAGTCGTAGTCTGTCGCGACACC
This sequence comes from Glycomyces endophyticus, assembly GCF_039531525.1. Taxonomy (NCBI): domain Bacteria; kingdom Bacillati; phylum Actinomycetota; class Actinomycetes; order Glycomycetales; family Glycomycetaceae; genus Glycomyces; species Glycomyces endophyticus. Next base: position 2,382 of record NZ_BAAAQF010000002.1, read on the forward strand.
GTGGACGCTGATGGCATGGGCCACTTGGCATGCCGCATCGACGTTGAGGAACTTCTCCTTGGCGACCATGCGGCCGAAGAGGGCGAGGTCGATGGAGTTGTTGGCTTTCAGGATCTCCGTCACCTGCTTCTTCCCAAGCTTCTCGCCCTTCCCGAACGCGGTGGCGATGGCCTCGGCGAGCTCATTGATCTGGTTGCGGCTGAGGAAGACCAGGTAACCCGACTCCTCGATCTCGTCGCCCTTCTTCTGGATCTTGACCTCGATCATCCCCGCGTTGAACGCCTTCACCGTCAGGTCGCGCGCCGTCGGTCCGTCGATATTCGAGATCGTCATGACGCGTTCGGCGACGAGGCGCACAATCTGCTTGGTGCGCCAACCCAGGTCGGTCGAGTCGAGCGTCTCGCGGAAGTCGAGCCGGATCGCGCGCTTCCAGGACTGGCTTGACACGCGGGAGCGGCGGACACCGCCGAAGACCGCGGTCTTCGGCGAGCCGGTGTCGTCGCGATTGAGGTTCGACGGCGGGACGGTGTGGAGGGCATGGAACTCGATGATCGTGCGGGGCATGGTTACTCCTGCTCGTCGTTGTAGGCGTCATCGGCGTCGGCGGTCTCGGCCGTGTCGGGGTCGTCTGAACCGTTCGGCTTCGGCCTCGCCCGCCAGTACTCGCGCCCCCAGAGGGCGCGCACGTATTCGGCTCCGGAGAGCCCGGAAGCCGGACTGGTCCGACTCTGGAACGTGCACAGGTCGTCCGCGAAGAGTCCATAGTCGAAGCCGATCTTCTCGCCGCGGAGCTGCGTGACAAGACCGCGTGCGTGGTAGACCAGCTCGCTGTAGTCGACCGCGGAGCCGATCGCCGCGAATCGCCGGTGCACGGTGTCCTCGTTGCTGCTTCCCAGCGCGAGCCGCTGCACCGCAGCGGCGAAGGTGACGCCGCTTCGGTGCATTCGCTCAGCCTGGGACTGCTGATGGACCGCGAAGAGCGTGACCGCGGTGTGCAGTGCGGTCTCCGTGTGACTCGGCTCGTCGGGTCTGACGTACTCCGCGCCGAGGAGTTCGGACGGCAGCCAGATCGCCTCGGCGGACTTCGCGGCGCCCGGCGCGAAGTTGACGGAGTTGCGCAATCTGGCCAGCGAGCTGATCGAGTTCGGGCGCTTTTCGAGGTAGCCGGCTTGGAGTCGTCCCACGACTCCGGAGACGTGCCGGCCGAACTCAGAGACCGTCCTGGTTCTGAGTGGGCGGCGGATCGGCGGGGAGGGGGTCGAGGGCGGGTCGACCATTCAGCGGCCTCCGTTCTCATCGGTCGGGTCGCCCGGTTTCGCGTACGCGAGCGGGAGCAGGCGGTAGAGCCTGCGTTGGAATTCGTTCTGGACGATCGAACTGTTGACGAGCCGCTTCTCGATGGTCCGACCGCGCCATGCTGCGGCTCCCGTGGTGTTGACGAGCTGCTCGGCCCGTGTGAGGACGGCGCGTCGCACCGAGCGCTGCCACTCGGTGGCGGCCGCATCGGTGTCGGAGTCAGGGTCCAGTTCGGCGAGCCAGTCCCGGTATTCGACATCCAGGGCGGCATACGCGGACTCTGAAGCACGGGCGGCCGCGCCCTCGACTCCGTCGCGGTCGCCCGCGGCTCGGGCGAGGCCGCGAGCGAGGTTGGCGAGCGCCCCGATAGAGCGATCGGCGTCGCGCACGGCTTGGGTGACCGTGTTGGCGAGTTCGCGGTCCTCGGGGTCGAACACGGCGGCCGCAACAGTGAGCCGGTCGTCGATGACCTCGGCGATAGAAACGTTCTTTTTGCCGTATACGACTCCAGTGACGTGGTACCCGATGCGCTTGGTGCGGCCGAGGCGGTTCGAGATCTCGCTGATCCAGTCGATGATCAACGGCGGCATGCTCGGGACGCCGCGGGCGGCGCGCTTCGGCATCGACTGGAGTGTGGCGGCGAGGCCTCGCCACACGGCGCGTGCGGGATCGTGCCTTCTCGGCATGTACATCGGGTCCGCTGATTTCGTCTGCTTCTCCAGGGGAAGACTTCGCTGCCATGCGGTCATGGGCTCGTTGCGGAACTGGTCGAGGATCTGCAGGCGGTCACCTTGGCAGATGATGACGCTCTCAACGTTCTTCTCCTCGACGAAGAGCCGAACCCGCCGGGACTGCCAGGAGTACAGGTCTCGCAGTCCCCTCGGGATCCCTTCCCCGTCCCGTTGCTCCGGGCCGGGGCCGTGCGGCTCGCGTTCCCAGGAGGGCACGTCGGTGGGGTCCAGTTCTCCACGTCGGCTGAGGAATTCGTCGGGGATGAGATTGAGCAGGATCGTCTCGGCGAGATTGGCGCCTTCGGCGTAGACGGCGCCGAGGAGTCCGAGCGATCCCGGTCCGATGGGGTAGCTCTTGCCCTTCTTCGCTCGCGGATCTCCGAACGCGGCGCCTTTGATGCCCGCGACGTCGAAGGCGTGGCAGTGGACGAGCCAGCGCGCTGCCTCGCCGAGTCCGATACGGGCGAGCCCTTCGGCGGCGCGGGTGGCGTACTTCGGGTCTCCGGTCGGGACGTCGGCGATGAAGACCGCGAGACTGCGTTCGGTTCGCTTGATGTCGAGGTCGGCGACCTGGTAGAACGGGGACTTCGGATGTACCAGGTCGAATCGGTGCCGGTGCTCGTTCAGGTAGTCCTCGATCGCTCTGAGGGGCAGGCCCTCCGCCTTCCAGAGGTCGAGCCAGTGGCTCCGGTCCCGGGGGCCGTCCACCGCCTGGTGCACGATGGCGAGCATCAGACGCAGGATCGGAAGCGCCTGGGTGGGAAGGTCGCCTGTCAAACGGACGTAGTCCTCAGCATCGGCGAAGAGACGGAGGAGCGAGACGGTGTCCACGGAGCCGCCGCGGCGCTGCGCGAGGATCCACGGCTCGTCTATGAGATTGAATCCGGTGCCCAACGCTTCCACACTCGCAATCCGTCGCGTCGGTCGTAGTGAAGGTGGTGATCCCCCAGGTCGGTCCCCTCGGCGAGGTCGATGGCGAGGATGAGCTGATCGGTGAGGAACGGCGATCGGGACCATTCGCCGATCGGTTCCTGCTGCGCTTTGATCTCCTTGCGGATCGCGTCGCCGGAGAGCCTGATCGGGAGACTGAGGGTGGTGGCAGCGATCGTCTTGGCGACGTCCTCCTCAGGAGGCTCGGTGACGGGGATCGGCCGGCCGAGGTGGTCGGGCAACCAGGGCAGGGTGCTGTACTCGTCGCCGTCTCGGGCCACGAGGAGCACCTCGACGACGTCGACCGGGATGTCGCGGACGATCGCGCGGCCCTCGTTGCTCTCGTCGTCGCTGATCGGGCTGGATCGGGTCAGCCAGGTCATCAGGTCCTCGCCGGGGCGGCCGGGTGAGGCGATGCGGAACTGGCGCGCGTCCTCGCGTTTGCGCTGCTGCTTCTTGCGGCGCTCATGGTCGGCGTTCTTGAGTGCCTCCTGCCATCGATCCGGGCCGATCTCTCTGTCGCCGTATGCCTCCTGAACCAGGCGGGAGATGTCCCGAGGGAGTTCGAGGGGTTCGCGGTCCTCGGCGAAGGGCAGGAGCACGGCGGTCGACCGCAGGAGCGTCCACTGGTCGTAGACGAAGTTCGAGCCTCTGGCGAACCGCGGGATGTCCGCGGTCCAGTCCGCGCCGATGAGGTAGCAGCGGGCGGGCCGGTCGCGCCAGGGCCGGTGGTGCCGATGGAGGCGGCCCATGCGCTGGAGGACGAGGTCCGCGGGGGCCATGTCGGTGAACAGCACGTCGAAGTCGAGGTCGAGGCTCTGCTCGGCGACCTGGCTGGCGACGACGATGTGCTTGGTGGGGCGGTCGGTCCGTTCTCCGGTGCTACCGGGCGGACCGAAGCGGGACCGCAGTAGTTGGTCGTTCTCGGCCCGGTCGGGCGCAGTGAAGCGGGAGTGGGCTACGGTCACGTTGGCCGCACCGAAGAACGTGCGCAGGGCTTCGGCGGTCTTGTGGACGCGGGCGACCGTGTTGTGGAGCACGAGGGCGCAACCGCCGTCGGCGAGCTCCTCGCGGAGCGCGGCGATGAGCTTGGTGCGGCCGCGGTCGTCGAGTGTGCGCACCTCGATGCGGGTCGTCCTGCCGGACTCCTTCACCGTCCTGATGTCCGCGGGCTTGCCGGGGTGTGCGGTGACGATGGTCGGATAGCCGATGTCGCCGTCGAGCTCCGGATGGGGCGCCTCGCTCGGAGGCGGCGCGAGCGTGCGGCGGCCGATCGGCGGTGGCGGGCCCGTCCTCCCCCGCTCGTAGGCCTGGACGAGTTCGCGGCGTCGCCGGGCCGGGAGCGTCGCGGACAGGATGATCACCGAGGCTCCATATGAAGCGAGCCATTCGATCGCCTTGTCGAGGTATTCGCCCATGTAGACGTCGTAGGCGTGGGCTTCGTCAACGATGACGACCTTCCCGGCGAGCGCGAGGTGCCGCAGGGGCAGGTGCCGGACTCTTAGGGCGGTGAACAGCAGCTGGTCGATGGTGCCGATGACGAAGTTGTTGAACAGGAACGAGGTCTTGCGGCCGCTCGACCACCAGTGCGTGATGAGCGCGTTGAGCTCCCGCTCGTCGGCGTCGTGGTCCTGCGCGATCGCAGCGGACGTGCCCCGCTTGAAGAGGCTGGTGAACATCGAGTTGTGGTGTGCGCGCGCGTGAGCGAGTCCGATGCTGTAGTTCGTCGGTGCGGCGCCGGGGAGCCGGACGGCCCATTCGAGTTCGCGTGCGAAGATCGCATCGGCGCTCGCCTGAGTCGGCAGAGCGTAGAAGATGCCCCCTGCGCCGAATCTCGCGGCGAGGGCCTCTGCCGCGAGGAACGCCGCCTCGGTCTTGCCGCTGCCCATCGCGGCCTCGACGATCATCAAGGCAGGTTCGCTCACGGATGAGGCCGCATCGAGCACGGCCTTCTGCATAGGCCGCAGGCCTTCGTCGCTTTCGATTCCGAAACGGGTGGCGAGCAGGTCGGGTGCGGCGACGGGTGCGGTCGCGATCCACGGGCGGGGCAGGTTGAGCGACCCGACACCGTTCACGATCCGGTCGGAATCGAACACGGTGTCGGTGCGGTACGGGAACAGCACGTGATTGCTGACGATGTTGTCGGCCATGACGACCAACCCGGTGAGCAGCACCTGCACCGGCTGCGGCAGCTCGACCTCCGCCCAGTCGGCGAGCCTGGTGTCGGCGCCGACCGATGCGGCGGCCCAGTCGAGCAGTTCGTTCTGCGTCGCCGCCCAGAGGGGCGTGTCGTGCCGCGACCGGCCGAGCAGGAGCGGGTTGTCCGTCGCGTGCCGGTACTGATGCTCGCTGGGCGGAATGCCGTGATGGCCGCCGACGACGGCACTGAGCTGGCGGGTGCGGTCGGGATCCCAGCCGTGGCGCTCCCGAAGCCATTCGTCGAAGATGATCATGCCGGTGAGCTCGTGGCGACCGTCCCGGCGGATCGCCAGGGCTCGTTGACGAGCCGTGAAACCCGCGCCCTCCATGCGATTGACCATCGAGGGCGATCCCAGGGCGAACGCAAAAGAGGGCGTGGCCTTCCCGATGTCGTGCAGCGCTGCGACCAGTGCGGTCAAAGCGAGTGCGTCTGGTTCGCCGCCGGGAAGCGCTTCGGCGATCAGCCTTCGGACCGAGACCGGCAGGAAGCGAAGAAACAGGTGGGCGGCGACCTCGGCGGCGTCGGCGCTGTGCCGGAACCAGGGCATCCAGGAGCTGCCATGTCGCCCTTGAGGTGATTTGGCCCAGAGCGATTTGGCCGGCTCCGAGAGTCCGTCCGCGTTCCATCTGAAGTTCACGACGTACTGCACCTCCGCGCGACCTCACTGCCGATCCTGATTAGAGCAGAGGTGAACGTGGCTGTGTGTCCCCGAGAACCGGATGGGTGAGGCGCCAGGGTCCGACTGAGGGCAAGTTTCGCGATGCACGCATATGGTTGTCGCTGAGCGTCATCGGTTCGGGTGTGAGGAGTGCGGATGCCCAGCGTCGAGGAGGCCTCCGCATCTGTCGGCGGCAATGCCGAGCAGGCGCGCGAACTCACGAGCGGCATCACCGCGTCGAAGGACGTGATCGACGGCCTCATCGGCGCCCTCGCGGCCCTCGGCCTGGACGGCAAGACCGGCCACGCGAAAGCCGCCAGCGACCGCGCCCAGGAGCTCGCCAGCCACGCGAACGCCCTCGCCGACGCCCTCGACACGCTCCGATCCCACATCGAGGCCCTGAAGGGTTTACTGGCCGGAGCCGCTGGCGGAGGCCAGATCGGCGCGGGAACCGGAGACTCGACGCGACCGTTGAAGGGCCCTGCGGCATCGACCGAGCCGACTCGGGTGGGGAAGCGCCATCTGCTCGGGCAGATCCGGATCAACAGCCCGGCGAAGGAGAAGAACACGGTGGTGCTCCCGCGCGTCGACACCGATGCCGACATCGGGGCGATCAGATCGGGTCGGGCGCGGCATGTCCGTGACAATCTCTACGAGGTCGGCGATCGCATTTACGGGATCGAGACCCCGTCCGGCACGGTCTACCCTGTGAGGGGCGACGGGTTCGTCGAGATGGACAGACTGGAGTTCACGGCGCTCAAGGGCCTGCTCGCGCACGGAGGAGACCGGGCCGCCGCAGAGCGCGACCCGAAGGTCGCGAGGTTCCAGCGGCACATGACCGACGAGACCTGGGCCCGGGCCCGGAGCGTCTTCGAACAAGGGCAGGGAGACCTCGATGCGTGACTACACGGTCGTCTTCATCGAACCGGTGGAGCTGGAAGCGGTGGCGCAGGCCGCCGCCGAGGCGTTCGCGATCCCCCGCGAGTCGATCGAGCTCTGGAACGGCCAGACCTTCATCGCGCCGGTCGCAGAACCGGTGCTCGCCCAGGTTGCGGCCGGCTCCGGGCCGGGGGCCTCCGCCGAGTTCGTGGCCTTCGAGCCCTTCGCCGAGCACACCGGCCGAACCGACCCGGTGGCGATCGCGATCGAACTCGCGACCCGCACCCGCAAGCGCGTGATCGTCGCTCCGGAAGCGGCCGAGGAGTACCGGTGGACCCTGGTGGCGCCGGACGGCACGCACGGTCAGGTCGTCCTCGACAGCGACGAGCTCGACGAAGGCGCGTTCAGCGTCCTCGGCGCGGTCGAACCGATCCCCGGTGCTCCCGACCTCGCTCCGGTCCCGGACCGCTCCGAGTAGGCGGCGCTACCGCTGCCTGTCGGTGTCGATGTCGCGGACGTGGTTGCGGACGAGGGCCTCGATGAGGTCGTCGGGGAGGGGGTTGTCGAGGGTGAACTGGACGGCGTGCTCGGTGGTCTTGTAGGGCGCGAGGCGGTCTTTCAGCTCCTCGATGGCCCAGGACGAGGGGTAGAGGCTCATGTGCTTCTTGGAGGCGGTGAAGTACACCAGGGCGCGGCCCTTGTACTTGAGGGTCGGCATGGCGTAGCTCATCGTCTCCTCGGCGTCCGGCACGAGCCGGGTCACGAGCGCGCGGATGCGTTCGAGTTCCGCTCGGGGCGCGGGGTCGAGTGCGTTGAGGTATTCGTCGACGCTCTTCGGTTGCTCCGCCATGGCAGCGAGTGTAGTGCGGGCGCTGCCGGGGCAGGGCGGAATGCGCCCGCCGCATGCGCCCGCGAGCATGCGACGGGCGCGTATCCACACACACATGCGCCCACGCGCATGCGGCGGGCGCGGGAGTGACGGTGGTCATGGGCGATGAATCCGCGGGCGGTCCGTCGTCAATACGGGCACCACTCGTTCACCACCCCAGGGAGCACTCGTCATGACAACCGCCACCGCCATCACTGTCGTCCGTCCACTTTCCACCGTCTCAAAAGGCCGCCTCTGGTGCGGCACGGCCGCCGCGCCGCTGTTCGTCGGGACCACCCTGGTGCTCGCCGCGACGCGGGAGGGGTTCGATCCGGTGCTGCATCCGTTGAGCCTGTTGAGCGTCGGCGAGCACGGGTGGATCCAGATCACGAACTTCATCGTGTCCGGGCTGCTCGCGGTCCTCGGCGCGGTGGGCCTGCGCCGGGCGCTCGCCGACGGGCCCGGGTCCAAATGGGGGCCGAGGCTGTTCGGGCTGTATGGGATCGCGCTCGTGTGGGGCGGCGTGTTCGTCGCCGATCCCGCGTTCGGGTTCCCGGCGGGGACGCCCGACGGCGCGCCGGCGTCGCAGAGCTGGCACAGCATCCTGCACGCGTTCGCGGCCCCCGGGGCCGGGCTGACGCTGCTCGTCGCGTGCTTCGTCCTGGCACGCCGGTTCGCCCGTGAAGGCCGGACCGGTTGGCGCGCAGCGTGCTACATGGTGCCGGTCGTGTACGTGACGCTCACCGCTGTGGCGCTCGCGATCGGCGACTACCGGTGGATGCTCGCGGGCGGGTCGCTGATCTGGCTGTGGGCGTCCGCGGTGTCGCTCCAGGCGCTCACCCGCCGGTAGCGACGGCGCCGGTCTCTCTGCACGTCGCAGCCCCCGACCGAGAGGCCGGGGGCTGCGGCGCGCTCAGCCGAAGCGCTCGGTCTTGATGCGGTGGGAGTCGTGGCCGAGGGCGATGAGGGCCTTGGCGGCGGTCTCGACGAAGCCGTTGGGGCCGCAGACGAAGCAGGTCGGCTGGAAGTCCGGAGGCCAGCCGTGGGTGTTGAGGTCGGCGAGGCCGATGCGGGCCGGCGGGCGGGTCGAGCCGTCTGGCGCGCGGCGGGTGTAGAGGACCGCGGTCTCCAGGCCGGTGGCGTCGGGGCGGGCGAGCTCGTCGGCGTAGATGACGTCGGCGGGGGTGCGCACGGAGTAGACGAGCCGGAACGGCGCGCGGGAGCCGGCGTCGCGGCGCTGGCGGATCATCGCCCGCAGCGGGACGATGCCGGAGCCGCCCGCGACGAGGAGCACCGGCGCGGTGTCGGTCTCGCGCCAGACGAACCAGCCGCCGATGGGGCCCTTGACCTCCGCGTACGCGCCGATCGGGAGGTCGTCGCAGAGATAGGTGGAGACCTCGCCGTCGCCGACGCGCTGAATCGTGAACTCGACCAGACCGTCGCGCGCGGGCGCGGCCATCGAATAGGAGCGGACGGCCGTGTAGCCGTCCGCGGCGGTGAGCCGGATGTCGGCGTGCTGGCCGGCGAGGTGGCCGGGCCAGCCCTCGGGCTCGAAGACGAGCGTGACGGCGGTGGGCGTCTCCACTCGGCGCTCGACCAGGCGGGCCCGCCGCCAGGCGCTCGTCGCGGGGGCGCTGGTGCCGCCCGCCGACCCGCTCAGGCCGCCGCCCGCGGCCGCGCCGCTCTCCTGGCCGGGCCCCATGCCGCTCAGAACCCCGCCTGGTAGCGCTGCTCGAGCCACGGGTCGCCGTAGTCGTGGTAGCCCGCGCGCTCCCAGAACCCGGGCCGGTCCTCAGTGTGGAGGGTCAGGCCCGAGACCCACTTGGCGGACTTCCAGAAGTACAGGTGCGGCACGAGGAAGCGCGCCGGGCCGCCGTGCTCGGCGTGGAGCGGCCGGCCGTCGTAGCCGGTGGCGACCCAGGCACGGCCGCCCGTGATGTCCTGGAACGGGAGGTTCGTGGTGTATCCGTCGAAGGAGTGCACGACCACGTAGTCGGCCTTCGTCTCCAGGCCCGCGAGGAGGGTGTCCGCGGAGACGCCCCGCCAGGTCGTGTCGAGCTTCGACCAGCGCGTGACGCAGTGGATGTCGACCGTGGGCGTCTCGTGCGGAAGCGCGGCGAACTCGTCCCACGTCCAGGCGCGGCGCTCGCCGGTCTCGGTGGTCACGGTGAACGTCCACCGGTCGGTCCGCACCGTCGGCGTGGGCCCGGCGGAGAGCACCGGGAAGTCGTCGGTCAGGTACTGGCCGGGCGGCACGCGGTCGTCCACCGCGCGCCGGCGCCCCTGGAAGCCAGGTGTCAGATCGGTCATTGGCCGCCTCCCGCCGCAATCCTAAGCCGCGGCGGGGGCGGCGGCACGCGATCAGCGCATGGCGTGGACCATGCGGGTGTAGTCGCCGAAGGCCTTGTCGATCATGTCGGGGTCGAGGCCGTAGTGGCGGAGGCTGTACTCGTGGCCGCGCTTCATGCCGGGGCGGGCGAGGACGTCGTGGAGGTTCTGCTCGTCGCGGGGGGTGAAGTCCATGCCGAGGCGGCGGAAGATGCCGGGGAGCTCGTCGTAGGGGTTGGCGGTGAGCTGGTGGTAGGAGACGTCGATGACGCGGTCGCGGGCGAGGGTGGTGCGCACGTCGCGGCCCTTCTCGACCACGCGCGAGAGCATGTCGAGCCAGTCCTCGCCGATCTGGTGGGGGTCGTACTCCTTGTTGCAGATGGCGACGCCGGTCTCCATGAGCGAGCACCAGGAGCCCATGACGGTGTTGGGGTCGCGGTGGGTCCACACGATCTGGGCGTCGGGGAAGACCTTCATGAGGACGCCGAGGTGCTCGAGGTGGTACGGGGACTTGAGGACCCAGCGGCGGCGGGGCGCGCCGTACTGGAGGACCTGGAGCACCTGCTTGTAGTACTCGTAGTCGGGGAGGAAGTCGTGCTCGTCGAGCCAGTTGCGGTACCCGGGCATCCGGAAGGTGACGAGCAGGTTGCGGCCGTGGGGAAGTGCGAAGACGCACTCCTCGGGGGACTCGGGCTCCATGGCGTGGATGTCGGGGAGCACCGGGGAGAAGAAGTGCCCGAAGCGGGCGGAGGCGCGGGCGACGGCGATGCGGCGCTTGCGGACCTTCGGGTCGATGTCGCTGCGGTCGGTGGCCTGGAGCTCCCACATGAGCGGGGCCCGGTTGCCCTCGGGGTAGGCGAGGATCTTGTGCGCCAGCGTGGTCGCGGTGCGGGGCATGCCGGTGACGACGATGGGCCGCTCGATGGGCTCGTCGAGGATCTGGGGGTGCTCGGCGACGAGGCGCTTCACGCGGAAGCGGTTCGTCATGCGGCTCTTCATGTCGGCGGTGAAGCCGGTCCAGCCCAGGGGGGACATGGTGCGGACCTTGGCGACCTGGCGGAGCAGGAACCGGTACCCCTCCAGGAACTCCTCGTCGCCGCGGGCGCTGCCGCCGGAGGCGTCCTCGGCCTGGCGGACCAGCTTCTCGAAGTAGCCGTCGGGGTCGGCGGCCTGGCGCCGGGCCGAGGACTGCATGGCGGCGTTGACGGGGACGACCAGGCGGGATACGCGTCGCACGGGACGAGTCCTTCCGGGGAGGGGACACTGGGCACTCGCCACCGCATCCTCGCACGCCCGGAGAAGTTGATCAAGGGCGCGACTCCACTGAGGCCGTTCTCACCACGGTGATGGGAACGGCCTCTCCCCCTCAGCGCGAAGGAAAACCGAGCGATTCGAGGACCGACCGGAGGCGGTGGCGACCGCCCATCGACTCGGGGCCCTTCAGGCGGGCGAGCACCCGGTCCGACCAGTTCCCGGCCAGGCCGAAGCGGGCGTTGTAGGCGGCGAGCCGCCCGTCGTAGTCGTCGATGTGGTCGTCGGCGGCCTCCGTGTACTGCTCGCGGTGGAGGACGGCGGCCTGCGGGAGGCGCGGCTTGACGTCGGCGGCCTCGTCCGGGTCGGGCTCGCCGACGGCGAGGCCGAAGGCGGCCACGGTGTGCGGCGGGAGCTTCAGCTCCGCGGCGACCTCCTCGGTGCGGTTGCGGATGGCGCCCACGAAGACCGAGCCGAGGCCGAGGGACTCGGCGGCGGTCACGGCGTTCTGCGCGGCCAGTGCGGTGTCGATGAACCCGATGAGGGTCGTCTCCAGGTAGTCGGCGGCGTCGACCGAGGCGCCGCGGCGGGCGGCGAGGCGGCGGGCGCGGCCGAGGTCGGCGATCCAGACCAGGAACAGGGGCGCCTGGGCGATGAAGTCCTGCTGTCCGGCGAGGTGCGCGAGGCGGGCCTTGCGCTCGGGGTCGCGGACGGCGATCACGCTCCAGGGCTGGAGGTTCGAGGAGGTCGGCGCGGACTGGGCGGCGGCGACGAGGGTGGTCAGCTCGGCCTCGGTGACGTCGCGGGGGCCGAACCGGCGCACGGAGCGGTGGGCGAGCTGGACGCGGACGATGTCGTTGACGGCGTCGAGCCGGGCCGCGGGGTCGCCGTAGCGGGCGGTCACGGACATGTCAGATCCCCAGGCCGGTGCCGTGGACGCCGTGCTCGTCGATGAGCTTGAGCTCGTCGTCGGTGAGCGCGGGGAAGTCGAGGGCCCGCACGTTGTGGTCGAGCTGCCAGGTGGAGCTGGCGCCGACGAGCGCGGAGGTGACCTCGGGGCGGCGCAGGACCCACTGGAGGGCGAGCTGCGCGAGGGACTGGCCGCGGCCCTTCGCGAGGTCGTTGAGGGCGGCGGCGCGCTCGCGGTAGGTGGCGTCGATGACGTCGGGCTTGAGGAACGCGCTGTTCTGGGCGCGGGCGCCGGCGGGGATGTCCTGGAGGTACTTGTCGGTCAGGAGGCCCTGCGCGAGCGGGGAGTAGACGACGAGGCCGAAGCCGTCCGCGGCGGCGGTGTCGAGGAGGCCGTTGCGTTCGGGGCTGCGGTCGAAGACCGAGTAGCGCGGCTGGTGGACCAGGAGCGGGACGCCTTGGGCGCGAAGGAGTTCGGCGGCGTCGTGGGCCTGCTCGGGGGTGTAGTTGGAGACGCCGGCGTACAGGGCCTTGCCCTGGCGCACGGCGTCGGCGAGGGCGCCGGTGGTCTCCTCGAGCGGCGTGGAGGGGTCGGGGCGGTGGTGGTAGAAGACGTCGACGTAGTCGGTGCCGAGGTCGCGGAGGCTGTGCTCCAGCGAGTTGAGGAGCGACTTGCGCGACCCTCCCTTGTGGTAGGGGCTGGGGCTGATGGGGTTGCCGGCCTTGGTGGAGAGGACGATCTCGTCGCGGTAGGGGGCGAGGTCCCGGGCGAGGACGCGGCCGAAGACCTGCTGGGCGGCGCGGTGCGGGGGCCCGTAGCGGTCGGCGTTGTCGAAGTGCGTGATCCCGAGGTCGAAGGCGTGCAGGATGATCTCGCGCTGGGTGTCGTACGGGTAGTCGTTGCCGAACTTCTGCCACAGCCCGAGGGAGAGCGCGGGCAGGTCGAGGCCGGAGCGGCCGGCGCGGCGGTAGGCGAGGCGCTCGTAGCGGTCCTCGGCGGCGGCGTGGGTCTGCTCGAAAGCGCCGTAGGTCATGGGGCCAGCCTCTCGGTGGTGGTTCGCGGACCGGGGCCCGCCGATGGGGTGGATGGTAGCCGCATCTAAATCTATACTACATCGATAGGAGAAATAGAATAGATGAGCTGAGCTAGGAGACACATGAGCGCCGAATTCCTCTGGTACATCCCCAACCAGGCCCGGCCCGGGCACCGCGGCGACGACGCCGTCGAGGGCCACAACAGCCTGGACACCCTGACCGGCCATGCGAAGGCCCTGGAGGACCACGGCTGGGGCGGCGCGCTCCTCGGCACCAGCTGGGGCCGGCCCGACACCTTCACCGTCGCCACCGCCCTCGCGGCCCGCACCACGACCTTCAAGCCCCTCATCGCGATCCGCCCCGGCTACTGGCGGCCCGCGAACTTCGCCTCCGCCGCCGCCACCCTCGACCACCTCACCGGCGGCCGCGTCCTGGTCAACATCGTCTCCGGCCAGGACGACCTGGCCGCGTACGGCGACAGCGAGGGCGACCAGGCCCACCGCTACGCCCGCACCAAGGAGTTCATCCAGATCGTGCGGCGCCTCTGGACCGAGGAGCGCGTGACGTTCCAGGGCGAGCACTTCTCCGTGACCGACTCGGCCCTGGAGCTCAAGCCCGTCGCCGACGGCGAGCGGCGGCACCCGCGGCTGTACTTCGGCGGCGCCTCCGAAGCGGCGGAACGGGTCGCGGCCGCCGAGGCCGACGTGCAGCTCTTCTGGGGCGAGCCCCTCGACGGCGTGCGCGAGCGCATCGAGCGGCTCAAGAAGCTCAGCGAGGAGGTCGGCCGCGAGCACGCGCCCCTGGAGTTCGGGCTGCGCATCACCACGTTCGTGCGCGACACGACCGAGCAGGCGTGGGCCGAGGCCGAGGCGAAGGTCGCGACCATGGCCGCCGGGAACCAGGAGTACCTGCGGGACGCCCACCGCCGCACCGCGGTCGGCCAGCAGCGGCTCCTCGACCTCGCCGAGCGCGGCGAGGTTCTCGACGACAACCTCTACACCGCCCCCGGCAAGTTCGGCGGCGGCGGCGCGGGCACCACCTGGCTCGTCGGCTCCCCCGCCGACGTCGCCGCCTCCCTGCGGAAGTACCGCGAGCTCGGCATCACGCACTTCGTCCTCTCCGACACCCCGTACCTGCGGGAGATCGAACGGCAGGGCGACCAGCTGCTGCCGCTCCTGCGGGACTGACGCGGACGCGCACGAGGCCGCCGGGCATTGCGCTTGGCGGCCTTGGCTTCCCGGTCGCTACCGCTCGGGGGCCTGCTTGCGCTCCCGGGCCTCGTGGACCAGGCGGCGCGCGAGTTCCCGGGTGCGGGCGGACTCGTCCACGAAGCCCGCCACGATGTCCTGAGTGCGGTCGCGGGCGGCGCCGGCCGCCTCCTCGTAGGTGCGGACGACCAGGGCGGCCTGCTCCAGCGGCGTCAGCGACGTCGCCGGCGGCAGGAACTCGACGTCGACGAGCGCACCCGCGATGCTCGTCGTCACGGCCACCTCCCCGCCCTCCGAGACGATCCGGACGCTGGTGGCGTCGACCAGGTGCCGCACGGACCGCGCCTCGCCACGGAGCGATGACATGCGCTTCTCGAAGTCCGCCATGAAGGCCGCGAGGTCGAACTCCTCGGCCTGTTCGGGGTGATCGGGGGTCTCGCTCACTTGCTTGCTCTCCTTGTGCTCGCGCGGCCCTTCAGGAACGGTGGCCGCTCCCCCCGCGAGATGGTTGGACAATGCTATTGCGTTGAGGGTTAACAAGAGTGGTAATCCGCATGACGGTTCAGGGGGTCCGTCCCCATTGACGCCCGCGACCTCCGACCGCGACGCCCGGCGTGGCCTGATTCACCCGCGATCCGCCCGTTCCACGCCCATATGCAGTGGCTTTGCGGTGATTCGCCTCCGGAGCACGCCGGCTTGCGGCACGCCGACCGGCGCGCCGGTCGCCGCCGGATCGTCTCTGCCGCAAGCGGAGACGAGCGGCGGCGAGGGGCGCCGCGCGCGCGGCCCGCGGCCCCGATTTAAGATGTTGAGATCATCCGAATTGAGCGGCCATTCGGGGCGCGGAGAGCGGGGCACATGGCGACCAGGCACCTGTACTTGGTGCGGCACGGCGAGGCGGACCCCTTCGGCGAACTCACCGACACCGGGCGGCACCAGGCCGCCCTCCTCGCCGACCGGTTGGCGGCCTTGCCGATCGACGCCGTCCTCCACTCGCCCCTCTCCCGCGCCGCGGCCTCGGCGGCGATCATCGCCGACCGGCTCGGCGTCCCGGCCGAGGAGGCGGCGGAGCTCGTCGACCACGTGCCGCACGTCCCCGACCCGATGCTCCCCGAATGGGCCGGCTTCTTCGACGGCTTCGACCGCGCCGAGGCCGCGGCCGGCGCGCGCCTCGCCGCCGCGCTGACGGAGCGGTTCGCCGGGCCCGCGGCGACCGAGGTGCACGAAGTCCTCGTCACCCACGCGTACCAGGTCGCCTGGATGCTCCGCCACGCCCTGGACGCGCCGCCCGAGCGCTGGCTCGGCCTCAACTCCGGGAACACCGGCCTCACCGCGATCGACTTCCCTTCCGGCGGCGCACCGCGGGTGATCCTCTTCAACGACATGGGCCACCTGCCGGAGGCCCTGCGCTGGACCGGTTTCGCGGGCGGCGCGAAGCCGTGAGCCGGGTTGGGATTCGAACCCACACGGCACGGGTGTTGAAGCCGCCGCGTCTGGCCTGGGCGCAGGACGTCCCGGCCGAAGGGTCGTCGGTCGGCACGGACTCTCACCGAACGCCTGCTGCTCAGCCGGTGAGTGCGGCACGGGCCGCGCGCAACCGCTCCGCCTCGCTGCGAGGGCCGGTGTCTCCGGTGACCTCGTCGGCCCAGCCGAGCAGGCGGTCCAAGTGCGGGCCGGCGGCGTCCTCGACGGCCGGAGCGCGGCCGCGCACGACCACGCCGCTCGTGCCGTCGATCGTCACGAGCTCCCCCGGGACGGGCTCGAAGCCGCCGACGCCCACCACCGCCGGCCGGCCCATCGCCCGCGCGACGACGGCCGCGTGACTGGCCGGTCCGCCCCGCTCGGTGACGATCCCGGCGGCCGCGGCCAGGCCGCTCATGTCGTGGGGCGAGGTCTCGGGCCGCACGAGGATCACCGGCCCGTCCGCAGCCATGCGGACCGCCTCGTCCACAGTGGTCGATATCCGGCCGGTGGCGACGCCGGGGCAGGCGCCGATCCCCCGGGCGAGGATCTCGTGCCCGTCGGCGAGGCGCGGCGTGCGCGCCCGCTGCAAGTGCTGCGGCGAGACCCGCAGCAGCGCTTCGGCTTTCGTGATCGCACCCTCCTCCGCGAGGTCGACCGCGAGCCGGACGGCCGCCGCGCCCGCGAACCGGCCCGGCCGGGCCTGCAGCAGCCACAGCTCGCCGGACTCGAAGGTGAACTCCAGGTAGCACGCGTCGCGGTAATGCCCCTCGATCCGGCGCAGCGCATCGGCCAGGCCCCGCCACACCGCCGGTTCGCGCTCGGCGAGCGCCCGCAGCGGCAGCGTCGCCGTCCGGCCCGAGACCACCGCCTCGCCGCGGTGCCCGAACAGCACGTCGCCGAACGGCTCGGCGCCGCCGGTGTTCGGGTCGCGGCTGAAGGCGACCCCCGTGCCGCTGCGCTCGTCGCGGTCGCCGAAGACCATGGCCTGCACGATGACCGCGGTGCCGAGGTCGTGCGGCACGCCGTGCAGCTCGCGGTAGGTGCGGGCGCGGTCCGAGTTCCACGAGTCGAACACCGAGGCGACGGCGTCCTCCACTGAGGACTCACGGGGGTCCAGGCCCAGGACCGTGTCCATCATCCCGGGCATCGACACGGCCGCGCCCGACCGCACGGCGACCGCGCCGGCGCCGCGCCCGGCTCCCGTCCCCGCGCCGGTCAACCCCGCCACGGCCTCCGCCAGCTCCTCCCGGAGCCCGGCCGGCATCCCGCCGCCCCGCAGGTACTCGCGGCACGCCTCCGCGACCACCACGAACGCGGGCGGCACCGGCAGCCCCGCCCGGTGCAGCGCCACCAGCCCGTGGGCCTTCCCTCCCAGCGCCTCCGGCCCGCCCTCGGTGGCGGCGTCGACCGCGCGGACCCACGTCACCGCGGCATCCCCAGGGTCGCGAGCTGGTCTTCGTGGAGTTCGGCCCAGATCGCGTGGTACGAGCCGGTGTGGTCCGTCAGGTACTCCAGGTCGCCGTTCGCGACCCGGTCGAGCGCCGCCCGCAGCCGGACCGGGTAGCGGCCGAAGCGGGGCAGGGCAGCGGTCAGCGCGGCGCAGACGCCGGCCGCGCGGGCGTCGAGGTCGGCGAAGCGGTCGAGGACGCGGGTGTCGTAGGCGAGGTCGTCGTGGTCGTTGACCGCGACGGCGCCGTCGACGGGCCGCAGCTGCCAGGCGGTGCAGAGGTCGAGGAGCTCGGGGTTGAGGACGAGGAAGCGCTCGTACGCGGCCGCGACCGCGGGCCGGGCGCCCGCGGCGGCGAGTTCGGCGGCGGTCCGTTCGGCGTCGGCGGCGCGGCCCGGGCCGGTCAGGCCCCAGGCGCCGCCCTCGATGCGGGTGACGAGGCCGGCGACGCCGAGGTCGATGAGCTCGGACTCGACGGCGGCCGGGTCGAGCCCGGTGGCGGCGGCGAGGCGCGCGACGCCCGCGTAGCCGCCGCAGCGGAGGGCGTGGAGGACGCTCACCGGACCGTCCGCTCGGACCGAGCGACCGCGTGGGCGGCGCCCACGCCGGTGCCGCGGGTGGTGACGGCGCCGCCGCGCACCCGCAGCGCCGCCTCGGTGTCGTCGGCGACCTCCTCGACGCCGAGGGCGGCGGCCGCCGCCCGGTCGGCGACGGCGACCTGCAGCCGCCGCCAGGCGCTCGCGGGGAACACCGCCCGCAGGCACGAGGTGAGGTCGCTCACTCTGAGCCGCACGAGGTTCCCCGTCTCGGGAAGGTCGGGCACCGCGACCAGGACGGTGACCCGCTCGCCGGGGGCGGCGGACCTGACGGCGTCCTCGGCCGCGGCCAGGCGGCCGATCCCGAGGACGGTGACGAGGCCGTCGGCGGCCGGGTCGACCGGCCCGCCGGAGACGAGGTCGACGAGGCCGCCCGGCGCGGCCAGGGGCTCGCGGACGGCTTCGGCGGGCGCGGCGAACGGCAGGTGGGGCGGCGCCCAGGCGTCGTCCAGGCCCAGGGACGCGAGGTGCCCGCAGGCGCGGGCCCGGTCGAAGGGGTCGCCGAAGCCGGGGGCGAGCTCGGCGACGAGGCCCGCGCCGGAGAGGAAGGTGAGGGCGAGTTCGGCGAGGCGGACCCGGCGGCCAGGCTCGCACGATTCGAGGCCGACGGCGAGGAGCAGGGCCTCCAGGCGGGCGAGCTGCGCGAGGGCGGCCCGGCCGCGGTCGTCGTCCACCACGCCGACCAGGGAGCGGAGCTGGAGGCGGCCGCCCGCGGCGGTGTCCCCGGCGAGCGGGAGCCGCTCCAGCCAGGCGCGGGCGAACCGCCCGAGGGCGTCCTCGGCGGACCGCGGGGCGGCCGGGGCCGGGGCGGCGGGGGCGCGCTCGATCATGGCGACGAGGACCGCCAGGTAGAGGGCCCGCTTGCTCGGGAAGTTGGAGTAGACCGCGCCGCGGGTGAGCTCGGCCCGCTCGGCGATCCGGTCGACCTTCGCCGGGCCGTAGCCGTGCTCGACGAATTCGTCCCGCGCGGCGGCCAGGACCGCCGCGCGGGTCCGGGCCTGCTGCTGGATTCGTGTGAGTCTCGCCATGTTCGCTCCTTCGCTCGCGCCGATTCAGGATACGTGATCATCCCGATGACATGAACATCCGAGTGCTTCCGAGGCAGGTTTCCCGGGTCCCCGGGCGGGGAATCCTGCCGGGTCAAGGAGGAGGAGAACATGGCGAAACAGAAGGATTCGACCGACGAGATCACCGGCCCGGGGGCGGAGGCCGACGCGATCCGGATGTCCGACATCGCGGGGGGCGAAGGCGCGGACATCGGTGAGCTGCATGGAAAAGAGCTGCTCGACGAGGACGTCTGGCAGCCAGAGCCGAGGCGCGGCATCCGTCCGATCGTGGCCGCCGTCGCGGTCGCGGGCATCGCCGCCGTGACGGTGGTCGCGATCAAGCTCGCGTACGACCGGCACCACAAGACCCACGGGTACCGCAGGGCCCTGGAGCAACTCGAAGACGCCCGGGATTCGCTGATGTCGGCGGCCGCGGAACTGCCCGAGCGCGGCCGAGAGGCGCTGCACAGGGTCACGCGCCGCTGAGTTGGTGTAGGGTCGGGCAAGCTTCTCAACGCCGCCGGCAAGTTGGCAGAGCGGCGTTTCTCAACCTTCAACGAATCAGGCGAACCATCTCATCGATCGAACGGTCCGACGTCCAGTCGACACGGATCACTTTGTGGCACGCGGTCTCGCAACCGCGGCCGGTCGCCGCATGCCCCGACACCCCGCACCAGACTTCCGCGCCGGATTCATCGGCGTGGGATTTGGACCGCCTCGGCGGTCCAATGAAGAAGTCGGGCCGTCTTGACGGTCCGACGCACAACAGGAGGAACACATGGCCACTGGCACTGTGAAATGGTTCAACGGCGACAAGGGCTTCGGCTTCATCGCTCCCGACGACGGCTCTGCGGACGTGTTCGCGCACTTCTCCGCCATCCAGGGAACTGGTCGCCGCGACCTTGAAGAAAACCAGCACGTCGAGTTCGACGTCGAGCAGGGCCAGAAGGGCCCGCAGGCCGCGAACATCCGCGTGCTCTAAAGCGAACCGGGACGGCGGGGCCTAGGCGCCGCCGTCCCGACCCCGCACTTCACAAGGCCTGCCGCCGCGCTCGTCGCGGAGGGCGGGCCTTTCCCGTGCCCGGAGGCCGGCGCGCGCAGGACCTGCGGCTCCGGTACGCGGAGAAAAAACTTCTGGAGAATTCCCCCGGGGATGTCGAGAACCGCGTCCGGGCTCCGTCCCAGGGGTGCCGGCGGCGAAGGACGCCGCACGGGACGGAGGATTGCAGTCATGGCCAAGTACCTGTTGCTCAAGCACTACCGCGGTGGACCGGTCCAGCACCCGAACGCGGTCGCCCCGATGGACGACTGGACGCCGGAGGAGATCTCCGAGCACATCGCGTTCATGGGCGCGGTCGCCGACGAGCTGCGCGAGCGCGGCGAGTTCGTCGACGCGCAGGCGCTCGCGTTCGAGGGCGAGTTCGTGCGCTACGGCGGCGAGGGCGCCGCCCCCGTCACCGACGGGCCGTTCGCCGAGACCAAGGACGTCATCGCCGGGTGGATGATCATCGACGTCGACTCCAAGGAGCGCGCCCACGAGGCCGCGGCCCGCCTCTCGTCGGCCCCGGGCAAGGACGGGAGGCCGCTGCACGAGTGGATCGAGGTCCGGCCGTTCCTGTCGCACGCGCCGGTCGTCGAGTAGCCCGGCGCCGATGTTCGACGACCACCTGCTCCGGGACCTGACCCCGCAGGTACTCGGCGTCCTCGTCCGCCGCGGCGCGGACTTCGCGGCGGCCGAGCACCCCGTCCAGGACGCCCTCGTGGAGGCCGTGCGCCGCTGGGACGGCGACGCCCCCGACGACCCCAAGGGCTGGCTGGTGACCGTGGCCTGGCGGCGGTTCCTCGACGCGCGGCGCTCGGCCTCGGCGCGGGCGCTCCGCGAGGTGGCCGTGCGGCGCGAGCGGTCGCCGGGCCCGGCCGGGCAGGCCGACGACACGCTGCTCCTGCTGAGCCGCTGCTGCCACCCCTCGCTCACGCCCGCCTCGGCGGTCGCGCTGACGCTCCGCGCGGTCGGCGGGCTGACGACGGCGCAGATCGCGCGGGCGTTCCTGGTGCCGGAGTCGACGATGGCGCAGCGGATCTCGCGGGCGAAGCGGACCCTCGCCGGGGAGCGCTTCGAGCGGCCCGGCGACGTGCGCGCCGTGCTGCGCGTGCTCTACCTGATGTTCGACCAGGGCTTCGCGGGCGAGCGGCGGCCCGGCGACGCCGACCTGGCCGCGGAGGCGATCCGCCTGGGGCGCCAGCTCGTCGCGTCCGTCCCCGGCGACCCCGAGGCCGCGGGGCTGCTCGCGCTGATGCTCCTGCACCACGCGCGCCGCGAGGCCCGCACCGACGCCGCGGGCGAGCTCGTCCCGCTCGCGCTCCAGGACCGGTCCCGCTGGGACACCGCGATGATCGCCGAGGGGGTGGCGGTGCTCCAGGGCGCGCTCGTGCGCGACCGGTTGGGCGAGTACCAGATCCAGGCGGCCATCGCCGCGCTCCACGACGACGCCGCGTGCGCGGCGGAGACCGACTGGCCGCAGATCCTCGAGTGGTACGACGAGCTCGCGGCGATCAGCCCGGACCACCCCGTGGTGGCCCTGAACCGGGCGGTCGCGGTCGGCCACGTCGACGGCCCGCTCGCCGGGCTGCGCCTGGTCGAGGCCCTCGACCCGACGCTGCCGCGGCGCGACGCCGTGGCCGCGTACCTCCACGAGCGGGCGGGGAACACGGCCGAGGCCGCGCGGCGCTACACGGCCGCGTCCAAGACCGCCGCGAGCGCGGCCGAGCTGCGCCACCTGCTCAGGCAGGCGGCCCGGCTCAACCGGGCGCGCTGAGGCTCAGCGGAAGTCGCCGGCGTGGTCGGCGGCCCACCGCTCGAACGTGCGGGCCGGGCGGCCGGTCACGGCCTCCGCGGTCGGGCCCGGGGCATCGGTCCACGCGGCCTCGAGCAGGTCGAGCACGGGCGCGGGCATGGAGTGCCCGGCGGCCTCGCGCGGCAGCTCCTCGACTTCGATGCCGCGGCCGATCGCCTTGGCGATCAGGGCGACCTGCTCGCGCTGCGTCAGGTGCCCCGGTCCGTCCACAAAGTACTTCCGGCCTTCGTGGCCGGCGCCGAGGAGCGCGGTCGCGACCACGTCGGCGACGTCGCGCTCGTGGACGGGGTTGACGGGCGCGTCGGGGTGGGGCAGGCGCACGACGCCCTCGCTCCTGATCGAGTCGGCCCACCAGAGGGCGTTGCCGGCGAACACGGCGGGACGCACGAACGTCCACGCGAGGCCCGACGCCTCGACGGGCGCCTCGGCCTCGCGGTGCGCCCGGGCGATCCAGTCGTCACCGGACCCCGCGGCGGCCGCGGAGGACAGCAGGACGACGCGCTTGACGCCGCTCGCCTCCGCCGCGGCGACGAAGTGCGCCATGCCCTCGTGGGCGGCGTACAAAAAGACCTGCTCGACGCCGTCCAGGGCGGGGCCGAGGGTCTCGGGGCGGGTGAAGTCGACGAGGGCGGGCAGGGCCCCGCCCGGCAGCTCGACGTCGGCGGGGTTGCGGCTGGCGGCGCGGACGGGGGCGCCGGCGAGGATCAGGTGCGCGATGACGTTACGCGCGATGGTGCCTCGCGCGCCGGTGACCAGGACGGTCATGGTCGGTCTCCTTCCGGGTGGCGGTCGGCGGGCCGCGCGGGGAGGCGCGGCGGGGTGTCGCCGAAGGGCTGATTGGATTATCCCCGCCGACCATCGATAGGCAGTCACTGCCTTCTGGCAGTGACTGCCTATACTGAAGCCATGGACCACGGACTCCAGCACCGCAAGAAGCTCGCCGCGATGCGCCGCATCCAGGATGCGGCCCTCGACCTGTTCGAGGCGCAGGGCTTCGACGCCGTCGCCATCGAGGCGGTCGCCGCGGCGGCCGAGGTCTCCCCTCGGACCGTCTACCGCTACTTCGGCTCCAAGGAGATGCTCGTCATCTGGGACGAGGAGGACGAGCTGCCGCTGAGCCCGCTCGCCGCCGAGTTCGCCGCGGTCGACCCGGTGACCCTGCTCCGCGGGACCTTCCGCGCGGCCTTCGCCCGGATGGACGAGGCGCAGCTCCGGCTGATCCGGCGGCGCGTGGCGCTCGTCTACCGCCACTCCGCGATCGAGGCCGCGTACGTCCTCCACGCCCACCGGAAGTCGCGACTCATCGCGGCCGCCGTCGGGCCCCTCGGCGGCGACCCGTTCCGGACCGAGATCTTCGTGCACGCCTTCGTGGGCGGCGTCATCGGCGCGCTCCGCCTCTGGTGCCACGCCGGCTTCGATTCGCCCCCCTTCGAGTACATCGACCGCGCCCTGGCCCTCCTCGAACAGGGCTTCGACGACACCGACAGCAAGCGAACGGACCCCTCATGACCGCAGTACGGAACGTCCTCATCTCCGGCGCGAGCATCGCCGGCCCCGCGCTCGCGCACTGGCTCGGGCGCCGCGGCATCCGCGCCGTCGTGGTCGAGAAGGCCGCCTCGCGGCGGACCGGCGGGTACGCGATCGACTTGCGCGGCAAGGCGGTCGACGTCGCCGAGCGCATGGGCGTGCTCGACGGCGTGCGCGCCGCGAAGACCGGGATCACCGGTGTCGCGATGGTCGACGCCGACGGCCGCACCCGCGCGAGCTTCGGCGCCGGCCTCGTCTCGGCCGAGGAGCGCTCGCTGGAGATCCTCCGCGGCGACCTCGTCGGCCTGCTCCACGACGCCGCGCCGGACGCCGAGTACCGGTACGGCGACTCGATCGAGTCCATGAAGGACCTCGGCGACGGGGTGTCGGTCCGGTTCGCCTCGGGCGGCGAGGAGTCCTTCGACCTCGTCGTAGGGGCCGACGGGCTCCACTCGAACACGCGGGCCCTGGCGTTCGGGCCGGAGCGGCCCTTCCGCCGGTTCCTGGACTCGTACGTCAGCATCGCGACCGTCCCGAACCGGCTGGAGCTCAACGGGGAGGCGCGCCTGTTCAACACCCCCGGCCGGCTCGCCGCGCTGTACCACACGCCGCGGTCGGAGGGGGCGAAGGCGCTGCTGCTCCACCGGACCCGCATGGAGTCCGAGGTGGACCGGCAAGCGCCTGCGGCGCAGCGGGAGCACCTGCGCGAGGTGTTCGGCGGGATGGGCTGGGAGACCGACCGCATCCTCGCCGACTTCGCCGACGCGCCGGACTTCTACTTCGACTCGGTCACGCAGATCCGCATGGGCGCGTGGTCGAAGGGCCGGGTCGTGCTCCTCGGCGACGCGGGCTACTGCCCGTCGCCGATGTCCGGGCAGGGCACCAGCCTCGCGCTCGTCGGCGCGTACATCCTCGCCGCCGAGCTCGCGGGCCGCGACGAGCCCGGGCCGGCCCTGGCCGCGTACGAGCGCCGGATGCGCCCGTACGCGACCGCGAACCAGGGGATCGCCGATCCCGGTCTGGACTTCCTCGTCCCCAAGAGCGGCTTCGCGATCGGGGCCCGGAACGCGCTCCTGCGCTCGGGTCCGCTGCTGCGGTTCCTCAGCCGGTTCGACTCGCGGCTGTCGCACGCGGCCGAGGCGGTCAGCCTCGACTGAGGCGGGACCGCCGGGCGGCACGGGTCGCGGGGCCCCGCGGCGGGACCTCGCGAGTCCCGTTGCGGGGCCGGACGATCCGGGCGTCAGCGGCGACGCACCGTGTACGTCAGGTGCGTGACCTCCGGCGTGGCCTCGGTGCGCGCCAGGTCGAGTGCGACGGCGGTCTGGTCGACGCCCTTGAAGAGCGGCACGCCGGTGCCGAAGAACACCGGGCGCAGGGAGACCGTGAACTCGTCCACGAGCCCGGCGTTCAGGAACTGGAGGATCGTCTCGGCGCCGCCGCCGATGCGCACGTCGCGGTCGCCCGCGGCCTCGCGGGCCTGCGCCAGCGCGCTCTCGATGCCGTCGTTGACGAAGTGGAAGGTGGTGCCGCCCAGGCGCTTCCACGGCTCGCGGACCTCGTGGGTGACCACGAAGACCGGGGTGTGGAAGGGCGCGTCCTCGGGCCAGCCGCCCTCGCCGCCGTCGAACATGCGCTTGCCGAGGACGGTGGAACCGGTGCGGTCGAAGACGCCGCGCAGGAAGTCGTCGTTCGGGCCGGTCTCCCCGCCCTCGCCGAACTGCAGGTTCTCGCGCATGAAGCGCTGCTTGAGGGCCCAGCCCTGGAGCTCGCCCCACTGCGACATCCACCGCCGCAGCGACGGGTCGTCGTTCCGGCCCTGGTTCATCGCCTCCAGGGCGCCGTCGTCCAGCGGCGCCATGAAGCCGTCGAGGCTCATCGTCACACTGAAGAACACCTTGCCGGCCATCAGTTCTCGCCTTCCTTCTCGGTCATGCCGGTGACGTACTCCGCCAGCCGGCCCAGTGTCTGCCTGCCGCCCTCGATCGCGCCGAAGCGCTGGACGGCGCGGTCGCGGAGCGCCTTGGTGGGGAACAGGGTCCGCATCTCGAGCTCGGTGGTGTCGCCGTTCGCGGTGAAGGTGAGGACCTGCTCGAACGATTCCGGATCGTCCCGGAACGCCCCGTGCACCAGCTCGATCCGCTCCGGCGGCGCGATCACGCGCCACTGGATCCACTCCGGGTAGTCGGTGCCGTCGGGGCCGTGCATGGTGAACTCCCACTCGCCGCCCTCGCGGAACGCGAAGGCGCTCGTGGTGGTGGTGAACCCGGCGGGGCCCCACCAGCGGGAGAGGTGCCGGACCTCGGTGAACGCCTGGAACACCAGGTCCCTCGGGCCGTTGACGACCCGCGAGAGCACGATCTCCCGGTCCGCCGTCTCCTGCTCATTCCCCATCGTGTTCCTCCTTGAGTTCCTGCACGTAGTCGTCGAGGCGGTCGAAGCTGGCCTCCCAGAACGCCGCGAACCCGCCGATCCACTCCTGGACCGGTCGCAGGGCGCGGGCGTTCACGCGGTAGAGGCGCTGCTTACCGTCGCCGCGCACGCGCACCAGCTCGACCTCCCGCAGGACCCGCAGGTGCTTGGACACCCCGGGTTGCGGGAGGTCGAGCTCGCTCGCGAGCTCGGACACGGCCATCTCCCGCCCCCGCAGCAGGTCGAGGATGCGCCGGCGCTGGGGCTCGGCGATCGCGTTGAACGCGTCGGAGGTGGTCGCGGCTCGTGCCATGCACCAATCATATACCCATAACGGAATATGTCGAGCGGGGCCCGTCACTCGCGGGACGCGACCAGGCGGATCGGCGGCGTGCGCGTCGCCGACAGGGCCGTGACCAGGCTCGTCACCCCCACGACCGCGGCGGCGCCGAGAGCGAGGCCCGCGAGCAGCGGCCACTGGACGTCGACCACCGTGATCCCGATCAGGCGCCGCACCGCGACCGCGGTGCCGAGGACCGAGCCCGCCGCGGCGAGGGCGCCGAGGAGCAGGCCGATCGCGGCGACCGCCTGCGACTCCAGGAGCGCCAGCGCGACCACCTGGGCGCGGCCGAGGCCGGTGACGCGCGCGGCGGCGAACTCGCGGCGGCGGTTCGACGCGGCGATCACGACGGCGTTGACGATCGCGATCGCCGTGTACAGCATGGTCATCCCCAGCAGCACGATCATGATGTTCCGCGTGAGGCGCTCGTCCTCCGCGGCCGCGGCGTCGACCCACGCCCCCACGGTGGTCACCTCGCCGAACGCCGCGAGCCGGGCGGCCGCGTCGTCGCGGTCCGCGCCGTCGTCGAGCCGCACCACGTGCCGCCACTCGCCGGCGTCGGCGGGCAGCAGGTCGGGCGAGAGGAGGTAGTGCGGTCCGGCCACGGTGGGCGGCAGCAGCGCGGCGATCCGCACCTCGACGTCCTCGCCGCCCAACCGCATTGGGAGGACGTCGCCCACGCGCCAGTCGCGCTCGTAGCCCTCGCTGGGGCTCACGGCGATCGCAGCGCCGGTCAGGTCGGCGAGGTCCCCGGCGACGGGCGCGACGTCATGGGTCGCGGTGTAGGCCGCGGGATCGACCGCGGTCCCGAGACCCGGCACGTACCAGCTGGTCCCGGCCTCGGCGAACGCGAGCTCGAACATGACCTCGGCCTCCGCGGACACGGCCGCGACACCGTCCATTCCGGCCAGTTCGGCCGAGGCGTCCCGGTCGGCGGCGACCAGCAGGTCGCCGTCCACAGTGCTCAGCACCTCCTGGCGGCCCGCCTCCCCCACGGTCGCCAGCGTCCCGCCGATGCCCGCGGTGAGCGCGAACAGCACCATCACGGGCGCGGCCGTGGACGCGCTGCGCCGCGCGTCCGAGCGCAGGTTCGACAGCGCCAGCTCGCCCAGCACGCCGCGGCACACCGTGCCGAGCAGCGCCGCGGCCAGCGGGACGACCAGCGGGGCCAGCGCGCTGAGGCCGATCACCAGCGGCACCGTCACCAGGAACGGCGTGAGCTGGACGAACCACACCGGCATCGCCGCGTCGCCGCCGGGGAAGAGCGCGAACAGGACCGCCGCGCCCGCGATGAACAGGACGCCGACGATCCAGCGCGAGACCGTCATGACCTGCGCGGCCGCCGCGCCCTCGCGGAGCGCCTCCTGGGGGCGGACGCCCGCGGCCCGGCGCGAGGACGCCAGCACGCCGAGGACGGCGATGAGCACCCCGGTGCCCAGCGACACCGCGACCACCCAAGGGCGCCAAGGGACTTCGAACCCGGGCGGGGCGAAGTCGAGCCGTTCGAGGAGCCGTGTCTGGACCCGCGCGACCGGCAGCCCGGCGACGACGCCGAGCGCGGAGCCGACGAGGCCGAGCAGCACCGCCTCCCCGGTGAGCAGCGCCCGGATCTGGCCCCGGCTCGCGCCGGTGAGCCGCAGGAGCGCGAGCTCGCGTCGGCGCTGGGCCACGGTGAACCCGAACGTCGAGGCGACGATGAAGACGGCGACGAACGCGGACAGGGCGAGCACCATCGACAGGAGCGTCGCGGCCCCGTCGTACGCCCCCTGGAGGGCCAGGGCCGCTTCGGGGTCGAGCCCGGACGGCACCGCCGCGCCCGCGGCGGCGACCAGCGCGAGGAGCGAGGACTGGACAAGCGCGGTGCCGATGCAGACGGTGAGGATCGCGCCCGCGAAGACCTGCCAGCGGTCGCGGAACGTGTGCCAGGCGAGGAGGAGCATCAGTCCTCCAGGGCGGCGAGGCGCTCGGCGACCTCGCGGGTCGAGGGGCGGTCGACGCGGTCGACGATCCGGCCGTCGCGCAGGAGCACGACCCGGTCGGCGCTCGCGGCCGCGGCGGGGTCGTGGGTGACCATGATCGTGGTCTGGCCGCGCTCGTCCACCATGCGGCGCATGAGGTGCAGGACGTCGCGGGCGGCCTTGGTGTCGAGGGCGCCGGTGGGCTCGTCGGCGAAGAGCACCGCGGGGCGGGTGACCATGGCGCGGGCGATGGCGACGCGCTGCTGCTGGCCGCCGGAGAGCTCGCGGGGGCGGTGCCGGCGGCGGTCGGCGAGGCCGACCGCGTCGAGGACCTCGTGCACGTCGCGGCGCTTCGGGCGCTGCCCGGCGAGGCGCAGGGGCATGGCGACGTTCTGCTCGGCGGTGAGGGACCCGATGAGGTTGAACGTCTGGAAGGCGAACCCGATCTCGGTGCGGCGCAGGCGGGTGAGTTCGGCGTCGGAGGCGTCGGTGATGTCGTTCCCGCCGATGCGGACCGTGCCGGAGGTGACCCGCTCGAGGCCCGCGGCGCAGTGGAGGAGCGTGGACTTGCCGGACCCGGAGGGGCCCATGACGGCGGTCCAGGACCCGGAAGGGAACGCGATGTGCACGTCGTCGAGGGCGCGCACGGCGGTGCCCCGGGAGCCGTACACGCGGGTGACGCCGGCGAGCTCGACCGGCGCGGGTGGGTGGTGGTTCATGCCCCCACGATGCGGTCGGGCCCTGACACGTCGCTGACACGACCCTGACGCGGGCCGCCCGCCGGGATGGCCCCGGCGGGCGGCGCGGGTCGGCTACTGCGGCAGGTTGGCGATCACGAACGGCGCGTGGCCGTGGAGGTGGTTGCTCCACCCCCCGGTCAGCGGCGCCCCGGCGGACAGCAGGTTCGTGGAGTCGTTGCCGACGTCCAGTTTCCATGCGGTCCAGGAGATCTTGTTCCCGCCCATCCAGTCGATCCACCGCTGGGCCTCGTCGAGGCAGACGCGCCCGTCGAGGCCGCCGTCGGCGGCGCTGGCGCCCCACTCGGTGACGAACAGGGCGAGGCCCGCGTTGATCGCGGTGTTGGCCTTGTCCCGGTTCCACTGCGCGTGCGTGCACGAGTAGAAGTGCAGCGTGTACATCAGGTTGGTGCCGGCCACGGGGTTCGCGGCGGCCACGTCGACGTCCTGCGACCAGGTCGGGGTGCCGAGCACCACGATGTTGTCCGGGTCCTGCGCGCGGATCGCGGCCACGACGGCCTCGTGGTACGGCTTGACGGCGCCGGCCCAGGAGACCTGCTCGGGCTCGTTGTACGGCTCCCAGATGACGTTCGGGAGGTGCCCGTAGCGGTCGGCGAGGTCGGTGAAGAACGCGACCGCCGCGGCCTGGTGCTGGTGCGCCTGGTGCGCGTGGAAGTCGACGATCACGTACACGCCCGCCTCGGCGGCGTTCTGGATGACGGTCTCCACCTGGGACTTCCAGCCGTTCGGGTCGTCGAGGTACGCGCCCTCGGGCTCGACGCCCATGGCGACGCGGAACACCTCGATGTTCCACTCGTCCCGCATCCACTCGAGCGCGTCGAGGTTCTGCGCGTACGGCTGGGTCTGCCAGTGCAGCCACATGCTGGAGACGCCGCGGAGCTGGATCTCCTGGCCGTCCTCGTTGCACATGTTGTTGCCGCACACGCTCAGCTGCCCGTGCCGCTCGACCGGGGTCCCGGCGGGCGGCGGGTCGGTCGGGTCGGGGTCGGTGGGCTCGGGCTCGGTCGGCTCCCCGCTGCCGTCCCCGCCGCACTCGACGCCGTTGACGGCGGCGTTCTCGATGTCCCCCGCACTGCCGCTCGCGGTGAACCCGAAGACCTCCCTCGTCTGGCCGGAGGCGATGGCGCCGTTCCAGCCCGCGTCGGAGGCCTCGAAGTGCCTGCCGCTGAGGGACTGCCCGGTGACGTTCCAGGCGCTGATGCCGGAGACAGCGCCGGTGAAGTCCCATTCCACGGTCCAGCCGTCGATCGGCTCGTCCGCGGTGATGCTGATGTTCGCCTGGAAGCCGGAGCCCCAGTCGCTCACCACGGTGTACTCGACCTCGCAGCCCTCGGCCGCGCTCGCGTGCTGCGCGCCCGCGATCGTGACGGCACTCGCCCCGAGCGCGGCGACGACCACCCCGACGACGGCCGTGCTCCTTCGTCTTCGTACCTGCATGACGTGCCCTCCAATGGGTCCCGACGAGAGCGGAAGCGCTCCCAATCGACACATCGAAGTTTGCCAATGCTTTGCCGCCGCGTCAAGGCCCGTCCCGCGGCACGGGCTTCCCCGTGTCCTCGTCGGGTCCTCCTCCCGAGGCGGGTCCGGGGGACGCCGACGGCGGCGTCCCCCGGGATCCCGGTCCGTCACGGTGCGGGCCGGCCGCGGCCCGGGGGCGGACCGCTGTTCGCGGTCTTGTTGACCACCACCGAGGCGTGCCGGATCACCGTCCGGCCACGCGCCCAGCCGCTGCTCCAGACCTCGACGATGGCGCCGTCCGGAAGCGACGGCTCGGCGGCGGTCCCCGCCGCCCGGTGGAGCGCCGGGTCGAACCCGCCGCCGGTGGGCACCGGATGGATGTCGACCATCGCCAGCGCTTCGAGCAGCTCCTCGCGGACGGACTCCGCCAGCACCGCATCGGAGCCCGAATAGCCGGTGAGCCGGTCGACCAGCCCTCCCATGGCGCTCACCAGCGGCAGCTGGAGCTCGCGGAACAGGCCGCCCTCGGCCTCCCTGAGCCGCTGCGACTGCTCGGAGATGATCGCCTGCTTGCGGTGCGACTCGATCCGGAGATGCTCCGCCTGCTCGACCAGCAGCGACTCGATGGCCTCGAGCCGGGCGAGCACCGCCTCCGCCGCGGTCGCCCGCTCCCCGCCGGTCGTCACTCCTCCTCCGGCATCGACCGCAGCCGGACGGTCGCCGCCGCCACTTCCTCGCTGCTCATGTTGTTCGGCCGCGGCAGATGGAAGTCCCCCAGCGGCCGGTTGTTGGTGACGTCGAGGATGTCCGCGTGGATCGTGCCGTCGACGTCGTACGCCATCGTGATGTGGATGGGCGCGCCCTCCGGCAGCCCGGGAGGCAGCCGGAGCGTGTCGACGTGGTGCACCTCGACGTCGGCCACGACCGCGGAGTCCCCCTCGGTGATCTCGAAGTCGAGATGCTCCTGCCTGGCGATCAGGGTGTAGAAGGTGTCCTGGAACTCGCAGGGGATCGTGGAGTTCTTGGGGATGATCACCGCGTTGTACGGCTGCTGCGTCGCCGCGTCCTGCACGATCGTGCCCATGCCGTGCGAGGTGACGTCGCGGATCGTCCGCTGCGGCCGGGTGCCCTCCTGCTCGGCGTCGAGGCTGGCCGCGATCAAGGCCGCCCCGATCGCGACGACCTCGTCGGGGTTGGCGTCGGACCTGGGCTTGGAGCCCGAGAGCCGCTCGACCATCGCCGCCACCATCGGCATCCGGGTGGAGCCGCCGACCAGCAGGGTGCCGTCGACGGCCGACCAGGCGATGCCGGCCTCGTCGAGGACCTCTTCGGCGATGTCCTCGGTCCGGCGCAGCAGCGGAGCGGACATCGCCTCGAACTCGTCCCGCGTGACGGAAGTCCTGAACAGACGGTTGTCCGCGGCGGT
Source organism: Glycomyces endophyticus (assembly GCF_039531525.1). Taxonomy (NCBI): domain Bacteria; kingdom Bacillati; phylum Actinomycetota; class Actinomycetes; order Glycomycetales; family Glycomycetaceae; genus Glycomyces; species Glycomyces endophyticus. The sequence continues at coordinate 33,959 of NZ_BAAAQF010000002.1, forward strand.
GTTGATCGACGTCCTGGTCAACTGGGTGAGGCGGCGCTTCGCCTCCTCGCAGTCCCGGCGCAGCGCCGCCTGGAGCGCGCCGTCGTCGAACAGGTCGGGTCCGCCCTGGGCGCCGACGTCGGCGTTGACGTGCGACATCAGGAGGTTGTCGAAGTCGAAGCCACCGAGGGCGCGGTTGCCGCCGGTCGCGACGACCTCGAAGCCCTCGTCGCCCACCTTCATGATGGTGACGTCGAACGTGCCCCCGCCGAGGTCGAAGACCAGGTAGGTCCCTTTGGTGTTCTTGGTGATGCCGTAGGCGATCCCGGCGGCGGTCGGTTCGTTGATGAGCCGCCGCACGTGCAGCCCGGCGATCTTCGCCGCGTCCTTGGTCGCGGTGCGGGCGGCGTCGTCGAAGTAGGCCGGGACGGTGACGACCACGTCCTTCTCGTCGGTGCCGAGATGGCGTCGCGCGTTGTCGGCGAGGTGGCGCAGGATGATCGCCGAGATCTCCTCGGGAACGTACTCCTTGCCGTTCTCGTCGGAGTGCGCCACGTAGCGGGTGCCCATGCGCCGCTTGACGAGTTCGACGTAGGAGTCGGGTGCGACCGCCGCCATGTTCTTCGCGGCGAGGCCCACCAGGGGCTGTATGCCGTCGAAGAACACCACGGACGGGGTGAGGCGCCCCGACTCGCCTTCGAGGATCTCGGGCGCGCCGTCCTCGTGGACGACGGCGACGGCCGAATAGGTGGTGCCGAGGTCGATTCCGATGGTCACTGGTGCTCCTCAGTTGCCGTTGCGGTTCATCCGGGTCACGATGGCGTTGATCTCCCACTGGGGCTTCTGGGCGCTCGCGATCTGGTACCAGGTGATGAGACCGCAGACGACGGCGGTGATCGGCACGAGGACGGCGCCGCTCTCGGTGGCCGAAGCGCACATGGCGATCGCAATGAAGGCGACCGCGGGGATGACGACGCCCCGGACGGGGAAGCCCGGCCAGAACCGCCTCGTGTGCATCGATCGGAGATACCCGTCGAGGCGGTGCGCCGCATGGACGACCTGCGGGTTGGAGGCCACCTGGAGGGCGCGGGCGGACGCCCGCTGCATCACCGACAGCTCGTACGGCGTGGTCACCATGTACTGGTCGCCGCTGCGGTGGGCCGGGACCTTCTCCGCCGACTCGATGAGCACCTCGGCGAGGTAGTCGCCGGTGAGGGCCCGGTCCAGCTCCCTCGGGGCCGAGGTGTACAGCTGCTCCAGGATCGGGACGGCCTCGTTGTACCTGGACATCTTCGCGAGCACGATCGCGGACGCCATCTGCCCCTGCGCGTGGTGGCCGGGAGACTGGGCGACCTTCCCGTACGCGGACAGCGCGCCCGCCTGATCGCCCAGGTTCTCGTGGATGAATCCGAGGTCCATGTAGAGGCCGGCGTCGTCAGGGGTGTAGTCGAGGGTCTGGCGGGCTTCGTACAGCGCGTCCTGGAAGTTCCCGAGGCCCACATTGGAGCGGTAGAGGGCGGCCCACACGCCGGCCGACTCGCCTTGGTGCTCACGGGCCTGCTTCGCGGCGTACGCCGCGGCGAGGTAGTCGTTCGCGGCGAGCGCGGCCTCCGCCCGGTCCAGCCAGTCGATGCCGGCCCCGGGCGAGGCCTGGGCCGCCTGCCCGCTCGCCCGGTGCGCCGCGAGGTCGCGGTCGTACTCGGCGCGTTTGCGGGGGTCGAGCAGGGTGGTCCGCGCCTGGTCGAGGAGGCGGATCATGTTCTCCGCCTCGTGGCGCTTGTTGATGTCAGGTGAGTTGATCCGCTTGTTCCACAGGCGGGCCTGCTCTTTGATCTTGGTTTCGATGTCGCCTACGTCTGCTGTCGGGTCGATTCCGACGACCGCGTACAGATCGTCCACTGGCGCCTCCGGGGGGTCGGTGAGCACAGGGATGTTCGAGGCCGATTCGGGGGTTCGGTTCGGCTTGGCCTCGGAGTGGCAGTCTATCCGTTGCGCGGCTTCAGGGTTGGCCCCACTTGCGGTGCTGGTCACCCGTTCGGGCGAGTCGCCGGTGGATCTGGCGCTGCGCGTCCCGGACGAGCGCCAGCCGTTCGGCGTACCTCCCGGGGGTCCGCGCGTCCAGTTCGGCGAGAACGGATTCGACCCGGCCGGCGAAGTAGAGGGCGTTCGTCAGGTCGGCGTTCAGGTCGAGTCTGACGGCCGTCGCGGTCTCCAGCGCCACGGCGACCACCGGCAGGCACCGCCCTCCGCCCAGCCGGAATCGCCGCTCGGCGACGTCGACCGCCTGGTCGGAAGCCTCCAGCGCCTCCGTGCGCCGGCCCGCGCGCGCGAAGTACGAGGCGATCTCCCCGAGGGCTTCGACGTGCTCGAGCATGTAGGCGCCGGGCATCCGCTCCGTGGCCTCCAGCCAGAGCCGCACCGCCCGGCGCTTCGGAGCGAGCGCCTCGCGGGGCCTGCCGGCGCTCTCGAGGTACCGCCCGAGCGCCTCGACCGCGCGCGCCAGCCGCGGCAGATGGACGGTCCGGTCGATGCGGACCAGGTCGTCTCCCAGTGCGACCGCGCGCTCGCCGAGCACGACCGCCTCACCGGCGCGTCCGACCCCCGCCAGGCTGGCCGCATGGGCGAACCGCGCCCGCTGCAGCTCCGGCAGGTACTCGTCGGGGTCGTCGCCGCACAGCTCCTCGAGCGAGCGTTCCGCGCGGCGGGCGGACACGAGGGCCTCCTGCGGCCGGTACGCCTCGAGCAGCGAGAAGCTCAGATTCGCGCGCGCCAGGGCGAGCCGGTCGCGGAAGTCCCCGTCGAGGGCCTCGTCGGAGTACTGCCACAGCTCGATGGCCCGCTGCGTCAGGTGGATCGAGGCGTCGGTCTCCCCGGCGATCGAGGTGGCGATCGAGAAGTTGTTGACCGCGCGTGCGAGATCGGGGATGAACTGCTCGTCGTCGCCGGCGAGCTGCTCGTACAGGTCCATCGCGCGCTGCTTCGCGACGTGGGCGGCGGTGTGGCGATCGTCGAGCTCCTGCCAGACGCCGAGTTCGGCCATGGAGTCGGCGAGCCTGGCCTTGGCCTCCGACTCCGGCGACGCGGCGTACCGCTGGCGCCAGTAGTGCACGGCCATGTTCGCGAGGGCCGATCCGAGGCCGGCGAGCGCCGGGTTGGTGGAGGGTATGACGCCGGCGAGCAGGATGTCGTCGGCGTGCTCGGCCACCGCCGAGTCGATGAGCTCGTGCGGCAGGTCCAGCGCCATCACGAGGTGCCGGGCCGCGGTCAGGTCGCGGCGTTCGAGCACGTCGCGGACGGCGGCGGCGACCAGCTGCGGCAGGCTGCTCTCGAGCAGCTCGGCGAGGGCGACGTGCTCCTCCGCGCCGGTGAGCGCCGACAGCGAGGTCGCGAGGTGGTCGCTGAGGTCCACTGCGACCACCGGGTACTCGTCGGCCGCGAGGAGCAGGGCGTGGACGAGCCGGGCGTGGTAGGCGGGATGCCGGTGGAGCACGGTCGAGTCGACCAGGTTCCGCACGATCTCGGAGCGGGTCCCGGTGTGGGCCAGCAGATGCGCGGCGATGAGGTCAGGTTCGACCGGGGCGACCCGGGCCTCGTCGCGGCTGGAGCCGGGATAGAGCTCGTGGAGCGCGTCGGATATGCCGGTGCGGCGCTCGGCGCTCGCGTCCGCGAGGGAGGGGACGGCGCGGAGCAGCTCGACCAGGTGGGCCTTGTACGGCGCGGTCAGGGTCGCTACGCACAGGGCCTCCATGCCGCGCTCGTGATCGGTGAGGACCGCGTGGCCGCCGCTGTCGGTCAGGGAGGCCCATCGGCTCCCCTCGCGCCGGATGAGCTGCCGCAGGAGCGCGTCTCGCGCGTCCCCCGCCGACGGGTCGGGGAGCGTCTCCCCCGCGGCCGCCATGAGCGCCGCGGCGTGGATGGTGAGCGGGCGGTCGTAGCGTTCGAGGCCGGGCGGGAGCTCGGCCTCCGTGCCGAAGCGGAGGGCGAACGCCCCGAACGCCTGCTGCGCGTGCGCATGCCGGACGTCGCTTCCGAAGCCGCCCAGCGGCAGCGCCTCCTGGAGGCGGACGAGGCGGTCGATGTTCGGGGCGTGGTCGCGGATGCGCTCGAACCATTCGCCCTGCGACCGGGCGACGAGCATGACCCGCACCGGGGCTTGGAGGACGCCGTCGCGCCGGAGCCTGGTGACGCGGGAGAGGAAGGCGCCGACGGTCTCCGCCTGCCGTTCGGGGTAGTCGCACACCGCGAGCAGCGGCGTGGTCGGCGGACGGACGGTGGCGAGTTCGGCGTAGTCGACGAACCCGGTGCGCCACCACCGGTCCGCCCGTGCGAGCCGGTCGCACACCTCGGCGGCGAGCCGCGACTTCCCGGTACCGGCGGGCCCGGTGAGCACCATGACGCTGAGATCCGGTTCCTCCGCGCCCGAGCGGGCCCACCGGAGGGCGTCGGCGATGATCCGGTTCGCCTCCCCTTCGGCGACGAACGGCACCACGTGGTTCCGGTAGTGGAGCAGCTCGAACAGGGACTCGTCGGCGCCGGAGACGGCGGGCAGCTGCTCGACGGGCTTGATGAGCGGGTCTTCGCCGGTGTTGACGACCAGTGGCAGGTCCGCCAGCATGCCCGCGGCCGGGAGCCTGGTCGCGAGGGTCGCCGCGCCCCGCATGATCGACTCGATCGGCACGCCGTGCAGCCGTCCGTTCCATTGCAGCGGAACGTGGGTGACGATGCCGAGCAGGTGCCCGTCGGGGTCCAGGATCCCCGCGCCGGAGATGCCCGCCCAGGTCCGGGCGTCCACCGGCAGCGGCGAGTGCACGGCGAGCGCGAGCCGCGGACTGCGGTCGTCGACGACGGGGAGCACGCTGACCTCGAGGTACTCGGGGTGCATCTGGTCCTTGCCGGCGCCGGCCTCCGGGAAGCCGACGACCGAGCAGCCGCCCAGGGGCCGGTCGCCGGTGTAGGAGCCGGCGGGGTGGCGGCCGGAAGGCCGGCCCAGGCGCGGCACGAGGAGGGCGGCCGCGTCCAGGCCCTCGAAGCGGATCACGCCGGTGACCTTGAAGGACTTGTCGCGGCCCCGCACCCGAAGCCGGGTCGCGTCCGACTGGGACTCGAGGTGGTCGAGCACATGGCCCGCGGTGAGCACGAGGCCCGAGTCGACGAGGTGGCCGCTGCCGATCAGCGCCTCGCTCCCGTCCTCGGCCGTGATGCGGATCTTGACCGCCGCGGCGGCGCGCCGGTTGATCCGACCTGCCATCGGCGCTCCTAGTCGCGGTCCTGGATCGGCGCGCGCGGGGAGACCGCGAACTCGCGCTCGTTCCCCGCGTCGTCCACATACGCGGGTTCGATCGTCAGGTGCAGCCGGTGGACGCGGTCGGACGACCGGTCGGCCGCCGCCTTGGCGGTGATCACCTTCCACACGCTCGCACCGGCTTCCGCGCCCGCCGACGCGTGCACCTCGAGCGCCAGCTCGAGCTCGATGGAGGAGATGTTCAGTCTGAGCTCGGGGTCGGCCCGGAGCCGGGCGTCCCTGAGTTCGTCGCGCAGGTGGGCGAGTGCTTCGCTGAGGGGGAGGCTCGTCGACATGGATCGACGATACCGATTCCCCGCCCGCTCCACGTCCCGCGCGGTCACGGGCGCTGCTGCACTGGGCCGCAGGACATCTGGGATCGGAGGCGGCGGAAGCCCGACGGTCAGGTGCGGCACCAGGCGCGGGTGGCGGGGAGCAGCACGAAGGTGAGAGCGGCGATCGCGGTGACGGCGGCCGCCGACGCGACGAGGTACACGAAGACGGAGAGCAGCGTCTCGAACGGGTCGTTGCCGCCGAACGAGAGGTCGCCGCCGGTCAGTACCACCTGCAGCGGGATCGTCATGGCCTGCAGGGCCGCCACTGCGGTCGCGGCGGCGATGAGTCCGACTCCGGCGCTCTCGCGGTGGAGGAGCCACCGGTTCCCCACCGTGATCGCGGCGATCGATGCGGCGGCGAGCACGATGTTCACCGCGATCACCGCTTTCGGCGAGCCCGGTGCGCCGAGCGAGAGCACCCCGGCGGCGAGCACGCACACGAAGCCGGGCAGGCACCACCACGCGAGGCGCCGCGCCGCGCGGACCGATCGGGGCGGCGCTTCGGGCCCGGCCCGGTCCGGCGCTTCAGGACGGCGGCGCTGCTCCGGGGGCCGGGTCGCCTGCGGCGGCGGCGTCTGCGCCCATGTCGGCCGGGCCGGGTCGGCCACCAGGGTGGGGCCGTCGTCCAGCCGCGTCGCGCCTTCGGGCGCGTGGGCGAGCAGCTCGGTGAGTTGCCGGCGCTGCGTGTGCCCGGCCAGGGGTTCGCGGTCGGTTCGACCTGGCCGATGAGGTCCAGCAGGTCGGCGGGCGTGGGGCGGTCGCGGGGGTCGGCGGTGAGGCACGGGGCCACGAGGTCGCGGAGGCGCCCGGGCAGGCCGGAGAGGTCGGGCTCGGCGCGCACGATGCCGGTGAGCACGTGGAAGGTGGCCGGGGCCGCGAACGGACTGGCGCCGTTCGCCGCGGCCGCGAGCACGGAGCCGAGCGCGAACACGTCCGAGGCCGGGGTCAGCGGGCGGGACTCGACCTGTTCGGGCGACATGAACTCGGGGGTGCCGATCACGCCGCCGGTGCGGGTGAGATCCGTTCCGGTGCGGGCGAGGGCGCGGGCGATCCCGAAGTCGATGACGCGAGGGCCGTCGCCGGTGAGGATGACGTTGCCGGGCTTGAGGTCGCGGTGGATGATCCCGGCGCGGTGGATCTCCGCCAGGGCCGCGGCGAGTCCTGCCGCGAGGCGCACCAGCGCCTGCTCCGGCAGGCCCCCGGCCGCCTCGGTCGCCTCTCGCAGCGTCGGCCCGAGGAGGAACTCGGAGGCCATCCACGGTGTCGGGCTGTCGGGACCGGCGTCGAGCACGGCCGCGGTGTAGCCGCCTGAGACGCGGCGCGAGGCGGCGACCTCCTCACGGAACCGCGCCCGGAATCCCGCATCGGCGACGTGCACGCCGTGCACGACCTTGACCGCCGCCCACCGCCCGTCCGGTCCGTACCCGAGGAACACCCGGCCCATCGCCCCCTGCCCCAACTCGGCGATCACGCTGAACCTGCCGAGCCGGTGGCGTTCTGTCGGGGGCAAGGGGTGCACGGGACCTCCAGAGCGGTGTCGAACCCGACCGGGGATGCGGTCGACCTCTCCGGCCCATCCTACGGATCTCGTTCAACGCCAGGCACAGTCGTGCTTCGCACAGGTCGGCGAGCCAGAGGAGACGACTGCGGGGACACTGTCCGATGTGGCAGTGTCCCCGCAGGTCGATCACGTCTTCATGCGATATGTGGCGGAGGCCCCGTATCTGGACCTCCTCCACTTCGTGGTGGAGGCCCTGCATTTGGACCTCCCCCACTTCGTGGCGGAGGATATGGGATTTGAACCCATGATCGGGTATCACCCGAAACCCGCTTAGCAGGCGGGCGCACTAGGCCACTATGCGAATCCTCCAGGAGCCGCACGTCAGACGTACGAGCATCGAGCATACCGGTCAGGAATCTAGTATGGTAACCGGGCTCGTCAGGCCTACAGCCAGCTCACGTGGGGTGCGACCAGGAGGTATCCGACGAAGGCGGCGATGTCGAGGAGGGTGTGGGCGACGACGAGGGGGCCGGTGCGCTTCCACTTGAGGAAGCAGAGCGCGAAGACCGCGCCCATGACGGCGTTGCCGATGAAGCCGCCGAAGCCCTGGTAGAGGTGGTAGGTGCCGCGCAGGAGGGCGTGGGCGGCGACGATGGTCGCGGGGCGCCAGGCGAGCTGCCGGAGGCGGGTGACGAGGTAGCCGACGCCGACGACCTCTTCGATGACCGCGTTCTTGAGGGCGGCGAGGACGAGGACCGGGACGGCCCACCACACGTCGTTCAGGTTCGCGGCCGCGATGGTCGCGTTCAGGCCGAGCGCGCGGGCGGTGAAGTAGAGGGCCAGGCCCGGGATGCCGATGCACGCCGCGAGGGCGGCGCCGCCGAGGAGGTCGAAGGCGGGCCGGCGGGCGTCGAGGCCGATGAGGCGGAACGGGTTCCCGCGGTCGAGACTGAGCAGGTGCAGCGCGAGGGCGACCGGGGCCATGGCGAGCGTGAGGCTCACGAGCTGCTGCGCGAGGTCGTACCAGGGCCGCTCGGCCTCGGCCCGCGCCGAGTTCATGGACTGCACGGAGTCGGCGAGGCCGCCGGGCTCGGTGAGGGTCCCGACGATGTCGACGATCGACCAGACCGCCGAGGCGCCCAGGGAGAGCAGGAGCACGATGACGACCTCGCGGCCGATCGTGCGGCGCGGGAGGAGGGGCGGGGCCTCGGTCTCGGACATGCGCACCAGAGTGCCAGAGCCCTGGACGCGGCCGTCGCGACGGGACCGATCGCACCGTGTGTGCGACGCGTCGCCCCGAGTCAGGCGCATGATCGTTCCTGTAAGGCGAGGTGCTGTGAAACTCATCCCACTCGGCGACGCTCACCATCACGGCACCTCGCCTGCCTACACCCCGTCGCCGCGCCGCGTCTGTCGGTTTATTGACACTCCGCTTGCATAATCAGGTAAGGTTAGCCAGTCCTTACCTGAGAGGGGTACCCTGATGCGGCTCGCGACTGCGGAGGCCCTCCCGGCCGTATTCGCATTCGCCGACGGCCCGGTCCCCGCCCCCCACCCGATGCGCGCGCTCCGCGCCGTCGCGGCCCGGGTCGAGCGCGAGGTCAGCCCCCACCCCGTCGCGGGCATCAGGTCCTGGCTCCACGGCGAGCCCGCCACCGACGCCGTCGAGTTCCACGCCGCCGAGCTCGCCTCCGGCGAGCGCGTCGAGGAGCTCATGGCCGCCGCCGCGGCCCTGTGGGGCGGCTCCGCCCACGCGAACGCCGCGCTCGCGTGGAAGACCTACTGCTACTGGACCCTCGCACCCGCCGTCCTCGGCTACACCGCCGCCCGCCGCGTCCCCGTCATGGACGCCGCGAACACCGTCTTCTCGGTGAGCGCCGACGCCCCGATGTTCTCGGTGCGGCAGGTCCGCCCGCGGTTCCTGGCGCTCCCGCACGACCCGTGCGCCGGCCGTCCCGACGTCGAGGTCGTCGCGAACGAAGGCGAGCTGCTGGACCGCCTGCGCGCCACCGCGTTCGACGACCACCTCGGACCGGTCCTCGACGCGTTCCTGGCCCGGGTCCGGGTCGGGCGCCGCACGCTCATGGGCTCGCTGGCCTCCGGCCTGTCGTACGCGGTCGCGTCGATGGCGCAGGTCGTGCCCGACCCCGACGACGTCATCGCGAAGACCCTGCTCGACGCGTTCGACGTCGCGCACCTGGTCGACGTCTCCACCGACGAGTCCGGCCGCCTCCTCTACCGCCGCCGCACCTGCTGCCTCGCCCTCACCATCGAGGGCGGCCGCACCTGCTCGACCTGCTGCGTCCAGACCGACCGCTGCTGATCTGCGGTTCCGCGTCATCCCGCGTTTGATAGATTGGCGCTTGCCTCGAAGGCCCTGGAGGGGTCGCATAGTGGACTAGTGCAGCGGTCTTGAAAACCGCCGTGGGTGTCACAACCCACCGTGGGTTCGAATCCCACCCTCTCCGCCATCAGTACGAACCGAACGCTGCGAAGGAACCTGACCGCCTCGGGTTGTGCTTCCGCGGTCGCCCGGCCGCGCTCTGGGCACATAAAAGGACTCAGCACCCCGGCACGGTGCTGAGTCCAGGAATAGAGTAACCCCATGGCGCAACATGCTTCACTTCCGGGTCGGGATATTCACAGAATCGTTACCATGGCCCGCCGCTGCGAGGAGGCCGACGGCATCGCCCCCTTCAACGAGCAGACCACCCTGGGACTGTCCCGGAACCCCGACAAGCATCGCAGGCATTTCGTTGTGCCCCTGAACGACTCGGTCATCGCGTACGCCGGCGCGGAGGTCGTCGGGGACGTCGCGGAAGCCGAGTTGGCGGTCGATCCGGCCCACCGGGGCAAAGGGGTCGGCGCCCGGCTGCTCGGCAACGTCCTCGACTGGATCGCGCCCTCGGCGGGCGAACTCCGGGTCTGGGGGCACGGCGACCTGGCCGCCTCGACGCGGTTCGCGGCGAAGCACGGGTTCGAGCGGGCGCGCGTGCTGTTCCAGTTCTCCCGCGACCTCCAGGGGTTCCCCTGGCCCGCCGAGTGGCCCGAGGGCGCCGGAAGGAACTGGCCGCGCGGCGACGCCCCAACGGCGGTGCTCGCCGACGGCGTCCGGCTGCGGCCCTTCAGGTCCGGACGGGACGAGGCCGAGTGGCTGCGGGTCAACGCCGCCGCGTTCGCCGACCACCCCGAGCAGGGCCGCTGGACCGCCGCGGACCTGCGGGCGCGCGAGGAGGAGTCCTGGTTCGACCCGGACGGCCTGCTCGTCGCCGAGGACGCCGAGGGGATGCTCGGCTTCCACTGGACCAAAGTGGAAGGCGGCGTCGGCGAGGTCTACGTGCTCGGCGTCGACCCGCGGGCCCAGGGCACCGGCCTCGGCCGGACCCTGACGCTGGCCGGGCTCGCCCACCTTGCGGCCCACGGCATCCGACAGGTCGACCTGTACGCGGACGAGTCGAACACGAAGGCGGTCGGCCTCTACCGCAAGCAGGGCTTCGAGGTGGTGCGCACCGACGTGCAGTGGTCCAGGAGCCTCACGCGCGGGTGAGCGCCCCCGCCGGGTACTCCTCTTCACCGGGCAGGACCAGCCGGGCCTCCCCTTCGCGGAGGCTGACGCGCGGCAGGATCGGCGACATCTCGCGCTGCTCGGCGGCGGCGAAGACCTCGCCCACGGTCGAGTACCGCGACAGCTCCGCGAGCGTCGTGGCCTCGGGCATCGACATCTGGCCGCCGTACTGGCACACGGCCTGCTCGGGGCCGATCCAGGTCGCGTACTCGGGTTCGCGCACGCGGATGCGCGGTTGGAAGCCCTCGGCGAGGGTCGCCACGTAGATCCAGGTGTCGAAGCGGACCGGCTCGTACTCGGGCGTCACCCACCGGGCCCACGCCCGCTGGAGGGCGACCATCGCGCCGGTCTCCTCCTCGACGGCCCGCACGCCGGTCATGGCGACGTCGGGGTCGTCGGGCTTGTGGCGGCCGCCCGGGAAGCCGTACAGCGAGCCCTTGAGGCCGCCCGCGGTCCGCTCATACGTGCCGTCCAGGTCCAGGTGGGCCCAGCGCTCGCGCGCGGTGGCCCCGGGGAGGTCGGCGCGGCCGATCGCGGGGAGCCCGAACGGCTCCTTCGCGGCGTGCCGCAGCAGGAACACCCGCAGCGGCGCCTCGCGCAGGAGGACGACGACGGCGGCGCGATCGGGCTCGGCCGGAGCGCCCTGCTCCTTGAGTCGGGCGAGGGCGCGAGCGGCCGACGTCGAGTCGACCGCCCGGAAGTCCCACTTCCCGAAGCGCTGGATGGACATGCACCCCACGCTAGTGCAATCCCGGCCCCCGCCAGTGCGCAACGGCGGAAACGGAGGCGGCCCGGCCGAGTGGGCCGGGCCGCGTCCGAAACGTCTTAACCGAGGAACTGGATGGGCAGGTAGAACAGGGCTCCCACCAGGGCCGCGATGGGGAACGTGATGATCCAGGCGATGACGATCGACCGGGCCACGCCCCACCGGACCGCGCGCTTGCCGCCGGTCGAGCCGACGCCCATGATCGCGGAGGTGATGGTGTGCGTGGTCGAGATCGGCGCGCCGAGCAGCCACGTGTTCGCGTACAGCACCGTGGAGGCGACGGTCTCGGCCGCGAAGCCCTGGGGCGGGCCGAGGTCGATGATGCGGCGGCCCATGGTCTTGATGATGCGCCAGCCGCCCGCGTAGGTGCCGGCGGCCATGACGGCGGCGGCGACCCAGTACACCCACTGCGGGATGTGCGTGGCGTCGTCCTGGATGCCGCCGACGTACAGCGCGAGGACGATGACGCCGATGATCTTGGCGGCGTCCTGCATGCCGTGGCCGAGGGCCATCGCGGCGGCCGAGACGGTCTGCGCGTGGCGGAAGCCGCGGTTGAGCTTGTCGGGGCGGCCGCGGCGGAAGAGCCAGTACACGGCGATCATGACCAGGAAGCCGAGGACGAAGCCGACCACCGGGGAGATGATCGTCGGGAGGACGATCTTGTCGACGATGCCGCTCCACAGGACCCAGTCGTTCGCGTTGCCCGCGATGACGAGGCCGCCGGCCATGGTCGCGCCGACGATGCCGCCGAACAGCGAGTGCGAGGACGAGGTCGGCAGGCCGTAGTACCAGGTGATGAAGTTCCAGGTGATGGCGCCGAGGAGGCCGGACATCACGATGAGGAGGCCTTCGATGCCGGTGGGGAGGACCACGAGGCCCTCGGCGACGGTCTTGGCGACCTTCGCGCCGAGGTGCGCGCCGACGAAGTTGCCGACCGCGGCCATGCCGAGCGCGACGCGGGGCTTGAGCGCCCGCGTCGAGATCGAGGTGGCGATGGCGTTCGCGGAGTCGTGGAAGCCGTTGGTGTATCCGAAGAGGAGCGCCGCGGCGATGCAGAGGAATACCGCGATGGTGACGCTGTCCACGCTCAGGATTCCTTGACGTAGACGGACTCGACGACGTTGGAGACCGACTCGAACGAGTCGCAGGCGGCCTCGAGCTCGTCGCCGACCTCTTTGAGCTTCATGACCGTCAGGGCCTCGTACTCGCCGGAGTAGAGGCGGACCAGGAGCATGCGGTAGGCGCGGTCGCCGTCGTTCTCGAGGCGGTTGCACTCGACCCAGAACTCCTGCATGGAGGAGTTGAGGCCCTTGAGCTTCGGCATGAACTCGACGAGGAGGTCGGCCTGCTGGCCCAGGACGGTGATCTGCTCGATCATCTCGCGCGGCAGGGTCGGGAGGTCGGAGAGGCCGTAGAGGTAGACGAGGTTCGCCGCGGCCTCGATGTGGTCCAGGATGTCGTCGAGCTTCCCGGCCAGGTGGTACATGTCCGTGCGGTCCATGGGCGTCACGAACGTGGAGTTGACCTTGTTGAACAGGCGGTGCGTCAGCTGGTCGTTGTCGTGCTCCACGTCGACGAGGCGCTCGGAGATCTTCTGGAAGTCGGGCTGGTCGTCGCCCAGCTCGGACAGGATCCCGACACCGCGGCGGATGTTGTCCGCAGCGTCGTTGAAGAAGGCGTAGAACGCGTCGTCCTGAGGCTTCAGCGAGAACCGCACCGGGCACCCCTGCTTTCGGTCGCTTTGACTGTCCTCACTGTACCGATCGGGCCAGGGGACGGCTGGAAATCGTCACGCCGAAGTTAACATCCAGGTGAACGCGAGACAAGATTGCGAAGGCCGCTGTGTGAGAATCCACGAAACCGCTCCAAGCTGGGGTTATGCAAAGGTTTCACTTGAATTCATCCAGAGTTCACCTTCGATGTCTGCGACGCCTCGGAAGCGGACGCCGGCGCCGTTTCCGGGCAGGATCAGGCGGGTTCCCCGATTCGGCGAGATTATTCGGCGGCGCTGTCCGCGAGCCGGCCGAGCGCGCCCGCGACCGAGTCGGACTTCGTGGTGTACCAGAACGGCGGCAGCGAGTCCCGCATGAACTTCCCGTACGAGCGGTTCGTCTGGAGCCGCGAGTCGAGGATCGCGACCACGCCGCGGTCGTCGGTGCGGCGGATGAGCCGCCCCGCGCCCTGCGCGAGCCGGATCGCCGCGGCCGGGACCGACACCTCCGCGAAGCCCGAGCGGCCCGCCGCGTCGGCGGCCTCCGACCGGGCGGCCGTCAGGGGCTCGGTCGGGCGCGGGAACGGGATGCGGTCGACGACGACGAGGCGGCAGGTCATGCCCGGCACGTCGACACCCTGCCACAGGCTCATGACCCCGAGGAGGCACGTCGAGTCCTCCTCCTTGAACCGCTTGACCAGGCTCCCGAGGGTCTCCTCGCCCTGCAGCAGGATCGAGTAGTCGGTCTTGGCGCGCAGCAGCTCCGCGGCCTCCGAGGCGGCCTTCTTGGACGAGAACAGGCCCAGGGTCGCGCCGCGGCTGGCCTCGACCAGGCGCAGCAGCTCCTTCCCGGCGTCGTCGGAGAGCCCCGACGCGGTCGGGCGCGGCAGTGCCGCCGCGACGTAGAGGATGCCCTTCTTGGCGTAGTCGAACGGCGAGCCGACGTCGAGCGAGGCCCAGCCGTGCCCGTCGCCGGGGAGACCGATGTTGCGGGCGACGGTGTCGAACTTCCCGCCGAGCGTCAGGGTCGCGGACGCCGCGATGACGGTGCGGTCCTCGTAGAGCATCGCCGAGAGGAGCCCGCCGACCGAGAGCGGCGCGGCCACGAGCACGGGGCCGTTCGGCTCGGCCCAGATGACGTCGTCCCCGGCGGGCCCGATGCACCGGCCCGCGGTCTCGATCGCCTCGACCAGGCCGGCCTTGAGCTGCTGGGCGCTGAGCTGCTTCTTCGTCTCCGCGTCGAGGGCGCCCAAATGGGTCGTGGCCTTGACGCAGGAGGCGTTGACGAGGTTGAGCGCCTCGGTGAGCGGCGCGGGCAGGTCGCCGGAGAAGCGCCGCTCCCCCGCCATGTTCAGGGCGTTCTCGAGGGAGTCGGCGGCCTCGCGGATCTGGTCGGCGACGTCGGTGTCGATGAGCCGGCGGCCGCGCTGGGCGAGGAACCGCAGCCGGGCCGGGTGGAGCTCGGCGCGGGCCGCGTTGGTGACCCGGTCGACGAGCTCGTGGGCCTCGTCGACGATGAGGACCTGGTGCTCGGGCAGGACCGAGCGCTCGTTCATCATGTCGATCGACAGGAGCGCGTGGTTGGTGACGACGATGTCGGCCTCGTGCGCGCGGGCGCGCGCGAGCTCGGCGAAGCAGTCGGGGCCCTGCGCGCAGTCCTTCGCGCCCGGGCACTCGCTGGACGTGGTCGAGCCCTGCTTCCAGGCGCGGTCGCTCACCCCGGGGTCGAGGTCGTCCCGGTCGCCGGTGTCGGTGTCGTTCGCCCAGTCGTACAGGCGCTGGACCTGCTTGGCGAAGGACGCCTGCTGGCCGGCCCACTTGAGCTGCTCGGTGCCTTCGAGGACGCCCTCGTCCTCCTCCTCGTCGCCCGCGATCTTGCGCTTGCACAGGTAGTTGTGGCGTCCCTTGAGGAGCGCGAAGGAGGGCTTGCGGCCGAGGACGGGCGCGACGGCCTCCACGAGGCGCGGCAGGTCGACGGCGACGAGCTGGTGCTGGAGCGCGAGCGTCGCGGTCGAGACGACCACGGTCTTGCCGGTGGCGAGCGCCGCGCACAGGTACGCGAGGGACTTGCCGGTGCCGGTGCCGGCCTGCACGAGCAGGTGCTTGCCGGAGTCGACGGCGGTGGCGACGGCCGCGCACATCTCGCGCTGCCCGTCGCGGGTGGCGCCGCCGGGGGTGGCGGCGACGGCCGCGTCGAGGATCTTCAGGGCTTCGGTGTCGGCGCTCATCGCTCCCGGGCCGCCTGACGGCCGCCGTCGATCGGGTCGCCGTTCTCGTTCGCGGCCGCTATGGTCGCCTCGCCGTCGCCGAGGCCCCTCGCCTGGGCTTCGCGGCGGGCCTCCTTGAAGCGGTTGAGGGCGCGGACGGTGCCGTTGACGATCGCGAGGAGCGGGACGGCGACGAGCGCGCCGATGATGCCCCACACGAAGCCGCCCGCGGTGACCGCGAGGACGATCGCGAGCGGGTGGAGCTTGACGGCCCGGCTCATGAGGAACGGCTGGAGCAGGTTCGACTCCAGCTGCTGCACGGCCAGGACGATGCCGAGGACGATGAGCGCGTTGACGAGCCCGTTCTCGGTGCCGACGAGCGCGACGACGACGGCGACCGCGCCCGAGACGGTGGCGCCGATGATCGGGATGAACGCGCCGAGGAACACGAGCGTGGTCAGCGGCAGCCACAGCGGGATGTCGAGGAGCCACAGGCCGAGGCCGATGAAGATCGCGTCGACGGCGGCGACGACCACGATGGTGCGCATGTACTGGACGAGCGTCGACCAGCCGGCGCCGCCGGCGTACCGCATCGACTCGGTGGCCGGGCGGGGGAGCCAGCCGGTGAGGAAGGTCCAGATGCGGCGGCCGTCGCGGATGAAGAAGAAGGTGGTGAACAGGACCAGGAACAGGCCGGTGACGAAGTTCCCCAGGCCCGAGGCGGTCGAGCCGGCGACGGAGAGGCCGGTCTGGACGATCGTCTCCTGGTTGACCTGGTACCAGTCGGTGATCTGGTTCTGGATGTCGGCGAGCACCTCGGCGACCTGGGCGCCGTCGAGGCCCCACGGGCCGGCCTCCAGCCAGTCCTGCGCGTCGCGCAGGCCAGTGACGATCGACTGGTAGAAGTCGGGGACGCCCGCGATGAACTGCTGGATGACGAACGTGATGATCGCGCCGACGACGGCGAGGCCCGCGATGAGCACGACGATCGACGCGAGGGACTTGTTCCAGCCGTGGCGGATCAGCCAGGCAGCGACCGGTTGCAGCATCGCCGCGAGCAGGAACGAGATGACGACCGGGATGACGACCATGGTGACCTGGCTGAGCAGGTACAGGACCACGGCCAGGAGCGTGCCGATCATGAGCAGCCGCCACGACCACGCGGCGCCGACGACCAGTCCGGTGGGGACGTAGCGGCGCTCGGGGTTGTCCGGGTCGACCGGCGTCGCGTCCGGCGGCAGGTCCTCGGCGGCCTCGGGGACCGGCTCGTCCTCCCGCGCGGCGAGGGCCCGCTCGGCGACCGGGTTGACCCGCATGCCCACCCACAGCTGTCGTGCGCGGGCGGTCGTACGGCGGAATCGGCTCACGGTCTCTCCCAAAGACGCGGGTGCAACGTCACCACGTACCGTACCGGTTCGGTGCGACCACCCCCATCCAGCCAGCGCCACCGAGACCGGTCCCGCAGGCGCCACCGGCCTCATGTTTCCGGGCTGCCCGCGCGCCCTTGCCGCGCCGTCGCCGCGCTGCTGTCGCACCCCGCAGGCACCCTTGTGCGGGGGGCGCGCAATGCGACACACGAGCCCTCGGGGGGCGGAGCCGCCCGGATGTCGGTCGCGCGGGGCACTCTTGAACCGGGGGGCGCTTCGAAGCGACACGCCCGGCCCCGTGGAGCCGCCCCTGGAGCGAGACTTCCCGCTCGGGGCGGCACCGGCCGGGCGGTAGGCTGGGGCGCTGTGACCGAAACTCCGTTGGACTCGACGACCGGCCTGCCCGTCCGCCTGCTGCACGACCGCCTCCTCGTCCGCGAGGACGCCGACTCCGAGCGCCGCTCGGCCGCCGGGATCGTCATCCCCGCGACCGCGCAGATGGGCCGCCGCCTGCACTGGGCCGAGGCCGTGGGGGTCGGGCCGCTGGTCCGCTCCGTCGAGAACGGCGACCGCGTGCTCTTCGACCCCGAGGACAAGGCCGAGGTCGAGATCCAGGGCCGCACCTACATCCTCCTGCGCGAGCGCGACATCCACGCCGTCGCCGCCAAGCGCGTCGACAACGACGGCACGGGGCTCTACCTCTGATGCGCGTCGCGGTCACCGGGCTCGGCCTCATCGGCGGGTCCGCCGCCCTCGCGCTGGCCGGCGCCGGCCACGACGTGATCGGGCACGACCCCGACCCCGCGACCCGTGCGGCCGCCGCCGCGCACTTCGCCGTCACCGCCGACCCGGCCGACCTCCTCGACGCCGACGTCGCGGTCGTCGCCGCGCCGGTGCGGCACCTCGACGCGGTCGCCGCGTCGCTCGCGGGCTTCCGCGGCCTGGTCACCGACGTGGCCTCCGTCAAGGCCGACGCGCGCCGCGCGTTCGCCGCGCTCCCGCGGTTCGTCGGCGGGCACCCCATGGCCGGCAAGGAGACCGCCGGGTTCGCCAGCGCGGAGCCGGACCTGTTCCGCGACCGCGTCTGGGTGCTGTGCCTCGAAGCGGACACCGACCTCGGCGACTGGCTGCTGCTCGCGCGCCTGTGGACCGCGGTCGGCGCGCGCGTCGTCCCGGCCACCGCCGCCGCCCACGACGCGGCCGCCGCGCGGATCTCGCACCTGGAGCACCTGGTCGCGGCCGCGCTCGTGCACACCGCGGCCGACCCGCTGTCGCAGGCGCTCGCCGCGGGGTCGTACCGCGACGGCACGCGCGTCGCGGCCGCCCAGACCATGCTGTTCACCGGGATGGTCGAGGGCAACCGCGCCGAGCTCCTCGCGGCCCTCGACGCGTTCGGGGCGCAGCTCGACGAGGCGCGGCGGGCGGTCGACGCGGACCGGGACCGGCCGGAGGCCGCGGCCGGCTGGTTCGACCGCGCGAGGGCGGTGCGCGCGGCCTGGCCGCCGGCGCCCGGAGAGCCGGAGCGGGTCGCCCTCACGCGTGAGGCGCTGCTGGACCTGGGGGCCGCGGGCGGCTGGGTCGAGGCGGTCGAAAGTGAGGTCGCGATCGGGCGGCGACCTCGCGTACAGTCCACTTCATGAGAAAAATCGATCAGATTGCCGATCAGTACGTCGAGGACGCCATCGCCCTCAGCCCGATGAACGCCACCGCCATGGGCGTCCCCGGGCACGATCACGAACTCGATGACCTCTCACCCGCCGGGTTGGCCGCGTTCGCCGACCTGGAGCGGCGCACCATCGCCGCGCTGGAGGCCGCCGAGCCGGTCGACGAGCGCGAGCGCGTCGCCAAGGAGGCCATCCTGGAGCGCCTGCGGCTGAGCCAGGAGCGCTACGACGCCGGCGACACGTATCTGGGCCTGAACGTCCTCGCGTCGGAGGTGCACAGCGTGCGCCAGATCTTCGACCTGATGCCGAAGGACGGGAAGGTCGCGGCCGAGAACATCGCCGCCCGCCTGGCCGCCGTCCCCACCGCGTTCGAGCAGTACACCGAGACGCTGCGCGCGGAGGCCGCCGCCGGCCGGGTCGCGGCGAAGCGCCAGGTCCTGGAGGTCGCCACCCACTGCGACAACTGGAACGGCGCCAAGGGCAAGGACACCGACTTCTGGGCGGGCCTGGCGAACTCCGTCACGATCGACGGGGAGCCGATCAAGACCGGGCCGCTGCGCATCGCCCTGAGCAACGGCGCGAACTGGGCGCGGTCCGCCGCGACGAAGTTCGCGCTGTTCCTGCGCGAGGAGCTGGCGCCGCAGGCGCCGGAGAAGGACGCGGTCGGCCGCGACCGCTACTCGCGGGCGTCGCGCTACTTCATCGGCGCGGAGATCGACCTGGAGGAGACGTACGCGTGGGGCTGGCAGGAGCTGGCCCGCATCGAGGCGGACATGCGGGCGACGGCCGAGCGCATCAAGCCGGGCGCGTCGATCGAGGAGGTCGTGGCGTACCTCGACCAGGACGAGGACGAGAACTTCACCGACAAGAACCTGTTCCGCGACTGGATGCAGGAGCTCGCCGACTCGACGATCGCCGACCTCGCGGACAAGCACTTCGACATCCCCGAGCAGATCCGCACGATCGACTGCAAGATCGCGCCGACCGAGGATGGTGCGATCTACTACACGGGCCCGAGTGAGGACTTCTCCCGTCCGGGCGCCATGTGGTGGTCCGTCCCCGAGGGGCAGAAGCTGTTCGGCAAGTGGCGCGAGAAGTCCACCGTGTACCACGAGGGCGTGCCCGGCCACCACCTCCAGGTCGGCCAGACGATGGCCCGCGTGGAGCTGCTCAACCGCTTCCAGCGCCAGATGATGTGGTGCTCGGGCCACGGCGAGGGCTGGGCCCTGTACTCCGAGCGCCTCATGGACCAGCTCGGCTACTACGACGAGGACCCGGCCGGGCGCCTCGGCATGCTCGACGCGCAGGCGTTCCGGGCCGCGCGCGTGGTCGTCGACATCGGCCTCCACTGCGAGTTCGCGATCCCCGCGGACAACCCGTTCGGCTGGCGGCCGGGCGAGGAGTGGGACGGCGAGAAGATGTTCGAGTTCATGAAGGCCCACACCCGCACCATCGAGGACGACATGCTGTCGTTCGAGCGCAACCGCTACCTCGGCTGGGCCGGCCAGGCCCCGTCGTACAAGGTCGGCGAGCGCCTGTGGATGCAGGCCCGCGAGGACTACAAGGCCCGCAAGGGCGACGACTTCAGCCTGAAGCAGTTCCACACCGACGCCCTGAACCTCGGTTCGATGGGGCTCACCCCGTTCGCCGAGGCGCTCGCGCGCCTGTAACCGAGGCGTTCTCGGATTCGGTGATCCTGTCGTACCCGGCGGGTACGGATTGTTGAACGGGGGTGCTGCGATCGGAACATATCCGTCATTACGGATATGACCGCATCGCGGCACCCCTGTGTCATGCGTGGTCGAGGCCGAGTTCCATCTCCGGGCTCCCGAACCAGGCGCGCAGCCGGTCGGCGCCGCGGCGCAGTGCGGCGATCTCGGCGGCGGTGAACCCGCGCACGCGCCACGTCTCGATGACCACCCGGTCCTTCTTCACGGCGGCTTTCCAGTTGCCGATCACCTGGCCGTCGAGGAGGATCGCCGAGTTGAACCGCGGCCGGTCGGGGAACGCGGTCCGCGGCACCGAGTGGTGCAGGACCAGGTCCTTCGTGTCGGTGTAGGAGCAGGTCATCTCGTCGAAGCCCTGCACGAAGTCGACCACCGGCCCGCCCTCGGGCAGCTCGGGCCGCTCGCCCGCGTGGTAGAAGACCCGGTCGTCGTACCGCAGCTCGCGCAGGCCGAGCTCGTCGACGGCGGCCTTGGCGTCGGCCACTTTCAGCGTGGCCCAGCGGGTGAAGTCCTTCACCGTGGCGGGCCCGCGCGAGGTGAAGAACCGGTGCGCGAGCTCCCGGACCGCCTCGTCCTTCCCGAGCGCGCCCGCGGGGATCCGCTCGTCGAAGTTCGCGTACGTCTGCTTCCCGTCCTTCGGCGTCCCCGAGCAGATCCGGGCCTCCAGCTCGGCGTGGAACAGCAGGTGGATCAGGCGCGCCCCGGTCGGGTCGGCGATCCCGGCCTCCGCCAGCGCCGCCGACGCCTCCTCCCGGCCGAGGTGCCGCCCGCCGGCCGTGGCCGCCGCGAGCGCGTCGTCGCCCCGCTCCAGCTCCTCCCGGCTCAGCCCGAGGGAGCGGTACTGGGTGGCCGCCACCTGCTGGACGCGGTCGGCGGTCGCGGTGAGCATCATCCGCAGGTCCTCGACGGGCACGGTGTGCCAGGTGGGGCGGAGCACGTGGGTGCGCACGACCTGGCCCTGCTCGATGAGCGCGTCGACGGCGGCGACGCCGGCGTACGCGAGGCCGTCCCCGTCCGGTTCGGCCCGCATCGCGGGGGTGAGCTTCGAAGGCTGGTACTCCTGCGACTGGACCGCCCCGAGGTGCCGGAAGGCCTCCAGCGGCGTCGCGAGGCGCTCGCCGCGCAGCCGCTGGGAGTGGGCGCGCCATGCCGCGATCGAGGTCGGCGTGACGTCACCGGTGGGTGTGGACATGCGCTCATGCTATCGGCAGGAGGCGACATGAGTACTCCCCCGAACCGCCCGCCCCAATGGCGGGAATCACGGACGACCGCTCTGCTCAGACCGGTGGACGCGGTTGCGAGGAACGGACACAATTGCGGCATGTCCCTTCCGAACGCGGTCCTCAGGCTCTCCACCGACGTCCTCGCCGACATCAACGACGACGAGCGCCTGGCGTTTGCCTATGCGCACGGCCCGGCTCTGTCCGGGTTCGGCGAGGAGGCCGAGCTCGTGTGCGTGTGGGAGACCACCGACGTCCCCGAGGACGCCGGGGACGACGCGGTCCACCTCACGGTCACCCGCTTCCAGGAGCTCCTGGAGCAGCTCGACCGCGGCGAGGGCTGGCGCCTCCCCGACTCCGAGGCCCTCCGCGTCATCGGCGCCTTCGCCGAGGGCACGCTCCTCGCCGACGACTCCGAGCTGGGCTCCAAGGCCCGCGCCGACGTCACCGAGTTCCCCCAGGCCCTCGCCGACGCCTCCCGCGACGCCGTCGCCGCCGAGGCTGACGCCCTCGCCGAGCGCCTCGGCGCCGCCGCCGACCCCTGGGACCTGGCCGAGACCCTCACCGCCGGCCTCCACCGCGCCTACGTCGCCCTCTTCGCCGCCGGCGGCTACTTCTTCCCCGGCCACGCCAACCGAGCCGACTTCGTCGCCCGCTACCTCCTCGGCGACGAGGTCCCCGAGGCCGAGGCCGCCGTCTGGGCGGCCGTGCGCTCCGAGCACCGCGCCGAGGAGCTCCCGCAGGCCTGGCGGGCCCTGGCGAAGACGGTCCTGGACAACTGCTGACCGGCGGCGTGCGGGCGCGTCCAAGAGGGGACGAATGGCCCAGGACACAAGTTCATACCCGGTTGCAGGCGCGATCCCGAGCCGGGTAAGGTTATGCCCGGCCTGCTCAACCGGGCCAGGCGCCGCTAGCTCAACGGATAGAGCATCTGACTACGGATCAGAAGGTTGGGGGTTCGAATCCCTCGCGGCGCACCACCACTGCGAAGCCGGGTCCGAGGCCCGGCTTTCTTGCTGTCCGGGGTCGGCCGCATGCGGGATTCCGTTCAGGGGCGGTCGAGGCCGAGGCGGGTGCGTTCGGCGGCGATGACGCGCTGTTCCAGGGACTCGTCGCGGGTCGCGAGGGCGGTCGCGGTGGCCATGGCGCCGGTGCCCTTGGCGTCGGAGTGGCGGGCGTAGTGCTCGAAGAGGAGCTCTTTGTGCTCCTGGACTTCGCGGATGCGCTCGTCGACGCCGTCCTTGGCGAGGAGGCGGTGGACCTGGACGCGGCGGGTCTGGCCCATGCGGTGGGCGCGGGCGACGGCCTGCTGCTCGATGCTGGGCTTCCACTGGGGCTCGGCGAGGACGACGACGGAGGCGGACTGGATGTTGAGGCCGACGCCGCCGGCCTCGATCTGGGCGAGGATCACCGCCGGGCCGGTGCGGCGGGTGAACTCGTCGACCATGGTCTGGCGCTTCGGTGCGGCGACCTTGCCGGAGATCGGTCCGATGGCGTGGTCGCCGACCCGTTCGCCGACGGCCTTGAGCACGTCGAGGAAGTACGAGAACACGATGACCTTCTGGCCCTCGTCGCCGGCGTCCTCGATGAGTTCGGCCAGGCGCTCCAGCTTCGCCGAGCCGGGCATGGCCGAGGAGGCGCGGCGCATGCCCATGAGGTTGCGGCGCCGCACCTGCTCGCGGTACTCGTCCTCGTCCTCGGCGTTGAACTGCACCCACTCCTCGACCTCGATCTTCTCGGGGAGTTCGGTGAGCACGTCTTCCTGGTTGCGCCGCAGGTAGACCGGGGCGACCGTGCGCCGGAAGTCGTCCGCGCCGACGACCTCGTCGCCCTCGCCGACCAGTTCGGCGAGATCGGGCCGGAGGTGCCCGATGAGGGACTGGAACTCCTTGACGCGGTTCTCCATCGGCGTGCCGGACAGCAGGAGCGCTCGTTTGGACCGGGCGATCGCGGCCCCGACCGCGATGCTGCGCTTCGCGTTCGGGTTCTTGATGTAGTGGGCCTCGTCCACGATGAGGAGCGCGAGCTTCGAGCGCTGCGGCATCGATTCGAGCCGGTCGATGGTGTTGAACGTGGTCACCGCGACGCCGCCGCGGCGCAGCCACCGGCGGGTCTGCTCCTCCCGGTCCGGCCCGTGGAGGCCGAACGCGTCGAGGTGCGTGTGCTTGCGGATCTCGTTGAGCCAGTTGGGGACGACGCTCGCCGGACAGATGACGAGGCAGCGCTTCTGGCCCTTCGCGGCGAGGTGCGCGGCGGCGGCGAGGGCCTGGATGGTCTTGCCCAGGCCCATCTCGTCGCCGATGATGGCCTTCCGCTGGTGGATCACGTACTTCGCGCCGAACAGCTGGTAGTAGCGCAGGTCGGTGCGCAGGAGCGAGCGGTCGAGCGGCAGCGTCTCGATCTCCTGCCGCAGTTCGCCGCCGACGAAGTCCTCGGTGTGCTCGGCGTCCTCGAGATCGGTGCCGGTGAGCTTGGCGAGCTGGGTGTTGACGCTCGCGGCCCGGTCCTCGTAGTCGCGCCACAGCTCCTCGGAGGTCCAGCGCTCGGGCTTCGCGCGGTCGAGGGCGGCGGCGAGATCCCTTTCCAGAGCCCGGGTCTCGGGGTCGGCGTTGACGCCTTCGAGGACTTCGAGCCCGGCCAGGGTCTCGGCTTTGCGCTTGCGCCTTGCGAACAGCATGGCGAGGCGGCTGCCGGCCCGGTCGGCCGCGGCGAAGTACGGCAGGGCGCGTTCGCGGAAGCGGTACACGGCCTCCCGCAGGTCGTCCACCGCGGCGGTCGCGGTCTGCTCGGCCCGCAGGTGCGCGAGGATGCGCGTCTGCCGCGGGTCGCGCCGGTCCGGGTCGAACCTGGGGCGCGTGTCGGCGGCGGAGCGCGCGGCGAGCATCTCAGCCGCGGCCTTGACCTCGTCGACGGTCTGCGCGCCGACGCCCGGGACGGACAGCAGCTGCTCGCGGGAGTTCGCGAGCACGTCGGCGACCGTGGCGATTCCGGCCTCTTCGAGTCGCGTCAGGCGGAGTCCCTTTGCGACCTTCTTCAGCTCGGTGATCCGCATCGTCACGAGCTGCCCGGAGGCGTCCTCCTCGGCGAGGGCGGCGACGTGCCCGCGCACGGCGTTGCGCAGCCGCACGGGGGCTGCCGTGAGGTCGTCGAACTGCCGCAGCGTGTCGCGGGCGCGCGCGACCTGTTCGCGGGCGTGCTTGCGTCGCTGCCGCTTGTCGGGCGGGGTGCTGGCCATCGGGGCTCCTGGGGTCGGGAGGGTCCCCATTGTATGAGCTTCAGGACGTTTCCGCCCCTGTGCCGGTCGATCGGAGCGGGCCGGCGCTCGGCGCCGCTGGATACTCGCCCGAGAGGCGTTGCACGCGAACGGCACGCGCTCGCGTCCCGCGCCGAGGGGCGCGGGACGCGTTGCACGGCTAGCTGAAGGCGGTGGGCAGGCGCGGCGTGTAGTGCTCCTCCAGGGCCGCGACCTCGTCGTCGGTGAGGCGGAGGTCGACGGCCGCCGCGGCGTCGGCCAGGTGGTGCGATCCGGTGGGGCCCACGATCGGTGCGGTCACCGCGGACTTCCCGAGCACCCAGGCGAGGGCGATCTGCGCCATGGGCACGCCGCGCTCCTGCGCGATCCGGGCCACGGCCTCCACGATCGGGCGGTCGCGGTCGACGTCGTAGCGGGCGGCCATCGGGTCGCGCTCGGACCGGGCCGTCCGCTCCCCCCAGGGGCGGGCCAGGCGGCCCTTGGCGAGCGGGCTCCACGGGAGGCTGCCGACGCCCTGGTCATCGAGCAGTCCGAACATCTCGCGCTCCTCCTCGCGCTGCATCAGGTTGTACTGGTCCTGCATGGAGATGAACCGGGTCCAGCCGTTCGCGTCGGCCGCGTGCTGCATCTTGGCGAACTGCCAGGCCCACATGGATGACGCGCCGATGTAGCGGACCTTCCCCGCGCGCACCACGTCGTGCAGTGCCTCCATGGTCTCCTCGACCGGCGTCTCGGGGTCGAAGCGGTGGATCTGGTACAGGTCGACGTAGTCGGTGCCCAGCCGCGCCAGCGAGGCGTCGATCTGCTCGAGGATGGCCCGGCGCGACAGGCCCGATCCGCCCGGACCGTCGTGCATCTTGAAGAACACCTTCGTGGCGAGGACCACGTCCTCGCGGCGGGTGTACTCACGGATCGCCTTGCCGACCAGCTCCTCCGAGCTGCCGGCCCAGTACATGTTCGCGGTGTCCCAGAAGGTGATCCCCAGTTCGACCGCCCGGCGGAACAGCGGCGCCGACTCCTCCGGGCCGAGCGCCCATGCGTCCGAATCCCCGGGCATCTGGCCGAAGCTCATGCACCCCAGCGCGATTCGGCTGACCTTGAGACCTGACGCCCCCACCCGCGTGTACTCCATGAACCGTCCCCTCTCACAGGTCGCACCGACCCGATCGGGCCGCACCAGCACGATACCGACCCGCGCCGCCGTCCGGCCGAGTCGCCCGGCCGCCGGCGCCGCGGCCGGTCCGTCGGCCCGCGCGCGACGCCGCCGCGCGGTTGCACCTGCCTGACACAATCGCCTCATGGACCCCTACTCCTACAACCCCAATCCGGGCGCGCCCGACAACCAGAGCCCGAACGGCTCGCCCTACGGGCCCCCGCCGGGCTACACGCCCGGCCCGGAGACGAGCTACAGCATCGGCTACCCGCCGCCGGGCGCCCCGGTGCCGCCGCCGCAGGGGCCCTACGCGGCGCCGAACCCGTACCAGGGCGGCTATCCCGGCATGCCGCCGCAGTACGCGCCCGTACCCCCGCAGGGTTCGGGCATCTCCGCGGCCGGCTGGGTCGGCATCGCGCTCGGCATCGTGCTCGTCGTCGGCCTGGGCATCACCGGGATCGTGTTCGCCCTCGACAACGCGGACTCGCCGAGCACCACCACCGCGGACGACGGCGGGAGCGGAGGCGGCGACACCGGCGGCGACACCTCGAGTGCGGACCCGAGCGAGGCCGTCGTGGCCGACCCGGTGGCGGACGCCGTGATCGGCGACTGCTTCTACAACTACGGCGACGAGACCCTCCCCGATCTGGAGACGGCGGTCTGCGGGGCCGGGGCCTTCGAGACCGTCGACATCGTCGAGGGCACCAGCGACCTGACGGCCTGCGACGGCACGCCCGCCGTCAACCTCGCGGTCAACTCCACCGGCGTCGACCGCGTGCTGTGCTTGAGCTACAACGTGATGGACGGCGACGACGCGTACCACGCCCAGGTCGACCAGTGCGTCTACGGCTCCTCCACGATCGGCACCGCCTGGTACGTGATCGACTGCCAGGACGGCGCGTTCAAGATCATCGAGCGGCTCGACGGCCAGTCCAGCACCAGCGCGTGCAGCGACTCCACCTACTACATCTACGGTCTCGCCTACTCCACCGGAACCACCTATCTGGACACCACGCTCTGCCTCCAGATGATGTACGCCAGCGGCGACATCGGGTACGCCGAGGTCGACGACTGCCTGTCGATGAACTCCGACTACACGTACGCCGAGTTCGTGTCCGACTGCGACGACGGCAACGCCTACGTCACCGGCCGCACCAACGAGATCGTCGACGGCGAGAGCTGGTGCAACGGCTGGGGCTGGGCCTACGAGGAGGTCCCCGACTTCCCAGAGCTGTCGTTCACGGTCTGCTGGGGGTGGCTGTAGATCAAGGCGAGTCGCGGGTTCGTGCCAGGACTTCGCACGGGGGCCCATGATCGCGCTCCGGATCGGTAGCGTCACTGGGAGTCCGGGCCGATGAACCCGGCCTGGCTCCGCACTGACCAGATCGGACACCCCCCAATGAACAAGCCCCTCGCGGCGCGCCTCGTCGCCGCGCTCGCGATCCCCTCACTGCTGCTCGCGCCGCCCGCCGCCCACGCCCAGGACGTCGCCGATACCGCCTACCAGACCGCCGAGGAGAGCCTCCGCGACGACCTCGCGCTCACCGCCGCGGCCCAAGGCTGGACGTTCGAGGAGGCGGAGGCCCAGCACCGGGTGGCACAGGCGCTCGACGGCATCGCCTCGGCCATCGCCGCCGACCGCCTCGACGTGCTCGTCGGCACCGCCCTGTCGGAGCACCCCGGCGGCACCCCGACGCTGTACATCAAGGGCGAGGCCGACGACGTGGTCCTGGAGGCCGTGCGCGGCAGCGGCCAGGAGGTCGTCGTCGCCGACGGCCAGCCGTTCTCGTTCCTCGAACTGAAGGAGCGCAACCGGCAGCTGAACCGCGAGCTGGTCGCGCTCGGGTACGCGGACCTGTCGAGCGGCGTCGACATCACCACCGGCACGATCAGCGCCGAAGTGGCCGCCCAGCCGGGCCTGGAGACCGATCCGGCCGCGATCCTCCGGGAGCTCTCCAGTGGACTCCAGGACGGCGTCGCGCTCGACGTCGTCGGCGACCTCGGCAACGCCGTGCAGTACACGTACGGCGGCCTGCCCGCGTACGCCGGCGTCAACTTCACCTGCACCACCGGGTGGAGCGTCGTCGACGAGAACGGCGTCGGCGGCACGACCTCGGCCGGCCACTGCCAGGGGCTCACCGGGACCTGGACCGCCGAGAACGGCACCGTCAGCCTCGACTTCCAGGCCCAGCACCGCGGCACCTGGGGCGACGTGGAGTGGCACACCACGACCGCCCAGATCGACCGGCCGGAGTTCTACTCCTCACCGAACACGCGCCGCGACACGCTCTCCATCGAACGGTGGTGGGAGGTCTCCGTGGGCGAGACGATCTGCGTCTTCGGACGCAAGACCGACGTGCGGCGATGCTCTGCCGGGGTCCAGAACATCTTCTACTCCTGCACCTTGGAGGGGTACCTCACCGAGAGCCTGATCCGCATGAAGGACGCCTACACGGTGAAGGGCGACTCGGGGGGCGGGTGGTCCTTCGTGAACCGCGCCTTCGGATCCCACGTCGGCCTCTGCGGCGGCAAGAGCGTCTTCACCCTGGCCGACGACCTCGACCACGCGCTCGGCGTCGAAGTGCTGCTCAAGGAGTAACGGCTGCAACGGAACTCCGGGGGGCTCACCGGTCGGATCGATGCCGGCCGCAAGTGAGCGCCCCCTCCGATTGGCCGAGACCCGATAGACTCTCGGATCGTGTTCGGCACATGACCCCGTGTGCCGGTATCCACCTGAGGAGCAGAGGCGACCATGGGCATCCCCGACCCGGAGGCATCCAGGCAGCACCTTGAAGCGTGGAAGGGCAGGATCGAGCAGCTCGCCGCCGACACGCAGGAGATGAGCAACCGGTTCGAGGTCCTGAAGGCGGTCGGCGCCGACCCCGAAGGGCTCGTCAGGGTCACCGTGGACTCCGGCGGGAACATGGTGGACGTGCAGCTCAGCGAGCGCACTCGGCGGATCGACACCGAGTACACCGGGCAGGCCATCCTCGCGGCGGTCGCCGCCGCGCGGGCGCAGATGGCCGAGGCCTCGGCGCAGATCATCTCGGAGACGCTCGGCGAGGATTCGCCTGCAGGGCAGGCGATCGCAAGCAGGGTCCGCGCGCAGCTGATGCCGAAGACCGGTGAGGAGGACTGAGCCACATGGCGAGCGGATTCGACGTCGACCCCGAGGAGCTGCGGGAGCACGCGCGGTACCTGGAGACGGTCAAAGAGCGGTTCGACCAGGTCATGAACGCCAGCAACTACATCGAGCAGGACGACGAAGCGTACGGGACGCTGTGCGGGTGGATCTCCGGGTGCCTGGAGGAGCGACACCAGAAGCAGGACGACATCACGTCGTACCTCGCGGAGAACTTCACCATCGCGGCCAACGCGCTGCGCGCGGCCGCTGAGGAGTACGAGGTCAGCGATACGGACTCGCAGACGGCCTTCACCGAGCTGCGCGACCGGATGGGGGCGTAGCGATGTCCGACAATCCGCTCGTCGCGCCGGTGCAGTCGACGAACAAGTGGTACACGGGCGCAGGGCCGCTCGACTCGTACCACGGCATGATCGACGCGTTCAAGTCCGAAGGCTGGGTGGACGACCTGCTCGCCGGAGGCGGGTTCGCGCTGGAGGTCGTCGGGTCGGTGCTTGACCCGTTCAGCGCGCTGCTGTCCGCGGGGATCGGGTGGGCGCTGGAGTACTTCGAGCCGCTGCGCGAGATGCTCCAGGAGGTCACAGGCAAGGCCGACGTGGTCATGGCGCACGCCCAGACCTGGAGCAACATGTCCGGGGAGCTGCTGGCGATCGTCGAGGAGCTGACGGTGCACCTGGACGGCGACATGCCGAGCTGGACTGGGGAGGCGGCCGACGCGTACAAGTCGCTCATGGCCCACAACGTGACCTCGGCTTCCGCGCTCGCGGCGACGGCGGAGGCGATGGCCGCGGCGACCGAGGGCGCGGGGAGCCTCGTGCAGATCACGCACGAGATCGTGCGCGACCTGATCGCCGAGCTGGTCGGGCACGTGATCGTGTGGGCGATCGAGGCGATCTTCGTGGTCACGATCCCGGTCATCGCCGCGCAGATCGTGGCGGCCGTGGTGAAGTGGGCCGGCATCATCATGGGCTACGGCATGGCGCTCGTGCAGTCGCTCACCAACCTCAAGACCCTGCTGGGGGTGTGAGGCATGCGCACAGCGTTGAAGCTGCTCCTGCTGGTCGGCACCGGCATCCTCCTGGCCCGGAAAGGCGGCGGCGACGGCCCTGACGGGCCCGACGGCAACGGCGGTGACGTCGACCCGCTCACCGGGCGCCCGAAGGACTCCGAAGAGCGCCAGGAGCGCCTGAACTTCCAGGGCAAGAACGCCTCCACGGACATGGCCGGAGTCCACGACACCGCGAAGTCCGAGGCTGAGGACGGCCGGGCGACCGACTCGGACGGCGACGGCCAGCCTGACGTCACCACGACCCCGAACAAGCCGTCGGACGCCATCACCTTCGACAAGAAGAAACTGAACAAGAAGTTCAAGCACGCGTCGGACTTCGACGTCGACGGCAACAACAACTTCGCCAACCAGAAGAAGTTCCAGGAGGCCATGGAAGCACATGTCGACGCTCCGGGCACCAACCAGGTCCCAGGTACCTACCGTGGCGAGGATGTGATCCACTACGTGGATCCGAACACCGGCTTGAACGTCATCACGACGCCGAGCGGAGAATTCGTCAGCGCTTGGGAGCTGAGCAGTGCCCAGTTGCAGCATGTGCTCACTACGGGCGACCTCGGAGGAGGATGATCATGGAACTGACCGCCGCAGAGCTTCGTGTGCTGGAGCGCACCGATCAATTTGCGAAAGCCGGCGATGCAGACGGTCTCGCCTCAGTGCGGGACGACGTCTTCGATGCGATCGGCTCCGCGTTCGTGCAGGGCAGGATGTCGGGAACCGAATTCGAGCGCGAGTTCATGAACCGATGGAGGACGATGCGCGACCACGGAGTACCGACGTCGGATGCAGTGGACCAGTTGTTCACGGATGTCGATGTGTTCTGTGGCGACCCCGAACTGTTCGAAGAGGGCGACCTCGACGAAGCGGGCCTTCGCTCTGCAGTGGTCGAATTCCTGAAGTGACCTGCGGCTACGGCCTGGGCTGAGTCAGGATTCGGATGATCCTTGCTGCTTCCTCGGTTTTGAGGCTCAGTGTCACCCGGCCCTGCCGGGTGGGGTTCGTGGTGCTCAGGTCGTAGTCGATCTGGAGGCGGTCGGGGGCGGGGTTGGTCGCCTTGATGCGGTAGCGGGCGAGGTCGGTGATCGGGACGTCGATGTGCTTGAAGCGGTGGGCGTGGACCACGAAGCGCTTGGTGGAGAGGGCGACGGCGGCGGAGACCGCGGTCCGCTTCCAGTTGGCGCGGCGGCCGGGGGTCTTGAGGTTGCGGTAGGTGGCGGAGCCGGGGGCGCCTTCGACCAGGAGGACCATGCCTTCGGCGCGGAGCGCCGCGCGGAGGTCGTCGGGGAGGCGGCCGGGGCCGAGGAGGAGGCGTCGGAGCGCGTTCATGTCCGAAGTGTAGTGACTCGGCGCCGCTGAGCGAGTGAACGAACCGGGACGTTCCGGGTTTGTCGCGATGGCGCACACTGGTGGCGGTTCGCGGCCCGGATCGGGTCGGGACTCTCCCTACCCCCTAGAGGAGTTCACTCGTGAAGAGACGAAACCTGTTGCGGGCGCTCGCGATCGGCGCGCCCCTCGCGACGGCCGGAGCGGTCGGCGCCGGGATCGCGGCGGCGGACACCGCCAACTTCAAGGTCATGGTGACCGAGCAGGTCCAGAACAAGGTCATGGTGTTCGACAAGAACGCGTCGTTCAGCGACGCGAACCGGTACAAGTCGTGGAGCCCCGGCACCGGCGGGTGGTCGAACCTCTCCGACTGCCGCATCCGCGACACGTCGCAGTTCGGCGCGATCGGGCTGGCGGCCGCGTCGGGCGGCAAGGTCGGGATCTGGAACATCACGACCGAGAAGGACCAGGAGCTCAACGACGTGCTGTGGAGCGCGACGCCGGGCGGGAACCCGCATGCGCTCGAACGCATCCCGAACCTCGGGGCGTTCGTGTCGGCGTCCTCGGACGGGTTCCTCACCGTGTACGCGCCCACCGCGGTGTCCAACCCGTCCACGCTCGCCAAGGTGCAGACCGTCTCGCTCGCGGGTGCGCACGGGGTGGTCTGGGATCCCCAGAACTCGCTGCTGTGGGCCTCCGGCAACAAGATCGTGCAGGCGTACAGCGTCTCGGGCACGTACCGGAACATCCGGTTGAAGGCGTCGAGCAAGAAGGTGGCGCTCTCCGGGCTCGGGCACGACCTCCAGCCGGACTTCTCGAATTTGTCGCTCTTGCAGGTCTCGGACTCGTACGGGGTCTACTCGATCAACAAGTCGACGCTCGCGAAGGCCACGCTGCACACCACGACGCGCATCAAGGCGTACGTGAAGATGAAGTCCGGCGAGTACTTCTACGTGCGCGGCGACAACACGGGCTCGCGGGACTGGGGCAGCCCGACCGTGGTGTTCTCGCAGTCCGCGGACCGGACGCGGTCGGGCGCCGAGTTCTACAAGGCCCGGTACTACACCACCGCGTACAACTAGGCGGAGGACTCGGCGGCCGGGCGCGCACCGCGCCCGGCCGTCGCACGTCAGAGGAACCTGATCTCGTCGCCGACGCGGACGTCGCCGGTCGAGAGGACGTCGGCGTAGAAGCCGAAGCAGGTGGCGCGGCCGAAGCCCGGGACCTCGATGCGGTGGTGCGCGGCGAGGGTCTTGAGCAGGCCCTTGTCGGCCGGGGCCGGGCCGTGGGCGATCGAGGGGATGATGCAGCGCGGGGTCGGGAGCGTCACTTCGAGGAGGACGTCGTCGCCGATCGCGATGCGCTGCCCCGCTTGCGGATCGGCGGGGAGGTCGAGGATCAGGTTGGGGCGGAAGCGGGTCGGGTCGACCGCGGAGCCGTGCTCGTCGCCGAGCTGCGCCACCGCGCCGGTCGTGACGAGGTGGAGGGGCCCGAAGTCGAAGAAGCGGCCGTCGGCGGCGCCGCCGACGCGCTGGACCGTCTCGCCGCCGGGCTCGACGTCGGCGGCCCACTCGGGGATCATGCCGGGCTCGTCGGGCCACCAGTGGTGCCGCTTGACCTCCTGGGGGGCGGTGCGCGTGACGCGGACCGGGCGGGCGAGCCAGTCCGACAGCGCCGCGTCCGCCTCGGGGGTGCCGGCGGTGACGGGGGCGGCGCCGGGGACGGTCAGGCGGACCTCGTCCCGGGCCGCGAGGTACTCGGCGGCGACGTCGAGGAGCGCGCCCCACAGCCGCGGCTGCTTGCCGGTGCCGATGGTGCCGTCCGCGTCGAAGCACGCCCAGATGCGGTCGCCGTCGAGGCCGCGCTCGCCGATCGCGGTCTCGGTCAGGTGCTCGGCGGCGGCGGACTTGAGCGGGTGGCGGCGGATCTCGGCGAGCGTGTTCACGGGAGCATCGTATGCCGCCTGGCCGTGCGGCCGGTCAGTGCCGGTCCACCGCCCGTCCGGACGCGCAGGAGGAGCCCTAAGGACGTTGCCGGGTAGTGGAACAGCACCGGCGACTCCGCGATGACCGCCGGGAGGTCCACGGTCCACTCAGTGGACCCGTCGTAGTCGATGAAGCTCGCGGCCGCGCCGTCGCGCGACAGGTAGCCGTCGGCCTGCAGCGAGGTGCAGGCGGGCGAGGACTCGGAGCCGGCGGCCTCGCCGGTGCTCAGGTCGATCACGCGGGTGCCGGCCTCGGCGTGGGGCGTGAAGCCGCCCTTGAACGCGCCGTAGGGGCCGTAGTCGTCGACCATGCACGCGTAGCGGCCGGTGGGGTCGACCCCCACGAGGCCGATCGTGAGCGGTTCGGCGCCGGTGAGGCCGCCGACCCGGATGGTCTCCAGGACCGTGCCTTCGGCGTCGATCCGGTACAGCTCGGAGACGTCGAGGTTGTGGTAGACCGCCTGGGCCGAGCCGTCCTCGGCGGTGTACCAGCGGAGGCGGCAGCCCGCCGGCTGGAGCTCCACGGTGGACGGCAGCTTGCCGGCGTCCGGGGCGTACCACTCGGCGTCGCCCCAGGCCTCGACCGGGAGCGGCGTCGCGTCGCCTTGGGCGGCATCGGATTCGACGCCCCAGACCGCGCCGCGGTGGACGAGGAGGGCGGAGCCGTCGGCGAGCCAGGTCGGGTCGACGCAGGCGTGGTCGAGGGGGTATTCGACGACGGTGCTGATCTCGCCGGTCTCGAGGTCGCCGAACTTCAGGACCTCGCTCGGGGAGGCGCCCTCGATCCAGGCGGCGGTGCGCTGGCGGGGGTCGACCGTGAGGGAGGCGCGGAGGACCGCGCCGACGTCGCCTTCGGCGCTCCACACGCCGCTGAGGTCGAGCACTGGCTCGGCCGGGGGCGCCTCGTCGTCGCCCTCGCGGGCCGCGCCGGGCTCCCAGCGGTAGAGCACGTGGTCGTCGCCGAGGCCGTAGAAGACGCCGGAGTCGGCGTCGTCGCCGGTGGCGGCGGTGTCGCAGGCGGCGAGGAGGGCGAGCACGGCCGCGGCGACCGCGACGCGGGTCCTGGCGGAGCGGGTCATGTGGTCCTCCTTCGTCATTCGGCCCGGAACGTTCCGGCGTCCTTGTCGGCCATGCCGTGCCGGGCGATGAGGTCGAGCCAGACCAGGTAGTTGGCGGACGACGCGGTGGGGTCGAGCTTCTCGGCCCTGAACGCCTTCTTGAGCGCCTCGAGGCCCTGCTTCGTCTGCGGGCCGAAGTCGCCGTCGATCCGGATCTTCGACATCCCGGCGAGATCCCTCGCGGCCCACTGGATGATCGTGGTGTCGGTCTGGTAGTCCCAGTCGGCGGCCACGGCGCGGCGGCCGCGGTCGACGTGGATGTGGTTCCAGTGGGAGCCGTCGGGGTCGTTGTAGCAGTGGAGGACCGTGCCGAAGTGCTTGCGGCACACGGCGATCACCGCGAGGTAGCGGCGGCGCAGGTAGCGCCTGGCCTTGCCGTGGACGGCCGTGTCGACGAAGATCTCCTTGCCCCAGTTGAAGTGCGTGAAGTCGATGGCCGCGCCGTAGCGGTGGTAGCCGGGCTTGCAGACCTTCGCGCCCGCCACGCCGGTCCACTGGTAGCCCCAGGTGCCGTCGTTGTACCCGTAGCTCCGTCCGAGGTCGTCGAGGTCGCGCACGACGCGCCCGGCCTGCTTGTGGGTCTCCGCGTGCATGGTGAACGACGTGGTGGAGGGGTGGACGCCGAAGCCGTCGCCGGTGAACGCGGTCCGGTACCGCATTTTCCAGGCCGTGGCCCACAGCCAGTCGCGCGTGACGTCGGGGAGCTCGCAGCTCGATCGGGCGAACGCCTTGCCGCTGCTGGGGAATGCCATCGGTCCTCCTCGTCGTTATCGATTCCCTCTGATGTGGATGGTGGTGCCGTCGGTCTCGAGCCAGAGGCCGCGCCGGCCGGGCACGGCGAGGACCTCGCCGAGGCAGGCGCAGTCGCCGGTGGTGCCGCCGAACGCGGTCTCGGTGCGCTCGTCGCCGGTGTAGCGGGTCTCGGTGATGACGCCGTCCCGGTCGGAGTAAAGGCTGACGTACGCGTCGGCGGCGACGGCGGCCATGGGGCGGCCCGCGTTCGCGACGGTGCCCGCGGCGGTGAGGACCAGGCGCGGGACCGCGGCCTCGGCGAGGCGGCCGGTGAAGGCGGACTGCGTGCCCGCGCCGTCGGCGACCGCGGCGAACAGGCCGCGGTCGGTCTCGGCGAGCACGGTGCCGTACCCCTCGCCGAGACCGGCGGCGAGCTCCTGCTCGGTCCAGGCGCGGCCGTCGGCGGTGATCGCGAGGTGGCTGCGGGAGAGGACCGTGAGGTGCTCGTCGGGGCCGCCCTCGACGGCGACGGCGAGGCCGGTGCCGAGCGGGGTCACCGCGGTGGCGATGCCGGAGCGGATCGAGTCGGGGACGGGCAGGTCGACGTACTCGCCGGCGGCGCCGTCGATGCGGACCAGGGCGGGCACGGCGCGGTCGGGGCCGAGCTCCCTGGCGCCGGTGACCCACAGGGTCGCGCCGGTCGCGGCCATCGAGTGCGGGACGAAGCCGTCGGGCAGGGGCAGCGGGAGCGGCGGGCCGAGGACGCCGGTCACGGTGCCGGCGGACTCGGCGGGTTCGAGGACGCGCAGCGCGTGGTCGGTCTCGGCCTCGCCGGTGAGCACGAGCAGCTCGCCGCCGTACCCGGTCCAGCCGGCGGCGGCCGCGTAGATCTGCGGGTTCGCGGCGGCGCGGGCAGGCTTCGCGGCCGGAACGGCGGCTCCGGCCAGGAGGGCGGCCGCGCCGGTGAGGACGGTGCGGCGGGTCAGGCGCGGCGTGGCGCCCGAGCTACCAGTGAAGGCCATGTGAGCACTATGACCAATGGTGCCGCGTTATACGGGGGAATCACGAACTTTCATTCCATAGTGGTATTGCATTCCGGATCGGGTCCGTGTTCAGAGCCAGACGAGCGCGGCCAGGCCCGCGGTGACGGCGGCGGCCGCGAGGACCGCCCCGGACGCGACGAAGCGCCCGAGCGGCACACGGAGGCGCTGGTCCGCGGGGACGCCGGGGCGGCGGCCGGTGACCAGGTCGAACCAGAGCAGCGTCGCCATCGAGGCCCACGGCAGGACCAGCGGGCCGACGTTGGCGCCGATGAGCACCCCGAGGAGCGCGTCCGGGTTCCCGCTGGGGATCACCGACTCGACGGCGGCGTACGCGGGCAGGTTGTTCACGAGGTTCGACAGGCCCGCGCCGGCGAGGCCCGCGCGGAACACGCCCGCGTCGCCGGCGCCGGTCCCGGCCAGGGCCGAGACGAGGTCGCCGCCGCCGTGGCGCATGAGCGCGGGCACCACCAGGAACAGGCCCGCGGTGAGCACGAGGAGGCGCCACGGGATGAGGTGCCAGGACAGGAGGTCGCGGCGGCGGCGCACGCAGTGGGCGACGAGGACCGCGGCCGCGGCCGTGGACACGACCTGGATCGGGACCTCGGCGACCACGGCGAGGACGAACCCGGCGCAGACCGCGGCGGCGGTCCAGAACAGGCGCCGGTCGGCGATCGGGGCCGGCTCGGCGGGGACGGTGTACCGGTCGCGCTCGCGGTGGCGGCGCCGCCAGAACCCGAGCCACAGGCAGAGCGCGGTGACGGCGAGGACCGCGAGCTGCGGGGCCCACATCCGGGCCGCGAAGCCGAGGGGGTCGAGGCCGATCCGGTCGGCGGCGAGGAGGTTCGTCAGGTTCGACACGGGCAGGAGCAGGCTCGCGGTGTTCGCGAGCCAGACCGTGGTCATGGCGAGGGCGAGCGCCGGGGCGCGGGTGGCGGCGGCGAGCGCGAGCATCACGGGGGTGAGCAGCACGATCGTGGTGTCGAGGTTGAGGAACGTCGTGGTGAGCGCGGCGAGGACGAAGCAGCAGGCGAACAGGGCGGCGTGGCTGCCGCGGGCCAGGCGGGCGAGGCCGAGCGCGGCGACGTCGAACAGCTGCGAAGCCTGGACGATCGCGACCATGACCATGACCGTGCCGAGGAACAGCACGAGCGGGGCGATCCGCTCCAGGCTCGCGAGTGCGTCGCCCGTGGGCAGCGCCCCGGTGGCCCAGCACAGCAGCCCGGCGGCGAGCACGCCCAGGCTGACCAGGTCGAGCCAGTCGAGGCGGGCGCGCCGCGGGCGCGCCCGCTCGGGTCGCGTGGGGGTTTCGGTCACCGGGCCAATGGTAGGAACGGTTCGGCCCGGCGGCCACGGTCAGTGACCGGGTCGTGGGACGGCGCGCCCGGGCGGGGAGTCGGGTGAGCCTCGGCGGGTCTGCGCATTTCGGGCGCCGGGAGCCGCCCCCGGCTTCGATGGTGCCCGGCGGGTACGACAGCGCCCCGGACGCGAGACGGGGTCTCGTGTCCGGGGCGCAGGTGATGCGTCGACCGATCGCGTCGGCGCTGCGCTCGGCGGCCGGTGCCGAAGGCGGCTGCCGGCCGAGACGAGGCGACCGGTCGCGGACGGCTCGGTGGCGACTCCCGCGGGTGCCGCCGACCGGTCGCGGCCCCTCGGCGCTCGACGGGGATGCCGAGCCGGGGCGGATCAGCCCTTGGTCACCGTGAGCCTGTCGCCGAGGTCGGTGGTGGCGACCTTGACGGTGTCGCCGTCGGTGATCTTGCCTTCGAGGAGGTCGCGGGAGAGCGGGTCGCCGATGGACGACTGGATGAGCCTGCGGAGCGGGCGAGCACCGTAGACGGGGTCGAAGCCGCGGTCGGCGAGCCAGGACTTGGCGGCGTCGTTGACGTCGAGGCGGAGGCGGCGGGCCTCCATGCGGTGCTCCAGGTGGCGGAGCTGGACGGTGACGATCGCCTTGAGGTGGTCGTGCTCGAGCGCGTGGAAGATGACGATGTCGTCGAGGCGGTTGAGGAACTCGGGCTTGAAGTGGGTGCGGATGGCCGCGAGGACCTGGTCGCGTTTGGCCGTGTCCTCCAGGAGCGGGTCGACCAGGGCCGAGGAGCCGAGGTTCGAGGTCATGATGAGGATGACGTTGCGGAAGTCGACGGTGCGGCCCTGGCCGTCGGTGAGGCGGCCGTCGTCGAGGACCTGGAGGAGCGTGTCGAAGACCCGCGGGTGGGCCTTCTCGACCTCGTCGAGGAGGACCACGGAGTACGGGCGGCGGCGGACGGGCTCGGTGAGCTGGCCGCCCTCCTCGTACCCGACGTAGCCGGGCGGGGCGCCGATGAGGCGGGCGACGGAGTGCTGCTCGGTGTACTCGCCCATGTCGATGCGGATCATGGCGCGGTCGTCGTCGAACATGAACTCGGCCAGGGCCTTCGCGAGCTCGGTCTTGCCGACGCCGGTGGGGCCGGCGAAGATGAACGACCCGGTGGGCCGGTTGGGGTCGGAGAGGCCGGCGCGGGCGCGGCGGAGGGCGTCGGAGACGACGGTGACCGCTTCGAGCTGGCCCACGACGCGCTCGCCGAGGACCTCCTCGGCGTGGAGGAGCTTGTGGGTCTCGGACTCCTGGAGGCGCCCGGCGGGGATGCCGGTCCAGGCGGAGACGACGTCGGCGATCTCGTCGGCGTCGATCTCCTCCTTGAGCATCGGCTGGTGGGCGGGGTCGGTGTCGGCGGTGGCGAGCTCGGCCTCGGCGTCCTGGAGCTGCTGCTCGAGTTCGGGGATCCGGCCGTAGCGGAGCTGGGCGGCCTTCTCCAGGTCGTACTCGCGCTCGGCGCGCTCGGCCTGGGTCTTGAGGTCGTCGAGCTCCTCCTTGATGTCGGAGACCTTGGCGATGCGACCCTTCTCGGACTCCCACTGGCGCGAGAGCGCGGCGAGGCGCTCGCGCTGGTCGGCGAGTTCGCGCTGGAGGGAGGCGAGGCGCTCGGCGGAGGCCGGGTCGTCGGTCTCGTTCTGGAGGGCGGTCTCCTCGATCTCGAGGCGGCGGACGGCGCGCTCGACCTGGTCGATCTCCTCGGGGCGGGAGTCGATCTCGATGCGCAGGCGGGAGGCAGCCTCGTCGACGAGGTCGATGGCCTTGTCGGGGAGGCGGCGGTCGGGGAGGTAGCGGGCCGAGAGCTGGACGGCGGCGACGAGGGCGGAGTCGGTGATGCGGACGCCGTGGTGGACCTCGTAGCGCTCCTTGAGGCCGCGGAGGATCGCGACGGTGTCCTCGATGGAGGGTTCGCCGACGTAGACCTGCTGGAAGCGGCGTTCGAGGGCGGCGTCCTTCTCGATGTGCTCGCGGTACTCGTTGAGGGTGGTGGCGCCGATCATGTGGAGCTCGCCGCGGGCGAGGGCGGGCTTGAGCATGTTGCCGGCGTCGAGGGAGCCCTCGGACTTGCCGGCGCCGACCATGGTGTGGAGCTCGTCGATGAAGGGGATGATCTCGCCGTCGGAGGACTTGATCTCCTCCATGACGGACTTGAAGCGCTCCTCGAACTGGCCGCGGTACTGGGCGCCGGCGATCATGCTGGCGAGGTCGAGGAGGATGACGCGGCGGTCGCGGAGGGACTCGGGGACGTCGCCGGCGACGATGCGCTGGGCGAGGCCCTCGACGATGGCGGTCTTGCCGACGCCGGGCTCGCCGATGAGGACCGGGTTGTTCTTGGTGCGGCGCGACAGCACCTGGATGACGCGGCGGATCTCGGTGTCGCGGCCGATGACGGGGTCGACCTTGCCCGAGCGCGCGGTCTCGGTGAGGTCGACGCCGTACTTCTCGAGGGCCTTGTACCCCTGCTCGGGGTCGGAGGAGGAGATCTTGCGGTCGCCGCCGCGGAGGGTGGGGAAGGCGCTGATGAGCTTCTTGTCGGTGGCGCCGGTCTCGGCGAGGTGGCGGCCCACCTCGCCGCCGGCCTGGGCGAGGCCGGTGAGCAGGTGCTCGGTGGAGACGTACTCGTCGCCGTAGTCGACGGCGATCTTGTCGGCGGCGTTGATGGCGCGCAGGGACTCCCGGGCCATGGACGGCTCGGAGACCGAGGGCCCGGAGGCCGAGGGGAGCTCGTCGATGCGGCGCTCGGTCTCGGCGGAGACGGTGCCGGGGGCGACGCCGACGAGCTGGAGGAGGCCGGGCGCGGTGGAGCCGTCGACGGTGAGGAGCGCGTCGAGGAGGTGCCAGGGCTCGACGGCGGGGTTGCCGTTCGCCGCGGCGGTGCGCGCGGCCTGGGAGATCACTTCGCGGCTCTTGGTGGTCAGGCGGTTGACGTCCACTGCGGTCGGCCTTCCTCTCGTCGGTTCGCTCGTGCGCGGCACGCTCGGATGCCGGGTCCGAGCGGCCTCGGCGGCCGGGTTCGGGGCCGCCAAGTTGAGTCTAGACGGCTCAAGTTTTAACGGTGAACTTACCGCGTTCGCCCTCAGCGAACCCGGGACGGTTTTCCGGGGCAAGCGTAAAGCCCCGAGCCCGGCGGGCTCGGGGCTTTCGGCCACCGGACGCTACTTGCGCGCGCCGGTGAGGCCGAAGATCGACTTGATCTTGGCGAGGAAGCCCGGCTTGGACTTCTCGGCGCCGGCCTCGGTGGTCTCGATGGCGGGCGCCTCCGCCTGGGAGGGGACGGCCTTCTCCGGGTCGGCCGCGGCCTCCTCCGGCTCGTCGATCGCCTCGGCGACCGGCTCGGCGGCGACGGTGTCGGTGGGCGCGGCCTCCGAGGGCTTCTCGGACTCGGCGACCGGCGCCAGCTCCTCGACGGGCTCCTCCGCCGGGGCGGTGACGGGCTCCGGGTCGGCGGCGACGGGCTCGGGCTCGACGTCCGCGGTCGCGGCGGCGGTCTCGTCCTCGACCGGAGCGGGCTCGTCGACGAGCTCGGGGCCGGCGTCGGGGGCCTCGTCGGCCGCGGGGACCTCGACCGCTTCGGCCTCGGCCTCCTCGTCCTCGGCTCCGGCGACCAGCAGGGCGCGGAACTCGGCGACGGTGAGGACGGGGACGCCGGCCTCCTCGGCCTTCTTCACGCGGGCCTCGCCGGCCTTGACGGTGTCGTCGACGACCAGGTGGGTCACGGTCTTGGTGAACTGTTTGGCGAGTGCGACATCGGCGTCGGACTCGGCGATAGCGCGGGCGGTGTCGGCGTCGGGGCCGGTGCCCAAGACGATGATCCGGATCTTGTCTCCCGTCTTCGTCGGCACGGGAACCTCCCTTATTCGATAATTCTGCGGCGTTCAGGGGCACTGCGGGCTAGCGCCGGGCTCTTGTTCGAAAGCGTACCGGGTGACCGGGTCGGCGCGGACCAGCGGCGAGCCTTTAGTCCCCTTGGACGCTGCTTCTTTGCCGCAGGGCGGTCTCGATTCCGGCGACGCGGTCCGACAGCAGGCCGATGGCGCCGACGGCCCTCGACATTGGATCATCGCTCGCGCCGCCGAGGGACTGCTCGCGCCGGAACGCGTCCTTGACGGCCTCCCAGCGGGCCTCGCGGTCGCCGTCGAGGCGCCCGCGGAGCTCCGCGAGTTTCAGCAGGTTCGACTCCGCGCCGGACGCGAGCGTCTGCGCCTCGCCCGCGTAGTGGTCGTCGATGACCGCCTCCAGCTCCTCGTCGTTCATGACCGGGACGACGCGCTCGGCGAGCCGGTTCATGTTCCGGTACGAGCCCTGGAGCAGGAACGGCGGCTCGGTGCGGGCGGCGTCGTCGGTCGCGGCCGACGCGATGTACGCGAGGTTGTTGCGGAGCACGGTCTCCTGGAGGCGTACGAGCTTGCGCAGCACCGACAGGACCTGGTCGAGCTCGCCCGCCGAGTACGGGTGGGCGAGGCCGTCGGGAGCGGCGGTCGGGTCGCCCGCGGCGAGGCGGACGAGCAGCTGCACGTCGGCGCGGCCGCGCCCGGCCAGCGGCGCGGTCACCTTGTTCGAGGTGAGCGCGTTCTCGATGTAGGACTGGGCGAAGACCCGGTCGCGTCCGGAGAGGACGTCGCCGAGGTTCCACACGTCGGCGCGGTTGGCGAGCATGTCGGGGATGCGGAACTTCTGGCCGGCCTCGGTGTACGGGTTGCCGGCCATGCACACGGCGAACCGCTTGCCGCGCAGGTCGTACGTGCGGGTGCGGCCGTTCCAGACCCCCTCCATCTTCCGCTGCGCGTCGCACAGGGAGATGAACTTCTGGAGCAGCTCGGGGTTGGTGTGCTGGATGTCGTCGAGGTACAGCAGGATGTTCGAGCCGCATTCGAGCGCGAAGTTGATCTTCTGGACCTCGGCGCGGGCGGTCGCGTTCGGCGCGTCGGCCGGGTCGACCGAGGTCGTCTCGTGGCCGAGCGCGGGCCCGTTGACCTTGACCAGGAGCATCCCGAGGCGGTCGGCGACGTACTCCATGAGGGTCGTCTTGCCGTAGCCGGGCGGGGAGATGAGCATGAGCATCCCCGACTGGTCGGTGCGCCGGCCCTCCCCCGAGCCGGCGCCGATCTGCTTGGCGAGGTTCGCGCCGATGAGCGGCAGGTACACGTCGTCGATGAGCTGGTTGCGCACGAACCCGGCCATCGTCTTGGGCTTGAACTCCTCGATGCGGAGGGTCGAGCGGTGCGCCTCGATGAGGTCGGCGCGGCGGCGCTGGTAGGCCCGGTAGCCGGGGAGGACGGTGCGGCGGAAGCGGTCCGTGCGGGAGAGGAACTCGTCGAGGCGGAACGTCAGCACGCGCTGCTCGATGCGCGCGTGGGTGCCCAGGAGCCCGGTGACCTGCGCGGTGAGTTCGGCGTCGTGGTCGGCGGCGTCGCCGGGGGCGATGAGCAGCGCGAGGGCCTCGGGGAGGTCGGTGCGGTCGAACCGGTCGCCGTCGGCGCGGGCGAGGAACGCGTCGAGCCAGTTCCAGGCCAGGCCCCACCGGTCGGCGAGGTCGGCGCCGACGCCCTGGAGGTCGTCGTCGAGGGCGGCCCGGGCTGCGGGTCCGATGTGGTTCTCGAAGGCGGCGAGGAGGGCGCGGGCGCGGCCGGAGGCGGCGAACGCGGCGCCGGAGGCGAGCTGCTCGGCGAGGTACTCGGCGGTGAGGCGCGTGTCGGGGGCGAGCGGGGACTGCGGGTGGGCGGCGAGCCCGGCCTGGGCGAGGAACCCGGTGAGCGCGGCGTCGAGGTCGGCGACGAGGCCGGTCATGACGTCCGCGCGGCCGAAGGTGTCGCGGGCGCGGGCCAGCGAGCGGGCCCGGGTGGTCCAGACCGCCTGGCGCTCTTTGCGGTCGCGGTCGGTGTCGGGCCCGTCGGCGGGCCGGTGCCAGAACAGGCGGGCGAGGGCGCGCTCGGCGGCGGGGTAGCGGAGCAGGCCGGCCGCGCCCTGGAGGCGCAGCACCTCGGCGAGGATCGCGGCGGCGTCGGCGTCGTGGACGCCGCGCTCGTAGCCCTCGTCGTAGCGTTCGGCCGCGGCGGCGGCCACGAACTTGGGCAGGTCCGCCTCGGCGAGGAGTGCGGCGGCGCCGTGCTCGGCGAGGAGGGCCGCGGCCAGGTGCTCGGACCGGTAGACCTCGGGGTTCTCGGAGGGGAGGAACTGCTGCCAGTACGGCCTGGTGTCGGCGAAGGCCGGGTCGTCCACCACATGGCGGTAGTCGGTGCCGGTGAGCGAGAACGCGAGTTCGTCGCCCGTGGGCACCAGCGTCAGGTCGAGGGGCTGGGTGTTGACGGGGAGGCGGTGCTCGCCGAACTTGACGGCGTCGCCGTCGAAGAGGTCGATGCGGTCGGTCAGGGCCCGCCCGGCCTCGGCGCGGGCGGCGGCGATGCGGCCCTCGATCTCCTCGGCGCGCACGGTGTCGTCGAGGCCGCGGAGCTCGCCCACGACCTTGCGCAGCCGCTCGACCATCGGGTCGGTCGCGAAGTACGTGTTCACCTCGTCCAGAGAGGACAGTGTGAGGGTGCGGCGGGCGACGGCCTCCAGGATCCGGTCGGCGGAGGCGGCGAGCTGCTCGGCGCGGCGGGCGGCCTCGTCGAGGAGGTGCTGCTTGCGCGAGGAGAACGCCTCGTAGACGTCGGTGCGCTTGTCGGCCAGGCGGGTCAGGAACTCGTCGAAGTCGGCGAAGCGGGTCTCGAGGTTCTCGATGGTGAGCAGGAGCCGTCCCAGCTGCTCGTCGCACGCGGCGGGCGTGCCGGCGGCGCTGATCGCGGCGGTCACGGACTGGCCGAGGAGCGCGAACTCGGCCGCGAACTCGGCCTTGCCCTCGCCCACGGCGAGTTCGCGGCGACGCGCGGCGAGGGCGGCGCGGGCGCGGTTGGCGGCGGCGAGCACCTCGGAGACGCGCCCGAGGATCGCGGTGCGCACCACGGCGTCGCCGATGTCGAGGTTGGCGACGACCTCGGTCAGGGTCTCCAGGCCCCGCTGGCGGGCGTCGAGGTCCTCCAGGACCGGGTTCGCCTCGGCCACGGTCTCGATGGCCTCGGCCTTCGCCTCCAGGCCGGCGATCTGCTCGTGGTACGCGGTGAAGGCGTCCTCGCGCTCCAGGAACGCGACGGCGCGGCGGCCGGTGGCCGCGAGGGACTCGGCGACCTCGGCGGCGAGGGCGTCGATGCCCGCGAGGTCGATGTAGCGGGTCTCGCGGAGCGTCACGAGGTGCCCGGA
This sequence comes from Glycomyces endophyticus, assembly GCF_039531525.1. Lineage (NCBI taxonomy): Bacteria > Bacillati > Actinomycetota > Actinomycetes > Glycomycetales > Glycomycetaceae > Glycomyces > Glycomyces endophyticus. The sequence continues at coordinate 78,686 of NZ_BAAAQF010000002.1, forward strand.
GGCGCCGCGGAGCTCGGTGAGGAGCCCGACCCACTCCTCCGCGGACTTGGGGGTCTCGCCGCGGGCGCGGCGCAGGAGCTTGACCGTGCCGGTCTGCGCCTCCTCCAGGGCTCGCTTCGCGCCGGCGGTCAGCTCGGCGACGGTGGCGTACTCGTCGAGGACGGCCTCGGCGGTGTCGCGGACCTGCCTGAGGGTCTCGTCGAGACGGTGGAGGCCCTCGTCGCCGAGCCACGGGTAGTCGTCGAGGCAGCGGACGGCGGCGGCGATGAGCGCCTCGAAGACCGCCTGCGCGGGCTCCATCTCGCGGACCAGGCGGGCCACCGAGAGCGCGTCGGAGACGGCGCGCACGGCCTCGGCGTTGCCGATGCGGTGCACCGGGGTGTCGCCGGACTCGGTCGCGGCGGCGTGCGCCTCGGAGCAGAACGGGGTGGCCCACACCTGCATCGGGTGGACTCGGGTGGCCTCGTCGCCGCTGGCGCGGAAGGCGACCAGGGTGCCGTCGTCGAAGACCGCGTAGCCGTGGACGCTCATCGGCGCCGCGACCTCTTTGCGGATCACGTTGTACGGCAGCAGGAGCGAGCGGCCCTCGGCCTGGTCGTAGAAGACGTAGAGGACGTCCTCGCCGTTGGGCGAGCGCACGACCTTCTTGAAGCGCAGCCCGGCGCTGTCGTGGTCGAAGGTCTTGAGCACGCCCTCGTTGAGGTAGTACCCGCCGGGGAAGACCACGCCGTGGTCCTCCGGGAGGCGGCGGCAGGCCGCGCCGATCGCGTCGGCGCGCACCACCGTCGCGGTGCGGGTGTTGTAGATCAGGTGGCGGGCGACGGTCTCCTTGTACGGGAGGATCCGCAGGATGATGAGGGGGCCGATGCGGGCGTAGGCGATCTCGGCGTCGGCGAGGGACTGGAGCGGCTCGGCGACGGGCTCGGAGTAGACGCCCTCGCCGGTGTCGGTGTTGTTCTCGATCTTGACGGTGAGGTCGCCGCCGAGGCACTCGACGAAGATCTCGTCCTCGATGGACACGTGCGGGTGGCGGCCGGTGACGTGGTGGTCGCGGGTGGTCTGGACCCACTCGAAGTCGTGGGGCTCGGGCCAGACCGCGTCGGCCTCGCCGCGGGCGTCGATGTAGTCGGCCGTGCCGTCGGGCCGGAGCTGCCAGCGCAGGACGCGCTGGTCGGCGAGCTGGTCGCCGATCTTGAAGACGGCGAGGAGGCGGGTGTCGACCTCGCGCACCTGGAGGAGCTCGGCGGAGCGGTAGTACCGGTAGATCTCGGTGAAGTCGGTGGTGAACTTCGGGTCGTCGAGGACGTGGCCGGGCTCGGTGACCTCGTGGAACGCGAAGTTCCCGTTGTCGCGCTCGAAGTCGTGGAGGGCGAAGACGTCGGCGACGCCGGTCTGCGACTTCAGTCCCATGTGGACGTTGTAGCCGAAGAGGAGGCGGTCCCCGACGCGGGCGATGTCGCGGGGGACGCAGTTGTTCGCGGTGCGGATGCGCACGGTCCCCAGGAGCGAGAGCTCGGTGGAGCCGAACGCGTCGGTGCGGGCGGTGTTGAGGGCCTCGGCCCGGTCGGCGAGCTCGGCGGCGTAGCCGGCGAGGCGGGAGGAGAGGACCTCGTAGGTGCCGCCGTCCAGGGACGCGTCGGCGGTGGCGCCCTCGGGCGCGGCGGTCGTCTCTTCGGCCATGGGATCCCCTGGGAGCGTTGGGTTTCAGGTGCGGGCGAGGGGACCGCGGGCCCCAAGGGTGGCGGGGCCCGCGGTCCGGTTCTGCGTTACTTCGCGGCGATCTCGTAGGCCGGGCGCTCGGACAGGCCGAGCTCGCGGGCCTTGGACAGGAGGCCGTTGAGGGAGCCCTCGTCGCCGCCGCCCTGGATGAGCTTGAGGAGCGCGGCGGACACGGTGAGGTTCTTGACGTCCTCGGTGCCGATCCCGCCCAGGACCCCCTTGAGGTCCTCGGCGAACGACGTGGAGCCGTTGCCCCACGCGGCGACCGCGGTCTGGGCGACGTCGGAGTGGGCGACGAACCCGTCGACGGCCTTGCCGTATCCGATCGCGCCGACGACGCGGTCGAAGAACTGGGTGTCGCCGCCGACCAGGGAGATGTCGGCGCCGCTGAGCCCGGCGGAGATGACCCCGGCCTGCTGCTCGGCGATGGCGCGGCGGGCGTCGATCTCCATGCCGCGCAGCTCCTTCTCCATCTCCAGGCGGAGGCGGTACTCCTCGTGGCCGCGGCTGGCGTCGGAGAGCGCGTCCATGGCGACGGCCTTCTCGGTGAGGCCGGCGGACTCGGCGAGGAGCTTCTCGCGCAGGGCGTTCGCCTCGGCGGTGCCCTTCGCGGCGGTTGCGGTGGCCTCGGCCTTGCCGATGGCGGCCTGGGCCTCGGCCTCGGCCTTGCCCTTGGCCTCGGCGGCCTTCGCCTCGGCGAGCCCGCCCTTCTCGATCGCGTCGGCCTCGGCCTCGCGGACCTGGACCTCGGCGAGGCCCGGGGCGGCGGCGAGCGCCTGCTCCCCTTCGGCCTGGCGGATCTTGGCGCGGGCCTCGAGCTCGGCGGCCTGCTGGGCGGCCTCGGCCTCGGTGAGGCGCTGGCGGGCGAGGTGCTTGGACGCGGCCTCGGCGGCCTCGGCGGCCTTGATGTCCTTGACCAGGCTCTCCTGGGCCTCGGCCTCGGCGAGGATGATGACGCGCTGGCGCTCGCGCTCGGCCTCTTCGACCGCGCGCAGGCGCTTGATGCCCTCTTCCTGCTCGGCGACGGTCTTCTCGACGGCGATGCGCTCGCGGATGACGTCGGCGATCTCGCGCTTCTGCGCCTCGAGCTCCTTGTTGGCGGCGATGCGGGCGAGCTCCTCCTCGCGCTCGCGAGCGACGACCTCCAGGACGCGGTCCTTCTCGATGCGCTCGGTCTCGACGGCGAGGACGCGCTCGCGGTTCTTCTCGGCGACGGCGATCTCGCGGAGGCGGTTCTCGTGCTGGACGCCCGTGGCCTCCTCGGTGCGGATGCGGGCGGTCTCGGACTTGAGGCGCTCCTCGGCCTGGACCTTCTGGACCTCGGCGGACTCGCGGGCGCGGAGGGTCTCGATCTCGCGCTGCTGGCGGATCTCGGCCTCGGTCTGGCGGCGTTCGAGTTCGAGGACGGCCTCGCGGGCCTCGACGTCCTGGCGCTTGATCTCCTTCTCCTCGTGGCGGCGGTGCTCGTTGGTGGTCACCGACTCCCGCGCCGTGAGCTCGGTGATCTTGCGGATGCCCTGCGCGTCGAGGATGTTCTGGGGGTCGAGGTGCTCGAGGGGGGTCTGCTCGAGGTAGTCGATGGCGGCGTCCTCGAGGGAGTAGCCGTTGAGGTCGGTGCCGATCACGTTGAGGATGCGGTCGCGGAACTCGTCGCGGTTGGTGTACAGGTCGGTGAAGTCGAGCTGCTTGCCGACGGTCTTGACGGCCTCGGAGAACTTGGCGTTGAACAGCTCCTGGAGGGTCTCCTGGTCGGAGGCGCGCTTGGTGCCGATGGCGCCGGCGACGTTGATGACGTCGTCGGCGGTCGCGTTGACGCGCACGAAGAACGTGATGGAGATGTCCGCGCGGATGTTGTCCTGGCAGATCAGGCCGTCCTTGCCGGCGCGGTTGATCTCGATCGTCTTCACCGAGATGTCCATGTACTCGGCCCGGTGGATGATCGGGAGCACGAGGGCGGAGGTGAACGAGACCTTCCGGGTGCGGAGCTTGGTGACGACGAGCGCCTGGCCGGGGGCGACCTTCCGGTAGAGGCGGACGATCATGAGCAGCAGGCCCAGGAAGATGAGCGCGGCCACCACGAGCGTGACGAGGGTAGCCGAGTTGGAGGCGTCCATTCGGTGGTTCCTTACGAGACTTCGGAGAGGGTGCGGGCGTCGGTGCGGATTCGGTCGGGCGTGGCACCACGATAAACGACCGCCGCCCCATGCGGGGTCCGCGTTCACTCCCGCGGCACGATTCCGGGAGGGCGAATCGGGCCGGAAGCGCTTATGCCTCAAGCACGGCGATGTCCGGCGGGAATGCGACCGGGACGACGAGGAACACCTGGTCGAGCTCGTCGTAGTCGAATACGACGACCTTCGAGTGGCGCGAGAAGAGGGCGTCCTCGATGCCTTCGGGCTCGTGCGGGGAGCGGCGGACGTTGATGAGGATCACCGCGCCCTCCTCGTCGATGACCTCCGCCTGCCCGGAGTCGAGGGTGACGGTGCTGGTGCGCACGACGCACACCTTGCCGACGAGTTCGGCGTGGCTCGTGGCGGGCGCGTCGTCGAACAGGCGCGACAGCGGCCTGGTGAGGAGCTTCGCGCCGAGCATGCCGACGCCGAGTCCGGCGACGAGCACGGCGATGCCGGAAGCCGCCGGGGGGATGACCACGTCGGCGCTGCGCACCCAGCTGGTGCCGAGGACGGTCACGATCCAGCCGAGGGTGATCCACAGGGACAGCACCACGGTGAAGGGGACCGCGCCGAACCCGAAGGCGCCCCAGAAGCCGCCGGCCTCGATCCCGACCTCGGGGTCGCCGACGTCGACGACGTCCACGTCGAGCGCGCCGACGATGACCGCGAGCCAGTACAGGACCACCACGACGAGGCCGAAGGAGAACACGACCGGGGGGAAGGAGAGGGCGATGTCCAGGAACTCACTCATGGGGCACGGGTCCTTCTCGACGATGCCGGATAGGACCCGCTGACGCCGCGGGGCGGCGCGCGGGTCTCGTCGTCGGTTCTGGTTGGTGGCCGCGGGCGCGGACGGTCCGCACGCGCGGGCTGGCGGGTCAGGGCACTCGGGTCAGCGAGTTCGGGCTTGCTTCTAGGGTAGTGCACGCGTCCCGCCGGGGGAAGGTTGCGCAAAGCGGGCGTTCGCGCCCGCGCGAGGGCGCGGGGAGCCGTTCCGCGATAAGGTGTGACCGGTTGTACAGTCGCCGTCCGGGCGCGCCCGGTGCGGTCCCGAACCCGCTTGAAGGGGAGGCCCGGTGCCCGGTTTCCAGACTGCGCTGGTGAACGCGGCGGCGGCGTGCGACGCGGCCGCCTCCCGCGCCGGCCTCGCGGCCGAGCGGCTCGGCGACGCCGCCTTCCAGACCCCTGTGGACCCCGCGCTCCTGGCCGCGGAACGTCAGATATCCGACGCGGCGGCCGCGTCGGCGCAGCAGCTGCGCGCCGATCCCGAACTGCTCCAGGCCGGCCGGGTCGTCCTGCACGAGGGCCGCTCGGTGCCGCTGCTGGTCCCCTTCGGCGCCCGCGGGCACCTCGCAACCTCCGTGGACGCCCGCGTCGAGGGCGTCGCGGCCCTGGTGCGCACCGCGGTCCTGCACGCCGTCGCCGCCCGCGAACCGAACGGGCTGCGCGTGGTCGGCATCGACACCGCGACCCTCGGGGCGTCCTTCGCGCCGCTGCGCCCGCTCGCCGACGCGGGCGTCATCGAGGCCGTCGCGACCGACGCGCGCGCCGCCGCCGACGCGGTCGCGCTCGCCGAATCCCAAGTGGCCGAGCACATCGCGAGACGGCGCACCGACCGGCTCCTCCTCGTCGTCGCCTCCCTCGGCGACGCGCCCCGCACCCTCGTCGAGCGCATCGACGCGCTCGCCCGGTCCGGCCTCGCGCACGGGGTCACGGTCCTCGGCTGCGGCCTCCCCGACCTCCCGCAGGCCGCCGTCATGCACGCCGTCGGCGACCGCGTCGAGATCACCAACCCGCCCGCCGCGCCGTTCGGCCGCGGCGACCGCCTCGCCGCGCCCGTCGCCTGGCCCGACGCGCCCGACCCGTCCTTCGTGGCCGGGGAGGCCGTGCGGCTCGCCGAGCGCGCCAAGGCCGCCGCGACCCTCACCTTCGGCGACCTCATCCCCGCCGCCCCCGAGTCCGGCGACCCCGCCCGCGGCCTCGAGGTCCTCATCGGACGCGACGCCGCCGGGGAGGTGCGGCTCCGCTTCGACGACGCGACCCCGCACTGGCTCGTCGGCGGGCGCACCGGCGGCGGCAAGACCGTGTTCCTCCTCGACGTCCTCTACGGCCTCGCGTCCCGGTACGCCCCTTCGGACCTGGCGCTGTTCCTCCTCGACTTCAAAGAGGGCGTGTCGTTCACCGAGTTCATCCCGACCGAGCGCGACCCGAGCTTCATCCCGCACGCGCGCGCCGTCGGCGTCGAGTCCGACCGCGAGTACGGCCTCGCCGTCCTCAAGACGCTGAACGAGGAGATGACCCGGCGCTCGAACGTCATGAAGCGCTACGGCACCAACTCCTTCGCCGGGCTCCGCGGGCACGAGGCGTACCCGCGGATCGTGTGCGTCGCCGACGAGTTCCAGGTCCTCCTCGCCGGGAACGACCGGGTCGCCTCCGAAGCCGTGGCGCTCCTGGAGAACCTGGCCCGCAAGGGCCGCTCCTACGGCGTCCACCTCGTGCTCGCCTCCCAGACGATCTCCGGCATCGAGGCCCTGTGGGCCAAGAAGGACTCGATCTTCGGGCAGTTCCCGATGCGCATCGCCCTCCCCGGCGCGCGCACCGTCCTGGAGCCCAACAACGACGCGGCCGCGCGGATCTCGCTCGGACAGGTCGTCGTCAACACCGAGGGCGGCACCGCCGGCGCCGACCGCGTCGCGCGCTTCCCCGACACCGACCCCGAGGTCATGCTCCGCCTGCGAGAGCAGCTCGGCCGCGCCCACGCCGGCGTCGGCGCGCCCCGCGTCTTCTACGGCTACCGGCCCGTCCACCTCGCCGACGCCCTCCCCGGGGAGCGCAAGCCCGGACGCGCGCTCCTGGGCCGCGAGGTGTCCCTCCACCTCGCCGCCGCCGGATTCGACCTCGACCGCCGGCCCGGCCGCAACCTCGCGATCCTCGGCTCCGACCCCGTCGGCGGCGAAGCGCTCGAAGCGGCCGTCGAAGCCCTCACAGGCAACGGCGCCCAGGTGTGGGGCGTCGACCTCACCGGCCACGCCGACCTGCGCCGCACCACCGCGCGGATCGCGCCCGACGCGTTCGCCGCGGCCCTCGCCGAGATCCCCGACGGCACCGTCCTCGCCGCCTGGGGCCTCGACGCCGCCGCCCTCGACACCAAGGGGCAGAAGGCACTCCGCGACCTCCTGCGCACCGGGCCCGCCCGCGGCGCCCACCTCCTCGGCTGGTGGCGGAACCTCCGCCGCTACACCGACGACATCGGCGGCACCGCCGGACGCGAGGACGTCGCCGGCGCGCTCGTCCTCAACCTCCCCGGCAGCGAGATCATGGGCCACTTCGGCCCCCAGTTCCAGCACTGGCACCCCCGGCCCGGGCGCGCGCTCCTGGTCGACCGGCACGCCGACACCGCGGGCGGGCGCCTCGTCGTCCCGTTCTCGCGCCCCGAGGGCCACGCGCCCGGCCCGCGCCGCAGCGGCGAGGACACCATCGAGAGGACCCGCCAGTGAGCGCCTTCGACGACTACCTCGCCCAGCTCCGGCGCCTCGACGACGCCCGCCGCACCGCCGACGAGGCCGCCGCCCGCACCGCCACCGCGACCGAGACCCTCGCGCAGCGCACCACCCGCATCGCCGAGCAGGCCGCCGCGCAGCGCGCCGCCGTCGACGAGCTCGCCCGCACGGCCCGCACCGCGCCCCCGCAGCGCACCGCACCGCCCGCGCCCCTCGGCGACCCCCACGCCGAACTCACCGCCGCCGAGCACGAACTCCAGACGGCCGCAACGCGACTCGACGACGCCCGGTACCTCGCCCACCGGCCGCCCTGGCTGCCGCGCTGGCGCGCCGACGAGCGCAACGGACTGATCTACGGGGTGTTCGCGCTCGCGTGCGTCCTCGTGCAGCTCGTCGTCCTCCGCACCGTGCGCGCCGACGACATGACCGGCGCGATCGTCCTCGGCGCGATCCTCGTCGCCGCCCCGCTCGCCGCGTTCTGCCTCGGCTGGCTCACCATCGGCGTCGCCACCCGCCCGCGCATCGGCGACGAGCACGCGAAGCTCGAACGGAACTTCCGCCTCGGCCTCGTCCTCTGCGGCTCGACCCTCGTCGTCGCCTGCCTCGGGTTCTTCAGCTGACGGAACCGGCCGGCCTCAGCCGGTCCGGCGGCGCCTGAGCAGGTACACCAGGCCCGCCACCGGGAGCACCAGCGGCACATAGCCGTACCCGGACCCGAAGTGGGACCACACGGACGGCTCCGGGAACCAGTCCGGGTCCGCGAAGCACAACGCGCCCACCGCGATCACGCCGACCAGCTCCACCCCGACCGCGACCAGCGCGGTCCGGGCCGCGCCGCGGATGATCGCGACCGCCGCGACCAGGTAGATCGCGGCGGCGACGGCGCTCAGCGCGAAGCTCAGCGGCGCGTCCCCGAACTTGGTCGCGACCTGGTAGCCCGCCCGGGCGCCCGCGGAGACCGCGAACACGACGTAGACGAGCACGATGAGGCGGCCGAAGCCGTCCGCGAGCGAGCGCGGCGCCCGCGCCTCCGGTTCAGCCGACATGGATCTGGAACTCCCAGATCTGGTGGATGCGCAGCAGCAGCGCCGCCACGACGACACCGGAGGCCGCGACCGTCCCGATGCCCCAGCGGCTCCGGTCGATCGACCCCCAGAACGCGGCCGCCACCGGCACGAGCAGGGCCGTGACCAGGTACGAGAAGAACAGCCCCGCCCCCGGGCCGTCCTCGCCCGGCACGATCGCGATCCCGGCGACCAGCTGCGCGAGCAGCACCGCCTCCAGGACGGCGACGCCCACGAAGTGGCGCCGCCCCACCTGCACCGCGCGCGCCGTCTCCACGAGGAACCAGGCGCTCATCGCCAGCGCGGCCGCCTGGGCCGCGAGGTAGAGCCATTCGATCACGCACCCGACGCTAATACAGGCCCGCCGCGGCGAATCCGAGGCCGGACCGCGAAGTGGCCCCGCGCCCGCCCGCGCGGCGCTGGAAGCGGTCCCGTGTCCGCCCCCGCGGCTAGACTTCGCTGCATGGCAGACCTGACCCACGTCGACCCCAGCGGCGCGGCGCGCATGGTGGACGTCTCCGGCAAGGACGTGTCCGAGCGCTCCGCACTCGCCACCGGCCGGCTCGCGACCACGCCGGAGGTCGTCGCCGCGCTGCGCGCGAACTCCCTGGCCAAGGGCGACGCGCTCGCCACCGCCCGGATCGCCGGGATCATGGCCGCGAAGCGCACCCCCGACCTGGTGCCGCTGTGCCACCCGATCGCCGTCAGCGGCGTGAAGGTCGAGCTCACCGTCACCGACGAGGGCGTCGACATCGCCGCGCGCGTCAAGACCGCCGACCGCACCGGCGTCGAGATGGAGGCCCTGACGGCCGTGTCGGTCGCCGGCCTCACCCTGGTGGACATGGTCAAGGCCGTCGACCCGGCCGCCGTCATCACCGACGTCCGGGTCGAGGAGAAGCTCGGAGGGAAGACCGGCACGTGGCACCGGTGAAGGTCACCGTCGTCGTCGCCTCGAACCGGGCGGCCGACGGGGTGTACGAGGACGAGTCCGGGCCCCTCCTGGCGGAGGGCTTCCGCGGCCGCGGCTTCGACGTGACCGGACCGGTCGTCGTCCACGACGGCGCCGAGGTCGGGGAGGCGCTCCGGGCGGCCGTCGCCGACGGCGCGGACCTGGTGGTCACCTCCGGCGGGACCGGCCTGACCGCGCTCGACCTGACCCCGGAGGAGACCAGCCGCGTCGTGGACTTCGAGGTCCCCGGCATCGCCGAGGCGATCCGCGCGGCCGGGCTCGCGAACACCCCGCACGCGGCGCTGTCGCGCGGCATCGCCGGGGTCGCCGCCAGGACCCTGATCGTGAACCTCGCCGGCTCGCGCGGCGCCGCGAAGGACGGGCTGGCCGTGCTGACGGCCCGGTTCGTCGAGCACGCCGTCGCGCAGCTGCACGACGGCGACCATGAGAGGAACGCATGACCGACCCCATCGCCTGGGACCAGGCCCGCGAGACCGCTTGGGCCGCAGGCTACGACGCGAAGCCCGCCCCTTCGGAGCTCCCGTTCGCCGAGGCCGCCGGGTCGGCGCTGGCCGCGCCGCTGGTGGCCGTGTCCGACCTGCCCGCATTCCCGACCTCGGCCGTCGACGGCTGGGCCGTCGCGGGCCCGGGCCCGTGGCGCATCGGCGGCAAGGCGCTCGCCGGGCACGTCCCGGACGCACTCGGCGCCGGTGCGGCCGTGAAGATCGCGACCGGCGCGCAGGTCCCCGAGGGCACCGACGGGATCATCCGCCTGGAGCACGCCGAGGTCGCCGACGGCGTCGTCGCGGGGCCGGTCGCGCGCGAGTGGCGCGAGGCCGGCGAGGAGGCGCGCCACGGCGAGGAGCTGCTGCCCGCGGGCACGCCCGTCACCCCGCCGGTGATCGGCCTGGCCGCGGCCGCCGGGCACCTGACGCTGCCCGCGCACGGGCGGCCCAAGGCTCGCGTCGTCGTCTTCGGCGACGAGCTGCTGACCAGCGGCGTCTCCGGGAAGGGCCGCATCCGCGACGCGCTCGGCCCGATGGTCCCCCACATGCTCACCGCCGCGGGCGCCGACGCCGGGCCGAGCCTCGGCCCGGTCGAGGACACCCTCGAAGCGCACGTCGCGGCCCTGCGCGAGGCGCTCGCCGACGCCGACCTGGTGTGCACTACCGGCGGCACCATGGTCGGCCCCGTCGACCACCTGCACGCCGCGCTCGCCGAGATCGGCGCCGAGTACGTGCTCAACACCGTCGCCGTGCGGCCGGGCTTCCCGATGCTGCTGGCGCGCACCGCGGACGGCAAGTTCGTCGCCGGGCTCCCCGGCAATCCGCAGTCGGCCGTGATCGCGGTCGTCACCGTCGTCGCGCCGCTGCTGGCGGGCCTGCGGGGCCTGCCGCTGCCGCCGCTGCGCACGGTCGAGCTCGCCGAGGACGTGCCGGGCCGCGGCTCGTTCACGCACCTCGCGTTGGTCGACCCGGCCGGCCGGCGGCTCGCCCACCACGGTTCGGCGATGCTCCGCGGCCTCGCGAGCGCCGCCGGGTTCGCGGTGGTCCCGCCCGGGTCGGAGGCCGCCGCGGGGCGCTCCGTCGGTCTGGCAACCGTCCCGGGGGTCTGGCAGTGAATGGAATCTGGCGATGATCGGAGTACGGCGATGAGCAATCAGGTGATCCGGGCGTGGGTCGTGGACGCCCCCCTGGACGTGCAGGAGCACGAGCGGGTGGTGGCGGCGGCCGAGGCCGGGGCGGTCGTCTCGTTCGCCGGGGTGGTGCGCAACCACGACCGCGGGCGCGGCGTGCTGTCGCTCTCCTACGAGGGGCACCCGTCCGCGGGCGAGGAGCTGCGGCGGATCGCCGAGGAGGTCGCGGCGCGGCCCGGGGTGCGCGGCGTGGTCGTCTCGCACCGGGTCGGCGACCTCGCGATCGGCGACCCGGCGCTGGTGGCGGCCGTGGCCGCGGAGCACCGCAAGGAGGCGTTCGACGCCTGCGCGGACCTGGTCGACGAGGTGAAGGCGCGCCTGGCGATCTGGAAGCACCAGTACTTCGACGACGGCACCGACGAGTGGGTGAACTGCCCGTAGGCCTCGGGCGTCAGCCCTCGGCGCCGGCGTCCTTCTTCTTGCGGCCCACGGTCTTCACCAGGACCACGCCGCCGACGACGATGACGAGCAGGCCGAGCAGGATCGCGGCGAGCGCCGCGCCCGTGTTCGAGTCCTCCTCGGCCGCGGCGGCCGAGGTCGCCTCGGCCGACTCCCGCGGGGCCGCGGTGGTCGCGGCGGCGCTCTCCTCGGTGGCCGCGGCGGTCGGCTCGGCGCCGGGCGCGTACAGGCCCTCGGGGATCGACTCGACGGTGAACTCCAGCGAGTCGTCCACGCGGTGGCCGTCCTCGGAGATCACCCGGAACGCGACCGTGTAGGTGCCGGGGGTCGTGTACAGCATCGGCTGGGTGAACGTGTCGCCTTCGTACACGGGGTCGGCCACGTCGAGGACCGCGCCGGCCGGGTCGGTCACGGCGATCTCGGTGGAGGGCCCGTCGAGGTGCTCCGAGAACGTCGCCGACACCTCGGCCGGGGCCTCGGCGAGGGTCGCGCCGTCCTCGGGGTCGGTGCCCGTCAGGGCGGCGTGGGCCGAGGCCGGGGAGGCCGTCCCGAGCGCCACGGCCCCGCCGACCGCGGCGGCCAGCACGAGCGCGGCCGCGCGTGCGATGGGAGTCGTCTGCATGTCGCCATAGTGCCACGGTCCGATCGGTTCCCCGGTGGGGGAATCGTCACACCGGCTACCCCGGGACTAGAAGTGATCACGCATGGTCACCGTGATGCATCGAAAAGGCCCGGTTGGCGGAGATAGTGCCACTCACCCTCGTGTTGACGATCGCCGGAAGTTGTGGTGTGCTTACGTCCATGGTTGAACCGATCCGATGGGGAATCCTGGCGACCGGCGGAATCGCATCGACCTTTGTGGAAGATCTTGCCCTCCTCGACGATTGCCGCGTCACCGCTGTGGCCTCTCGATCGGCGGAGCGCGCCGCCGCGTTCGCCAAGAAGTACGACCTCCCTCACGCCCTGGACTCCGTCCAGGCGCTCGCGGCCAGCGACGAGGTGGACATCGTCTACGTCGCGACCCCGCACTCCCATCACTACCTGCCCACGCTCCAGCTGCTGGAGGCGGGGAAGCACGTGCTGTGCGAGAAGGCGTTCGCGTACAACGCCGCACAGGCCCGCACCATGTTCGACGTCGCCCGCGAGCACCAGCGGTTCCTCATGGAGGCCATGTGGACCCGCTGCAACCCGGCGATCCGCGAGATGCGCCGGGCCATCAAGGAGGGCATGATCGGCGAGGTCGTGTCCGTGAACGGGAACTTCGCGATCTCCGGCGACATCCCGCCCTCGCACCGCCTCCGCAACCCCGAGCTCGCCGGCGGGGCCCTCCTCGACCTGGGCGTGTACCCGGTGACGCTGGCGCACTTGGCGCTCGGCGTCCCCGAGTCGGTGTCGGCGGTGGCCGTCATGGACGAGGTGACGGGCGTCGACGCGCAGACCGCGATCACCCTGAAGTACCCGAACGCCGTCGCGCAGCTGTCGTGCTCCTACCGCGGCGGGGCCGCGAACGAGGTCACGATCGCGGGCACCGAGGGCCGGATCGAGCTGCACGACTACGCGTACCGGCCGAGCGGGTACACCCTGGTGCGGTACGACGGGTCGTCGCGCGAGTTCGAGGCCCCGTACGTGGGCCACGGCTACGTCCACGAGGCGCTCGAGGTGCACCGCGCGCTGCGGCAGGGCCGGCTGGAGTCGACCCTGGTGCCGCCGCAGAGCACGATCGAGGTCATGGAGATCCTCGACGCGGTGCGGTCGTCCATCGGGCTGCGCTACCCGGGCGAGACCCACCCCAAGCAGTCGTAGCGGGTGCGCGGGGGACGCCCGCGCACCGCTCCACTAGTACTCGATCGCCCGCTGCGCCTCGGCGCGCTTCGCGGCGATGGCGGCGTGCTTCTCGCGCAGCCACGCCACGCGGGCCTCGGCGCTCTCGATCGCGGTGTCCTCGGCCTGCTCGACGAGGACGCCGCGGGCGGCGGCCTCCTCGCGGAAGATCTGGTCGAGGTTCGGCAGGAGCGCCATGACGGGTCCGGTGAAGAACCCGGTCGCGGCCTCCTTGGTGAAGATCCAGCCCTTGTACTCGATCTCGCAGACGACCTGGCGCCGCCCGGCCTCGGGGTCGCGGATGGCGAGGTCGGCGACCATGGCCCACAGGGTGAAGATCGCGGAGGTGGCCCTCTCGGAGACCCAGCCGCGGCCGGGGACGGGCGGCAGGAGGTTCTCGATCGACTCGGTGAACGTGTCGGTGGAGAGCTTCTGGAGGATCCCGTCGAGGGACCGGGTCCGGATGGCCTTCACCTTGTGCCACTTGGCGGTGCCGCCGTCGAAGCCGACCTCGTTCGGGCCGATGTCGATCGTCCCGAAGTTGTCGAGCAGGCCCAGGAGCATCCCGGTGCCGGTCGGCGGCTTGCTCCCGGAGGTGATGAGCTTGCCGAGGCTCCACTGCCAGTCCTCCTGGACCGGCCGGGCCGGCAGGGGGAGGCGGGCGAGGAGCTCCTCGAAGTCGCCTTCCTTGAAGGCGGACCTGGTGGTGTCGGCCAGGTCCTTGGCGGCGTCGCGCTTCTGCGCGGCGTAGCCGGTCGCGGCGTCGACCTTGCCCTTGGCGAAGCCCGCGGCGGCGTCGCGCTTCTCGCGGGCGGCCTCGACGCCGACGTCGACGACCATCTTCCCGGCGTCCTGCGCGCGCTGCTTGATGTGCTCCAGGCGGTCTTTCATTCCCATGCGAGCAACATACCGGTGCCGGGCAACAGGGCGGTGACCCTGCGGCATCGCTCGAGCGCCGATGCCGCAGGGGCCCTAGCGGTCGAGGTTGTCGCGGGCGCGGTCGCGCAGGCCCTCGGGCATGTCCCGGTTCACCAGGCCCATGACGTCGATCTTGTCGCCGACGAGGGACTGCGCCATCTGGGCCATCTTCAGCGCGTGGGTGGCGCTCGCCTCCTGGATGAGCGCCATGATGGTGGGCGCGAGGGACTGCCGCATGCGCATCGCGTACTCGTCGATGCCGATCTCGGCGACCTTGCCCTCGGCGTCGAGCTTGACGCGGATGCGGCCGTCCTCGGAGACGACCTCCACGGCGTCGGCGCCGAGCCGCTCGCTGAGCTCGTTGAACTTCGCGAGCATCGCCTCGGCCTCGGCCTGCATCTGCTCGAGGCGGCGCATCATCGCCTCGGGGTCGGTCGGGCGTTCGCGGTCGCTCATCGGGGCTCCTCGACGTCGATGGGGGCGAGGCCCGAGCCGCCGAGGTCGTCGGGGGTCACCGGGGCGCCCATGATGGCGCCGACGCGCTGCGCGAGGTCGGCCTGCGTCCGGCGGTCGGCGGCGCGGATGGTCGCGACGATGAGCTCGCCGAGCTCGACGCCGGACATCTGGTACGCGCTCATGCGCAGGTCCAGCTCCTTGACGTTGCCGGCCGCGCCGGTCACCACGCGGACCGCGCCGTCCTCGCTGACCGCCTCGCCTTCGAGCTCGACGGCGAGGCGCTCGATGTCCTTGGCCTTGCGGCGCATGTCCTCGGCCGGATCCTCCGGCATACCGCTTCTCCTCCCGGGCGGGCGCGGCCGGTGGTTCGGCCGCCGCATCACACGATGCTAACGGCATGCCGCTAGCGCCGGTTGCGGGTGTGAACAGGTTCGCCTGCGGCGGCGTTCGGGGTGCTTCGTTATATTGACCCGAGTCCTTCCCGCCCCAGTGACCAGAGGAGCCCCATGAGCACACCTGTCGGCGTCACGCCCTCCCAGCTGGAGAGCGCCGAGCAGCAGCTCCGCGGCCAGCTCCCCGCCGCCGAGCAGCTCAAGGGCAAGGCGAACGAGGACGGGCTCGACATGATGGCGTGGGGCGTCCCCGGCCTGTGCTTCTCCCCCGGCTACTACCAGATGCTCGGCGAGCTGCGCGAGATGTTCGAGATGCTGGCCCTGGGCCTGGAGGGCCACGCCGGCCGCCTCAAGGAGTGCCGCGAGTCGTGGCAGAACGTCGACCTCGCCGTCGCGAAGGACTTCGCCCAGTACGCGCCCGACGGGCTCGGCGCGTCCATCGACTGGGGCGGGTCGACGTTCACCGACGGGAACGGCGACTTCCAGATGTTCGAGACCGGCGAGTCGAAGAAGCAGTCGTACGCGAAGCCGATCTTCGGGGCCATGGACACCGCCGAGAAGATCCAGAAGGTCGGGCGCGCCGACAACGCCGGCGAGCTCGTCGGGGCCGTCGCCGACGTCTCGAACTCGCTGCTGGGCACCATGAACGACGTCGCCCAGATCGTCACCGACCCGCTCATGTTCCTGTTCTCCGCCGGGCTCGACTTCCTCATCTCGCTCATCCAGCCCATCGACGACCTGGTCGGCATGGTCACCGGCAACGGCGAGCGCATGAACGCCGAGATCCAGCGGTGGGACCCGATCAAGGACGCCCTGCCGCCGATCGGCGAGGCCGTCGCGAAGGTCCCCGAGGAGATGCTCACCGAGTGGGCCGGGTCCGACGGCGACGCCGCCCGCGACAAGATCGCCCAGTTCGCCGAGGCCGTCATCGACGTCGGCGACAAGATCCAGGTCATGCAGGGCCTCCTCCAGGTCACCGAGCTCATCGCGACCCTCATCCGCAAGACCCTCCTCGACATCGCCGGGAAGTGGTGCAGCCAGCAGATCATCACCTGGGCCGCCGCCGGGCCGCTCTCGGCCGTGACCTTCGGCGGCGCGGCCGTCGCCGCGATGATCAACTCGATCCGCTCCGCGATCCAGTCGATCGTCCTGGCGCTCAAGCGGTACAAGACCGCCGTCGACGCGTTCCTCCAGGCCAACACCATCCTCGGCCGGGTCGTGGAGACCCTCGGCAAGGCCGCCTCGCCGCTCGCGGAGGCCGGGATCAAGTTCGTCGGCGCGACCGGGAACATGGCCGGCGCGGGCGGGCCCTCCGACGCCTCGATCGTCGACGGGCTCAACGGCTTATGGCCGCCGGGGACCCCCGCGACACCGACGGCGCGCCGCGGGAGGCGTACCGCGACCGCGACGGCCGCCGCCACGAGGCGCCCGGCGCCCCGCCGCTGCGCTTCGACACCGTCGCGGACTACCGCGCGGGCCGCTCCCCGCAGGCCGACCCCGGCCCCGGCTCGGCCCTCCTCGACGTCCTCGTCTGCACCGCACCGAGTCTCGACCGCACCGGCGTCCTCCTCCTCGACGGCGCCCCGATCGCCGCCGGCGACGGCCGCTACCAGTTCGACGTCGCCCCCGGCCCGCACCGGCTCGAAGTCCAGGGCGCCGACGCCGCCAGTGCCGTCTTCCACGCCGCCGCGGGCGACCGCGTCCACTTCACCACCGGCCAGGGCGTCGCGGTCCGCGACCAGGTCGACTTCCGCACCCGCCTGTACCGGGTCGCCGACCCGGCCGACCTCCTCCCGGTCCTCGGCGGCCGCGCGGCGAACGCCTCGGGCGCGGGCTGCCTCCTCGCCGTCGCGGGCGGCGCCGCCCTCGTCTTCGCGATGATCGCGGTCTCGGTGGCCCCCGGCGGCGCGTTCGCGACGGTCGCCGGCGCGATCGGCGCGGTCGGCGGCCTCGCCCTCATCGGCGGCGTCGCCGCCGGCATCCTCGCCACCCGTTCACTCCACAAGCGCGCCAAGGCGAACCGCCTCGACCCGGCCCGCACCGAAGCGGGCGCGACCGCCTACCCGTCCGCCGAGGACGCCCGCGGCCTGGTCGACGGCGGCCTGCTCCTCGTCTTCGACCTGTTCCTGTACCGGCTCACCAGGAACGGCGACGGCACCGCCGCCTACGAGGGCACCGGCGCGCCCCTCGCGCTCGCCCACGCCGGTCCGCTCCGCACCTGGATCGACGGCGCCGAGGTCCCGTGCGACTGGTCCGCCTGGCACCACCCGCTCGCCCCCGGCCCGCACCGGTTCCGCGTCGACTACGCCGGCGAGGCCGCCACCGAGTTCACGCTCGACGTGCCCGGCCGCGGCGACGCCATGGTCGTCCACGTCCCCGTCCGCGTCTGCCGCGTCTGGGATCCGGCCGCCGGCGCCTTCGAGCCCTTCGCGCCGCAGCTCGCGCACCGGATCACCAAGCGCGCCAAGACGCTCGTCGGCCGCGTCTACCAGAGCAACGCCGACCCCGACGACTGGGTGCCGCCCCGGATCTGGCCCTAGCGGGTCACTGGTGGCGGCGGCGGAAGTCGACGCCGGAGCCGTCGGCGAACCGGACCCGCTTGTACAGGCCCGCGGGCTTGCGGCGGCGCAGGAACCTGGTGCGGCGCACGCGGTCCACGTCGCCCTCGTACGTGTAGGCGGTGTCGCGGACCTCGGCGACCGTGTCGACCGGGACCGGCCCGGCGAACTCGTTCTCGGGGCCCGATCCGCTCCAGAACTTCGCGGCGACCTTGCCGCGCGGGGCGACGAACGCGACCCGCCTGTTGGTGAACACCCACCAGCCGCGGCGGCGCAGCGCCGGGGTGGCGAGGCGCCCGGCCAGCGACTCGCGGCCCCTGCCGTGCAGGACGACCGCGGGGCCCTTGGTGCGGGTGCTCCCGCTCTCCCCGCCTCCGCCGCCCATGCCGTCGGCGAGGACCAGCAGCACGATGAGCACGACCACGGACCCGGCGATCCACAGCAGCGTCAAGCCGACGACCTTCACGGCCCGCCGCCCGAGCTGGTCGGCGGGCCACGGCGGCTTCGGGACGCCGTCGAGCGCGGGCAGCCCCCACACCGGCGCCGCCTCGATGAGGCGCTCGTCCGGTTCGAGCCAGCCCGCCCCGAGGACGCGCTGCGCGTCGCGCGTGAGGTCGACCGCCGGGTCCTTCGCCATAGGTCAGTTCCCGAATTCCTGGAGGATCCGGTTGAGCTCGGCCGCGGCCTGGTCGTCGGAGGCCTGGTAGTCGGCGGCGGTGCCGCGCAACAGGACCGCGGAGCCGCCGAGCGCCCCCTCGATCGCGGTGATCGCCTCGGCGAGGCCCACGGTGTTCTCGCCGTAGGCCTCCTCGAACCCGAACGCGCCGGTCAGACCCCAGGTCATCTGGGCGACCGAGGCGTCCTGGGCGACGTTCTGGATGGCCCCGGCGTTCGTGGAGAGGCCGTCGAAACTCCCCGCGGTCGTCTCCAGCGACTCGAGGTCGACCGTGATCGGCGCGCCGGACGCGCCGCTGGAGTCGAGCATCGCGCCGGAGACCGCGTTCGTCGCCGCGCCCTTCGCGGTGGTCTGCGCGGTGCCGCGGCCCTGGAGGAGCCCGAGGCCCGCCTTGACGCCGACGTTCTTGAGGACGCCCAGCCACAGGCCCTTGCCGACGAGCTCGAACCCGTTGGCGGGGTTGATGCCGCGGAACGGGTTCTTGCCCAGGAACTTCAGCATGACCGTGGCGAGCTTCGAGAACACCTTGACGCTCTTCTGCACCCACTGCATGGCCCGCATGAACATCGCGTAGCCCTTGGCGACGGCGCCGAGGATGAACGTCGCCACCGACGCCCCGAACGACCAGGCGCTGTTCGCCAGCGCGATGAGGCCGCGGGTCACCAGCCACGACAGGAGCTCGGCGACGATCGAGCGGATGCACCCCTCGATCGCCTCGGACAGCGCCTGCGCCCAGCCGAGCAGGGTCTGGACGCTCATCGCCTCCTGGGAGGCCGCCATGATCGCGGCCTCGATGGCGTTGAGCTGCTGGAACCCGGCGTCGGCGGCCTCGCCGGACCAGCCGGTGAGGTTGCTGCGGACGGCGTCGCCGGTCTCGCCGCTCAGCGCGCCGAGCGCGTCGCCGACCTGACCCCAGACCTCGGCCTGGCGGGCCATCTCGTCCTTGTCCCCGGCGACGGAGTCCATCAGCTCCTGCAGCGGGTCGATGAGCTCGATGAGGAAGCCGAGCCCCGCGTTGACGAGCGCGTAGATCGGGTCGCGGACCGCGAGGAGGCCCTGCATGGCGATCCCGGCGATGTCGCCGGGGATGCCCGCGGCGGAGGAGAGGCGGTCGTCGCCGGCGATGGTGCCGTAGATGTTCTCGGCGAGGCTCGTGGCCGAGCCGACGACGGGCGTCGAGTTGACGGCGCGCCGGACGTCGCCGGGCGCCTCGGGGGTCCCGTACTGGGTGATGTCAGAGCCGTACTGATCCGACATGCGGACTCCTCTGGACAGATGGGGCGGAGGGGGCTCGGGGGCCGTCGCTCCAAGCTATCGCACCCACGCCATACCGTGGCCGTGCGGCCGCGGAGCCGAGTGGCGGGTCGTCACTATGCTGTGGATTCGGACGGTTCGGCCCCTGCCCCGAGTCCGGCCGCCGCCCCGCGACCGGCACTGGTACCCCCCGGAGTGATGCCCCATGCCATGGATCGACGTCGACCCCCAGAAGCTGCGCGACGCCGCCGCCCAGATCAGGACGACCGCGGGCGAGGTGCAGGCCGTCGCCGACTACGCGCGCGAGTCCGACCCCGACTGGTGGACGTGGGGCCTCGGCGGCATCCCGTTCGCCGGCTTGTACTTCGGCGTGTCGGAAGGGGTCTTCCACCCGGCCCTGGAGGACGCGCAAGCCGCGATCGAGGGCCTGTGCGCCCGCCTCGACGAGTGCGCCGACGCGCACCAGAGCAACGACGCCGGGATCGCCGCCGACCTGGCGAAGATCGCCGCCCAGCTGGGCGGCGACCGGTGAGCGGCGTCGAGGAACCGACCTGGAACGACGGGGCCCTGCCCGAGCAGGCCGCCGCCGGCGACTGGACGCCCTCGGTCAAGGAGGGCTACGACGCGCTGGCGGGCAAGGGCTCCCGGCCCGTGGACGCCGCCGACCCCCGCAGCGGCCTGCACCAGTGGGCGAACTCGGTCCTCGCGGGCAGCGGGAACGACACCCGCGTCAACCGGGCCGGGGACGCCGTCGGCACCGACACCCGCGTCAGCGGCCGCGACACCGACGGAAGCCTGCTGTACAACGCCCGGTCGCAGCATTCGAACTCGGGCATGCACCTGCTCCAGAGCGCGACCGCGCCTGTCACCGCGGGCCTGAACACGTACGCGAACGTCGCGAAGATCGAGGGCCTCAACGACTGGGACGGCATCGCGAACGCCGTCACCGGCCTCGCCGGGGACCTCACCTCGGTCATGGACATGGCCCAGCAGTACCAGGCGTTCGTCGAGTGCGTGACCGACCCGAAGTTCGACCCCGTCCAGTGGCTCGCGGGGACCCTCCTCGACTTCCTCGTCCAGCTGTTCCAGCCGCTGGAGGACCTCGTCGGCCTCGTCTCCGGCAACGAGTCGCGCATGCGCAGGTCCGCGGAGATGTGGGTGAAGGTCGCCGAGGGCTGCCAGGAGGTCGGGGACTACATCACCGAGACCGGCGGCGCGGCGCTCGCCGACTGGGTCGGCGCCGACGGGGACGCCGCGCGCGGCAGCGTCGGCGAGACGGGCCGGGCGGTGTCCACCATGGGGTTCGTCGCGGTGGGCATGAACGCCCTGCTGACCCAGATGGGCGACCTCGCGAAGATGCTCCGCCAGGACATCGTCGACCTCATCGCCAAGGGCGTCTCCTGGATGCTCTCGACCCTGCTCCCCCAGGTCGCCGCGTCCGTCGCGACCTTCGGCGCCTCGCTCGCCGCCGCGGTCGCGACGGGCGTCGCCAAGGTCGCCTCGATGATCATGAGCGCCTTGCGGTCCATCGCGCAGGTCCTGCGGATCTCCACGGCCGCAGCGAAGGTCGTCGCCGCGGTCGCCGACGTCCTCCAGAAGATCCGCCCGGTGCTCGACTTCCTCAAGGACCACCGGACCGCGATCGCCACCGCGACGAGGACCGCCGAGCAGGCGCTCCAGTGAGCTGAACGGGCCGCGCAGCGCGGGCGGCCGCGGACAGACGTGACAGGCCGGCGGCGGAAGCCGCGGACAGACGCAAACCGGGCCGACGTCATTCGCCGTCGGCCCGGTTCACATTGCAGCGCTTACGCGTACGGGTCCTCGTTCTCGTTCCCGATGCCCCACACGTCGTCGTCCTCGGTGAGCCAGGTGCCGGTCTCCTGACCGTCCTCGCCCATGCCGCCGGGTCGGCCGCCGGCGCCGCCCATCATGCCGCCGCCCATCATGCCGCCGCCGCGGCCCATGCCGCCGGGCCCGCGCCCGCCGCCGCCCATGCCGCGACCACCCGCACCGCGGCCGCCGCCCGCTCCGGCGCCGACACCACCGCCGCGGCCGCCGCCCATCATGCCGCCCATGCCGCCGCCCGGAGGCAGGCTGCCCGCACCGGCGCCGATGCCGCCCGCGCCGCCGCCGGGGAGACCCCCGCCCGCGCCGCCGAGACCGCCACCGAGGCCGCCGCCGCCGAGACCGCCACCGCCGAGGCCGCCGCCACCGCCGGCCAGACCACCCGAGGGCAGGTCGTCCGGGTCAGGCGTGGACGGGTCCCACGGGCTGTCCTCGAGGTCGCCGGGGCCGGGGATGTCGGAGCCGCCCGGCAGGTCGGAACCGCCGGGAAGATCGGAGCCGCCGGGGCCGTCGGGCAGGCCCGGGTTCGAGGGCGTGATCGGCTTGGGCGAGCCCGGGGGCTTCATGTCGCCGAGACCGGGAGGCGCCCCGCCGCCGCCGGGAGGAGCCCCGCCGCCGTCGAGGCCGCCGGGCGGCTCGGTGTTGCCGTCGTTGAACGTCGTCGGGTCCGACTGCACCGCTTCGGGCTTGATCTCCGACACCGCCATGTCGGTGTTGCTCGACCGGTCGGTGATGTCCTCGTTGACGATCGAAGCCTGCTCTTGGAGCTGCTCCTGACCGTCGGTGCCGAGATTGTCGGTCACGGTCTTGGCGTACTCGTCGGAGTAGTGCTTCGCGAGCTCCGCGCCGCTCCTGCCGTCCTCGGTGTAGTCGGGGTTCGCGTTCGTGTACTCGATCCAGTTGTCGTAGACGCGCTGGCGCTCGCTCTCGACCTCGTCGACGATCGTGGCGTCGAACCCGGCCCACTCCATCGCGACCTTGGTCTCGTCGTCGGCGAAGACCTCGCACGACGGGAAGTACGGCGGCCGGATGTGGATCTTGTGCGAGCAGGCCGCGGCGTCCTCGAGGTGGAACTTCGGCGACGGGTAGGGGCACTCGTCCCCGCCCTGCTGCCGCAGGATCTCCTCGGCCTTCTCTTCGAGGTTCTTGACGGCGCCGCCGCCACCGCCTTCGCCCTCGATGTCCTTCAGAACCTTGTTGCAGTTCTTGATGACCGTCTGAACCTGCTCTTCGAAGGCGTCGTAGTCCTCGCCCTCCCACTCTCCGGAGAGCGCGGTGAGGCCCGTCTGGAGTTCCTCGGGGAGAGCGACGAACTTGCCGGCGAGGTCCTTCCACTTCTGGCTGATCACGAGGATCGCGTAATCGTCGGGACTGCTCGGGCGGAGCGAGGCGACCATCGACTGGACCGACTCGCCGTCCGGGAGCGCGTATCCCTGGATCTCACGGGAGGGGCGGATGTTCGCCGTCGCTCCCGCGCCCTTGGGCACCGCCGACATCAGCTTGAGCCAAGCCTCCTCAGCGGGGTCCACCGTCTTGTTGGTGCACTCGCCGAGGCTGCACGTGGGGGTCTTCATCAACTCGTTGATCCGGGCCTGGATCGCGGAGTTGGCCATCCCCTCTTTGGCGTCGCCGTACTCTTCCTTCTCGAATTCTTCTGCCATGGCTAGAGTCCGCTCTCTTTCTTGGCGAGGAGGTCCGCGTAAGTCGGCGGGAGGTACTCGTTGAGGACCCAGTCGGTGAATTCCTCGTCGGTGAAGGGGAAGATCGGGTCTTCGCCCGCGATGACGGCCGGGTCGTTCGAGTAGTCGATGAACACGTAGATCACGATGTCGCCCTTGCGGGCGATGGCGTTGGTGAGGTAGCCGACGTCGGAACGGCCGGCGTAGTAGTAGGTCTCGTCCCAGTCGCCTTCGAACTCGCCTTCCAGCACGTTCGAGTACTCGGTGCCGCCGGTTTCGAGCGCGGTCTGCAGCTGCTCGACGCGGGCTTGGAAGTTCTCGGTCGCCTCGGCGTCGGAGTCCCACGGGGCCACGCCGACGTCGATGTTCGCGGTTCCGGGAATCTCTCGGTCAGCGGTGGCCTCGTTGTCCTGCATGAAGACCGCGAGCTCGGCGAGGACGGCGCCGCAGTTGAAGGCCTCGCCGTCCATGCCGCTGGGGATGTCGGTGGAGGTGAGCCCGTTGGATCCCCAGTCCGTGACCCCCATGTAGTCGTGGATGGCCTGGATGTCGCTGAGGGCGGGGCAGCCGTCCCACTCGGCCATCACGCTGTACGAGCCGGAACCGGAGCTGTCGGTGTCCGCATCGCCGTTCCCGGACGGCCCGGGAGGTTCGTCGCCGCCACAGGCGGACAGCACCAGGGCGGCCGCACCGGCAGCAGCGATACCGCTGATCAGGGTCAGTTTTCGGGTCACTTGGTTGGGTCCTCTCTGTCGGTCGCCCGGTCGTCGGCTGACCACTGTCACAGCTGTGCGTCGAAGTTCTGGCCGCTGACCTCGTCGGAGTCCTCGTGGCCCTTCGCAGAGTCGTCGAGGGTCGTCACGATGCCGTCGAGGGCCTCGCGCAGCGCCTGAAGGTTGTTCCAGGTGGTCTCATGGAACAACGTGTAGGTCTGCCGGGCGGCATCCGAACCCTGGAGCATTCCGAAGGCGGGGAGCTTGCCAAGGCCTTTGTCCTGGCGAAGTTCGGAGATGATCTCGTCTTCAAGCTTGTCCAGCTGCGCCTGCACCGTTCGCTGGTATGCACGCAGTGCTTCTGGGTCGACCTTCGGCATCGCATTCCCTGTCTGTGAGTTCAGTACCTGCGGTACGGTCCCCCGACGTGCGGTCAGACTCCTTCGCGCGAGGGCGCGATCGGGGCGGTGCGGAATCTGCGCGCTGCCTTGCGTCCTTCGGGGGGATTACGCGGGTCTCGACTGTAAGTTCACGGTTCAGGTTAGCAGGGGTGTGCAAACCGTGCGCCTGAGAACAACCGGGTCAACACGGAGCGTGACCGCAGCTCGCGGCGCCCGGGATCACGCGTAGAGATCGTCGCCGCCGGTGAGCCCGAGGAGCCCGGCGGCGGTCTGCCGGTCGACGACGCCGCCGTTGTCGAGGGCCGACTGGAGGCCGGCGCGGAGGCCGTGGAGCGTGCCGCGAAGGTACTGGAGGTCGCGCCAGGCGGCGGCCCGGAACTCGGCGTACTCGACGGCGGCGTGGTCTGTCGCGCCGGGCGAGGACCCGAAGGCGGGGGCCTTGCGCAGGGCGCCGTCGCGCACGGACGGGATGACGTCGTGCTCGAGCTCGTCGATGAGGTCGCCGAGGAACTGCCGGCAGCGTTCGAGCGCGGCGGGGTCGAAGGCGCGGTTCGCCATGCGGGGCTCCAGTTCTCGAAGGGGTCAGGCGTACGGGTCGTCGTCTTCGTCGACGACGCCCCACAGGCTAGCGTCCTGGACCGGGTCGGCGTCGGGTTCGCTCGCCTTGTCGTCGGCGGGCGCCGCGTCCGGCGTCGCGCCGGCTTCAGGGGCGGCGGCCACCGCGACGACGGCGACGGCCGGAGCGGCCAGCACGGGTGCGTCGTCCGCGGCCGGCACCGCTTCCTCTGCGACTGCCGGCCGGCCCGACGGCGGTTCCAGGGACGGGCCCTCCGCGGTCCGGGGTGCGGCGAGGCCCGAGGGCTGGTCAAGGGGCGGGGTGTCGAGGTCCATGTACGCGGGGTCGGCGGCGGCCGGGCAGTCCCGGTCGCCGTGGACGGTGCGGACCGAGCGGGCCTCGGCGTCGGTGTCGGCGCTGCGCCGCTCGATGTCGGCGTCGATCTCGGCGTGGCGGGCGTCGTAGGCGCCCCAGCTCTGGTCGACGAGGGTGCCGTAGTGCTCGGCGGCGTCGGCGACCGCGAGCTCCTTGGCCTCCTCGACGGTGAGGCCCTCGACGGGGTCGAGGCCTTCGCGCTCGATGGCGGCGGGATTGGCGTAGACGTCGACGTAGTGGAGGATGCGCTCGTCGATGTAGTCGATGATCTCGGTCGCGAGCTCGGGGGCGCCGCCGCCGAGGGCGAGCACGTGCTCGGCGTCCTGGCAGGTGTAGCGGATGCAGTCGCCGTGCCACCAGGCGGGCCGGATGTGCACCGACGCCCAGCTGTGCCAGTCGCCGTCGATCCAGAACTGCGGTGCGGGGTACGGGATCGCGCCTGCACCGCCGCCCTGGATCGCGGCCAGCGCGTCCTCGGTGACCTGGAGGCTCGCGACGGTGGCGTCGACGTCGTCGACGAGGTCCTCGACGAGTTCGCGGGTCTGCGCGCAGACCGCCGCGAACGCCTCGAAGTCGGGGCCCGACCAGCCTCCGGCGAGGTCGGCGAGGCGGGCGCGGATCTGGTCGGGCCAGTCGGCGAGGCGGCCGGAGACGTCGTCGGTCCAGGCGTTCCGCAGCCGCTCCAGGGAGTGCGCGCCGGCGTCGTCGGGACGGGCCGCGGCGACCGCGGCGCGGAAGTCGGCCTCGGACGGGTACGACATCGCGGATGCTCTGGGGCGCAGGCGGTGCAGCGTGTCCTCGGAGGGGACGGCCGACATGAGCCGCTGCCATCCGCGCTCGGCGGGGTGCTCGGTCGCGTTGCCGCACTGGGGGTCCGAGCACGCGGCCCGGGGGGCCGCGGGACCGGGCTGCTCGGCGGCGAGGCCCTGGTAGGTCTCGTTGTCGCTCATCGATACTCACCTCGCGAGGGGGACGGGTGGCAGGACCCCTTCACCGTAGCAAGCCGCACCGTCCCGCAGGGGCGCCCGAGGTGCCGGATTCACGGTGTGCGACCCCGCCGCGACGCCGCTAGCCTTGGTGCCGTGACCCCTCGAACCCCTCCCGAAGACGAGTGGCCTCCGCAGCTCACCGCCTGGGAGCACGCCACCAACCTGCCCCTGCTCACCCTCGCGCTGCTGTTCCTGGCGACGTACGCGGTGCCGATCCTCCACCCCGGCCTGCCCGGCTGGGCGCACGCCACCGCGGCCGCGGTGGGGCTGGTCGTCTGGGCCCTGTACGCCGCCGACTTCGCGGTGCGCCTGGCGATGGCCGGACGGGGCAGGATCACCCGGTTCCTGCGGACCCACCCGCTCGACCTCGTCATGGTCCTGTTCCCGCTCGTCCAGCCGCTGCGCGTGGTGCGCACCGTCCTGCTGTTCGTCGAGGTCTTCCGGCGCCACGCCACGACGGGGCTGCGCCTGCGGACCGGCGCGTACATCGCCGGCGTGACCGGGATGATCCTGCTGGTCTCGAGCCTGGCCGCACTGGACGCCGAGCGCGCCGCGGAGGGCGGCCAGATCCACGACTTCGGCGACGCGCTGTGGTGGTCGGTGGTGACGGCCTCGACGGTCGGGTACGGCGACGTCGTACCGCAGACCGCGACCGGCCGCGTCGTGGCCGCGATGCTCATGTTCGCGGCGATCGGCCTGGTCGGCCTCGTCAGCGGCTCCCTCGCCTCCTGGTTCGTGGACCGGGTGTCGGCCGCGGAGGAGCGCGCCGACCGCGAGGCCCTGGCCCGGATCGGGGAGCGGCTGACCGCGATCGAACGGCAGATCGCCGAGATCCACGCCGTGCTGACCCGGGGCGACGCCTCCGCGCACCGGGGCGCGACCGCGCCGGCTACCCGGACGCCGGACGACGCCTGAGCGAGCGCCGCAGGGGCCCCCGGAACCACCAGGCGGCCAGCAGGACCGGGAGCACCAGGAAGACGACGACGGCGATCACCGGGGCGAGGTGCTCGCCCGTGCCGGTGCCGGCCGTCCACGCGGTCGGTCGGCCCCACCAGTCCGGGTGCAGCGCCGCGGGTTCGACGAGGAACGCGTCGAGGCGATCGCCTTCGGTGCACCGGCCGTCGACCTCGATGTCGACCTCGGTCGCGGGGCCGCCGCCGTCCGGGGTGAAGGCGCCGGTGCAGACCTCGTCGCCGCCGCCGGAGACGTTCGCCCGCTCGACCATGGCGACGCCGGGCGTGCCGGAGGCGCCGCCCGCGGCGGACCGGAACTCCAGGTACCGGACGGTGGCGGCGGCGAGGGCCAGGAGCGGGACGAGGACGAACAGCGCGGCGGCGGCCCGCCTGACCGCGGCCGCCCGGGTAACCGCCACTTGACCGACTCGGGGTTGGTGAACCGGTCGGGGGCGTGGTCCTCCCACAGGTTGAGGAGGGAGTCGGGGATGCCGAGGGCCGGGCCGCCGCCGTCGAGGAGCGCGCCGGTCTCGCCGTCGCCCTTGTAGGTCGGGAAGATCGCGGAGACGCCCTGGAAGACGTGCATGGCGTTGGCGACGTTGGCGTGGCGGCCGCCGGGGGTCATCGTGGCGACGTTGACGCCGTAGACGAGGAACCCTTCGAGCATGTTGGCGAGTCCGGCGCCGGCGACGTCGAGCGGGTCGACGGGGTTGCCGTTGGCCTTCTGGAACCCGAAGGTGATCGCAGTGAGCCCGCCGGTGAGCGTGGCGCACCCGGTGGAGACGGTGATGAGGTACGACTCGATGCTCTTCATGGAGGCGACGAGGCTGGTGGCGACGGTCTGGGCGCTGGCCATGATCGCGGGGGCGCCGGGGGCGGTGAGGACGCCGGCGAGGGCCGCGAGGTAGGCGGCGAGGAAGGCGTCCATGACGACGGTGCAGGCGGTGAGGAACAGCCAGTAGACGGTGAGCATCACCGAGAACGCGAGGAGCTGGGCTCCGATGAGGAACGCGGTGACGGCGAGCTGCTGGAGCTGGGCCTTGACGTTCCCGGCGGCCTCGCGGAACGCGTCGGCGTCGTCGCCGCTCCAGTTGTCGTCGGTGACGGTGTCGACCTCGGCCTGGAGGGCGTCGGCGGCCTCGGTGTTCTTCTCGGCGAGGGAGACCCAGGCGCCGGCGGCCTTGAGGACGTCGCCGGGGTTGCACTGGTTGAGGTAGACGCTGGTCGCCATGGCCTGCACGGCGAGTCCGAAGACGATCGCGGGCGGGGCGATGGCGACCGCGCAGGACTTGATGACGCCGTTGTAGTACGGCGACATCGCTTCCCCTGCCTCGTAGAGGTGCTGCCCGGTCGACATGCGCGGCCCCCTCAGTTGCCGCCGAACGCCTGGGCGCAGGCGTCGTCGGTGTCGGTCATGTCCTTGGCGCAGGACTCGAGGGCGTCGCGCATCTGCCGGAAGCACTCGGCGGCGCCGGCCATCGACTCGGTGACCGTGGAGGTCGCGAGGGAGTACGCGGCGGCCATGGGGAGGGTGACGGTCGTGTAGAGGCTCCGGTCGAGCTCGCTGAGGGCCGGGAGGTCCTCGTTCGTGGACTGGAGGACGGGGACGACCTTCTGGTCGATGCGCTCGCCGAGCCCGCTGACGAACTCGGGGTCGAAGATCCGGGTCATGCGCGTCCTGCCTTCCTCTGGATGGTCTCGTTGGCCTGGGCGATGCGGTCGACGATCTGCGTCGTGGCGGCGCCGGCGCGTTCGGCGTCCTCGGGAGCATTGTCGATCGTCTTCGCCACTCCGTCGGGGAGGGCGGCGCGGGCGCGCTCCTCGGCGAGGCGCTCGACCTCGCTGCGGGCGCGGGCGACGAGCGAGGTCAGGGCGGCGCCGAGGCCGTCGGTGCCGCGGGTGCGGGCCTCGGGTCCGATCCACACGCCGGCGACGGCGCGCTCGGAGCTGGAGGTGACGGCGAGGTCCCCTTCGTCGGCGGTGACCTCGGCGGTGAGGACCTCGCGGGCGGGTTCGGCGCGGGCGGTCTGGGCGGAGCGCATCGCGTTGAGGACACCGTCGAGGCGGTTGGCGATGGCGCGGTCGAACTCGGGGTCGCGGCTGAGGGTGTGCTGGGGCGCCTCGATGCCGAGGCGGCCGCGCATCATGGCGGCGAAGTCCTCGTAGCCGCCGGTGGCGGCGGCCTGCTGGAGGCCGGCGACGGCGTCGACGCCGGCGGCGAGGGCCCGGTCGGACGCGTCGCCGGGCCGCGGCATCCGCCCGGCGAGCTCGACGATGAGGTTGGCGAGGGCGTGCGGGGGCTGGCGCAGGCCGGAGGGGGCGACCTCGACGGTGACGCGGCCGTCGAGCACGCGCAGCGTCACGTGCTCGTCGAGGTCGGTGAAGACCTGTTCGGCGTCGTTCACAGTCGCGGCTCGCTTCGCTGGAGGTCACTCCGAGGATAGCGAACCGCGCGCTCCGTGACCGAGCCCGTTTCGTGTCAGACGGTGCGATCCGCTCCGGCGTCGGCGCGGGTGTCGCCGTTCTCCAGCGGCCACACGGTGGCCTCGACGGAGCCGACGAGTTCGAGCGGTCCGACCAGGGAGGCGGTGCGGGCGACGGTGAAGTCGTCGAGGGCGAGGAGGCTGATGCCGCCGCGGCTCTGGGCGACGGCGGCGTAGAACGCGCCGGTGCCCTTGTCCTGGAAGACCCAGCCGGGCCGGGTGTCGGTGGGGATCGTGGGGACGTTCGGCCGGGTCGCGGGGAGGCTCCCGGTCCCGGACGTGTCGGGGGCGTAGGGGGCCTGGGGGTGGCGCGGCTCGGGCGGGTAGTGGTGCGGCTGGTCCTGCGGGTCGGGTTCCACGGGCGTCTCCGTGTAGTCGGGGATCTGGTAGCGGGTCGGGTCGCCGGAGACCGGGATCGGCGGCGGCGTCGCGTGGTGGTCGGGGACGGCGATCAGGGTGCGCATCTCGACCTTGCCGGCGACGAAGCCGACGAGCCAGAGCCCGGCGGCGAGGGCGAGGAGGTCCACGCCCACGGCGAGGAGTACCCGGACGTTGGCGTTCAAATCGGTGCCGAAGCGCGCCAGGGAGAACAGTCCCGCGGCGAGGGCGAAGACGACGAGGCCGGCGAGCGCGCCGGCCATGACGGCGGGGCGGCCGAGCCGGGGGACAGGCGCGGAGGGCCACTTCTCGGAGGCGCGGACGCCGCCGAGCGCGACGGCCGCGAGCGCGGCGACCGCGAGACCGGCCACCGCGAAGGCGACGGCCGCGGCGGTGAGCCGGCCGGCGATGTCGTCGATGTAGTCCATGGTGGTCTCCGCGAGGTCGGTGCGCGGCCGGGCGGCCGGGCGGTTCGGGCTGGTGCTGCGCGCTCCGGGCGGTGCGGGCTGCCGGGGTCTATTGTGCGGCTTGATCGTAGGACACCGGGCGCTCCCATCTTAGTGTCGGATTGCCGACACGCAGTGATCACGGCCATCGGATTGATACTTCCCGGCTTATCTGTTTCAGTTCTCGGTGTCCGGTCTTACGGTCGCTCTTCGAGCCGACGAAGGTGCGTTCCGTCAGGGGTCCGGCATATGATGAGGGCAGACCCCGCGATGGGTTGGGAGACAAGAAACATGAGTGAAAATTGCGTTACGTGAGGCTCTAGTGACTTATGTGACGGAAGGATGGTACTGATGACGGTTCACGAGACTCTTTGGACGGTCGCCGCGCACGCCCAGGCCGGCGCCGAGATCAACACGCAGGGGATCATCGGGTTCTTCCTGTCGAAGATCGCCCCGATCCTCCTGGCCATCCTCGGCCTCATCTTCATCGCCCGCGCGAACAAGGGCGAGGTCAGCCGGGTCCTCACCTCGTCGACGATCGCCATCATCGGCATCGCCTTCATCGCCGGCGCGGTCGTCCTGGTCGCCGTCGGCGGCGGCCTCGTCGACGTGCTCTTCAGCCAAGAGGACTAGCAAGCCCCACATCGCCCCTGCAGCAGTCAGGCCGGACGGAGGACGCCCATGCGCTTGCGCACCGACGACGACATCTACCGTGCCCGCCTGCTGTACCTCGGCCCCCCCGGCTACACGCTCCCGGTCCACCTCCCCTACGGGCAGTACGGGGCGTTCGCCGCGATCCTGGCGCTGTTCATGCTGCTGCGCTGGGCCTTCACCGGCGACGTCGACCTCTTCCCCGCCATCGAGATCTCCCTCGCCCTCGTCGCGACCTCGCTGATCTTCCGATACGTCGACGCCGACCGGCCCGCGACGACCGTCCTGCGCACCGTGCTCACCGACTGGCGGCACACGCGCGGCGACGGCCGCGAGGTCCGGATACCGGCGTTCACGACCCGATCGATCCGCCTGCGGCCCACACTCGTGGAGCCCGTCCGAACTGAGGAGCGCCTATGAGCGGCGAGGACCGCCGTCAGCCCGTCGCCAAGTTCTCGGCCCCCCGGCCCCCCGCGCCCGTGCGGGACCGGGAGCGGTCGTCCGGCGACCTCGGCGACGACGCGACCGCCCTCGCGGACGCGGTGTTCCGAGGGGAGCCCGCGAAGGCGCGGCCGCAGAGCGCCCCCGGCCCGCAGAGCGAGCCGCGGCAGGCGCCCCGGGAGCCCCGTCAGGCGTCCCCAGTGGAGTCGATGCGACACGCGTCGCCACCTGCATCGATGACCCCGCCCTCCACCACTCGTCCACAGGATTATCCCCAGGGTTATCCACAGAATCAGCCGAGTTATCCACAGGGGTATCCACAGCGTTACGCACCGCCTCCGACCAGCGGGAATCCACAGGGTTATCCACAGCGCAACGGCAGTTATCCACAGCAGGGGACGAGTTATCCACAGGCTGTTGACCAGGCTCGCGGGCCCGCAGCCGCAGGTCGCCGTCCGGCTGCGCAAACCAGTACACAACGGCCGCCGAGCCAGGACCTCGTCCCGGTCCGCCAGGCCCGCGCCGAAGCGGTCCGGGTGGCGTCCGCCGACGGCAAGCCGGCGCGCGTCAAGCCGATCGGGGCCGAGAAGGAGCGCCAGCCGCTCCGGGAGCTGAGCCTCACCGAGATCGCCGGGCACGTCACGTTCACGCCCGCGTCGGTCACCGCCTGGTACAAGCTGCCCGGCGTGCGCTGGTCCTTCCGGCCCGACCTCGAACGCGAGGCGCTCATCGTCGCCATCGCCGAGCAGTACGCCGGCCTCGCCGGCATGCGCGTCCACCTGCGCCGCACCACCCGGCCGTTCCCGGCCGACCAGTGGGCCCGCACCGTCGACAAGCACACCGCGCGGCCGCTGCGCACCGTCCCCGGCGGCACCAGCTGGGCCGACCACCTCGTCGCCGCCCAGCGCCACCTCCAGCAGCTCTCCCACGCCGAGGGCGAGACGTTCCTCGGCATCACCTTCTCCCGGCGCGGCGCGTTCGACCAGGTCGGCGAGAAGGTCGGCCGCATGTTCGGACGCGGCACCAAGCTCTCCGAACGCGAGAAGATCGAGAAGCGCAGCCTCCAGTTCGACGAGGTCCTCGGCTCCTTCGGCGTGCGCGCCCGCCGCGCCACCACCGAGGAGCTCGAGTGGCTCGTGTTCCGCTCCGTCGCCCTCGGCATGGAGCCGCCGCGCCTGCTCTCGGGCTCGAACGGCGACTGGGAGCCCGGCGACGTCCTCGCCCTCACCGAGTCCATCGAGCGCTACCGCAGCCCGTACGGCTCCACCGTCAAGCTCGTCAACCGGCTCACCGGCGAGGAGAAGCACACCGCGGTCCTCACCGTCGGCCGCATGGAGGAGCTCGAGATCCCCCAGCGCCACGAGCCGTGGCTGCACTTCCACGAGCGCTGCCCGTGGCCCGTCGAGCTGTCCAGCCGCATCGACATCCTCGGCGCCGGCGAGGCCTTCCGCGACCTCGACCACCGGCTCCGCCTCATCCGCTCCCAGCAGCGCGACTACGACGAGCACGCCATGGACGCCCCGCCGGAGCTGCAGCGCCTCGCCGAGCGAGCCCTCGGCGTCGGCGACGAGATGACCACCGGCCTGCCGATCGACGCCGCCCGCGCCCACGGCTGGCACCGCCTCGCCGTCACCGCCGACACGAAGGAGGAGTGCCTGGAGCGCGCCCGCACCCTCATGCAGATGTACCAGCGGGACATGCGCATCAGCCTCCAGCACCCGAAGAACCAGGACTGGCTCGCCCGCGAGTTCATCCCCGGCGAGCCCGTCGCCCAGACCGGGTACGTCCGCCGCATGCCCGTCAAGCTCATGTCCGCCGCGATGCCGCAGGCCGCCTCGGTCGTCGGCGACCGCCGCGGCGACCTCATCGGCCGCACCGCCGGCACGTCCCGCAGCCCGGTCTTCCTCGACCTGCACTTCGCCACCGAGGTCCGCGAGAAGTCCGGCCTCTCGGTCTTCGTCGCCGAACCCGGCGGCGGCAAGTCGACCCTGATGGGCGCCATCGGCTACCTCGCCGCCCGCCGCGGCGTCCAGGTCACGCTCCTGGACCCGTCCGGGCCGCTCGCGAAGCTCTGCGAGATGCCCGAGCTGAAGCCGTTCTCGCGCGTGCTCAACCTGACCGGCTCCGAGTACGGGACCCTCGCGCCCTACGCGCTCATCCCGTCCCCGCGCCGCGAGCACTACGCCGACTCGCCCGACGGCCAGCGCGAGTACGACATCGCCGTCTCCAACGCCCGCTCCGAGCGGCGCATGCTCGTCCAGGACATCTGCGCGATGCTCCTGCCGCCGCAGGTCCAGCGCGAGGCGAGCACCGCCCGCCTCCTGCGCCACGCCGCCCGCCACGTCCCCGCCGAGGAGGACTCCGCGCTGGAGGACCTCGTCGAGTCCCTCCAGGACGCCGAGGACCACGTCACCGGCGACGGCGCCGAACTCGCCGCACTCCTCCTCGACACCGCCGAGATGCCGCTCGCGAAGCTGTTCTTCGGCACGCCCGACAAGGGCGTCCTGGAGGACGACACGGCACTGACGGTCATCACCATGTCCGGCCTGCGCCTGCCCGACCTCGGCATCGAGCGCGAGTATTGGTCCGCGGAGGAGGCGCTCGCACTGCCGATGCTTCACACCGCGCACCGCCTCGCCGTCCGCCGCGCCTACGGCGGCGACATGCACCGCCGCAAGCTCGTCGGCCTCGACGAGGCCCACTTCATGGAGGGCTGGAAGTCCGGCCGCTCCTTCCTGGTGCGCCTCGCCCGCGACTCGCGGAAGTGGAACCTCGCGGCGCTCGTCGCCTCCCAGAACCCGAAGGACATCCTCGGCCTCGACGTGCAGAACCTCGTCTCGACCGTGTTCGTCGGCCGCATCGCGGAGGACGCGACCATTGCGGAAGAGGCGCTCAAGCTCCTGCGGGTGCCCACGGGCGTGGGGTACGAGTCCGTGCTCGCGTCCCTCTCCGAAGTGGACGCCTCCGAGACCCGGAAGCTCCCCTACCGCGAGTTCGTCATGCGCGACGTCGACGGCCGCGTCCAGCGCATCCGCGCCGACTTCAGCTGGGTCCGCGGCCTCCTCGACTACCTGAACACCACCCCCGGGGAGGAACAGTGACCGACCCCTCCGCCCACGACCTCGCCCCGCCCGCCCGCGGCCGCCTCGCGCGCCTCGGAGGCCGGGCCGCCCGGATGCTCATCGCCTTGACGGCGGCACTGGGCGCACTGGTCCTGACACCGGGAACGGCAGGGGCGCAGGGGGACGCGGAGGGGTGTTCGGACTACGAGTGGCACACTGCATGGTCCCAGTGCATCAGCGAACTGCCCGAGGCGCAGGAGCTTCCGTGCGAAGCGGCCCCGCAACCGGCGTCACCGGACTCGGGCATGGCCGGCTGGTTCGCCGAGCCGAGCCAACTGGACCGAAGCGAGGGGATCGGCACCTACAGCCGGTACGGCTACGCCGGATACCAGCTTCCGATGTACGGGTCCCAGCAGATGAGCGTCGGCGGCCAGTGTGTGGACTCTGTGTCGATCCCGAACGGCGCCGACACCGCGAACGCCCTGGCGAACATGGAGTTCAACCTGTCGGTCGCCACAGTCGGCGCGGCGAACTCGATGCGGCAGGCCGCGTGGGAGCCCGACACCATGTGGGGCTGGTCGAACCGCTTCATGGAGCAGGGCACCGAGGTGCTCTACCGCCAGATCTTCACGGTCTTCGGCGCCGTCACAGTCGGCCTCATCGGCCTCTACCTGCTGTGGCGGTCGCGCCAAGCCGACATGAACAACGCCGTGACCACGGTGGCGTGGGCGGTGCTGATCTTGGTCCTCGTCACGGCCGTGGTGCGCTGGCCGGTGAAGGCCGCCGAGTACACCGACAAGGCTCTGACGATCGGTATGGATCTCAGCACCGTGTTGATCGCGGACGACACCGCCGAAGGCTGCGCGCGAATCCCGGACATCGACTCGGATCGCTATGAGGAGCTCAAAGAGCTCAACGGCGACGACTTCTGCATCGACACCCGCTCCGCAGCGGTCACCGCCTCTGACACCGTCTCGGGGCAGGTCCTGTACCAGAACTGGCTGCGGACCATGCTCGGCCAAAGCGAAGAGGTCACCTTCGAGGAGCGCGGCGGAGAAGTCGTCGAAGACGACGAAGGCAACCCGGTGGTGTCCGAGTCGAACACGGCGTACAAGTACGGACCGGCGCTGTTCGCCGCCCAGGCGATGTCCTGGCAGGAGAACGAGGAAGCCGAGGACTCGGCGACCTACCGGAACGACCTCATCGCCGAGAAGCAGGAACTCTGGCAGGGCCTCATCGCGCAGATCCAGACCGAGGACCCCGAGGCGTACGCGAACATCAGCGGCCAGCGCGCCTGGGAGCGCACCGGCACGGGCCTGCTCGCGCTGCTGACGGCGATCTTCTTCTCGCTGTTCGACCTCATCGCGTCGATCCTCATCATCCTGGGCTTCATGATCGTGCGGTTCGCGATCGTGGCCCTGCCGATCATCGGCACCATCGCCCTGCTCCGCCCGGCGGGCGGCCCGTTCAAGCGGCTCGTGAACACCGTCCTAGGCGCGATCATCAACGTCGCGATCTTCTCGCTGGCGGCGGTCATCTACATATGGGCGTCCAGCCGCATCCTCCAGACCGCCATGCCCGTTTGGCTGCAGGTGGTCATGATCGGCCTCCTAGGCGTGGCCGCATGGCTGCTGCTACGGCCAGGGAGGCGCATCGCGGGCCTGGTCGGCGGCAGCGGACCCGCCGACGCGCTCCTCGGCCGCAGGGTCGACCCCGATCGCAGCGCCGAACGCGAACGGGACCAGGAGCGCGCCCGTCAGCGCCGGGACGACGCCCGCCCCGAGGAGAACTCGGAGACCGTGCGCGCGCCGCGCGGCAGTTCGGGCGACTCCCTGCCCGAGCAGCAGACCACGTCCGACAAGCCCGCCGGCTCGACGAGCGGGGCGGGAAGCGGTGCGCCGGCGAGCGGCGGTTCTGGTGGTGGAGAGGTCTACCGGCCTTCGAGAAGGGAATGACGGATGAACCGCGCCCTCCGGATCATCTTCTCCCGCTACGGGATCATCGTCATCATCCTCATCCTGGTGCTCGGCGTGATCGCGCTCGCCAACCGGCGCCAGGACACCCCGCTCGACGGCACGAACGGCGTCGACAGCTCTGAGGGCGCGGCGACCACCGAGGGCCTGACCGAGGACGACGGCTTCGCGACCGAGGAGTGCGAAGGCGACGGCTGCTTCACCGACGAGGAGCTCCCGGAGGACGCGGTCGACCAGGCGGTCGAGTTCGCGGAGTCCTGGCTGAACCCGGACGGTTTCGGTGCGCAGGGCTGGCACGACTCGATCGAGCCGTACCTGACCATCGATGCGGCTGAGTCGATGGAGGGCGTCGACCCCGCGACCGTCCCCGCTGAGGAGATCGTCGGCGAAGCGACCGCGGAGGGCATGAAGGTCGGTGTCCCCCTGGACACCGGGACGCTGACGCTCACCATGGTGGAAGGCTCCAACCCCTGGACCGAGAACGGCTGGCTCGTCTCGGCGATCGACTGGGAGCAGTCATGACCGTCGTCAGAAGCGAAGCGACCACCGCCGAGGAGCGCGGCGAGGATCCTAAGCCGCCGCGCCTCCCCAAGCGGTTCCGCCCCCTCGTCTGGACCCTCGCCGTCCTGAGCGTGTGCTGCCTCGGCGCGGTCGTGTCGATCGTGCAGCTCCTGTCGGACCAGTCGAACGACGAGGACGGCACCGTGATCGCCGCCGGCTGCGGCACCACGGCGGTCGACCCGAACGCCGAGTTCCCCGAGATCGGGCCGTACAGCTCGGAGCAGATCAAGAACGCGGCCATCATCATCGCCGTCGGTCAGGACCTCGAGGTGCCGGTGCGCGGCTGGGTCATCGCGGTCGCGACCTCGATGCAGGAGTCGCGCCTGACGAACCTGGGGCACCTGGGCGACCAGAACGACCACGACTCCCTCGGCCTGTTCCAGCAGCGGCCGTCATCTGGCTGGGGCACACCGGACCAGGTCACCGATCCGGTGTACGCCTCCACGAAGTTCTACGAGAAGCTCGTGAAGATCGACAACTGGGAGTCGCTGCCGCTGACGGTGGCGGCGCAGCGGGTGCAGATCTCGGCGTTCCCCGACGCCTACGCGAAGCACGAGCCGCTGGCGACGGAGATCGTGAACACCCTGACCGGCGGCGGCGCGAACGTCTCGGCCGTCAGCACCGAGATCGGCACCTGCGCGCAGCCCGGCGAGCTGTCGGCCTCGGGTTGGATGGCGCCGGTCGAGGGCCCGGTCAACTCGGGCTTCCAGACCCCGGAGCGCCCGACGCACAACGGCGTCGACATCGGCGCCCCCCGTGGAGCGACCGTCGTCGCGGCCTCCAGCGGCACCGTGATCACGTCGGAGTGCAACGCCAGCCTGTACGGAGCGCCGTACTCGTGC
Source organism: Glycomyces endophyticus (assembly GCF_039531525.1). Lineage (NCBI taxonomy): Bacteria > Bacillati > Actinomycetota > Actinomycetes > Glycomycetales > Glycomycetaceae > Glycomyces > Glycomyces endophyticus. Next base: position 116,610 of record NZ_BAAAQF010000002.1, read on the forward strand.
GACGTGGACGGTTCTCCCGAAGTCGCCGGCTGCGGCTGGTACGTCAACATCCTGCACGCGGGCGACTACCTGACCCGGTACTGCCACTTCGGGTCTGCGCCGCTCGTGAAGGAGGGCGACGTCGTCCAGGCGGGCCAGATCCTCGGCTACGTCGGTTCCTCGGGCCGCTCCAGCGGTCCCCACCTGCACTTCGAGACGCACCTCAACGCCGACCGCAGCGCCGCGGGCGCGGTCGACCCGATCGCGTTCATGAAGCAAATGGGCGCCCCGCTCGAATGAGCGGGGCCCGGCGCTCAGTCGGTGCCGTCCATGAGGTCGTCGCCGCCTTCCAGTGAGGCCACGCAGCCCTGCTGTACCTCGATTTCGAAGGTGAAGGTCTCCTGGTTCAGCTCGCCCTGCAGGACGATCTCGGCTTCGAATCCGCCAGTTGCATTCTCGAGCGGAGAGATGTCGTTCAGGAAGCCTGTCGTCACGCCGTTGACGGTGACCCACTCGGCGATCGCCTCGTCCAGATCCTGTGCCGTGATGGTCGTGAAAGACTCGCATTGCAGCGTCTCGGCGAACGCCGGGTCCCTGTCCATGACGACTGCGCGAAGGAAGTCCGTTGCGACGGTCTGCGGGTCGACTTCCTCGCTGGTCGAGCTGGAATCGGAACTGGGTTCGAAGCTGGGTTCAGACGTTTCTTCCACACTGGCCGCATCCGAAACGCAGTAAGTTCCGTCGTGCTCCTGAACAGTCACCAGGAATTCCTCGTGCCGCTGCCTTCCCTGGTAGATGTAGGAGACCGTGCCGGCGATGGAGATGCCCTCGCTGGAGGGGACCGGGTCGCCGGTCTGCAGGTCGATGTCGGTGATGCCGCCCAACTCATCGGCGTAGGACTGGCGGATCGCGTCGAGGTCGCTCGGAGAGAGTTCAGGGGACGCGTCTTCACAGAGTGCGTCCTCGGCGCGCTCGGGGTCTTCATTGGAGCCGTACCGCAGGTATCGAAGCGCGGCCCCCTCCGCGTCGGTCGCGGCCTCGTCTCGCGGGTCCTGGTTCTCTTCGCTGCCGCTGGCGGCGAAGGCGGGGGCGATCCAGGATCCGAGGCCGAGGACAACGGCCCAGGCGGCGGCCATGGCGGCGACGCGGGGCCACTTGCGGGGCGGGTCGGCGTATGCGGTGGTGTCGGGGTCGTCGACGGGGACGACGCGGTAGCGCTTGCCGGTGGTGGACGCGGGGCCGGACGGACGGGCCGTGCGGGCGCGCCTGATGGTGCGGCGGAACAGACCCTTTCCCATGGGAACACCCTATTGGACGGGGCCCACTCGGCTCAACCGGAAGGGGTGCGGTGTTTCCGGGCGGGCCCGGTCTCGGTGTACCGGGTGACGTGCGGGTCCGCCCTAGACTTGTGGGATGAGCCACCCTCCGATGCAGCGCGGTGAGTTCGAGGTCGGGGCGGTGCCGGCGCCGCGGGGCGGCGAGGAGGCGCCGTCGGGGGGTGGCGTTCGCGCTGGAGGCGCGCGATCCGGGGGTGCAGGGCGGGATCGAGGCGCATCTGCGGGGGCTCGGGGTGGACACGCAGGCGGTGCGGGACTGCTTCATCTGGAACGGGCTCCAGTCGGAGGTCGATCCGGGCGGGGAGCTCGACATCGGGGCGGAGTACCTGCGCCGGGCGGGTGCGGTGTTCGAGCGGCAGGCGGTGCTGGCGCCGGGGAGTGTGGACTGGGCGCTGCTGTGCCTGTGGGTGCACCATTCGGCGGTGCGGGCGTGGAACCACACGTACCGGGTGGACCTGCTGATGAAGTGCATGGTCCGGTTCCGGGACATCGTGCGGCGGGCGTGGGGGGCGGACGGGGCGCCGGACGCGGCGGTGGACCTGTCGCTGCGCCTGTGCGAGCTGGTGCGGCTGGAGATCGATCTGGAGGACTGCCTGAAGACGGGGTCGCGGCTGCGGTTCGCGGAGGCCCTGGACACGGTGATCGGCTCGTGCGCGGGCCTGCTGCACGACGCGGAGCGCGCGGGCGGCCCGGTGGGCGGGTTCGTGGCCGGGGAGGTGGCGGTGCGGCGCCAGTACCACCTGGTGCTGCGGGAGCTCCACCGCGCGCTGGTGGCGCGGTCGTCGGGGCAGCGGGAGAAGTTCGAGGTCCGCAAGGAGCTGCGGCGGCTGGTGAACGAGTGGCCGTTCTCGTCGGTGGAGCTGAGCAAGATGAACGCGCACCGGCAGGCGCTGGAGCGGCTGCGGGAGGCGCAGCGGGACAAGTGGATGCGGATCGACGAGGGCCGGATCGTGTACCTGTTCCCGTTCGGGGTGTCGGGTGTGGACTACGAGACGATCCGGGCGCGCCTGCACCGGTCGTTCGAGGCCGGGCGGGGGACGGTGCGGCCGTCGGCGGTGATCGACCATTTCACGTACCACGCGGACATCTGGGAGCCGCGCCTGGAGAAGGGCAAGCGGTTCGACGGCTTGGAGGTGGTCCTGCCGAAGGTGCGGCTGGTGGTCGACGGGGACACGACCGAGGAGTTGAACGCGGCGCTGCGGTTCTCCCCCATGGGCGTGCACTCGCTGCGCCTGGAGCGCACGGTCGAGGACCTGTACCCGAGCCAGCTGCACGCGGCGATGTTCCGGGCGGCGCGCGAGCACGGCACGGTCGAGGTGTCGTGCGAGGGCGCGGACGCGACGTGGGACCGCCTGTCGCGCTTCGCGAGGGACCTGATCCAGCGCCAGCTCCCGGAGGAGCTCGCGCCGCGGGCTGGCGAGGCCGCGAAGGACGCGCCGCCGGTGTCGATGCACCGGGGCCGGTCGCACGTGCTGGTGCGGGTGCTGCGGGCGAGCGAGCGGGACCGGGAGTTCGACCAGACCGTCGGGGACGAGGTGCGGCCGCTGGTGCAGGACGGGAAGCGGCTGCTGGAGCTGACGGGCTCCTCGGTGCTGCTGCACGCGGCGCCGGACGCGAAGGAGTCGCTGTGGGACTGGATCCGCCTCGCGGACGACCACAGCCGGCAGATCTGGAACCAGCGCAACGAGGGCGACCTGCTGATCTCGACGGAGAACACGACGGTGATCGCGGCCTTGGACGCCCCGAACTTCATCTCGGGGGACCTGGAGGCGATCGCGGAGTTCACGGCGTGCCTGAGCGGCATGCTGGCGGCCTGGAACCACCGGCTGGACGACTACCGGGCGGGCGTCTCGGAGATCATCGCCGGGTACACGCTGCCGGGCGCGGACCGGACGGCGCAGATGGAGGCGATGAAGCGCAAGCGCATGCAGATGCTCGAGTTCGAGGGCGAGACCCGGCAGGTCATCGCGCTGCTGCACTCGCCGGGGCTGCTGCGGTCGCCGTCGAACTCGGCGGCGCTGCGCCGGCTCCTGGCCGCGAAGCTCGTCGACGACCAGTTGGAGAGCTTCAGCGCCCGCCTGAACGAGGTCATGGCCGACCAGTCGGAGGCGACGCTGCAGCGCTGGGAGGTCGACCGGCACCAGCGGGTGCGGGACTCGCTGACGGCGGCGGTGTCGGCGCTGTCGGTGTGCGCGGCGATCAGCATCTGGCAGGCGGCCGGGTTCTGGACGCCCGCGGGCTGGGGCGCGGCGACCGTGGTCGTGGCCGCGTGGGCGGCCGTGTACGTGTCGGCCCGGTGGGTGTCGTACAACGGCGGCCCGTGGTCGACGGTGCGGTTCCTGGCGGGCTACCCGGCGCGGGCGCTGCGGCGCGCCCACACGCGCCTGGCGCGGCGGCGCCTGCGCCGGATCGCCCGCTGACCGGTTCCGGCCCCCGTGGCCGGGCCCCGGTGGAACACTGGCGTTCCAGGGAGGCTGGTCATGGGGTTCACGACGGTCGAGCGCACGGGCCCGGACGGGCTGTTCACGGCGGTGTACCGCGACCTGTTCGCGCGGTCGTTCCCGCCCGAGGAGCTCGAGTCCGAGGAGGCGCTCGCCGCGGCGCTGCGCGGGGGTGCGGCGAACCTGTTCGCGGTGGTCGACGACGCGGGCGCGCCGGTCGCGGCCGCGTTCGGGGAGTGGTCGGCGGACGCGCGGGTCCAGCTGCTCACGTACCTCGCGGTCGGGCCGGGCGCACGCGGCGGCGGGATCGGCGGCCGGCTGCTGCGGGAGGCGGTCGCGGCCTGGGCCGAGCGGCGCGACCCGTGCCTGGTGGTCGCCGAGATCGAGGACCCGGACGCGCCCGCGCACGACGACCACGGCGATCCGCGCCGCCGCCTGGCGTTCTACGAGGCCGCGGGCGCGCAGGTCCTGGAGGTCCCGTACTTCCAGCCGGGCATCGGCGGCCCCGGCCGGCGCGTCCACGGCATGCTCCTGCTGGTCCTGCACGCCGCGCCGCAGCTCAGGCACGGGGACGCGATCGACGGCGAGGCCCTGCGCACGTTCATGGAGGACTACCTGGAGGCGGCGGAGGGCGCGGTCACCGCCGACGAGGCGACGACGCGCCTGTTCGCGGCCCTGGACCGGCCCGGCGGCGTCCCACTGGGCCCGTGGAGGCGGTGAACGCGGCGTTCACCACCGGGCAGTGAACGCGCCGTTCACCACTAGGCGGTGAACGCGGCGTTCACTTCTCGGCGTGCTCGAGGTACTGCATCAGGTAGGCCGCGGACTGCTCCAGCTTCCCGTCGCCGCCGATGACGGCCCGCAGGTCGTCCGGTTCGCACGGCCGCCGGTCGGCGAGGCGGGCGATGTCGAGGAAGTGCGGGTCGGTGCCGGTGCGCCGGTACGCCGCGAGCTTGTGGTGGCCGTCGATGAGGAACGCGGCGCAGTCCTGCTCGTCGCCGGGCGGCTCGGAGCGCAGGAGGATCGCGAGGGGCCGCTGCCCGGCCTCGATCGCGGCCGCGTACCGGGCGATCGTCTCCTCGCCGGGCGGCGGCCAGTGGTCGGTGGGGATGACAGCGGTGCCCTCGGTGCCGATCGCCTCGTACGGGTACCACCAGGCGGACCGGTTCTCCCCGAACGGCTCGATGTGCACGTTCGCGTCCGGCCAGCGCCGCACCCCGTACGCGCCGGGCGCGAGGAGCTTCAGGATGGGGGCGGCGAGTTCGACGGGGTCGGCGTCCCGTTCGGGGAAGCGGAGGCGTTCGCGCATGTCGCGCAGGCTCTCGCGGTGGCGGGCGTCGCGGGTGCGGATCGCGAACCGGTCGATCGAGCCGGAGCCGGTGTAGCCCTCGACGATGAGGGGCCGCCATCCGACGCGGAGCGAGCTGGCGCCGTCGTGCCCGCCCACGGCGAGGGTCCCGTCGCCGTCGTCGACCTCGACGACCCGGTAACCGAGCGACTGGGCGAGCCGCATGATCATGTCGGTCTCCGTCCTGGTGCGGGTGCCGCCGACGTCGATGCCGTGCGGACCGCGCCCACCCTAGTACCCCGAAACACCCGGTTCGAAAACCGCTGAGGGCCTTTCGGGCCGGGTTTCTCGGGGGCCCCGCGGGAGCGAGCGCGCCGTTACACTCAGTGCCATCCCTTCCCCCCTTGGAGCGCCGCACGATGGCCGATCCCCCGCAGTACCCGCAGTACCCCGTGTACCCGTATCCGCCGCAGCACCCCTATTCGGCGCCGTACTGGCGGCCGCCGCGCCGGCCGGGCCTGACGACGGCCGCCGTGGTCCTCATGTGGATCCAGGTCGGTCTGGGCCTGCTCGGCGGGATCACCACGGCGTACTCGCTCACGGCGGGCCGGGACGTGTTCGCGGAGCTCGTCCCGGGCCTGGCGGACTGGGTCCCGCTGGTGCTGCTGCTGTTCTCGATGCAGGCGCTCCTGTTCGCGGCGCTGCGGTCGCTGTACGCGGTGCGGATCATCGGCCGCAGCGCCTCGGCGCGGCGGGGCGCGCTGGTCGTGGAGTCCGCCGCGATCGGCGTCCAGGTGGTGTGGCAGGCGGTCTTGTACGGGGCGTCGATGCCGTACCACCTCGAGCAGGGCACCTCGTTCAACTTCCAGTTCGACTGCACGGGGATCGTCCTGTCGGTGCTGATCCTCTGCTTCCTCGGCCCGTCGGCGTCGGCGCGGTGGTGCGACCGCTGACGAATCGCGCTTGCCCGCGGTGGCGCGCGCATCCTATGGTGGGGCGCGAAAGTGAGGGTTGCTCCGTGACCAAGTTGAACCAGATCATCGCGATCGAGAAGAGCGTCAAGGCGAAGGCCGCCCGCGCCCTCGGGGACGCCGGGCGCGAGCTCGCGAAGGCGCCGCTGCTGTCAGGCATCTCCCGGACCTACCAGCCGAAGGACGAGGAGGGCGAGCAGCTGCCGCCCGAGTCGACGAAGGTGCAGCGCCGGGTCGAGGAGCAGCTGCGCGAGGTCTCGGCGGCGATGACGCGCCTGTTCGACGTCACCGCGACGAAGGACCGCACGAACGCGCTCGCGACCGCGGACATCACCGTCGACGGCGAGGTCCTCGTCGCAGACGTGCCGGTCACGTACCTGCTGTTCCTGGAGAAGCAGCTCGGGGAGCTCCAGTCGTTCGTGAAGGCCCTGCCGGTGCTGGACGCGGCCGAGTCGTGGTCGTTCAACGAGGCCGCCGACTGCTTCGCGACCGAGGCGGTCCGGACGGTCCGCACAAAGAAGGTGCCGCGCAACCACGTGAAGGCCGAGGCGACCGAGGAGCACCCGGCGCAGGTCGAGGTCTACTACGAGGACATCCCGGTCGGGTACTGGACGACGGTGAAGTTCTCGGGGTCGGCGCCCGCGAAGCGGGTCGCGCAGCTCTCGGACCGGCTGGAGAAGCTCCAGGTGGCCGTGAAGTTCGCGCGCGAGGAGGCCAACGGCGCCGAGGTCGTCGACGAGTCCGTCGGCGCCAAGGTCTTCGGGTACCTGCTCGGAGACTGATTACCGACCCCCCTGCTTTGAGCGGCAGGGGTGGCGCGCAAGCGCCGAACAACGCTGAAACTGAGATTCAGTCGGAGCACAGCGCGGTAGAGATGGGGGTTCGAGTCCCTCCCCCGGCACCGTGCCGGGGTGGCCCAACTGGCAGAGGCAAGCCGCGAAGACTCAGGCTCTCGCTCCAGTATCAGCATTCGCCACGCCGACCGTATCCGCGAGCAGTCACCTGGGACACAGGGGCTGAAGGTTCGAATCCTTCCCGCCGCACCACATGCGGCGGTAGCTCAATGGCAGAGCACTGTGCTAATAGCAGACTCAACGGCTGCCGCGGGACGTGACGGCCACTATGTGGCACATGGCGGCCCGGTGTCGAGGTCAACGACCCGGGCCGCACCAGACCCCCGGGAGCGGCGCCGGCCCGCGGCGGGCCGGCGCCGTCCCGCTCCGGGGAGAGCGGTGCGAAGTCCTACGTGGTCTCGTCGGTGGCGCCGTCCCCGCCGCCGGGCGCACCGCCGCCGCCGGGCCCGCCGCCCTGCGGGAGCTCGGCCGCGCACGCCTCGGTGGCCGCGGCCCAGTCGTCCTCGTCGACGCCGTCGGGCGCCGCGATGGTCCCGAACCCGCCGCCGCCTCCGGGCCCGCCCGAGGGCATGTCGGTGGGCAGGTCAGTGGGCATGTCGCCGGTCGGCAGGCCGGTGGGCATCCCGCCGTCCGAGGGCATGCCGGAGGGCATCTCGCCGCCGCCGGGCATGCCGCCTTCGCCGAACGGGCTCCAGTCGTCGGGGAGGTCGACGCCCTCGTCCTCCAGGCACGCCGTGTACGCGGCGAACGGGTCGTCCGCGGCGGCCGCCTCGTCGGCGGCGTCCGCGTCGTCGTCGCCGCACGCGGCCAGCGCGAACGCGGCCAGGCCCGCGGCGCAGCCGATCCGCACGGCCCGGGAAAGCATCGGTCTCATGGGCAGTGATCCTCGGCGCCGAACCTCGGGAACGCCTCGAAAACGGGTCAGCGGCCGCTGCTGAAACGCCCCGAGCCGGCGCCGCCCCGGCGTCGGCCCAGGGCGGGCCCGACCTCCCCGGTAAGGCTGTCCCTACCAGTGAAATGCCTGCTCGCAGGCTCGAACGGCGCCCCCGTCCGGGCCAGTATTGAGAGCATGAACAAGATCTTCAAGCAGCTCGGCGCCGACTCCGCGTACCTGCTCTCCGCGTTCCCCATCGCCCTGCCGGCGTTCGTGATCACCGTGACCGGGTTCGCCGCCGGCGTCGGCACCGCCGTCGTCTGGGTGGGCGTCCCGATCCTCGCCGCCACGCTCCTGGCGATGCGCGGACTCGCCGCCGCGGGCCGCTTCCAGCTCGAATCGGTCCTCGGCCGGCCCGTGGTCCCGCCCGCCTACCGCCGCGCCCCCGAGGGCGCGTCGGCCCTGCGCCGGTTCCTGACCCCGCTCACCGACGGCCAGTCCTGGCTGAACCTCCTGTGGGGCCTGGTCAACTTCCCGCTCGCCGTCGCCGGCTTCGTCGTGGCCCTGTCCTGGTGGGCGGCCACGGTCGCGTCCCTCGCGTACCCGCTGTACGCCTGGGTGATCCGCCGCGCCACGAACGACGGCGACGGCCTCCACTACGCGACCGAGTGGCTCGGCTGGGGCGACTCCTACCTGGCCGTCTCCGCCCTCTCGGTCCTCGGCGGCCTGGTCATGGCCCTGCTGCTGCCGCTGGTCCTGCGCGGCTTCGCGCTCACCCAGGCCGGGCTCTCGCGCGGCCTCCTCGCCTCGCTCACCGACGCCGACCGCCCGCACGGCCCCGTCCGCTCCGCGGTCGCCGACGCCGAGGTCACCCGCGTCCAGGAGCGCCTCGCCGCCGCCTGACCCCGCTCGACCAGGGCGGCCGCACCGCGCGGCCGCCCTGCGGCGTGCCCGCGCCGCCTCCACCCCGGTGATAGGTTGGCCCGCATGGCAGCGCACCGGCACGGGCACGGGCACGACGACACGGCGGCGTTCGACTTCGCCGCAGCCGCACCCAGGTTCCGCGCCCGCGCCGACGCCGAGACCGACCGGTACCGCCGCCTCGCCGCCGCCCTCGCCGGGCCGCGCACCCGCACCGCCGCCGACATCGGCTGCGGGGCCGCGAGCATGGCGTTCGCCCTCGCCGAGACGGTCCCCGGCATCCGCGTGACCGCCGTCGACGCCGAACCGGCCATGCTCGACCTCGTCCGCGACCGCGCCGCCGAACGCGGCACCCCCATGCCCACCGCCCTCGCCTCCGTCGACGACCCCGCGGCCCTCGCCGCCGCCGTCGACGGCCCCGCCGACCTCCTGTGGGCCGGACACGTCCTCCACCACGCCGCCGACCCCCAGGCGGCCCTCGCGAACCTGGCCGCGCTCCTCGCCCCCGGCGGACGCCTCGCCATCGGCGAAGGCGGCATCGCACCCCAGTTCCTGCCCGCGAACCTCGGCACCGGCCGCCCCGGCCTCGAACTGCGCCTCATCGAGGCCGGCGCCCGCCGCCTCGCCGCCGAACTCGCCGAGCACGGCGGCACCCCGCTCCCCTACGGCTGGAACCTCGCCCTCGAGCACGCCGGCCTCGCCGACGTCGCCACCCTGAACGAACTCGTCGCGACACCCGCCCCGCTCACCGGCCCCGACCTCGAGCACGCCCTCGCCTCGCTCGCCACCAGGACCGAGTGGTTCGACCGGTACCTCACCGCCGAAGACCGCGACACGTGGGCGCGCCTCCTCGACCCCGAGGGCCCCGACTGGCTCGGCCGCCGCCGCGACCTCCACCACCTCGGCGTCGACACCGTCTACACCGCCGTCAGGCCCGCCTAAGCGCGGGCGTCAGTCCTCGGCCTCCAGGGTCCCCGACTCGATCTCCAACTGGAACAGCCGGTCCAGCGCCGCCAGCCCGTACACGTCGTCCACGCCCTCCGCGCACGCGAAGTCGCTCAGCAGGTCGAACCCGTCCCCGACGCCGAGCCGGCCCAGCCGGTACGCGGCCTCGATCCGCCCCGACCAGTGGAAGCACGCGTCGACCGCGAGCACCGAGTACGCCTCGACGCCGACCTCCGGGTCGATCGCGTGCATCGCCTCCGCCGCGTCGATCCCCAGGTGGTGGTCCATGACCGCCTCCACGCCCTTCACGAGCCGCCACAGCGCGTCCCGGGCGTCCTCGAGGTTGTCGTCGGCGAGCTGCTCGGCGCAGATGATCCGCAGCCGCGAGGTCACCAGCGGCGCGTTCGCGAGGTGCCGCAGCGCCATCGCCGCGGCGGGCCGGTTGACGCGGCGCAGCGCGTTCGCGGCCGAGTGCCGCACGTACTCGCTGACGCCGTCGTCGGTGACGAGCTGCATGAGCGCGATCGCGGCGGGCCGGGCGGCGCTGTCGGCGAGGGCGCTGGCGGCGTCGAGGCGGTACTTGTCGTCGACGCCGGGGTCGGTGGCGATGGTCTCCAGGGCGCCGGTGGCGTCGCCGAGGCTGAAGCGGCTCATGTGCTCGGCGGCCTCGAGCCGCACCTCGACGTCCACTTCGGAGGAGGCGGCGACGGGTGCGAGGCGCAGCGCCATGTCCTCGCCGCCGAGGTCGACGAGGTCCTGGATGAGCTGGATGCGCACGTCCGGTTCGACGGACTCGTCCTTGATGGACGCGACGAGGTTGGTCATGGCCCGGTCGCGGCGCTCGGCGTGCCCGTCGGGGGCGGGCGCTTCGGCGGCCGGGTCCCAGAAGCCCTGGCGGGCTTCGGCCTCGGGTGCTTCGGCGGGGCCGAGGCGGGCGAGTTGGCGGCGGCGCTGCCACAGGCCGGTGGCCCAGGTGGCGGCGATGGCGGGGCCGAGGAGGCCGTAGCCCCAGAACCGGTTGATCTCGAGGAGTTCCACTACGGGGACGGGGGCGAGGACGGAGGAGAACCTGAGCGTCCAGAGCCCCATTGCATCTGCGTTCGCCATACGTTGAACCTCGGGTAGAAGCGGTGTTCTGTGCTGCCTGAACTTCTCGGTACGGCGCCGTGCGGGGCCCGGGCGGGGCCGGTCGCAGAGGGCCGGGGCGTAAATCGTAGTCCTCGCAGGGGATCGGCGGTCGCACAGGGTGTGCGACGGGCGCCGGTGCGCGGTCGGCGGGCACGGCCGGGGCCGCGGGCGGCGTCCCGCAGTGCGGGCGGTGCCCGGACCTGCGCTTTCGCGGGTGCCACATTGTCGCCCCGGGGCTGTACGATCGGAAGCACCCGGTGGAACCCGTCCCCCGTGTCCGGCCCCTGAGCAGACGAGGCGTGTAAAAGCTATGACGTATCCGCCCCCCGGCGGCGGCGAGAATCCGCAGTACCAGCTGCAACCCGAGCCGCAGCAGCCCAGCGACCCCTACGCGCAGGGGTACAACACGCCTCCGCCCCCCACGAACTACTACCAGCAGCAGCCGCAGTACTCGCAGCCGCCGATGCAGCAACCCCCGCAGTACTCGCAGCCCGGCCCGCCGATGGGCGTCCAGCCCGGCTACCCGACGGCGCCCGGCCAGGTGCTCCCCCCGCCGCTCCCGCAGCCCAAGCAGGGCGGCAACCTGGGCGTGATCCTCGCGGTCGTGGTCGGCCTCGTGGTGGTCCTCGGCGTCGCCGCGGTCCTCCTCATCCCGAAGCTGACCGAGGACGACGAGCCGCAGGCGGGCGGGGGCGACCCCACGACCGCCGCGGAGGAGTCCGAGGAGGCGTCCGAGGAGCCCTCGCAGGAGGAGCCCACCGAGGAGGCGACCGAAGGCGGCGACACCGGCGGCGCGACCCTCGAAGGCTGGGGCACGCCGATCAACTCCGACTCGTTCGACGCGAACACCCCCGAGGGCGCGGCGATCACGTACCGCCTCGCGTCGGACACCGACGACGACGCGGCGCTCCAGTCGGTCGTGTGCGCGAGCCCGAGCGACAACATGCAGTTCGACGTCGACTGGGAGCTCGAGTACACCGGCGGGAACTACGGGTTCCTGCTGTGGAGCATGTCGAAGGAGGAGAGCGGCGCGACGAAGGTCTGGGTCGGCTGGACCCTCGACGACGAGGCGCCCGACACCGAGGACGACCTGTCGTCCGGCTACACCTTCACCGCGGTGGAGGAGGACGGCGCCTGGAAGCTCTGCGACGTCGAGTACTGACGCAGCGGCGCACCGACGCTTCATCGATCGCGGGGCGGTCCCAGTGGGGGCCGCCCCGCGGCGCGTCCGCCGCCGGGCGGCTCCAGGGGCCCGCGGCCGGTCTCGGCGGGCCGCGGGGCGGCCCGGTCCTTGGTACGGTACGACGAGACCCTCCTCCGATCCCCCCGGACGGGAGCATCCCCATGCGCACCTTCCGCAGCATCGCCGTAGCGTTCGGCGCCCTGGCCCTGGCGTGGTCGCTGGCCCTCATGGCGGCCGCTCCCGCGCAGGCTAACGTCGGCGCCTGCGCCGGCGAGCTCGTCGGCCACGGCTACGCGTACACCGCCGCGAGGAAGGCGGCCTGCACCGAGGCGCACCTGAACGGCTACCCCCGCGGGTACGAGCGGTGCGTGCGGGCGCTCAAGGCCACCGGCGTCGACAGCAGCACGAGCTCCGCGGCCTGCCTGGCCGGCACGAAATAGGACCGCCCCGGAAGTTATCCACAGGCCGGAAACCAGTGCTTGACGCTGCGTGAGGATTCGGCGACTGTTGTCTCATGACGCAGATTCCGACACACCGCAGCGCCACGGCGACACTGACCGACCCGTTCTCGGTGAGCGCCTTCCCCGACCCGGGCGAGGACCTCCTCCTGCGCTTCGAGACGGTCTTCGAGTCCGACTTCAGCCAGGTCGCGACCGGCCGCACGGCGGCCTGGATCCACGGCTTCGACGTCCTGCCGCCGGGGGCCGACCAGCGCGAGTGGCCGATCGAGAGCTCGTCGGACCCGCCGCTGGCGGAGGTCACGGTGGTCGACGGCCTGCCGGTGACCACGCTGGCGCGGACCCTGGCCGACTGCGCCGCCGACCTGCCGCGGCTCGAAGCGGTCGCGGCCGCCGACCAGTTCCTGCGCGCCGGGATCGACGTCCAGCGCCTCGCCGCGGCCCTCGAACCGCTGCACGGCGACCGGCTGCGCCGCGCGAACGCGACGCTCCTGGCCGCCGACCCGCGCGCCGAGTCCCCGATGGAGTCCTGGACCCGCTGCCTCATCAGCGACGCGGGCCTGCCCGCGCCGGTCCCGCAACTGCGGGTGCGGGCGCCCAACGGCAGGTCCCGCTTCCTCGACCTCGGCTGGGAGCGGTGGCGGATCGGGGTGGAGTACGACGGCATGGCGACCCACCTGGGCCTCGCCGCGGAGACCGGCGACCGCCGCCGCCACCACCTGCTGGAGCAGCTCGGCTGGGAGGTCGAGGTCCTGACCGCCTCCGATGTGATGGAGCACCCGCGCCCGTGGCTGGTCCGGGTCCGCGACCTCCTCCTGAGCAAGGGCTGGGACCCGAGCGCCGCCGAGGTCCACGACATCAACATGCGCATCGAGGCGGTGTCCATGGCATTGAAGGCCTAGCGCCGCAGGGCATGCGGACCGGGAAAGGCGCCTCCCGCTCCGCGGCCGACCGGGCACCGGGCACCGGGCACCGGGCACCGGGCACCGGGCACCGGGCACCGGGCACCGGGCACCGGGCACCGGGCACCGGGCACCGGGCACCGGGCACCGGGCACCGGGCACCGGGCACCGGGCACCGGGCACCGGGCACCGGGCACCGGGCACCGGGCACCGGGCACCGGGCACCGGGCACCGGGCACCGGGCACCGGGCACCGGGCACCGGGCACCGGGCACCGGGCACCGGGCACCGGGCACCGGGCACCGGGCACCGGGCACCGGGCACCGGGCACCGGGCACCGGGCACCGGGCACCGGGCACCGGGCACCGGGCACCGGGCACCGGGCACCGGGCACCGGGCACCGGGCACCGGGCACCGGGCACCGGGCACCGGGCACCGGGCACCGGGCACCGGGCACCGGGCACCGGGCACCGGGCACCGGGCACCGGGCACCGGGCACCGGGCACCGGGCACCGGGCACCGGGCACCGGGCACCGGGCACCGGGCACCGGGCACCGGGCACCGGGCACCGGGCACCGGGCACCGGGCACCGGGCACCGACGAGGCTAAGCGACCGATACGAGAAGGGACCGGCGGAGCCGCGCAGGGGCGGGCGGGTGTCGCGGCTGCCGCCGAGACGGGGCGAGGGGCGGGTGGGGTGGGGGGGAGGCCCCCAAGGCGATCGGGCCTGGTCCAGACGGGGCGCTTCCAGGTGGTGAAAACGCGGGCCTGCCCGCGGGCGCGGGCGGGCTAGGATCGGTGCGAGCATTGTTCGAATACGGCGGGGAGCGCACGTGGCCGAGGGGACCTTCAGCGGGTTCGCGCGCCCGGCGGAGCCCACGCCGCAGGAGATCAAGGAGTGGGCGCTCGACCCGTACTCGACCGCGCCCGACGGACGCCAGTGGGACCTCACCCTCGCCACCGACGAGCTCGCCGACACCTGGCTCGACCTGGCTGGCGACGCGACCTGCCCGAAGCGGTCGTTCGCGCTGCACGTGCTCTACATCTACGCCGGCGACGCCGTGCGCACCAAGTTCCGCGTCCACCCGCGCAAGCACGTCGACCGCCTCCTCGCGACCGCGGCCGAGTCGCGCGACCAGTATGTTGGACTGTGGGCAGCCAACACCAAAGCGCTCATCCGCCAGCCGGACCTCTTCGACTACCACGAATGGTGCAACGGCGGCCTGGTGCGACGGCCGCGGCGCCTCAACCCCGGCCCGACGAGAAGATGAGTAGCCATGGCACCGCTTGAAGAGACGACGAGCGCATGAACCGGCCCGACCCGAACCTCCGCATGTCGAACGCCGAGCGCGAGGCCGTCATCGCCCGCCTCCACGCCGCCACCGAGGAAGGCCGCCTCGACCTCGAGGAGTTCGCCGAGCGCTCCGGCAAGGCCTACCAGGCCCGCACCTACGCCGAGGTCGAGCACCTCCTCGCCGACCTCCCCGAACCCGCCGGCGCCCTCGCCGTCCCGCCCGCCGCCGCCCCCGCGCCCCCGAACGCGCCCACGGAGCTGCGCCTCGCCCCGAAGGCCTCGTCCATGGAGCGCAAGGGCGACTGGGTCGTCCCGCCCCGGCTCGTCGTCGACGCCAAGGCGAGCTCCGTGAAACTCGACTGCCGGTACGCGGTCATCCGCTCCGGCACCGTCGACATCGACGTCAACCTCATCGCGTCCTCCCTCGAAGTGGTCCTCCCCAAGGACGCCTATGCAACGGACGACAATACGGACGTCATGGCGAGTTCGATATCGAATCACGCCCCCTACAAGGGAGGAACGGGTATTCGCTTCACCTTCTCGGGCAAGGCGAAGGCGAGCTCCGTTACCTTCCGGCACGAGCGCCGATTCCTCTGGTGGCGCTGGTAGACCGCTCCCCCGGTCTGCTGGAATTCAGTGAACGGCCGCCGCCGCGACGTCCAATGTCACGGCCCCATAACAGTCATGCCGGATACCGGCATTCTCCTCTTACGAGGGTTTACACCGAACCTTCCTCGCAATAGGCTCTTTTCCGTGCGCCTCGGCCACTGCAAGTGACCTTGCGGTGGAGGATCAGTCACCCTCCGCGGCGCACACCCCCTTGAGAAGGAGCTCATCACATGGGAACTCCGTACCCACACCCATCACGGCGCCGCAGAGCGGGCTCGAGGGCCGCAGCCGCTGCGGCCGCCGTCCCCCTCGTGGTCGCCGGCCTCACTGCGGTGGCCGGCCCGGCATCGGCCGAGCCCTCACTGCCCGAGGTCTTCCCTGAGTACTTCAAGGAGTCCGCCGCCTCCATCGAGTACACGGACGGGTACTACATCGTCCAGCTCGCGGCCGACCCCGTAGCGACCTATGACGGCGGCGTGTCCGGCCTCGACGCGACGGCGCCCGCCGAAGGCGACACGATCGACTTCGAGGCCGCCGAGGTCGAGGAGTACACCGACTTCCTCGCCGACGAGCGCGCCGAGGTCATCGACGAACACGACGTCGACGCCCTCAACGAGTACGACACGGTCTTCAACGGCTTCTCCGCGCACCTCACCGCGGCCGAGGCCGAGGCGCTCGCCGCGAGCGGCGACGTCCTCTCCGTGGTCCCCGACGTGATCTACGAGCCGACCGGTTCGGCGGTCGACACCACCGACTTCATGGACCTTTCAGGTCGCGACGGCGCCTGGGAAGAGGAGTTCGGCTCCGCCAGGAACGCCGGGGAGGGCGTCATCGTCGGCGTCATCGACTCCGGCATCTGGCCGGAGAACCCGGCCTTGGCCCCGCTGCCCGAGCCGCGCCCCGACCAGGACGTCATCGACGCCAAGTGGAGCGGCGAGTGCGTCACCGGCGACGACGAGGACCCGGCCGGCAACATCGAGTGCAACAACAAGCTCATCGGCGCGCGCTGGTTCGACGCCCGGGGCGTGGCCGTCGACAGCTACGCGTCCCCCCGCGACGCGGACGGCCACGGCACCCACACCGCCACGACCGCCGCCGGCAACTACAAGACCCGCGTGGAGATCGACGGCGAGCGGATCGGGACGATCTCGGGCCTGGCCCCCGCCGCCCGCATCGCCGCCTACAAGGTCTGCTGGCCCGGCGTCGGCTGCGCCGGCGCCGACCTCCTCGCCGCCGTCAACGCGGCGGTCAGGGACGGCGTCGACGTCATCAACTTCTCGATCGGCTCGATAGGCACCAACGAGTTCCTGAACTCGGTGTCGTGGGCGTTCCGCAACGCCGCCGCGGCCGGGGTGTTCGTCGCCGCCAGCGCCGGCAACAACGGACCCGTATCCACAGTGGACCACCAAGAGCCATGGGTGACCACGGTCGCGGCGTCGTCGCACGACCACACCTACCGCACCGAACTCGAGTACGGCCGGCAGGAGATCGCCGCGTCGGGGCTCGTCGGCGAAGCCGAGTGGCCGGTGAAGCTGGCGGTGGACGCCGCGTTGGCCGACGCCGATCCGGCGTCTGCGGCCGAGTGCGACGCCGGCACGCTCGACCCGGCGAAGACTGCCGGGTTCGCCATCCTCTGCGTCCGGGCGAACACGTTCACGGCCAATGCGAACACGGTCGCGGCCGCCGGAGGCGTGGCGCTGATCGTGCGCGACCCGAACGAGCGCGGGGCGGCCAACTCGGTCTCGGCACAGAAGATCCCCGTGGTGCACGTGAACTACGAGGACGGCCTGGCGCTCGATGCGTGGGTGGACTCGAAGAGCCGCCCGAAGGTCGAGGTCGAGACGTCCGAGTACTTCGAGCAGAACGCGCCGACGATGGCGTCGTTCTCCTCGAACGGCCCGGCGCTGTCTGCTGAGCAGAACCTGCTGAAGCCGGACATCACGGCTCCTGGTGTGGACGTCCTGGCGGGCATGACGCCGGAGAACCACGCGGGCAACGACTTCGGGGCCATCTCGGGCACGTCGATGTCGAGCCCGCACATCGCGGGCATGGCGGCCCTGATGATCGCGGCGCACCCGGACTGGTCGCCGATGGCGGTCAAGTCCGCGATGATGACGACCTCGTACCAGACGGATCTGGACGGGAACGGGATCCAGCGCGGGACCGAGGATGCGACGCCGTTCGACTACGGTGCCGGGCACGCGGACGGCGCGGAGATGTTCGATCCGGGCCTGGTGTACGACTCGTCGAACGTCGACTGGATCCAGTACACGTGCGGCACGCCGGAGGCGTACAAGATCCAGTCGGTCTGCGACCAGTTCGGGTCGATCGAGCCGTCGCAGCTGAACTACGCCTCGATCACGGTCGCCGACCTGACCGGTTCGTACGAGGTGACGCGCACGGTCACGAACGTCTCGGACAAGCGGTCGACCTACAAGGCGGAGATCGTCGCTCCGGCGGGCTTCGAGGTCTCGGTCGACAGTCCGCGGCTGACGCTCGAACCGGGTGAGTCGGCGTCGTACACGCTGACGATCACGCGGACCGATGCGGCGTTCGGCGAGTGGGCGTTCGGCGACATCACCTGGGTGGAGAAGAAGGGCCACCGCACGGTGCACGAGGTGCGCTCGCCGATCGTGGTGAAGCCCTCGCAGCTGTCCGCCGCGGACGAGGTGGTCTTCACGGGCGCTTCGGGTGCGGAGGAGCTGTCGGGGGTCTCGGGCTTCGACGGGACGCTGGGCGTCTCCGTGTCGGGCCTGGCGGCCTCGGAGGTCTCGACGGCGACGCTGTCGGGCGCGGACGGTTCGTCGTTCCCGGCGGACGAGCCTGCGGAGAACTCGCATGTGGCCGCCTTCGAGTTCACGACGCCTGCGGATGCGGCGTTCGTGCGGTTCTCGACGTTCGACGACGAGCTTCCGGCGAGCACCGACCTCGACCTGTTCGTGTACTCGAAGGCGGGTGACGTGCTCACTCCGGTCGGCAGTTCGGCCACGGGGAGCTCGAACGAGACGGTGACGCTGGAGGGCGGTGCCACGTTCGTGGTCTTCGTGGACTTCTACGCCGGCTCCACGGAGACGGTCGACGCCAGGCTGCACGCGTGGATCGTTCCGGACTCGGACGAGGGGAACCTCGCGGTGTCCCCGGCCGAGCAGGAGGTGACGACCGCAGGCGGGTTCTCGCTGTCGCTGTCGTGGGCGGACCTGGAGGCGGGCTCGCGCTACCTCGGGAGCCTGTCCTACGAGGCCGACGGCGAGGTCGTCGGTTCGACCGCGGTGAACATCGTGACCTGAGTGCGCTTGCGCGCCTAGGTTTCTGATCGGGAGGGGCGTTCGCCGCGGTTGCGGCGGGCGCCCCTTCGGCGTGCGGTGGGGCGCGGTGATTGACCGCGGCCTCGTGTTCCCGTTAACATCGAGTCATCTCAATTCCTCAATTTCTGGACAAGGCGGTCCGCATGAGAAGAAAGCGCATACACATCGTCGCCGGCGGCACGGTCGCGGCGATCGCCGCCGCGGCGGTGCTGGTCGCGGGGTCGCCCGCGCTCGCCGACCCGGGGCGCGGCCACGGGCACGGGCACGGCGGCGGGGCCTGCGAGGCCGAGGCCCCCGGCCCGCTCGGCGGCGACCTCGGCGCCCACGACCCGGGCCTGTACACCCCCTGCGAGGAGGGCGAGCCCTGGTACGTCTTCGCCACGGGCTGGGGCCCGCTCGGCGACGGCAACATCACGATCCGCACCTCCGTCGACGACGGCGCGACCTGGACGTACACCGACACGGTGTGGGACGTGAAGCCCGCGTGGCTGACCGAGGCCGTCCCCGGCGTCGACAACCTCTGGGCGCCCGAGATCGTCGAGGACGACGGCGAGTACCTCCTCTACTACTCGGCCTCCACCTTCGGCCGCCAGCGCTCGGTGATCGGCCTGGCGACCAACACGACCCTCGACCCGTCCGACCCCGGTTACGAGTGGGTCGACCAGGGCCAGGTGTGGGAGTCGAACCCGGGCGACCCGTACAACGCGATCGACCCGACGGTCCTGGAGGCCCGCGGCGAGCGGTACCTCGCGTACGGGTCGTGGTGGAGCGGGATCTACATGATCGAACTGGACCGGCGCTCGGGGAAGGCCGAGGACGGCGCGGTCCCGGTGCACGTGGCCGGGCGCGGCGGTGCGGGGATCGAGGCGCCCTCGCTGGTGCGGCACGGCCGGTACTACTACCTCTTCACGTCGTGGGACGGCTGCTGCGCGGGCGCGGACTCGACGTACAGCATCCGGGTGGGGCGCTCGACGTCGCCGACCGGGCCGTTCACCGACCGCGACGGGGTGGCGCTGACCGAGGGCGGCGGGACGCTCGTCCTGGGCGCGCACGGCGACTACGTGGCGACCGGCGGGCAGTCGATCCACCACGGGCTCATGGCGTACCACTCCTATCACGAGGACGGGCACTTCGACCTGGGCGTGGAGGAGATCCGGTGGCGCGGCGGGTGGCCGGTGCTCGACGGGGTCTAGGCGAGAGGTGAGGGCCGGGCGCCGGCGCGGGGTGGAGCCGCCGCGGCGCCCGGCCGGTCTCAGCGGCGGGCGGCGTCGCGGCGGAGGCGGCGGGCCTGGCCGAGCATGCCGGCGCCGGCGATCATGACCGCGCCGATGACGGGGGCGGTGAACTTCGGGTCGATCGGGGCCTCGACGGCGGAGAGGAGGACGGCGGCGAGGAGCGGGACGACGAGCAGCGCGGCTCCCGCGAGGTTCAGGCTCCGGTGCCGCGCCGCCTCCTCCTCGGTCATGCCGGGGCCCTGGTTCGGGTGGTGCGGGTTCGGGTGGGTCATGGCGGTGCTCCGTTCGGTTCGGGATCGGAGGCCCAGACTCGCGCCGCCCGTCACAACCCCGTCATCCGTCCGTCCCCGGCGGAGCGGACGGCAGCGGGCCCGCGGCGTGATCGCCGCGGGCCCGCTGCCGTCGGTGCAGGTCAGGCGTAAGGGTCCTCTTCGGCATCGCGGATGATGCCCCAGATCTCCTCGTCCTCTTCGAGCCAGTCCTTGTGCTCGCCTTCGGCTCCGGTGTCGCCGCCCATGCCGCGGGCGCCGCCCATGCCGCCGCCCATCATGCCGCCCATGCCGCCGCCGCCCATACCGCCGCCGGCCATGCCGGCCGCGGTGTTGCCGGCCGCGCCGAGTCCGGTGGCGGAGGCCGCGCCTGCGGGGAAGGCCCCGCCGCTGCCCAGGGTGGCGCCGCCGGCGCCGCCGGAGGCCAGACCGCCGCTGACGCCGCCGCCGCCTCCGCCTCCGCCGCCGCCGGGCGGTTCGAGGGCGTCCCCGCCGGTCGGAGTGCCGCCCTCGAGGCCGCCGGCGCCGGCGTCGAGGCCGCCGTAGCCGTCGGAGAGCATGTCCGACGAGTCGCGGAACGTCGAGGGGCTCGACGGGTACGCCTCGGGTTCGAACGTGGAGGCGGACTCCTCGGCGTTCTCCCACCGGTTCACGACGTCCTCGTTCGCGATCTGGGACCG
The DNA here is from genome assembly GCF_039531525.1 of Glycomyces endophyticus. Lineage (NCBI taxonomy): Bacteria > Bacillati > Actinomycetota > Actinomycetes > Glycomycetales > Glycomycetaceae > Glycomyces > Glycomyces endophyticus. Next base: position 137,282 of record NZ_BAAAQF010000002.1, read on the forward strand.
CGAGTTGTAGTCGTCGATGCCGGCGTTGACGTCGGCGGAGATGTTGTTGTTGGCGTCGGCCTGCGCCCAGGAGCGCGCCTGCTCCTCGGTGATCGGCGGTTCGTCGTTCTTGTGCTTGCGCATGTAGTAGTCGGTCTGGTTCTCGACGTAGTCCTGGACTTCGGACACGTAGTCCTTCTCGAAGCCGCCGAGTTCCAGCAGGGCCCCGATGAGGCCGCCGTCGTTGTCGCAGCCGGCGGTGACGTCGCACCAGCCGGAGCGGAACGGGGGCCGCACGTGGACGAGCGGGTCGGTGAACATCGACTCCATGTCGGAGATCCAGTACAGGGGCGCGGGGTACGGCAGTTCGCCGGAGTCCCCGCCCTGGAGGCCGAAGAACTCGTCGGCCTTCTGCTCCAGGAGCCCCACGGCGCCGGTGGTGGCGTCGCCGATGTCGTCGCACACTGAGGCGCAGTTGGCGAGGACGATCTCGACCTGCTCGGCGAAGGCGTCGAAGTCGTCGCCCTTCCAGGTCTCCGAGAGGGTCCGCAGCGCCGACTTCAGCATCGGCGCGATCCCGTTGGCGGGGTCGGTGTCGAAGTCGTTCTTGAAGGTCTGCCAGTGCTCGCTGACCATGCGGAGCGCGTACTTGTCGGGGTCGTCGGGGCGGACCTCGGCGACCAGGTTGCGGATGCTCTCCTGGCTGGGCGCGGGGGTGCCCTTGGTCTCGACGGTGAGCATCTGGACCTGGCCCGCGATGGGGATGGCGGACACGAGCTTGATCCAGGCGGCCTCCGCCTCGTTGGCGACGTTCTGGCAGTTGGCGTAGCCGCAGGGCTCGCCGGACAGGAAGAGCGCGTCGGCGTCGCGGCGCTGGTACTCGACGACGGTGGAGTCGTCGGGCGCGTTGTTCTCGTACTCCTCGCGGGGGCCGCGGGGGTGGTCGTCGCGGTCGCGGCTGCCGCGCTCGTTGTCGTCGCGGTCGTTGTCGTCGTCGTCGCGGTCGTCCTCGCGGTCGTCGTCGTCTTCGTCGCGCTCGTCGTCGCGCTCGTCGTCGTCGCGGCCGGTGTCGCCGCTGGTCTGGGTCTCAGGCATGTCGTTCACGCCTCCCTTCGCGACAGATGGGTGGCGGAGGCGTCATCGGTCTCGACGGCGCGTTCGGCCACGCCGTCGACGGTGGCGATGATGCCGGCCAGGTCGGATCGGAGGTCCTGGAGGTTGGACCAGGTCTGACGATGGAATTCGCGGTACATCTCGCGGGCGGTCTGGCCCGAGTCGAGGAGCCCGAAGCCGGGCTCCACTCCGAGTTCGTTGCCGTGCCGCAGCCGTTCGATCAGCGTTTCGAGGAAATCCAAGCGGCCCTGAGCGACCTCGCGGAACTCGGCGAGGCTGTCTGGGTCGACGGAGCGATCGGACACGGGGTCACACTCCAAGGGGGACGAGGGTTTGAGTCCAAAGCGGTCTCAATTCTATCCACCCTGTGCCACAACATGGGTACTGAGTGTCGCGGCATTTGTCCGGTTAGGAGCGCTGTTGACTGGTACTTGAATCGGTTAATATTCCTGTTTGGCACGACTCCGGGAGACCGTTCACCCGAATGAGCGGAAATGCTCACGGACACAACAGGTCCGAGATCGACTTCAGGACCAGTGGAAACTTCCGTCCCACTGTCAACTGAGGACTCGCATGGAAAAGGCGACTCCGCTGTGCGGAACCGCCTCTCCCGTCGCTTCCGGTGAACGGGAACCGAACTGCGCGCGTCCTTTAGGCGTCCACCCGCTCGGGGGCCGGTTCGGACTCGCGGAGGTTCTCCGGCGGCGGCGCCACGAACTTGTAGCCGACCTGCCGGACGGTCCCGATCATCGACTCGTACTCCGAGCCGAGCTTGGCGCGCAGGCGCCGCACGTGGACGTCGACGGTGCGGGTGCCGCCGAAGTAGTCGTAGCCCCACACCTCCCGCAGCAGCTGCTCGCGGGTGAACACGCGGCCCGGGTGCTGGGCGAGGAACCGCAGCAGCTCGAACTCCTTGTACGTGAGGTCGAGCGGCGCGCCCTTGAGCTTGGCGGCGTAGGTGTCCGGGTCGACGGTGAGGTCGCCGGCGCGGATCACCGCGGGCCCTGCGGCCGTGGCCGCGTTGGGCTTCCCGGTGGTCAGGCGCAGGCGCGCCTCGACCTCCGCCGGGCCGGACGAGGCGAGCAGGAAGTCGTCGACGCCCCAGTCGGCCTGGAGCGCGGCCAGGCCGGCCTCGGTGACGATCGCGAGGAGGGGGACGGTCAGGCCGGTGGCCTGGAGGACGCGGCACGTGGCGCGGGCGTCGGCGAGGTCGGACCGGGCGTCGACCATCACCGCGTCCGGACTCGGACCGCTGAGCAGGGCCCGCACGTCCCGGCCCGCGTACCGCGCGCGGTGCGGCAGCAGCTCCAGGGACGGCAGGATGGATTCTGGGGACTCCGGCACGGGGTTGGAAGTGAGGATCAGGATTTCCAAGGCAGTCCTCCGCTGGTAGGTGAGCACACGCGACTATCGCTCTTCCCGGCTTCGGCGACGGGCGGGCTTACATGCGGTAGGTGGAGTCCTGTCAAAGTGTAAACGGTCACCTGGCAAATGACCAGCGTCACGACGGTGTGACCTCACTATGCGGGACGGCGCCCGGCAAGGCCGCCGCAAACCGCCGTTCACCGGACCGACACGCGCCGATCACGGACGGCCGCGGACCGTCACCCCCGCGAGTGGTCCGGCCGACACCCGCGCTGCGGCCCTTCGAAGGTGAACGGTGCACAAGGGCCTTGCCGTAGGCTGTGACGGTGTCGTACAGCCGACCCGACGAGACCTGGGGCTACGAGCCCCCCGAGGCGGCCCCTCCCGCCGAGGGCGCCGCCTGGGGCGAGACCTACCCCGAGGAGCCGACCGGACCGCGCCGCCCCGCCCGCCCCCGCCGCGACGCGGCCGCCGGGCCCCGGCCCCGCGCGCGCGCCGACGGCCGCGAGGACCACACGCTCCCGCCCCCCACCCCGCACCTGATCCACCGGCTCCCCGCGCTCGCCGTCGTCGTCATCGTCGCCGCCGGGCTCGTCCTCGGCGCCCAGATGGAGCGGCCCGTCTACGCCGCCGGCATCGCCGTCCTCCAGGTCGCCGCGGTCGTCCTCGTGACGTGGGTCCGCCGGATCGAGGGCGCGTGGCTCACCGTCGCCGTCGCCTCGGCCCTCGCCGTCGGCGCCGACTGGGTCGCCGTCACCTGGCAGCCGGTGTCGCTGCTGCCGGTCACCGTCCTCCTCGCCCTCGCGTTCGCCGCCGCGGTCGCCGGGCAGCTCGCCCGCCGCACCCACGAGAACGTCACCGAGAGCCTCGGGTTCACGATGGTCCTGTGCGTCGCCGTGTGCGGATACGCCTGCTACATCGCCCTGTCCCGCCTCGGCTCGGCGCCGCCCGCCATGTACTCCGCGGTGGTCGCCGCCGGCACCGCGATCCTCGCCGCCCGCGCCGTCGACCTCGTCATGCCCGACCCGCGCATCAACCGCCAGGTCACCCGCGGCGCGTTCGGGATCGTCATCGGCACCATGTGCGGCACCGCCTCCGCCGCGTACGCCGGCCTCGTCATCGAGGGCCCCGACCCCGAGCACGCCGCGATCGGCGGCCTCCTCATCGCGCTCATCGCCGTCCTCTCGGACCTCGCGTGCGGGTACATGTCGGCGTCGCGCCGCATCGACGGCGCCGGGACCGCCCCGAACCCCGTGGTCAACGCCGCCGGGCCGCTCCTGGCGTTCGCGGTCACGGGCCCCGTCGTGTACCTCCTCAGCGCCTACTACATGATCGACTGACGCACACCCCTCGCGCCGAACGCACCCCCAGACTCCTTGGAGCCACCTGGTGAAGATCCTCCGCCGCCTCCTCATCGCCCTCGTCATCGTGCTCGCCGTCGCCGCCCTCGGCGACCGGGTCGCGAACGCGGTCGCCGAGCGCCGCATCGCGACCGAGGTCGCGGCCACCGCCGCCGACCACGGCGCCTACTCCGACCAGCGCCCCGACGTGACGATCCACGGCTGGCCCTTCGTCACCCAGGCGTGGACCGGCGAGTTCGAGCAGATCGACATCACCCTCGCCGACGTCGGCGCGAACGGCCTGGTCTTCCCCGAGCTCGCCATGACCGCGTACGACGTCGACGCCGACTGGCGCGAGCTCAGCGACGGCGGCGACGCGGTCGCCCGCACCCTCGACGTGTCCGGCACCATCTCCGTCGACTCCGTCGAGGACCTCATCGCCGAGCAGACCGGCTGGGACCTGGAGATCGACGAGGAGGGCAACGCGACCCTCACCGCGACCGAGGAGCTCGGCGGGATCTCCGTCGACCTGCAGGCCAGCGGCCAGGTCGTCGTCGGCGACGGCCAGATCAGCTTCACCCCCGAGGCCGTGGAGTCCGTCACCGAGGGCCTGCCCGCGGCGGTCCAGCCGCTCATCGACGAGTTCGCGTCCCAGCTGACCTCCACCGTCGACATCCCCGAGCTGCCGTACGGGATCACGCTCGCGGAGATCGCGTTCGAGGGCGACGTGGTCGCGATCTCGGGCACCGCCGAGGACGTCGTCCTCACCTGACCGGTGACCGCCCGCTCGCGTTCGGTGCGATCCGGGGTCCGCATGGCGAGAACGGGAGTGGATTCGACCCCGGAAGTCTGCTAGCGTTCTGCCCATGCGCAAGCCGATGCTCACGAAGCGGCGCGCGATCGACTACTGCACGATCGCGGCCACGCTCTGTCGAATGCCTTAGGCGACTCACCCGGCCCGGGAGGCCGAGGCAGTCGCCGCATTGCGGCCCAGCGTGCGTGAACATCAAGAGCAAGGCTTGCATCCCCCGGTTCCACAGTCCGCCCATCGGCGCGGCCGGAACCGTCCGGACTCCGGGAACGACGATCCCCCGGATCCCTCTGCTTGCTCAGCCGTGCAGAACGGCAAGCGCCACCGCCCGCCGGGCCCTCTCGAACTCGGAACAGTCGATACCAAGCCATTCCATTTCAGCGTTCAGGAGAGAACAGCCATGGCCCGTGAAGACGTGCTGGTCACCGCCGATTGGGCGGAAGAGAACCTCGACACCCCCGGAGTCGTGTTCGTCGAAGTCGACGAGGACACCTCGGCCTACGACAGCGGCCACATCAAGGGCGCCGTCAAGATCGACTGGAAGGACGACCTCCAGGACCCGGTCCGCCGCGACTTCGTGAACCAGGAGCAGTTCGCGCAGCTCCTCTCGGAGCGCGGGATCGCCAACGACGACACCGTCGTCCTCTACGGCGGCAACAACAACTGGTTCGCGGCCTACGCGTACTGGTACTTCAAGCTGTACGGCCACGAGAGCGTCAAGCTCCTCGACGGCGGCCGCAAGAAGTGGGAGCTCGACGCCCGCGACGTCACCACCGACACCGTCAAGCGCGAGGCCACCTCCTACGAGGCCAAGCCCCTGAACTGGGACCTGCGCGCCAAGCGCGACGAGGTCGAGGCCGCCATCGGCGCCAAGAACCTCATCGACGTCCGCTCCCCCGACGAGTACGCCGGCCGCCTCCTGGCCCCGGCCCACCTCCCGCAGGAGCAGTCCCAGCGCGCCGGCCACATCCCGACCGCGCTCAGCGTCCCGTGGTCCAAGGCCGCGAACGAGGACGGCACCTTCAAGTCCGAGGCCGAGCTCCGCGAGCTCTACGTGGACGAGGCCGGCCTCGACGAGGGCAAGGCGACCATCGCGTACTGCCGCATCGGCGAGCGCTCCAGCCACACCTGGTTCGCGCTCCGCGAGCTCCTCGGCTACACGGACGTCAAGAACTACGACGGCTCCTGGACCGAGTACGGCTCGCTCGTCGGCGTCCCGATCGCGCTCGGCGACGAGCCCGGCACCAAGTAGCACCGGCGACGGTACGGAAAGGAACCACCATGTCTGACAGCTGCGCAGCACCCGACCAGGACCTGGCCCTCCCGGCGTCGGTCGACCTCGAGAAGGAGACCGTGCTCAGCGGCACGGTCGTCAACGACGAGGGCGAACTGGTCCAGGGCGCCTACGTGCGTCTCCTCGACGGCACCGGCGAGTTCACCGCCGAGGTCGTCACCGGCGAGGGCGGCCAGTTCCGCTTCTTCGCCGCCCCCGGCAAGTGGACCCTCCGGGCGCTCTCGCGCTACGGCGACGCCACCGGCGAGATCGAGGCCGCCCGCGGCCTCAACGAGACCAAGCTCGCCGTCAGCCGCTAGACCGACCGGGGCGATTCAGCTCGTAACCCAGTCCGGAAGGGCCCGAACACGTTCGTGTTCGGGCCCTTTTCCATGCCGGGCGGACGGCGGAGATGCGGGCGGAGGTCCGCGGCGCGGTGGCGGCCGCGATCCGCGCCCCGGGCCGCCGGTCGGAGCCGCGGGGGCCGGCTGCGACCTGCGTCCGGCTTCGCCGCTTCCGCTTCGGGCCCTTGGGTGTCCGCCTCGGGCGTCCGTCAGTGCCGGTGCTCGTCCTGGTAGCGGGCCGTCTTCGTCACCGGGTCGTAGAACCCGGCCGGGGTCCGCAGGATGACGTTGACGCGGTTCCACGCGTTGATCTGCGCGCACATGGCGACCAGGGCGGCGATCTGCTCGTCGTCGTAGTGCTTGCGCACCGCCGCCCACGTCTCGTCGCTCACGCCGTGCGGGTTGTCGGCGATCCGCGCCGACTCCTCCGCCAGCGCCAGCGCGGCCCGCTCGGCGTCGTCGAACGCGGGCGCCTCGCGCCACACCGTGACCAGGTTGAGGCGCTCGGGGTCCTCGCCGGCGTGCACGGCGTCCTTGTAGTGCATGTCGGTGCAGTAGCCGCAGCCGTTGATCTGGCTGGCGCGCAGCTTCACGAGCTCCATCGTCAGGTGCGGGACGGTGGACGCGGTGTGGAACAGCTTCTCGTTGGCGAGCATGTTCTTGTAGTAGGCCTTGGCGAACGCCGTGGCGGTGAAGTCGAGTCGGGCTTCCATCGCGGTTCCTTCCTATCGGGGCCGGTGCACCTCGTGCACACCGTTGAGCTTGTCGGGGTTGCGGACCATGTCGACGGCGACGATGCGGCCGTCGACGATGCCGAGGAGGGTGATGCCGCCGACCTCGCCGCCGACGACGGTGAGGAGCGCGGGGCCGCCGTTGACGGAGGTGAGGCGGTGCTCGAAGTCGACGTACTTGGCGGTGACGCCGGTGAGGAAGCGGGCGACCTTGCCGGCGCCGCGGACGGGGTTGCGGGCGGCGCGGACGACGCCGCCGCCGTCGGAGGTGAGGACGGCCTCGGGGTCGAGGAGCGCGGTGAGGCCGTCGATGTCGCCGGAGACGACGGCGCGTGAGAAGGCCTGCACGACGTGGCGGTGCTCCTCGGGGTCGACGTCGAAGCGGGGCTTGCGGGCCTCGACGTGCTCGCGGGCGCGGCTGGCGAGTTTGCGGCAGCCGGCGGGGGTGCGGCCGAGGGCGGCGGCGACCTCCTCGAAGGTGAGGCCGAAGACGTCGTGGAGGACGAACGCGGCGCGTTCGGCGGGGCTGAGGGTCTCCAGGACGACGAGCATCGCCCAGGAGAGGGAGTCGGCGAGGCCGGCGGCGTCGGCCGGGTCGGGGGCGGTCGCGAGGGGTTCGGGCAGCCACGGGCCGACGTAGGCCTCGCGGCGGACGCGGGCGGAGCGGAGCACGTCGAGGGCGAGCCGGGAGGTGGTGGTGACGAGCCAGCCGGTGAGGTCGTCGATGGCGTCGGCGTCGCTGCGCTGGAGGCGGAGCCAGGTGTCCTGGACGACGTCCTCGGCTTCGGCGACGGAGCCGAGGAGGCCGTAGGCGACGCCGACGAGGCGCGGGCGCAGCCGGGCGAAGTGCGCGAGGGCGCGGTCCGCGGCGGTGTCGGCGTGCGCTTCCGGTCCGTTCATGTCGGGAGGACGGGGCATGGTTCCCGAGTGTGACACCCGATCGCTGATTGTGACGGGTGTCTCGCAGATCGGGTAGGGCAGACTGGGTCCCGTGTTCTCGAACGTCTCGGCGCGCTGGCGCCGCCGCCTGCGGATCGCGGTCGCGGTGTGGGCGGTGCTGCTCCTGGCCGCCGCGTTCGCGGGTTCGCGCGCGACGGTGCGCGAGCAGGTCGCCGCGGCCGACGCCCGCGCGGCGATGGACGCGGTCCTCGGCGAGGCCGCGGCCGCGGTGACGGGCGCGGCGGTCCTCGCGGCCGGTCCGTTGGAGTCCGAGCCGTGCGAGGTCACCCCGGTCCGCCCGGGCGTGTCCCTGTCGCGCACGCTCCAGGTCTCGGGGGCGACGACCGCGCAGGTCGAGTCCCTCGCCGACCGGTTCTCGCTGGAGTCGTCGCCGGATGCGGCGGCGGCGGTCTGGTCGGGCGACGCGAGCGGCTACATCAGCGTCCGGATCACCGCCGAGGACACCGACCCGCCGGGCGGCCGCTGGTCCGAGCCGGTCCTGGTGCACGCGGTGACGGGCTGCCGCCCCGCGGACGGCGGCGCCGCGTCCTTCGCCCCCGACCCGCCCGCGGAGGCGACCGGCGCCTGGCGCTACGGAGCGGTGCCCTGCCCCGGCGGCGAGGTCCTGTCGAGCTGGACCGAACCGGTCGAGGCCGAGCCGTTCCTGGTCCACGAGACCACGGGCGGCTGCGCCTGAGCGGCTTACTTGTCGATGTCGCCGACGACGAAGAACATCGAGCCGAGGATGGCGATCATGTCGGGGATGAGGCAGCCGGTCATGAGGGTGGCGAGGGCCTGCACGTTCGCGTAGGACGCGGTGCGGAGCTTGAGGCGGTAGGGGGTCTTCTCGCCCCGGCTGACGAGGTAGTAGCCGTTGGCGCCCAAGGGGTTCTCGGTCCAGACGTAGGTCTCGCCGGCCGGGGGCTTGAAGATCTTCGGGAGCTTCGTGTTGACCGGGCCGGGGGTGACGACGGCGCGGCCGAGGCAGAAGCGGGTGAGTTCGATGGAGGCGGCGACCTGGTCGAGGAGGCAGAGGAAGCGGGCGTGGCAGTCGCCTTCGGTGCGGGTCACCACGGGCACGCGGAGTTCGCCGTACGCGAGGTAGGGCTCGTCGCGGCGGAGGTCGAAGTCGAGGCCGGAGGCGCGTGCGACGGGGCCGGTGACGCCGAAGGCGGCAGCGGTGGCGGCGTCGAGGACGCCGATGCCTTTGGTGCGGGCGGCGAAGATCTCGTTGTGCCGCAGGAGCTTGTCGAGGCGGACCATGCCGGTCTCGACCTCGTCGACGGCGCGGCGGGCGCGGTCCTCCCAGCCGTCGGGCACGTCCTGCTTCAGGCCGCCCACGCAGTTGTACATGTAGTGGATGCGGCCGCCGCTGGCCTCCTCCATGACGGCCTGGAGGCGCTCGCGTTCGGTGAACGCGTAGAACATCGGGGTGATCGCGCCGATCTCGAGCGGGTACGAGCCGAGGAACATGAGGTGGTTGAGGATGCGGTTCATCTCGGCGAGGGCCATGCGCAGCCACACGGCCCGGTCGGGGACCTCGATCCCGGCGAGGCGCTCGGCCGCGAGGGCGACCCCGAGTTCGGAGGAGAACGCCGAGAGCCAGTCGTGGCGGTTGGCGAGCAGCATGATCTGGCGGAAGTCGCGGACCTCGTAGAGCTTCTCGGCGCCGCGGTGCATGTAGCCGACGATCGGCTCGCATTCGGTGACGCGCTCGCCGTCGACGCGCAGGAGGAGGCGGAGGACCCCGTGGGTCGACGGGTGCTGCGGGCCGATGTTGAGCACCATGTCGGCCGTCTCGGTGCCGGCGCCCACGCCGACGGTCAGCTGTTCGCTCACCTCCTCATCGTCCCAGTTTCGCACCGGTTGCGAAAGAGCCTGGCCGCGTGTTGCCGGGCCCTGGCATCCTAGACGGAGCATCCGACATTGGAGGTGTGGCCGAATGGACCGCGATCAGATGCGCGCCTCGGAGAGCGACCGGCAGGTCGTCATGGAGCGCCTGCGTCAGGCGGTGGAAGAGGGCCGCCTGGACGTCGGCGAGTACCAGGACCGGGTCGACGCCGCCATGCGCGCCCGCGTGTACTCCGAGCTCGACGTGCTCATCTCCGATCTCCAGCAGCTGCCGCCGCCGGGGTTCGCGGAGGCGTCGATGGAGCCGACGCAGGTGATGCGGCCGCAGTCGCTCTCCAAGGCGAACCAGCAGCTGCGGGACGGCGCCGAGGCGCGGTCGGGGAAGTGGAAGATCGCCGGCGTGGCCGTCGCGATCGCCGCCGCGGCCTGCCTGGTGATCTTCCTGCTCTCCCCGGAGCTGTTCCTCTACATCGCGATCGGGGTGCTGGTCGTACTGGTGCTGTTCGTGGTGGCGGCGTTCTCGGGCCTGTTCTGACCTAGGCCGGCGGGTAGGCGGGCCACTTGCCGGGGTTGAGGTGGTAGGCGACGAGCGCGTTCGCGTGGCCGTGGCCGAGGCCGTGCTCGGTCTTGAGCCAGTCGACGAGGTCCTTGTGGCCGGTGCGGCCGCTGGACTCGAGGTCGGCGAGCCAGTCGGCGACGGGGCGGCCGTACTTCTGCTCGATGGAGGGGAAGTACGAGACGGGGCCCTTGGGTTCGGCGGTCATGGCGCTCCTTCGTGCGTCGGGTGCGGCGAGTGTGTCAGGAGTGCAGACGAGGCGCGGGCCCGGGATTCATCGGTGCAGCGGAAGGGGCGGCCGGGAGATCCCGGCCGCCCCTTCCCGTGTCCGGTCAGCGCGGTTCGATGTCGCAGTTGTTGAGGGCCCCTTGGCGCAGGACCTCGAGGGCGCGCTCGGAGACGACGAGGCTGCCGTCGGAGGCGGCGCCGAAGTCGGTGGTCCCGGCGGTGCCGGTGAGCTGGAGCCACTGCCACTTGGGCAGGTCGACGGGCCCGTCGGCGAGCTCTTCGGCGTCCTCGCCGAGGACGACCTCGGCGTCCGCGAAGCGGTAGCCGGTGAGTCCCGCCGCGCCGATGAGGCCGGCCAGGTGCTCCGTGACGACGAAGCAGGGGGTCGACTCCAGGATCTCGTCGCCGAGCCAGTCCTGGATCACGTACTGGAGCCTGGTCACGACGGGCGGGTGCACCGACGTGTCCATGACCGTGTCCTCGCCGAGCTCGCCGGCGACTTCGGGCTCCAGAAGGTAGTAGCTCATTGGCGAATCCTAACTTAAGGGACGGACGGATTGAAGTTCGTGCCCAGCTTGAGGTCGATCTTCGTGGCCTGGTCGAGGATCTGCTGCCGGGTGGCGTTCGGGTGGCTCTTGTAGAACTGGTTCCACTCCTTGCGGATCTCGCTCAGGTGGACGCGGCTGTTCACCTGCCCCTTGGGGATGCCGCGGAGGTTCTGCAGCGAGTGCATCTCGGCGGCGCTGAACCGGCCGGGGTAGCGGCGCATGACCTGCTGCTCGACGGCGTGGTGGACGACCACCTTGCCCTTGAGCTTCGGGTGCTGCTTGAAGAACGTGCCCTTGTAGTCGTTGTTGAGGGCGTTGCCGACCCGTGCGCGCCAGCGGGTCCGGGTGGCCTTCTGCGCGGTGCTCTTGACGGTCTTGTTGACCCAGCTGCCGCCGCCCTTGCCGGTGCGGAAGAACTTGGTGTTGTTGATGAGCCCGGAGATGATCTTGGCGCCCTTGGCGGTGGTCTTCCGCGCGGCGCGGGTGCGCATCCTAACCATTGAGCACCGACTCAATTGCCATGTCGAGCAGCATGTCGATGAGCTTGGAGGTGATCATCTTGAAGATCGGGATCTCCAGGAGGGAGGCGCCGAACGTGACCACCGCGGTCGCGATCGCCTGGGCGATCTGGATGGCGAGGGTCACGAGCTGCACGATCATCTGCATCTTGAGGGCGAGGACGACGCCGGCGGCGATCATGAGGCCGATGCTGATGATGTTGGACGGCTCGCCGATGTCCGCGATGTTGCGGACGGCGGACTCGCCGTCCTCCCACTCGGACTTGAACGCGGCGATGTCCTCGCCGATGTTGTTGTCGATGACAGTCTTGGCGGCCGCCTCGAGCTTGTCGATCGAGCCGGTGATCTGGTCGGCGAGGTTGGTCCAGGTGTCACCGAGGTTGTAGAGCTTCTCCTCGTCGGACTCTGGCCAGTCGTAGCCGAGCATGCTGAGAAGGCTTCTCAGCTCTGAGGGCAGTTGCAAACCCACTGGGGTCTCCTTCGAAGGGAGGGGACACTGCGGAGTGCCCGGGGTACGGAGCGTTATGAAGGAGTTGATGCGGGCCGGTGCCGGCGGCCGTTGGCGTGCGGGGAGCGGAAGGGGGGTCGGGCGGCCTAGCGGCCGAGCGCGTCGAGGAGTTCGCGGAAGAGGCGTTCGACCTCGGCGTCGTTGTTCTCGTGGTCGTCGGCCATCTGGCGCAGCGTGTTCGCGTAGTCGCCGAGGTCCTCCACGTTGGTGGAGATGCACTCGATGATGGCCTCCATGCAGCACTGGTGCGCCAGGTCGAGGAGGCTCCCGATCATGTCGCCGCCGAACGAGTCCGAAAGTCCCTCCACTGAGGACTTGAACTGGTCGAACAGGCCCTGGACGGCCTCGGTGGCCGAGTCGAGCTGTTGCGCGCCTTCGCGCATGGAATCGACGTTGATCTTGACGACCATGTCAGCTGCCTCCCTGGAGCTTCGCCATGACCTGGCTGATGTGCGCGGTCATGTCGCGCATCTGGCGCACGCCCTGCTCCTGGATCTGGGCGACGGCCGCGCCGATCGCCTCCAGGTCGGGGGTGGGGACGTCGGCCGAGAGCGCCTCGGCGCGGGCGTCGAGCGCGGCGTTGACGACCTTCGCGATCGCCGCTTCGAGGAACTCGGTGCCCTCCTTGAGGACCCGCTCCTCGGTGAAGCGGAACTTCTCTACGCGGCCGTTGGGGCCCAGCGTGACCTGGATGCGCCCGTCCGCCTCCTCGGCGGTGACGGGCTGCACCAGCTGGTCGCGCTGCGTCTGTCGTACTTCGTCGAGCGCCGTGCGGGCTTCCGCCAGCTGCTGGGCGATGGCTTCCTCACCGAACATGCCGCCTCCGGGGGTCTCAGTGGACTCGGTGTGGACTCCAGCATAGACCGGGGCCGCCACTTTAGGGTCCCCTGAAAGTGCCGTCCCACCTGGGGATTCGACAGTGTTGTTCACAGAGTGTCAGGAGTTCGTGTCGTCCGCTTTCGCGGCGGTTCGGGCCCGGTTCAGGCCGTTCCGCCCCGCTGGGGTTCGGCCTTGGCGGGGTCGGGGAGGTAGTCGAAGTGCTCGTCCCGGTCGCAGCGGAGCCACCCCTCGCGCACGTGGAGGCGGGCGACCTGGACGGTGGAGCGGCGGCCGCCGCCGGGGTGCGTGAAGTAGTACAGGAACGCCTCGTCGGGTCCCTGCGTGAGCGCCATGGCGTGGTGGCCGAGGGCCTCGTCGAAGGCGCGGCGGCCGGGTCCGGCGAGGAGCGGCACCGGCTGGCGGTGCCAGTGCTCGAGATCGGTGGAGCGGTGGACGAGCAGCCCGGACCAGCCGTCGGTGACCATCCAGTAGACGCCGCCGAGCGCGAACACCGTGGGCCCCTCCTGGGCCTGGCCGGTGACGGCGGGACCGGCGGGGGCCCAGGCGAAGAGGTCGTCGGAGTCGGCGGTGTGGATGTGGCTGCCGCGGCGCTCGTCCTTGAACCACATGCGCCACTTGCCGTTCGGGAGGCGGTGGACGGTGGCGTCGATGGCGCGCTCGGAGTCGGTGTCGACGGTCGACCGGTACGTCCAGGCCTCCAGGTCCTCGGAGGTGTAGTGGCGGATCTCGGCGGGGCCGGTCCAGTCCTCGCGGATGCCCTCGAGGTAGGTGACGTACATGTGCCAGAGGCCGTCGTGGCGCAGGACCTCCGGGGCCCACCAGGTGTCGCGGTCGTCGCAGTCGGGGCCCGCGGCGGTGCCGGCGTAGGTCCAGGTGCGGCCGTCGGGGCTGGTGGCGTGGCCGATGTCGGTGCCGTGGACCCAGGCGACCCCGGCGTCGGGGGCGGTGGCGCGGCGCTGCGTGTAGAAGAGGTGCCACAGCCCGGTGCCCGGGTCGTGGACGACGGTGGGGTCGGTGGGCCCGTCGAAGACCGGGTCGGTGAACAGGGGCGCGGGGGCGCGGAGGTCGTCGGGGTTCGAGGCGGGACCGCTCGTCATGGTTCCTCCAGGTGGAGTCGGCGGCCGGGGTGGCCGGGCCCGGTGGGGTGCTTGAAAGGTAGCGGAAGAAAGCGCTTGCCGCAAGCCGGTTCCCGGCCCGGCCGCGGCACCGCGGCGCGCCCGCCCTCCGGAGGAATCGTCGCCGCGAGCACCCGAGTGCGCAAAATGCGCCTGAACGAGTGATCCGGTACCGTTGCAGGCATGGACCTCAACGCGGACCTGGGGGAAGGTTTCGGCCGCTGGGAGCTCACCGACGACGCCGCGCTGCTTCGGATCGTCACGAGCGCGAATATCGCGTGCGGCTTCCACGCCGGCGACCCGGCCACCCTCCGGCGCGTATGCGAGCTGGCCGCCGCCGCGGGGGTGCGGATCGGCGCGCAGGTGTCCTACCGCGACCTGGCCGGCTTCGGGCGGCGCGAGATGGACGTCCCCCCGGACGAGCTCGCCGCGGAGGTCGCGTACCAGATCGGGGCGCTGCGGGTCTTCGCCGAGGCTGCGGGATCGCACGTCGCCTATGTGAAACCACATGGCGCCCTTTATCATCGGGCCGGACGGGACCCGGTCCAGGCCGGTGCCGTCGTGGAGGGCGCGCGCCTCGCGGGGGTGGGGGTCGTGCTGACGCAGCGGGGGAGCGAGCTCGACCGCGCCGCGGCGGGGGCCGGGCTGCGGGTCGCGGGCGAGGCGTTCGCGGACCGGGGCTACCTGGGGGACGGCCGGCTGGTGCCTCGCGGCGCGCCGGGGGCGCTCCTGGCCCCGGCCGACGCGGTCGCGCAGGCGGTCGGCCTGGCCGCCGACGGTGCGGTCACCGCGGTCGACGGGAGCCGCACCGGCGTTGCGGCGGAGTCGATCTGCGTGCACGGCGACGGTCCCGACGCGGTCGCGGTCGCCGCGTCCATCCGGGCCGCATTGGACGAACGAGGCATCGACGTGGAGGCTTTCTCGTGAGCACCGGAAGAACGACCGCCGCCCCTCGGCTCAGGCCCCTCCCGGCCGGGCCGAGAGGCATCCTGATCGACTGCGGCACGACGGCCGCGGCCCGCGCCTGCTACCGGTCCCTCCAGAACCGGCGCATGTCGGGCCTGCTGGAGGCCGAGGACCTCGTCCCGGGGGCGACCACCGTCCTCGTCGACGGGATCGACGAGCCCGAGCTCCTCGCCGCCGAGCTGCCGGGCTGGCCGCTGACCGAGGAGCCCGAGGCCGCGGGGGAGGCCGTCGAGATCCCGGTCTGCTACGACGGCCCGGACCTCGAGGCCGTCGCGGCCCTGTGGGGGGTGCGCCCCGACGACGTCGCCGACATCCACTCGGGCATCGAGTACGAGTCGGCGTTCTGCGGGTTCTCCCCCGGGTTCGCGTACCTGGAGGGCCTGCCCGAGCGGTACCAGGTCCCGCGCCGGGAGAGCCCGCGCACGAAGGTCCCGGCCGGGTCCGTCGCGATCGCCGGGCCGTACACGGGGGTGTACCCGCGCACGAGCCCCGGCGGCTGGCAGCTCATCGCGACCATGACGAACCCGGGGCGGCTGTGGAACGAGCACCGCGAACCGGCGGCGCTCCTGGTCCCCGGCACGCGGGTGCGGTTCGCGGCGGTGCGCGTATGAGCCACATCGAGATCCTGCGGGCGGGCGTGCTCACGACCTGCCAGGACGCGGGCAGGCCCGGCTGGGGGCACCTCGCGGTGCCGCCGTCGGGCGCGGCGGACCATCCTTCGTGGCGGCTCGCGAACCAGCTGGCGGGCAACCCGACCGGGGCCTGCGCCCTGGAGACGACGTTGAACGGCGCCACCGTGAAGGCGCACCGGAACGTCACCGTCGTGGTCGGCGGCGCGCCCTGCGCCGTCACGGTCGACGGGCGGCCGGAGTCGTGGGGGCAGCCGGTGAAGCTCCAGGCCGGGTCGGTCCTCGACGCCGGGCCCGCCGAGGTCGGCGTCCGGTCCTACCTGGCGTTCTCCGGTGGGCTGCATCCGAAGTCGAGCCTGGGCTCGCACTCGACGTGCCTGCTGTCGGGCCTGGGCCCGGCACCGCTCCAGGACGGCGACACCATCCCGCTGGGCCCGAGCCCCGCGCACCCGCCGCTGCCGACGCAGTGGCCGGCGCCGTGGGCGGGCATCGGCGACGAGATCGTCATGAAGCTCCACCTGGGGCCGCGCCTGGAGTGGTTCCGGCCCGAGGCGGTCGCGGCGCTGACGCGCAGCGAGTGGACGGTCTCCGAGCACTCCAACCGGATCGGGCTGCGGCTCGAGGGCCCGGCGCTCACGCGCTCGGACCCGGGGGCGGAGCTCCCGAGCGAGGGCATCGCGGCCGGCGCGCTCCAGGTGCCGCCGAACGGCCAGCCGATCCTCTTCGGCGCCGACCACCCCACGACCGGCGGCTACCCGGTCGTCGGCGTCGTCGGCCCCGAAGCACAGGCCGCGGCCGCACAGGCCCGGCCGGGCTCGCGCATCAGGTTCGTCCCGATCCCCATGCCGCACTGGAGCAGACAGAGCTGACCGACCGGTCCTGAGCGCGGCCCGTGCGGCACCCTGAGGCGGCACAGGGCACGGCCGTGTGGGCCCGGTCGGGCTCGCGCATCAAGCTCGTCCCCCGATTCCCATGCCGCACTGGAGCAGACGAGGCTGACCGACCAGACGGCGCGGGTCGCGCGGCACCGCGAGGGCGCGCTCGTGGGGGCGGTCGGCCCGCGCTCAGGGCCGGTCGTCGGCGAGGCGGTGCAGGTCGCGGCCGGGTCGGCCCGGCTCGCGCACCAGGCTCGCCTCCCGATCCCCATGCCGCACTGGAGCAGACGGGGCGGCCCGGCCTGCGCGGACCGGGCCGCATCTCGGCGCGGCGCCCGGCCCGCACTCTGGGCCGGTCGTCGGCGGTGCGGCGCAGTCGGGGTGCCGCGCTCGCGTTCCCCCCTTCCGCTCGGTCAGCGGATCCTGCGCAGATGCGTCGCGCGCGCCGCGCCGCGACGCGCTGCCCGCTGCCCCGGCCTCCCGGCCTCCCGGCCTCCCGGCCTCCCGGCCTCCCGGCCTCCCGGCCTCCCGGCCTCCCGGCCTCCCGGCCTCCCGGCCGATTCTCGGCCCGCGCGCCGTGCTCCTGCTGTCAGTCCCCCAGCGCCCGTGCGAAGTCGGCGATGAGGTCCTCGGCCGCCTCGATGCCGGTGGAGAAGCGGATGAGGTCGTCGTGGATGCCCTCGGCGGCGCGCTCCTCGGGGCTCATCCCCGCGTGGCTGGTGACCGCCGGGCGCGTCACGAGCGACTCGACGCCGCCGAGACTCGGTGCGACGTAAGGGATGTGCAGGCCCTTGAGCAGCGATTCGGCCGCCGCCACGCCGCCCGCGGGGCGGAACGAGAACACCGAGCCGTACCCGTCGAACAAGTCCGTCGCCCGCGCGTGGTCCGGGTGCGACTCCAGGCCCGGGTGGTTGACCTGCGCGATGCCGCTGTGCCCCTCAAGGAACCGGGCCAGCGCGAGCGAGGTTGCGCCCTGCTGCCGCACCCGCAGGGCGAGGGTCTTGAGACCGCGGGCGAGGAGGAACCCGGCGTGGGGGTCGAGGCTGGCGCCGTAGAGGTTGAGGACGTGGCGGATGGCCGCGATGCGCTCCTCGGAGCCGGTGACGACGCCCGCGACGAGGTCGGAGTGGCCGTTGAGGGCCTTCGTCGCCGAGTGGCAGACGAGGTCGAACCCGAGGGTGTGGGGCCGGAAGACGACGGGCGTGGCGAAGGTGTTGTCGATGATGCTGGTGAGGCCGTGCTCGCGGCTGAAGGCGGCGATGCCGGCGAGGTCGGCGACGCGCACGAGCGGGTTGCTGATGGTCTCGACGATGAACGCCTTGGTGCCGGGGCGCAGGGCTTCGGTCCAGGCGTCGCGGTCGTCGGGTGCGACGAAGTCGACGTTCCAGCCGAGGCGCGGGGCCTGCTCGGTGAGGAAGTGGTGGGTGCCGCCGTAGAACGCGCCGGCGGCGATGACGTGGTCGCCGGCGGCGAGGGTGGCGAGGAGGGTCGTGGTGATGGCGGCCATGCCGGAGGCGGTGGCGAGCCCGGCCTCGGCGCCTTCGAGGGCGGCGAGCTTGCGGTGGAGGTGGGCCTGGGACGGGTTGGTGTTCAGGCGGATGTACTGGAGTTCGTCGTAGGACTCGCCGGGGACGCTCTCGAAGACGGTGCCCTGGTAGAGGGGGTGGACGATCGATCCGCCGTGCGCGGGCCGGGGTTCGGCGGCGTGGACGGCGACGGTCTCGATGGCGGTGGTCGCGATGTCGTGGATCGGTTCGCTCATGGGTTGACGGTACGTCCGCGGTGGCGCAGGCGCATCTGTCGTTCGACCGGAAACGGGGTCCGGATTCTCCTTACTTTCGGGGGGTCTGGTTCCCGACTTCCGTCGGGTGCCGTTCCTGGTCGAGGCTGGCAAGGTAGGCGTTGTACACCTCGTGGGGGTCGTCCTCGGGGCGGCCGCTGGCGCTGGCGCGCTCGGCGATCCGGTCGAGCCGGCGTCCTTCCCGCTCCTCGGAGCGGGCCCACTGTCCGATGAGGACCACGATGATGATGAGGCTGGGGATCTCGCCGAAGCCCCAGGCGATGCCGCCGCCGGCCCGCTGGTCGGCGAGGAGGTCGCCGACCCAGGGGATCGCGATCTGGGTGTACCAGCCCTCGGCGATGAGGCCGGTCCCCATCATGAGGGTGATGCCGAAGATCGCGTGGAAGACGATGGAGATGAAGTAGAGGAGGACCTTGGCGGGGTAGGTGAGGGGCCGGGGCTTCGGGTCCGGGCCGATGACGACCCAGAAGAAGAGGCTGCCCGCGGCGAGGAAGTGCGCGGTCATGAACAGGTGCCCGAAGTGGGAGCGCATGGCCCACTCGAACATCCCGGTGAAGTACATGACGTAAAGACTGGTGAGGTAGATGAAGAGGGCGACGAGCGGCCGTGAGACGAAGCTCGACCAGCGGCTGTGGAGGGCGGCGAGGAGCCATTCGCGGGGGCCGCCGGCGCGGTCGGGTTTGAGGGCGCGGAGCGCGAGCGTGACGGGCGCGGCGAGGACCAGGAGGATCGGCGCGAGCATGTTGAGCGCCATGTGCTGCACCATGTGGGCGCTGAACATGACCATGCCGTACTTGCCGAGCCCGGTGGAGGTGGTGAGGACGACGACGCCCCATCCGGCGCACCACAGGGCGGTGCGGTACCAGGGCCAGGCGTCGCCGCGGCGGCGCAGGCGCACCACGCCGGCGAGGTAGAACCCGGTCATCGCGAGGGCGGCGGTGCAGAACAGGACCGACGGGTACCAGTCGGTGAGGATGCGGGCCAGGGTGAGCGGCTCGGGGGTGGTGAACCCGAGGAGGGCCGTGTTCGGGTCGGGGAGCTCCTCGGCCGGGGGCGGGGTGACCGAGAGGGAGGAGGCGAGGCCGAACGCGATCGCCATGAGGCCGAGTTCGACGGCGGCGAGCCGAGTGAATGCGCGGCGGTCGCCGCGCTCGACGGCGGGGAGGGTGCGGCGGCGGTGCGCCCAGCCGAAGACGCCGCCGACGGCGAGGACGGCGAGCTTCGCGAGGGCGATGCGCCCGTACGCGGACTCCCACAGGTCGGTGAAGGCGACGTTGGCGACGAACACGATGAGCCCGGAGGCGGCGACCGCGGGGTAGGCGAACGCGGCGGCGCGGGAGTACCGGCGGGCCGCCACAGCGGGGTCCTTGCGGGCGATGAACAGGGCGAAGAGCCCGCCGGCCCAGAACGCGGCGGCGACGATGTGGATGAGGAGCCCGTCGACGGCGATCTGGTGGTTGCCGTTGGACGCGGAGTGCCCGGTGAACACGGGCGGGACGGCGGCGGCGAGCGCGAGGGCGGCGGCGAGGGCCGCGCCGGGGATCGTGAACGCGCGGGCGGCGACGACCGCGGCCGCGCCCGCGAGGAGCACGGTGAGGCCGAGGGCCCGGCCCTGCTCGTACTGGGCGATGTAGGACCACACGCCCGGGAGGGTGACGTCGGCGAGGGGTCGCGCGAACGTGTTCGCGAAGTCCACCGGGAGGCTGACCGCGGCGGTGAGCGCCCACAGGCCGGAGGCGGCGGCGCCGACGCGCAGCCACCGCCACGACTGGGCCGACAGTCGCGCGCGGTCCCCGTCGCGGCCGGGGAGGAAGCACGCGGCGGCGGTCGCGCAGCCGACCGCGGCGAGCATCGCGAGGTCGTACGCGTACTTGAGGAGACCGGCGGCCCAGGTGACGGCGGGGTCGGCGGCGGCGAGCCCGGGGAGGGCCGCGACGTCGACGGCGCCGCCGAGGTCGAGCGCGATGACCGCGGCGAGGAGCCCGGCCGTCGCCGCGGCGGCGACGGCGAGGACCCGCAGGCCCCGGCCGTGCCCCGGGGCGCGCAGCCCGCTTCGGGGACCGCGGCCGCCGCCAGGTATGGTGTCGGCGGTGTTTTGGCTGGTCTCGGTCGATGCGGTCACGTCATCCAGCATGGCTGATTGTTCCAGCTCACGCCCCACCGGGTGGGGTGGGATATCTCCGGCGACTCCCCCGGCGACCTGCGGGCGCCGTCCCGCGGTGTCGGGGTCATAAGGCACGATCACGGTGCGCCGTCCGCGAAGTCCGACCAGTCGCAACTCCGGGGGCGGGGCCGTATTTTCTATGGTGGATCGCGATGGGAATCGTCGAAAGACGCGGTGAGATCATGAACCTGCTCCAGGGAGGCGGCGGAGTGCTGGGGAACATGCACTTCACGTTGGACGGCTCGGACGACCCGTCGAACGTGCTGAACCTCATGGCGCTGGACGCCTATGTGAGCGGCGCGCAGCCGCACGCGGTGGTCCGGGCGCTCGACATGGTCACGGACGACGTCGACCTCATCCCCGAGGGCGGTTCACTCGTCCGGTCGATTTCGGGGACCTCTTTCCTGCAACTCGTGACCGGCGACGGCTGGACGCTGCGCACCCAGCGGTGGCGCGACGGCTCGGGCCAGGCGGTGGTGACCGCCGTGACGCGCGAGCGCGCCGAGGAGGTCGCCGCGTACGTCACCGACCGGACCGGTTCGGTCGAGGAGGTCGGCGAGGACAAGGTCGACATGGGCTTCTGGTACCGGTCGGCGCGCGGCCCGTTCCGCTCCACCCGGTCGATCAGCGCCCCGCGCTGGCCCGAGATCGAGCGGAACTACGCCGCGGGCGCCGGTTCCGCGCTCGGCAAGCTCATGGCGACGCAGTCCTCCGACGTGACGGGCCGCCTGGTGCTCTTCCACGGCCCGCCCGGCACCGGCAAGACCACGGCCCTGCGGGCGCTCGCCCGCGAGTGGGCGCCGTGGTGCCAGGTGGACACGGTCCTCGACCCGGAGGCGTTCTTCGCGGACCCGTCGTACCTGATGGAGGTCATCATCGGGTCGGAGATGGACCTCGCGCTCGACGCCGACCTGACGCCGGGCGAGCCGCGCCGCGAGCACTGGCGGCTCATGGTCCTGGAGGACTGCGACGAGCTCATCCGCGGCGAGGCGAAGGAGGCGTCGGGCCAGTCGCTCGCGCGCCTGCTGAACCTGACGGACGGCCTGCTCGGCCAGGGCCGCGAGATCATGGTCGCGATCACCACCAACGAGCGGCTCGACCGCCTCCACCCGGCCGTGGTCCGTCCCGGCCGCTGCCTCGCGCAGATCGAGGTCGGGGAGCTGTCGCCGCTGGAGTCGGCCGACTGGCTCGGCGGCGAGAAGGTCCGGGAGCCGATGACGCTCGCCGAGCTGTACGCCCGCCGCGCCGGCACCGACCCGAACCGGACGGAGCCGCAGGTCCCCCAGCAGCAGGTCGGCCAGTACCTGTAGACGCCGCGCAAGGGGCGGAACGCATCGCGTTCCGCCCCTGCGGTGTTCACTGCTCGGCGTCGCGGGCCGCGAAGACGTCCTTGGCCGCGGTGATCGCGTTGATCGCGGCCGGGAAGCCGGCGTAGACGGCGATCTGGGTGAGGGCTTCGACGACCTCGGCGCGGGTGCAGCCCGCGTTCAGGGCGCCGTTGATGTGGAAGCGCAGCTGCGGGGCGGCGTTGCCCAGGGCCGCGAGGGCGCCGATGGTGACCAGCTGGCGGTCGCGCGGTTCGAGGCCGGGCCTGGAGTAGACCTCGCCGTACCCGAACTCGACGACGTACCTGGCGAGGTCGGGGGCGGTCTCGATGTCGACGACGTTCGGTTCGGCCTGGCCCGACACGAACTGGAGTGCCTTCAGTCCGCGCTCATAGCGTGCTCCGGATTGCTCCATCAGGGGTTCCTCCTAGGTCGCGTGAGGCTTTTCTCTTGCCCCACAAGGCCAATCCTGCGGCAGTGAGCAGCATCGCCGCAAGCGTCCAGGCGAGGGCCGCGAATCCGTGCGGGGCGACCGCGCTGGCGACGAGGGGCCCGGCGGTGGCGCCGACGTAGAAGCTGAACATGGCCACGGAGGTCGCGGCGGCCCGCTGCTCGCCGCCGGCCTCGGCGGCGATCTGGTTCATCGCCGGTCCGGCGATCCCGATGCCGAAGACGAGGACGGCCAGCAGGATCGCGAGGGCGGTGAGGTTCCCGCCCGCGAACGCGGCCGCGACCATCGCGAGCCCGGCGACGGCGGTGCCGAGCGGGAGGTGCGAGGTGCGGTCGAGCCGCGCGAGCGGGATCGCCAGGAAGGGCAGGGCGAACATCACCGGGAGGGCGCTGGCCCGCAGGGTGAGGAGCGCGGCGTTCCCGGTGACGACGCCGGTGAGCTCGATCCCGGTGTACGCGGCGACCATGGAGCCCATGGCGAGCGCGGCGGCGGCGAGCATCGGCAGGAGCCGCCCGATGCGCAGCACCCGCGGGATCGCGGCGTAGCTGCGGGCGAGGCTCGCGCCGGGGTCGATCTCGTCGGGGGACATGATGCGCGCGGCGGCGAGGGCGGCGACGCCGAAGAGGGCGGCGGAGCCGACGAACACCCACTGCCAGTCGGCGGCGCGCACCACGGCCTGGGCGGCGAGCTGCCCGAGGACGGTCGAGGCGAGGAACGCGGTGATGATCGCGGTGACGGCGACGGCGCGGCGGGCCGGGGCGATCCTGGTCGTCGCGTACGCGGTCATGGCGGGCGGGATCGCGCCGACGGCGAGGCCCTGGAGGACCCGCAGCGGGATCGCGGCCGCGAACGTCGGCGCCAGACCGGTCAACAGTGTGACCACTCCGGCGGCGATCAACCCGGTGACCAGGACGCGGCGGCGCCCGAACCGGTCGGCCATGGGCCCGAAGGCCACGAAGCCGGCGGCGTAGCCGAACGCGAAGGCGCTGATGACCCAGGTCATCGCGCCGAGGCCGACGTCCCAGGTGGCCTCCATCTGGGCGAACATCGGGATGGGCGTGTACATCTGGCCGGTCGCGAGCAGCGCGGCGAGGGCGAAGACCGGGACGGCGACGCGCGCCGGGGTGTAGCCGGACCTGGGGCGGCCGGGTGGACCGGCGGGGACGTAGCGGGTGGGCGGGGTGGTGGTGGCGGGTGCGGTCATGGCGCCGAATCTAGACCTGCATCCGCGACCATGTCAACCAAATAGTTGGTTTGCAGTCTGGTAATCTGGGCCTCATGCCGATCCAAGAGGCCAAACGCTCCGACGCCACCCGCGCCGCGCTCCTGTGCGCCGCCCGCGACGAGTTCGCCGAGCGCGGCCTGGCCGGCGCCCGCGTCGACCGGATCGCCGAGGCCGCCGGGTGCAACAAGGAGCGCATTTACGGGATCTTCGGTTCGAAGGACAAGCTGTTCGACGCGGTCCTCATCGACGCCCTCCAGGAGTTCACCGACGTCGTCGACCCGCTGTGGAAGGACGGCGAGGTCGGCGCGTTCGTGGTCCGCCTCTACGACTACCACCGCGAGCACCCGCAGCTGCTGCGCCTGCTCACCTGGGAGGGCCTGCACCGCGGCGACGACGCCCACGACATCGACGACTGGCGCCACGGCCACTACCGGCGCAAGATCCTGAGCGCGATGGCGCAGTTCGACACCGACGACCCGTTCCGCGCCGGCATGACCACGTTCCTCATCTGCGCGATGCCCAACTGGCTCAACCTGGTCCCGCAGCTGCGCCGCCTCATGCTCGGCGACCGCGCGCACGACGCCGACGCGATCAAGGCGGTCATGGTGCCGTTCGCCGAGGGCGCCATCCGCTCGTGGATGGAGACGAGCGGGCCCGCCCCCGCCGCGCGGACGACCGGCCCGGACGGTGCCGCGGGCGCGGAGCGCGACGACCTGGTTGACGACGACACCGGACCCGACGTCGCCGCGGCCGCCGAGCGTCTGCGCCGGGCCCAGGCCGAGGCCGACGCCGCCAAGGCCGCTCTCGGCGCGGCCCTGCGCCGCGCGAACGCGGACGGCGCCAGCGCCAACAGCCTCGCGAAGCAGGTCGCCGGCACCGTCTCGCGCCCGGTGGTCCTCAAGCTCCTGTCCGAGTGATCACGCCTCGCCCGATTCGGTGTTTCGCTCACCCGACCGGACCCCTCCCGCGGTTAGGCTCGGCGCGGTTCCCCCCGCCGCCGCTGACAACCGACCGCCCCAGGGGGAACACAGTGCACAACAGATCCGCGAGCGCCCGCAGGACCAGGCGCCTCTCACTGGCGGGCGCCGCCGCGCTCACCGCCGCCGTGGCCGCCACGGCCATCGCCTTCAACGCCGCCGGCACCGCACCGGTCGCGCAGGCCGCGACCGTGACCTACGACCCGCTCGCGCCCGCGCTCGACTTCAACGCGTTCGTGGAGAACGAGACCGAACTGCACTCCACCGAGTCCGAGGGGGCCATGGCCACCGGCGGGAACCTCGTCATCCGGGGCTCGTACAACGTGAACATCCACGAAGTGGCCTCGTTCACCGCGCCCGGCGACGCCCGCCCGAGCGCACTCGTCGTCGGCGGCCGCGTCGACTACAGCCAGGACCCGGCGACCTCCGTCGTCCAGGTCCACGACTACGTGAAGGTCGGCGACCTGACCGGGACCTCGGTCCTGAACACCGACAACAACAACGCGAGCGTGAACACGCACCTGGTCGCATCGGGCAGCGCCTACGACAGCACGCCCCGGATCGAACTGAACGTGCAGCAGCCGATCGCCTCGGTCGGACCGACCTCCCCGATCGACTTCGACTCGGCGTTCGCGCAGCTCCGCGAGAACTCCCAGAACCTGTACGTGTGCGACGCGTACAAGGTTCCGATGAACGATCGGGACCGGCCCGTGGTCGTCCCGAAGGGCGAGGTCGCACCCGGTCAGGGCATCCGCATCAGCCTCCAGCCGGGCGTGACGAACATCCTCGAGGTCACCGGCGAAGACCTCAACAACATGGCCGACCTGACCTTCGACACGCCCCCGACCGCCGACACGCCGCTGCTGATCAACGTCGACACCTCCGGCACCGGCAACGAGTTCGACTGGGACGTCGCCACCCAGGCCGGCATCAGCGGCAACCAGGCGCCGTACATCCTGTGGAACTTCCCGGACACCACCCGGCTGAACATCGCCTCCGGCGACACGGTCGAGGGGTCGATCCTGGCGCCGAACGCCGACTACCGGAACGTGAGCCCGACGAACGTCGAGGGCCAGGTCATCGCGAAGAACGCCAAGTTCGGCGACCTCGGCCAGAACGGCGGCGAGATCCACTACTTCCCGTTCGCGGCCGAATTCTCCTGCGAGGACGACACCCCGACCGAGTCGCCGAGCGACACCACGGACGCGCCGACCACCGACGAGGAGACGACCCCTTGCGAGACCACGGACGCGCCGAGCTCGGAGGAGCCGACCACCGGGGAGCCGACCACGGACGCGCCCACGACCGAAGCGCCTACGACGGATGCGCCGACCTCCGACGGACCTACGACCGAGCAGCCGACCACTGACGCGCCGAGCTCCGACACACCGTCGAGCGACGGTCCGACCACCGGCGGCGGGTCGACGACGAAGGGCGACTGCGGGCCGCTCGCGTCGACCGGTTCCTCTTCCACTGCGCCGCTGCTGATCGCGGCGGGTACGCTCGTCGCCGTCGGCGCGGGTGTCGTGGCCGTCGCCTCGATCCGCCGCAGGAGCGCCAAGAACTCGTGAGACCGACCGTCGACCGCGCCTATGCGCACGCGTGGACCGCTCTGGTCCTCACCGCACTCGCGGGCGCGGTCGACGGTGCCGGGTTCCTCGCCCTCGGGCAGCAGTTCGTCGCCAACCAGACCGGGAACGCCGTGCTCCTGGCCGTGTCCCTGTCCGGGGAGCTGACGGGCCGCGACGACGGCCTCTCGGCGGTCGGCCCCTTGTGGTCGCTCGCCGGGTTCTCACTCGGGGCGGTCGCCGCGTCGCTGGCGACCCGCAGGCACGTGCTCACCAGCTTCGGCGTCCCGGGCCTGCTCGTGGCCGAGGTGGCGCTGCTGGCGCTGGCCGGGCTCGCGGGGAGCACGGAGCCGGCGATCGGGCTGGCGGCGTTCGCGATGGGCGTGCAGAGCATCCACGCGGCCCGGATCGGCCTCGCCGGGGTGACGACAACGGTCCTCACCGGGACGTTGATCGCCTTGTCGGTCAACCTGTCCGGGAACCGCGACGACCTGCGGTCGGCCCGGCTCCAGGCCGGGGTGTGGGGCGTGTACCTCCTCGGCGCCGGGCTTGGTTCGGTGCTGGCGCACGAGGTCTCGTTCAGCGCGGTGTGCTGGTCGGCCGCGGGCGTGGCGGCCCTGATGGCGGTCGCCGGGTTCGTAGAGGACCGCTACCTCCGAGCCCGCGCCTTACCGGTCGGAGCACGAAGGCAGCTCCTGTCCGCTCCCCGGTCCCAGACCTTTCGGCTTACCGGCTTACTGAATCGCGCCTCGCGCCTCGGAGCAGGACTCGCTAGCCGACCAGCGTCCGCTCCGGCGTCGCCCTGCGCGGCCCCACGAGGTCCGCGGCGGCGGCCTCCCAGGCGGGGTGGTGGAACTCGAAGCCCGCGGCCTCGAGGCGCGCGGGCACGACGCGGCGGCTCTTGAGCAGCAGCTCGGTGTCGGTGCGGAGGGCGAACGCCCCGAGTTCGGCCATCCACCGGGTCGCGGGCAGTCCGAACGGAACGCCTTTGGCGCGGCGCAGGATCCGCATGAGGTCGCGCTGGCGCAGTGGGTGCGGGGCGCAGACGTTGAACGGGCCGTCGAGGTCGCGGCGTTCGAGGAAAAACTCGACGGCGCGCACGAGGTCGTGCTCGTGGATCCACGACACGAACTGCCGCCCGCCGGCGACCGAGCCGCCGATGCCGAGCGAGGCCATGCGCGAGAGGACGTCGAAGACCGAGCCGCTGTCGCGGCTCATGACCATGGCCGTGCGCATCGCGATCTTGCGGGTGGCGGGGGTGTCGGCCTCGTCGAGGGCGGCCTCCCAGGCGAGGGCGATGTCGATGCTCTCGGCCCAGTACGCGGGCGCGTCGGGTTCGCTGCCGCCGATGACGCCGGTGGCCTCGTCGTTGGGGCGGCCCTGGGTGTGGGCGTAGATCGTGGCGGTGCTGGCCTGGAGCCAGACGGCGGGCGGGTGCGCGGCGGCGGCGACCGCCTCGCCGACGACGCGGGTCGAATCGACGCGCGAAGACATCATCTCGGCGAGGTTCTGGCGGGTGTACCGGCAGCTCACGCTGCGTCCGGCGAGGTTGATGACGGCGTCGGCGCCGTCGATCGCCTCCGCCCAGGGGCCGAGGGTGCGGCCGTCCCAGGGGAGGTGGTGCGGGGAGGTCGGGGTCCGGGTGAGGACGGTGAGGCGGTGGCCGGCCGCGAGGAGGCCGCGTTCGAGGACGGCGCCGAGGTTGCCGGTGCCTCCGGGGATGACGATCTTCATGGGGGTTCCTCCTTGTACGCCAAGGATACCCCCAAACTTGAACACGTTCAAATATGATTTCCGCGTCACCCCCATCACCAGCGGCAGCGAGCCGCGGCAACGGACTGTCGCACCCCCCTGGCACCTTTGCAGCCGGGGGCGACGCAGATCGAACACACCCGACCCCGGGGGCCGCAACTCCGCACCGATGTCACACCCCGCGGGCACCTTTGCAGCCGGGGGCGCTTCGAATCCGACACACCCGACCCCGGGGGCCGGAACCCGCCGCGATGTCGTACCGCGAAGGCACCCTTGCAACCGGGGGCCGTCGAGTTCGGACACACCCGACCTCGGGGAGCGCCGCCGGTCGTGAACCCGGCCGCCCATGAACTCAACTGGTCGTGAACCCAGCCGCTCGTGAACCCAGCTGGTCATGAACCCCGCAGGTGGCGCGTAGTCGATACGCTTCATTGTGTAGCGACACGCTGATAGGACCCCTCGATGAACCCCTCCACCGCGCCCGGCGACGCCGGGCCCCCGCCTGAACCCGAAGAGGCGGGCCTCCACCCCGACCTCGCCTCCGGACCCGACCCCGACAACGGCACGGGGACCTGGCTCGTGGCCTTCGTGCTCCTCTTCGCCTCGATCGCCGTGGCCGTGTTGCTGTTCATGCCCTCCACCTCGCCCGACGGCGCCCCCGCGGCCGTCGTGACCTCTGCCGAGCCGACCACCGAGTCCCCCGGCCCCGAACCGGAGCCGACCACGACACCCGAAGCCCCGCCGACCGAGCCCGAGACCACTGCCGCAGCCGAGACCACCAGTCCCGCGCTGCCGACCGAGCCGCCCTCGGTGCACCCGCCGTGCACCACCTACCTCGACGGCGGCG
Organism: Glycomyces endophyticus; assembly: GCF_039531525.1. Taxonomy (NCBI): domain Bacteria; kingdom Bacillati; phylum Actinomycetota; class Actinomycetes; order Glycomycetales; family Glycomycetaceae; genus Glycomyces; species Glycomyces endophyticus. The sequence continues at coordinate 165,921 of NZ_BAAAQF010000002.1, forward strand.
CGGCCCCGGCGTCCGAGGTCGAAGCGGCCCTTGACGAGGCGGCCGACACGCAGTTCTGGACGAACTCGACCGTCGAGTTCTCCCCCGACCTGCTCAAGGCGATCGCGTGGATGGAGAGCGGCTGGCAGACCGACATCGTCGCGTGCGACGGCGGCACCGGGCTCATGCAGATCCAGCCGACGACCGAGAAGTTCGTCAACCAGCGGTTCGAGGCCGACTTCGACCGGGAGGACGCCGCCGACAACGCGATGCTCGGCAGCGCGCAGGTCCAGTGGCTCGCGAAGTACTTCGCGGTCAACTACTTCGGCGGCGCCGACCCGGGCGTGTACTCGCTCGCCGACGACTGCTCCCGGGACGACGCGGTCCCCGACCACCAGGAGCACTGCCTGCTCAACTCGGTGATCTCGGCGTACCAGGCCGGGTTCGGCACGGTCGAGGCCGCGCTCGACGCGGGCACCGGGTACACGAACCTCCAGTACGTCGAGACCGTCCGGGCCCTCCTGGAGCTGCGCCCGTGGGAGGCCTCCGCGTAGTCCGCGCATCACCGATTCCCCAGAGGTGAAAGGGCTTCGGCACCTCGGGTGGGCGGCTTGTCCCCGGATCGGCCGATTTCGGTCCCCGGGCCCGTTCGCCGTGGAACGATCCGTCCTGGACAGGAACTGAGACGGGAAGGTGCAATCCATGCAGCGAAGCACGAAGGCACTCGTGGTCGGCGCCGCCGCTACCGCGGTCGCCGCCGGAGCCGCGGCGATCATCGCCAATCGGGCCAGGCAGGGCGGCAACATCGGCAAGGTCCGCCGCGACAAGTTCGACCGCTGGTTCGACACCCTCGACACTGAAGGCAACGACTACATCACCGAGGAGAACCTGCGCGAGGCCGCCGACCGCGTCCTGGGGGCGCGCGGCGTCCCCGTCGAGAGCCCCATGGGTCTCGAACTGCGCGAGGCCACCCACCGGTTGTGGACCGAGTTCATCGCCCCGGCCGCCGAGGACGACGAGACCCGCGTCTCCCGCAAGGAGCTCCGCTCGGCCCTCGCCCGGCACATGCTCGCCGACCGCATCGCCGCGGCCTCCAAGCTCGCGTCCGTCGCCGACGCCTACTTCGCGATCAGCGACGAGGACGGCGACGGCCTCATCAGCTCCGGCGAGTTCGTGCAGCTCATGCGCAACTGGAACGGCGTCGACTACGTGGAGAGCCACCGCCTGTTCGAGTATCTGGACGCCGACCACGACAACCGCATCTCGCCCGACGAGTGGCGCCGCGCGATCTTCGGCTTCTTCCTCAGCGGCGAGCGCAACCACCCGGCGAACGACCTCATGGGCAAGGTCGGCTCCCCGATACTGGCCCCGGCCGACTTCTGACCGGAACGGCACGCCCGCCGACCAGGCGGCACTGACACCCGCGGCCACCAGCCGCGGTAATCGGGCCGGCCGATGCTCCACCAAGCATCGGCCGGCCCTTCTCATGCCCGCCGCGGGGCCCCTGGGGGTCCGCCCCGCACGGCGGGCGGTCGGGACGCCGACCGGGCCTGTCAGCCTGGTCCACCCACCGGGCCTATACCTCCGGTCTGCCGGCCGGGCCAATGCACCCGGTCCGCCGACCGGGCCTGTGCACCCGGTCCGCCGCCTCCCTCCCGAAGCTCCGCGGCCCGCCCGAGGTTCAGTCGCCGGGCCGCGGAGCGGCTTCACTCAGCGGTTCCGCGGTCGCTCCACGAGGGCGAACGCCCGCTTCAGGATCCACTCGCACCAGTCGTCGCCACGCCAGGCGCCGAACCACTCCGGAACTCCCTCGGGCTCGTCGACGAACCGGCACACCACCCGCGGCCCCGCCCCGTCGTTGCACTCGATCCGGTACTCCGGCGGCGACAGCGGATGCGCCCCGTCCATCTCACGGAACACCGCGAAGACCGCAGGGCCCCTGTGGAAGTCGCCGAGCCAACCGTCATCGTCCGGGTGCGCCGCCGCCTCAGCCTTCACAGAACCGGACCCCGTCTCCGCCGCCGTGCCGCTTCTCGATCCGGTGCCCGGTGTAGAAGACCTTGAACGCGGCGTCCTCGACCCACACCTTCCAATCGGGGGCGAAGGCCCGCCACGCAGCGCCCCAGGTCGCATGCAGGTGCCCGCTGTTGATCCCGGACACGATCAGCACGATGTCCGCCGCATTCCCATCGGCGAAGACCTGGAACGAATCGGGGGCGACTGCACTCGACGCCCGCACCGTGTAATCGGTGTGCCCGTCACTGAATCGCCCGCGCTCCAACGGATCAGCGAGTCTCGGCACGCGGTCTCGGTCGGTCATTGTTCCTCCATTCCGGAAGTCGCGAGCGGTTCGGCCTTCCCGCGATGCACTGAATGTAGGTGCCGCGCAAGACCTTGACCAGGACCTTCGCCTCCCGAGTTCCGCGTGACGACGGCACAATGACGTTTTTTGAATGACGCTTCGAGCGTCATTGCTGCGCAATGACGCTCCTAGACAGATGATTGCGACTCCGCAACGCAGTGTCATCATTGGTGGTCGAACGGTCGCATCTCCGACGAAGGAGTCACCCACCATGACTGAGTCCAAGCTCGCCAAGTGGTTCCCGGGCCGAGTGGTCTGGCTCGGCCGGACCAGGAAGAAGCTGACCCAGAGCGACGTCGGCAAGTTCCTCGGGAAGAACTACCAGACGGTCGCGAAGATGGAGTGGGGCAAATCCTGCCCCTCGGTCGGCGACTGCTACGCCTTGGCAGACCAGCTCGAACTCAGCGAAGAGCTGCGCGACTACATGATCGAGATCGCCCGCAACGAGGCCCAGCAGAACTTCCAGACGAACAGGCGATTCAACGCCCTGTGCCTCCAGATGGCCGAGCGGTTCATGGGAGAGATCTGTAAATGGGAGCCGTACCTGTTGCCAGGCATCGTGCAGACGCGCGCGTACCACTTCAAGTTTGTTGGGAGGACCCAGGATTACACCGACATACAGTTGAATCGAGGCTGGAAGTTCAAGGTCGAACGATATGAATCACTCCTGGCCCGTACCGACCAACCGAAGATCGTGATCCTCATCAGCGAGACCGCGCTGCACAACCTGCGATATCTCAACGAGACGGACCGCCAGGAGCAGCTTGACCGACTGCGATATCTCGACGCACTCCCCAACTGGGAGATCAGAATCGTTTCCGCGCTACACCCGGAGGGCGCAACCGCCTTTGACCGCTACCGCGCAGCCGGCGCCGAGTTCGGCGGGCCGACCTTCGTGTACACGGAGGTCTGGGATGACACCTACTGCATCGAGGAAACCACTCGCATCGGGCGATACGATGGGCTTTGGAAGACCCTCCTGGGGAAATCGATCACTCTGAAGGAGCACTTCGATGACCGACGTGACAGCTTGGCGCAAGAGCACCCGTAGCGGAGGCGACAACGACTCTAACTGCGTCGAGCTTCGTCGGGCCTGGCGCAAGAGCACTCGCAGCGGGGGCGACAACAACTCCGACTGCGTCGAACTGGCCGCCTGCAACGACTCTGACGGCATGCACGTGCGGGATTCCAAGCTGGGCAACGATTCTCCGGTCTTCGACCTCGCCGTTGCCGACTTCAGGAGCCTCCTGCGGGCCGCGGGCTTATCCAGCCGCGCCAACAAGTTCCACATAAGACTTCGCGACACACCGTCACATGGGGTTGACAATCCCGTGGGCGGTGTTTCATTCTTTAGTCCGTCCATATAAAACGCCGCCCAGTGGCTACGAGCTACCAACTTTTGACCACCGGGCGGCACGACACAAGAAAGCGGAAACTTCCATGTCGTGTTCGACGATACCGCAGCCGACTGCGCCCAAAAACCGTGCGACACAGCTGGTCGTCCACCCATCTGGGTACGTTCTTCGCACCGGCCCTTACGACGGCTTCGACCCGGGTCCCTGGCTCTGGCGCACCGAGAACGGCTACCGCCGGGACACCCGCACCGGTCGCCACCGCAGGTACGAGGCCCCGGACTCCTTCAACCGACTCCGCGAACTCGCCTGGGACAGGTTCCTCGAATCCTCCGAGCCCCTCGCCCAGGCACACCACCCCCGGCCACGCCCCGCGCGCAGAGGCCCGATCACGGAGGCGGTACGCCGTCTCGCCCAAAAGCTCAGGGGCAGAGCGTGATGCGCGAGAGGCCTCGGGTTCGGAGATTGCGGTGCCGAGGTCGAGTCCAGGGGACTTCTAGTCGATGGTCTTCAGGACCTGCTCGACCGAAGCCAGGCGGCTCTTGATCTCGATGAGGGAGGACTTGATCTCGGCCGCGTCGAGGGTCGCCTTCTCGGCGAGTTCGCGGTAGTTCGCCTCCCGGGCGGCAGACGCCTTCGCCTTCGAGGCTCCGGCGAGCGTGATGATCGAGACCACGATGATCGCGGTGACCAGCAGAAGGAATCCGAACGCGAAGAGCATTCCGGCTTGTCCCATGTTCATTTCTCGGTGTCCTTCTCTGTGTCGGTTGCAGTGTCGGTTCCCGTATCGGCTTCCGGGGTGGTTTCCGTGGCGGTCGAGGCTCGACCGGTGTCGGGCAGGGTGGGCAGCGCCGTCTTCACGGTCTGCGGGGTGATCGTCAGGGCGAACGGAACGGCCTCGAAGTACTTCACGGCCTTGCCGTCCTCGGAGAGCTCCAGTTCGCCGGTCACCAGGCCCGCGGATTGGAGCTTCTGGAGGTGCATGTGAAGCAGCGGGCGGCTCATCCCGAGCCGGCGGGCGAGGAGGCTCACGTACTGCCGCCCGTCTGCCAGCTCGCCGAGGATGCGCAGCCGGAGCGGGTTCGCCAGGGCCGAGCAGGCCGCGAGCAGCGCCGCACCCGTCAGATCCTCGGCGGGGGGTTCCTGCGGCGGCATGTCAACCATCCTTATCTTGTGTAAGAAAAACCTTACATGTGTCAGACATCGGTGGCAAGTCTCGTGGGACGGCTGTCGGAGCCGGGGCGTAGCCTGCCGGGGTCTATCGAGGAGGACCCGGGTGAAGTTCAGGAAGATCGACGACAAGCTGTCGATGCGCAGGCCGCTGGTGGAGACCGAGCGGTTGCAGCCGCCGGAGGACGACCTCGACTACGACATCGAGTGGAGCGAGAAGCTCATCGAGGGCGCCGACTGGACCGGCGCGCACGGCGACGGCAGCCTGGAGTCGTCGGCGATCCGGAACGCCGACCTCTCAGGGGCGGTCCTGTCGCCGTTCCAGATCGTCGACGTGACCGTGGACCACTCGATGCTCTCCAACGCCCGCTGGGAGCAGACGACCGCGCGCCGGGTCGAGATCACCGAGAGCCAGCTCGTGGGCTGGCAGGCGCAGTTCGCACTGGTGCAGGACCTGTACGTCGCCGACTCCCGGGCGGACTTCGCGGGGATCTCGATCGGCTCGGCCAAGGGCCCGGTGGTCTTCGAGCGGTGCCGCTTCAAGAACGCGACCTTCCTCGGCGACCTCTCCAAGGTGGTGTTCATCGACTGCTCGTTCTCGGGCGCGGACTTCTCCCGGGTCTCCAACGCCAAGGGCTGCGACCTCCGCCGCGCCGAACTGGGCGGCATCACCGGCCTGATGAGCCTCAAGGGCGCCTTGATCACCGCAGACCAGGCCGTGGAGATCGCAGGCGAACTCGCAGTGGCGGCAGGCTTCAAGCTCGCCTGAAGGTTGTCTATCCGAGTTCCTCGAAGGTTCCGGAGTGGACCTCACCGGTGCGGCCGCCGTCCTCGTCGAAGGACCAGAAGCCGGTCACGGTGTGGTCGTGGAAGTTCATGACATGGGTGACCGCAGCGCCGGTGACCTCGTTCCACCCGAGCAGGTAGACCCGGGGGGAGACCTCCGCGACATGGAGGTCGACCGTTCCCGATGCGCTCTCCGTGGCGCCGTCGATCTCCGCGTACTGGAGCTTGTTGCCCTCGGCGCCATAGATGTTGTGGGTAGTCACTCCGTTGTCCAGCCGGATCACGAAGGTCTTCCCCGCAAACGCGAAATCACCCATCTCAAGTCCCTTCCAAGCGGTCGCCTCGGACCGGATCTGTCACGCACCGGCCGACCTCCAACCTAAGATCAGGCCCGCGCTCAAGTCCCCGGTTTGCCGATTCCCCGCTGCCCGCCCTCGTCGCTTCCCTCCTCTCTGTCGGTCTCGCCCTGTTCGACGGCCGGTTCCTCAGCTGTGGTGGGTGGCGGGCGGTCGCTCCGGTTCGAGGGCGTCGAGGAGCGTCGGCGGTGCGGAGCAGTCCCTGATGGCCCGGTCCGCGAGTTCGAGCCGGTTGCGGAACTCCAGGTCGTCGGTGCCGGCCAGCGCGTCGAGCGTGGTCTGCCGGCGCTGGAGCGAGCGGTCGAGCCAGTCGCGCCATTTCGGGTCGGCCTCGGCCTTTGCCACGGTCCCAGGCTTCCAGACCGGCATCGGCGCTCCCGAGATCGCGAACCGCGGATTCGGTTTCAGCCCTTCAGGACCGGGCAGGAAATCGCGAATCGCCGCCTCGGTCCAGCCCCGCGAGCGCAGCATCGGCTTCGTCAGCCACACCGTCCGGTCACCGATCCGCACATACTGCGGTCGCGGTGAAGGAGTCGGTGGCACATCGGCCTCGGTGCCGGGATCCGGCTGCGGTGGCCCGACCGAGGGTGCGACCGGAGGGATCGCGGGTGGTTCCATCGCGCCGGAGCGCGGGCGGTCGCCTTTTCGCCCGGGTGGGCGGTTCTTGGCTCTCGGGCGCTTCGGCGGCGCCGAAGCGGCGGCCGGTGGCAGTTCAGCGGAAGCATTCGGCTGCCTGGTAGCCGGAGGCGGCTCCGCAGAAGCATCCGTCCGCCTGGCGGCCGGTGGCTCGGCGGCCGGAGTCGGCTCCACGGAAGCTCTCGGCCGCCCGGCGGCCGGTGACGGCTCCACCGAAGGATTCGGTCGCCCGGCAGCCGGAGGCGGCTCCACGAAAGCTGTAGACCGTCGGGCGGCTGGTCGCGGCTCCACGGAAGCATTCGGCGGTGCGGCGGCCGGGTTGGCCACGAGTGTGGCGAGGTGGGCGGTGTGGACGAGGGATTCGATCAGCCACTTGGTGAAATGGTCTCGGAGGACCTCGGTGGGGATCGTGTCGAACGGGAGGGCCTCCGCCATCACCTCGGGCCCCGGGGGCCCGGCGGTGAGGTCTGCGGCGGGAGTCGTGGGCCGCGTCTGGTTCCGGGAGCTGCTGGATGAGGTCGTCGTCATCGCACCGTCCTTCAGTTGTCGCGCGTCACCCGCGGGTTCGGCGCGGTATTCAGTTGCTGACGCGAACCTATCGGCGGGGACCGACAGTTTTCGACTCGTCGTCCCCGAACGGGTGATATGTGATGGTGTTCACGGGCGGCGGGCGTCAAGTGCGCGTCAAGACGGCCTGTACCGACTTCACCATCGGGTGACGGGGCAGGGCACACTTGCCCGCATGCGTGTACTCCTTCTCGGATCGTTCGACCTCCGCGATGACGACGACCAGCCGATCGAGCTCGCCGGGGCCCGGCTCCGGGCGCTCGTGGCGCGGCTGGCGTTCGAGGCCGGCCGCGAAGTGTCCGCCGATACGCTGACCGACGCCATCTGGGAGGACGACGCACCTTCGGCGAACGCGCTCCAGGCGCTCGTGTCCCGCGTCAGGAAGGCGATCGGCGCCGACAAGGTGGCGCGCGGCGCGGCCGGGTACCGGCTCGACGTCGAGCCCGGCGACGTGGACCTGGTCAGGTTCGAGCGGCTTGCCGAGGCCGGTCGCCGCGGCGGCGACCTCGCCGCGCTCCGCGAGGCCGCCGGGCTGTGGCGCGGCCCCGCGCTCGCCGACCTCCTCGACTACCGGTTCGCGCAGAACGAGGCGGTCCGACTCGAACGCCTCCGCGCCGAGACCACCCGCGACCGGCTCGCGCTCGAGGTCGCGACCGGCACCGACGTGCTCTCCGAACTCGAACCGCTCGCCGCCGCGCACTCCCTCGACGAGCGCTGGCAGGCCCTCCTCATGCGCGCGCTCTACACCACCGGCCGTCCCGCCGAGGCCCTCGACGTGTACGAGCGGACCCGCGAGCGCCTCGCCGACGAGCTCGGCGCAGACCCCTCCTCCGAGCTCGCCGACCTGCACCTCCAGATCCTGCGCCAGAGCGCGGCGCCCGCCGAGCGGCCGGTGCGGCGCTCGAACCTGAAGTCCCAGTTGACGAGTTTCGTCGGCCGCGAGGACGACCTCGCCGCGCTGGTCGAGGCCGTCGAAGGAGCGCGGCTGGTCACGGTCACCGGCCCGGGCGGGGCCGGGAAGACCCGGCTCGCGACCGAGACCGCCGCGCGGATCGCCGCGACCGGCAGCGCGCCCGACGGCGTCTGGTTCGTGGAGCTGGCGTCGACCACCGACGGCACCGACGTGGCCCCGGCCGTGCTGCGCGCCATCGGCGCCCGCGAGGCGGGCCTGCTGGAGCCGTCCGCGCGCGACGCCGCGTCGCGCCTGGAGGAGTACTTCGCCGACCAGAACGCGCTCATCGTGCTCGACAACTGCGAGCACCAGCTCGACGGCGTCGCCGACCTGGCCGCGCGCCTCCTCGGCGCCTGCCCGGGCCTGCGCGTGATCGCCACGAGCCGCGAGGCGATCGCGATCGGCGGCGAGCGGCTGTACCCGATCCCGCCACTGGCGGTGTCCGAAGAGGACCCGGCGTCGAGTCCCGCGGTGCGGCTGTTCGTGGAGCGCGCCGTCGCGGTCCGCCCCGGGTTCAAGCTCGACGCCGCGAACACCGAAGCGGTCGTGGAGATCTGCCGCAGGCTCGACGGCCTCCCACTCGCAGTGGAGCTGGCCGCCGCGCGCATGCGGGCACTCGACGCGGCGCAGATCGCGGCCCGCCTCGACGACCGGTTCGCGCTCCTCGCCGGCTCCGACCGCACCGCGCCCGCTCGACACCGGACCCTCAGCGCCGTCATCGCCTGGAGCTGGGAACTCCTCTCCGATCCCGAACGGACCCTTGCGATGCACATGTCCGTCTACCCGGCGGGCCTCGCGCTGGAGGCGATCGACGACCTCGACGCCCTCGCCGGGCTCGTCGACAAATCACTGGTCGACCGCGACGGCGAACGCTACCGGATGCTGGAGACGATCCGGTCCTATGCCGTTGCGCGCCTGGAGGAGAGCGGCGACGCCGAGACCGTTGCCGACGCGATGGCGAAGCACTGCATCGCGCTCGCCGAGCGATCGGACCTGGAGCTGCGCACCGCCGCCCAAATCGCGGCCGTGTCCCGGTTGACCGCCGAGCACGGCAACCTCGTCACCGTCATCGGCCGCGCCGTCGCCACCGCCGACATCGGGACCGGGCTCCAGATGCTCTCGGCCCTGTTCTGGTACTGGCAGCTGCGCGGGAGCTACTCCGAGTTCCGGCATTGGACCGAGGCCGTGCTCGCCGTTCCGGCCGAGATCCCCGAGCACCTCCAGTCGGCGGCCCTCATCCTGACCGGGGTCGCCGAGACCGCCCGGAACGGTTACCTCGCAGGCCAGGACGACATCAAGGAGGGAATCGCGCTCGGCCGCGACATCGCCCCCGACGCCCCCGGCCGGCTCCTCGTGTCGATGGGCCCCGCGTTCCTCCCCGACGCTCCGCCGGCCGACGACCGCGGCCTGGCGGGCTGGGAACTCGGCACCGCCCTGCTGATCGAGGCCGCCGCGGGCAGCCAGCTGCAGGGCCTCGAAGGAGCCGCGAAGGCCGACCGCGCCGAAGCCGTGTTCGCCGGCCTCGGCGAGCGCTGGGGCCTGGCCTCGGCGCTCCGGGTGAAGGCCGAACGCCTCGGCTGGGAGGGCGACCTCGCCGGGGCCGAGCACGCGGTGGCCGAGGCGGCCCGGCTCCTCGACGAGCTCGGAACCCTCGGCGACGCGAGCGAGGCGTACGCGGAGCTCGCGCTGTGGCAGGCCCGCAACGGCGCGGCCGACCAGGCGTGGCGGTCGCTGGAGCGCGGCATCGCCCTGGCCGAGGATGTGCGCGAGCCCAACAGCATCGCGTACGCGCGCTGGTTCCGCGCGCCGGTGCTCTTCACCTTGGGCCGGTATGACGAGGTGCTCGAAGTACTGCCCGGTGTCGAAGGGGCCCTTGACGGGGCGATCAACCTCGGCGAGCGGATGCGGGTGCTGAGCTCGTCGCTGAAGGACCTCGTGGTGCTCGCACGGGGCGAGGGGCGGCCCGAAGGCATTGCGGGGCTGGAAGAGCGGCACGTCGTGGGCGCGGCCGTCGCCGACCTCGCCATGGCCTCCCGCGTCTCGGCGGCGATCGCGCTCGCCGACGGCGACGCCGCCGCGGCGGCCCGCAAGCTCGGCTTCGCCCGGGCCATGCTGGGCATCGACGACGGGCGCGGGTACGACGCAGCGCTGCGTACCGAGGAGCGGACGCGGGAGGCGCTGGGCGACAAGGCGTTCCAGGAGGAGTACAACAAGGGCGCGGCGCTGGGGCGCGACGACGCCGTCGAGGTGCTGCTCGGCAGGTCGAAGCGGCACTGACGAAGCGGCACTGACGAAGCGGCACTGACGAAGCGGCACTGACGAAGCGGCCCCGCGCGTTGCGCGGGGCCGCTTCGCCGCACTACTGCTTGCGGAAGTACTCGCGGGCCGGGCGCGCCGCCAGCAGGACCACGCCGAGGACGCATCCGATGAGGACGATCACGAGGCGGCCGGTCTCCAGGGCGGGCAGCCAGTCGGGGTAGGCGGCGTACGCGGCGTCGAGCAGTGCCGTCGCGTCGAGGGAGCGCAGGCCCGCGTCGTCGGAGCCGTCGAAGGCGCCCTGGAGTGTGTCGGAGGCGGTCGCGTTGCTGGCCATGATGAGCGCGTTCGCGGCCAGGACCAGGGGCAGCGTGATCCAGGAGAAGATGCGGCCGATACGGCTGCCCGCGAGGGCGGCGAACCCGAGCACGGCGAGGATGCCGGCGATGGTGAACGGGGCCCAGATCGCGACACCGTGCTCGTCGAAGCTCAGCCCGTTGGAGGCGAGGACGGACGGTTCCTGGCCCTGGCGGGCGACCTCGGCCTCTGCGGCGGCCTGCACGTCAGCGCCGAAGGCCAAGCCAACCAGCGGGATCGAGGCGAAGGCCAGCGCCACGGCGAAGTGGGCGGCGGCGGCGAGTTTGACGGCGGTGGGGCGAGGGGTGCGGTCGGCGTCCATCGGATGCTCCTTCTCAGGTCTGCCCGGGAGTGGCCTCCCCGGCCGGTGAGTTCAGGTTCGACCTAGGCGCTGACACGGTCCTGATGCGACGCTGACACTCCGCAGGAGAGACGCCTCCGCCGCAGTCGCTGATCCTCTGGTGCTTGGGCGTTGCCGCCCGCAAACGCTGACACCCCACACGGCGGTCGTCGCCACCCGCGTGCGCCGACATTCCGCAGGAAGGGCGCCGCTGCCCGTGGCTTGTGACGCCCTGCAGCTTCGACGCCGCCACTCGCAACCGCCGACACCCCGGGGCACGGACGCCGCCCGCGACGGGTGCGGTCGCGGGCGGCGCGGGTTTCCTTGCGGTGTTGCTAGCAGAGTCGCCTGCGGGCCTTCAGATGCCGTACTGGACGGTGAGGCTGCCGACGCCGTTGGTGACGGCGATGACGTAGTCGGCCTCGGCACTGGGGTCGGTGGCGATCTCGATGTTGCGGTCGCCGACGCCGCCGTCGTAGCGGACCTCGTAGGTGGTGCCGTCGTCGGGGACGGTGATGACGACGTCGCCGGTGCCGGCGTCGACGGCGATGTCGCCGAGGACCTGGTCGAACTCCAGGGACACGTCGCCGACACCGGATTCGACGGTGGTCGAGGTGGCGCGGAGGTTGTCGCCGACGACGTCGCCGACGCCGGTCTGGACGTCGATCATCGCGTCGAGGCCGTCGAAGGTGATGTCGCCGAGGCCGGTCTCGGCGACCGCGTCGGCGCCGGCGGGCAGGCCGAGGGTGTAGTTCGTCTGGCACTGGTCGACGTCGAGGCCGAAGAAGTGGCTCTGCGCGCATTCGCCGGTGGCGGTGAAGACGTCGTCGTCCCAGTCCTCGGCGGTGTCGGGTTCGGCGCCGAGCCAGCGGGTCTTGACGCGGAACTCGAGGCCGGTGCCGTCGGCGGCCTCGAAGCGGACGTCGCCGATGTCGGCCTTGACGTCAGCGGCGCTGACCGGGTGGTCGTACTCCTGGGTGCGGGTGTCGTGCTCGTCGGTGGAGGAGATCGTCCAGGCCCAGACGCCGAAGATCGCGAGGCTGGTGATGAGGGCGGCGCCGGTGATGGAGCCGCCGACGATCCACCACGCCCTGCGGGCGGAGGCGGCCGGTTCGTCGGGGGAGCCGGGGGCGTCGGGCTTGACGGGGGTGTCGATCATGACCGGTCCTTTGCATTGCCTTGCAGGAACTTGAGAATGGCGAGGACGCGGCGGTTGCCGCTGTCGGTGGGCGGGAGCCCGAGCTTCGCGAAGATCGAGTTGATGTGCTTCGAGACGGCGCCTTCGGAGAGGAACAGGACCCCCGCGATCCCGGCGTTCGAGCGGCCTTCCGCCATGTGCGACAGGACTTCCCGCTCCCGGCGGGTGAGCCGGTCGAGCTCGTCGCCGTCGCGGCGGACCAGGAGCTGGGAGATGACCTCGGGGTCGAGGGCGGTGCCGCCGCCGGCGACGCGGCGCAGCGAGTCGAGGAACTCCTCGACGTCGGCGACGCGGTCCTTGAGCAGGTAGCCGATACCGCGCATCTGCCCGGTGAGGAGCTCGACCGCGTACCGCTCCTCGACGTACTGGGAGAGCATGAGGATCGCGAGGTCGGGGTAGCGGCGGCGCAGGACGAGCGCGGCGCGCACGCCCTCGTCGCTCTGGTCGGGCGGCATCCTGACGTCGGCCACGACGAGGTCGGGGCAGTCGCGCTCGACCGAGCGGAGCAGCGCCTCGGCGTCGCCGACGGTGTCGAGGACCTCGATCCCGCCGATCTCCATGAGCCTGGCGAGGCCCTCGCGCAGGAGGACCGAGTCTTCGGCGATCACGACGCGCATGGCAGCTCCGCTTCGATGGTGGTGGGCCCGCCGAGCGGGCTGGTCAGGGTGAACCGGCCGTCGACCGAGCGGACCCGGTCGGCGAGACCGCGCAGGCCCGTCCCGGACTCGGGGTCGGCGCCGCCGCGTCCGTCGTCGACGACGCGCAGGCGCAGCAGCTCGCGGCCTTCGGCGTCGTCGACGAGATCCACCTCGACGGCGGCGTGCGCGGCGCCGGAGTGGCGGGCGGTGTTCGTGAGCGCCTCGGAGATCACGAAGTACGCGACCGCCTCGATGTCGCGGGGCACGCGCCGCTCCATGTCGACCTTGAGCCGCACCGGGATCGGGGACCTGGCGGCGACCGCGGAGAGCGCGGCGTCGAGGCCGCGGTCCTCCAGGACGGCGGGGTGGAGGCCGCGCACGAGGTCGCGGAGGTCGGTGAGGACCTGCTTGGACTCCTCGTGGGCGTCGGCGAGGGCGCGCTTGGCGTCGTCGGGCAGGTCGGTGAGGGTGGCGCGGGCGATGCCGAGGTTCATGGCGAGGGAGGTGAGGCGCTGCTGCGCGCCGTCGTGGAGGTTCCGCTCGATGCGGCGGCGTTCCGCGTCCGCTGCGTCCACAGTAGAGTCGCGGCTGACGGTGAGGTCGGTGACGCGCAGTTCGAGCTGCTGGGCCCTGGTGGTGCCCACCAGGAGCTGGCGGGCGATGAGCCCGTCGAGCTCGGCCAGGCCGCGGGTGATCCACGGTGCCGCGAGCAGGAGGATGATCCCGCCGAGGAGGAGCAGCCAGTGCCGGACCCCCAGGCCCGTGCCGAGCCCGAGCAGCGGCGCGGCCATCATGGCGGGCGCGATCGTCCAGGCCACGAGCGCGAGGATCGCCGCGAACCAGCCGTAGACGCCAGCGATCACGTGGTACGAGAACTGCCGCCACGTCTTCGCCATGCCGACGACGCTGATGATCGACCTCCAGGTGAAGGTCACCGGCGGCGAGTGGTCGGCGGGCCAGCGGATGCCCAGGAACGCCGTGTGCCTGGAGCGCTGCACGGCGGTGAGCGCGGCACTGGTGATCAGCATCGCGGCGAGCGCGGCGGCCGGGATCACGAGCGTCACCAGCCCGGCCGTCCCGGTCCCGATGAGGACGCCGATGACGATCCCCCCGAGCGTCCCCACGATGCCCCCGGTCACCAGGTGTACGAGGGCGAGCCACGTGCGGCCGTCCCACAGGCCCGCCGCGATCACGCGGGGGGCTCGGCGCCAGGGGAGCGCCTGCGGCACTGAGATGTCCATGCCTAGAACACTAGGCAGATCCGCAGCTCCGGGCATTGCCGCAGGCGCCCGACTTCAGGGTGAGGTTTTCTCTACCCCGGCCCTGAACCCACTCGCACCCGACGCCGTCGCCGTCCCGGTCGAGGCCGCTGCGGTAGCCCGGTTCGCCTTCACGGACGGGCGCGGCGCCCGCGTCGCGGGCCGCGTCGCAGTTCTCGCCCACCGTAGAGACTCCCTCGTTCGTGTGAACGGGACCAGGCCAGGAGCGATGCTCCTGGCCTGGACTGGATCGTGGTCGGCGCGGTGGCCGGGGTTCAGGGTCGGGGATCGTTGCGTGGGCGGACGAATCCTGATTCGTAGGCGATGATGACCGCTTCGGTGCGGTTGGCGGCGCCGAGTTTGGTGAGGACGCTGCGGACGTGGGTCTTCACCGTCTCCTGGCTCAGGTAGAGGCGGTCGGCGATAGCCTGGTTCGAGAGGCCCTCGGCGATGCGGCGCAGGACGTCGGCTTCGCGCTTGGTGAGGGCAATCGGGCCGTGGGCGTTGCCCGGCGGCGGGGCGTGCTCGGCGGCGAGGGTGCGAATCGCCTCCGGGAACAGCAGTCCGTCGCCTGCGGCTACGGTGAGGATCGCGCGGGCGATCTGGTCGATGTCGCTGCGCTTGAGGATGAAGCCCGCCGCGCCCGCGCGCAGCGACCGGTACACGTACTCGTCGTTCTCGAACGTGGTTATGACCAGGACCTTCGGCGGCTCCTCAAGCGCCGCACGCAAGGACTTGGTCGCCTCGATCCCGTCCATCCCCGGCATGCGCACGTCCATGAGGACGACGTCGGGCCGGTGCCGCCGCACCAGGGGCAGCACCTGGTCGCCCCCGGCGGCCTCGGCGACGGGGTCGACGTCGGGCCTGGCAGCGAGGAGCGCACGCAGACCGGTGCGCACGAGCGGGTCGTCGTCGGCGATGAGCACCGAGACCGGTGGGGTGGGCATCGCCCGATGATGCCACCCCTCCGGCGCGACGGGTTCCACTGCACCGCCTCAGCTTCGAGCGGCCAGCGCCGGGCGCAGTTCGGGAGCGGCCGTCTCGGGGCGGTCGGCGGCCAGGCGGCCGCTCAGGATGATCCACATGGCGAGGACAACCATGGGCACCGTGCCGATCAGCGTCTGGGCGATCGGCTGGTCGTCGCCGAGGGCGGTGCCGACGAGGAGCGCGAGGACCATGTTGTTGCCTGCGTGGGCGAGGCTGGCGGCCCAGACCGAGCCGCTGCGCATGCGGAACCAGGTGAGGATGACCTCCTGGAACATGAACGACAGCGTCCACACCGCCAGCCCGAGGGTGACGTTCGCGAACTCGATGTAGCCGAGGAACGCGAGCGGGTAGTGCCAGACGGCCCAGATCAGGCCGGTCGCGAGCGTCGAGACGAAGGGGCGCTCCGGGAACAGGCGCAGCCGCAGGTAGCTGGTCCAGCCGTACTCCTCGCCCCAGTAGATCGGGGTCAGGACGATGACGACGAGCAGGAGTGCGCCGATGGCGACCCAGGCGGGCCGGCCGGGGATGAGTTCGAAGGCGGAGGCGTCGAACTCCCACATGCCGACGGCGACCGCGATGCCGATCGCGATGGCGGCGAATGCGAGCGGTCCGAGCCAGGCGGCAAGGTAGAGGCCGAGGTTCTGGCGGATGCGCGGCTTCATGCCGGTGTCGGCGAAGCCTTCGCGGGTGACCCATTTGCGGACGACGAACGCAGCGATCGCGGGGGTGAACGCGATCCCGGCGAGTTGGACGAGCGGGTTCACCAGCGACAGCCCGAAGCCGAGCCGTGCGATGAACATGCCGGCCCAGGACAGGCCGAACGCGAGGAGGAGGAAGACGAGAACGCCCTTGGTGCGGGTCGTCATGTGCGGGGGTCCTTTCGATTGCGGTTCGCCCCCAACGGTCGCTGCCGCGCCGGTCTCCTGACTCCCTCGAAATCGTGGTCTTCGGATCCCTCTTGCGAGGGAGTCAGGCGTGGTGCGGTCCTGGCAGACTCGCCGCCATGCGACAGTTCCTCCGCCTTCCCTTCACCACCGGCCCGTACCGCGGCGCGGTCCACGCATTCCTCGGCGTGGTCCTGGCGGCATCAGTGGCGTTGGTCGCCGCCGGCCTCCTGATCCTCTGGCCCACGCGGATTCACGCCCTCGTGCTCGGCGCGGCCGCATTGGTCCTCACCGGCGCGATCGGGTTGCTGCGCCCGACCAGGCGGGCCAGCGTGCGACTCGTCAACGGCCTACTCTCGACCGGGCTCCCCGCCCCGCGGCGGCCGCGACGAGCGGCCACAGCGGCGTGGCTGGTCGCATGGACGATCGCGGGCGGGACCCTGGCGGTCGCGGTCAGCCTGGCGCTGTTCACCCTCGGACTCCCGGCGGTGTGGCTGGACGAGGGCGGCACCGTGATGTTCGGATCGGAGGTGGCGATCGCGCCGGGCGCCGACGGCGCCTGGACGCTCGCCGCGGCAGCGGGCGCCGCCCTCGCGGCCGTCTACCTCTGCGCCGGATACGAAGCCCTCATGCGAAGGATCGCCGCACTCCTGCTCGGCCCCGGCCTGGCCGAACGGCTCGCGGCGGCCGAGGCCGACGCCGACGAGGCCGCAGCCCGCAACCGGCTCGCCCGCGACCTCCACGACTCGATCGGACACACCTTGACCGCCTCAACCATCCAGGCCGCGGTCGCCAAGCAGGCCATGGAATCCGACCCTGAGAGCGCCCGCCGGGCGATCGAGGCCATCGAGGGCACCTCCCGCGCGGCCCTGGACGACCTCGACCGGGCGCTCGGCGTCCTCCGCGGCGAACCGGCGACCGCGAGGCCCGAACCGACACTCGCGGATCTCGACCTGCTTCGCGACCGCGTCGCCCAGACGGGCACCGGCATCGGCGTGCACCTCGACGGCGATCCCGGCTCGGTGCCGGCGGCGATCTCCCAGGAGGCGTACCGCATCGTCCAGGAGGGCGTCACCAACGCGCTCCGCCATGCTCCGGATGCCGAGATCCGCGTGCACCTCGACATCACGGAAGACCACCTGCACGTGCGGGTGACGAACCGGTCCACGGGCGCGACCCGCCCCAGTGCCCGCGGCCGAGGCCTGACCGGCATCGCCGAACGCGTGAGGCTCCTCGGCGGGGAGGCCTCCGCCGGAACGGAGGGAGGTACCGACTGGACGCTGCAAGCGACACTGCCGCTCCGTGCCCCTGCGAGGCCGTGAGTCGACCGTGTTCGCCGCGCCTGCTGCTAGAAGACGACCACACATCATTCCCGTGTCAAAGGACGGCCCGTCGACCGACGAGAACCTTCAAACGCTGTGCTGACGCTGCAACCGCACGGAGTCCAACAAGGTCTCGGGTTGAAACCTCGCATCGTTCCACTGATCAGCTGCCGGTGAACCGATGAGGAAAACCAGTCAGGCCCCGTCATAGACGGAGCCTGAGCTGGATTTCTGTGGTCGGGTTGACAGGATTTGAACCTGCGACCCCCTCGTCCCGAACGAGGTGCGCTACCAAGCTGCGCCACAACCCGATGTTCTGTTTTCGCGCGCACGCTGGGCGAACGCTCGATTGGAAATGCTACCTGAACGCGGAGCGGGCCGTCGAACGGGGTCGGGGGCGCGGGGCCCGGTCACATCCGGGCCCCGGGCCGCGTCTAGAAGACCTTGGGGACGAACGTCAGGAGGCTGGCCTCCGGGGCGCACGCGAAGCGCACCGGCGCGAACGGGCTCGTGCCCAGGCCGGCGGACACGTGCAGCCACATGTCCTCCCACGGGTGCAGGCCCTTGACGCGCTCGCGGTCGATGCCGCAGTTGGTGACCAGGGCCCCGTAGCCGGGCACGCAGACCTGGCCGCCGTGGGTGTGGCCCGCGGCGACGAAGTCGTAGCCGTCGGCCTCGAAGGAGTCGAGGACGCGCGGCTCGGGCGAGTGGGTGAGGCCGATCGACAGGTCGGCGCTGGAGGGGACGCGGCCGGCGACGAGCTCGTAGTCGTCGAGGTCGAAGTGCGGGTCGTCGACGCCCGCGAAGTGCAGGTTCATGCCGGCGATGACCTTGTCGGCCGCGGCGTTGTTGAGGTCGAGCCAGCCGCCGTCGACGAGGATCTTGCGCAGCTCCTCGGTCGGGAGCGGCTCACCGTACTTGTGCTCGTGGTTCTTGTTGAAGTATTGAAGCGGGTTCTTGAACACCGGCGCGTAGTAGTCGTTCGAGCCGAACACGAACGCGCCGGGGGCGCGGAACAGCGGCCGGAGCGTCTTGGCGACGAGGTCGACCGCGTCCGGGTGGGCGAGGTTGTCGCCGGTCAGGAGCACCAGGTCCGGGTCGAGCGCGGACAGGGACGCGACCCAGTGGGCCTTGCGCACCTGACCGGGCGTCATGTGCAGGTCGGAGATGTGCAGGACCCGGATAGGCTCGGCTCCCTCGGGAAGCGCCGGCACGGCGAAGTGCCTGAGCGTGTACTGGACGCGCTCGTAAAGGGACGCGTAGGCGAGCGCCAGCGCCCCCGCGCCGACCCCGATACCGGCTGCTGCGGCAAGTCCACGGCTGATCTTCATACCCCCAACGGTAGATTGTCGAGATATGAGTGAGCTAAAGACCCAGTTGGAAACCGATATGCGAGCCGCCCTCAAGGCACAGGACAAGCTGACACTGGGCACGCTCCGCATGATCATCACGGCGATTCGGAACGAAGAGGTCGCCGGGAAGTCCGCGCGCGAGCTCGACGATGCCGAGGTCGTGAAAGTGCTGGTCAAGCAGGCCAAGCAGCGGCGTGAGGCGGCTGAGGCGTTCCGGGCCGGGGGCCGGGAGGAGTCGGCGGCGAACGAGCTCGCCGAGGAGGCCGTCATCAAGCGGTACCTGCCGACGGAGCTCACTGAGGCGGAAGTCACTGCGCTGGTGCGGGCGGCGATCGCCGAAGGCGGGTTCGCGGGCCCGCGGGACATGGGCAAGGTCATGAAGGCGATCGGCCCGCAGACGGCCGGGCGCGCCGACGGGAAGCTCGTCAGCGGGATCGTCAAGGCCGCACTCGCGGAGTGACGGACCCGGGCCGTGTCGCTGCGCACGGCTATCGTTGAGAACCGGGCCCGAAGCACATTTTTTGACATCTTGAGGAATCCATGTCCAGCCACATCTCGGCGGAGGCCGCGCGCCGCCGCACGTTCGCGGTGATCTCCCACCCCGACGCCGGCAAGTCGACGATCACCGAGGCCCTGGCGCTGCACGGCCGCGCCATCTCCGCCGCGGGCGCCGTGCACGGCAAGGGCGACCGCAAGGGCGTGGTCTCCGACTGGATGTCCATGGAGCAGGACCGCGGCATCTCGATCACGTCGGCGGCGCTCCAGTTCGAGTACCGCGACTGCGTCGTGAACCTCCTCGACACCCCCGGCCACGCCGACTTCTCCGAGGACACGTACCGGGTGCTCACCGCGGTCGACGCCGCGGTGATGCTCCTCGACGCCGCGAAGGGCCTCGAGCCGCAGACGCTGAAGCTCTTCGAGGTGTGCCGGGCCCGCCGCATCCCCGTCATCACGTTCGTCAACAAGTGGGACCGGCCCGCGAAGGACGCCCTCGAGCTGATCGAGGAGATCGAGACCCGCATCGGCATCAAGCCGACGCCCGTCACCTGGCCCGTCGGCGTCGGCGGCGAGTTCCGCGGCGTCATCGAGCGCATCGGGTTCGGCACGTGGCGGGACGGCCGCCGCGCGGCCGGACCCCAGGTCCCGGGCATGGTCCGGTACGAGCGGTCGCCCGGCGGGCAGCAGTCCGCGATCGCGGAGGTCCTCGGCGAGGACGAGTCGATCGAGCGGTTCGGCGCCGACTACGTGCGCGCCCGCGAGGAGTCGGAGCTGCTCAGCGAGGTCGAGGCCGACTTCGACCAGAAGACGTTCGAGTCGGGGCAGACCACGCCGACACTGTTCGGGGCCGCGCTCGTCCACTTCGGCGTCGGGCAGCTCCTCGACCTGCTCGTGGACATCGCGCCGTCGCCGTTCTCCCGCGACGACGCCAAGGGCGAGCCGCGCGACCTGGAGACGGGCTTCTCCGGGTTCGTGTTCAAGTCCCAGGCGAACATGAACGCCTCCCACCGCGACCAGCTCGCGTTCATCCGCGTCTGCTCGGGCCGGTTCGAGCGCGGCATGCAGGTCACGCAGGCGCAGGGCGGGCGCACCATGTCGACGAAGTACGCGCAGACCCTGTTCGGGTCGTCGCGCGACACCGTCGACGAGGCCTGGCCCGGCGACATCGTGGGCCTGGTCAACGCGACCGGCCTGTCGGTGGGCGACACGATCTACACCGGCAAGGCCGTCGAGTACCCGCCGCTGCCGGCGTTCGCGCCCGAGCACTTCGGGGCGCTCCAGATGCACGACACCTCCAAGGCGAAGCGGTTCCGCCGCGGCATCGCCCAGCTCGACGCCGAAGGCGTCGTGCAGGTCCTGTACTCCGAGCGGCGCGGCGAGGCCACGCCCGTGCTCGCCGCGGTCGGCCCACTCCAGTTCGAGGTGACCACGGCCCGGCTCCAGGCCGAGTTCGACGTCCCCGCGACCATCGACCGGCTCCCGTACCAGCTCGCGCGCCTCACCGACGCCGACGGCGCGGCCCGGCTGCGCACCGCCCCGGGCGTCGAGGTGTTCTCGCGCCCGCGCGACGGCGCGTTCCTGGTGGCGCTGCCGAACAAGTACCGCATCCAGACCATCGAGAACGACTACCCGGGCATCGTCCTCGAACCGCTGCTCGCCGGAGGCCAGGGCTGATGGCGCAGCTGCTGACCTCGGGCGCCATCCGCACGCTCTCGCGCGGCCTCGGCATCTCCCCCACCAAGAAGTGGGGCCAGAACTTCGTCGTCGACGCCAACACGGTGCGGCGCATCGCCGCCGCCGCGAAGCTCTCCGCCGACGACGTCGTCATGGAGGTCGGCCCCGGACTCGGCTCGCTCACCCTCGCGCTCATCGAGATCGCCCGCAAGGTGATCGCCGTCGAGATCGACCCGAAGCTCGCCCTCGCCCTGCCCACCACGGTCGCCCACCGCGCCCCCGAGGAGCACCAGCGGCTCGTCGTCGTCGAGGCCGACGCCGTGCGCCTCGACCCCGCGCAGCTCCCCGAGCCGCCCACGGCCCTGGTCGCGAACCTCCCCTACAACGTGGCCGTGCCCGTGGTCCTGCACGCCCTCGAGCACTTCCCGACCCTCCGGCAGGGCCTCGTCATGGTCCAGGCCGAGGTCGGCGACCGGCTCACCGCGGGCCCCGGCTCCAAGATCTACGGCTCCCCGAGCGTCAAGATGGCCTGGTACGCGAAGGCGAAGCGCGCCGGATCGGTGTCGGCGAACGTGTTCTGGCCCGTGCCCAACGTCGCCTCCGCGCTCGTCTCGTTCGAGCGCATCCAGAGCCCCGACGCGAACCGCGTCGAGGTGTTCGGCGCCGTCGACGCCGCGTTCGGGCAGCGGCGCAAGATGCTGCGCCAGTCCCTCAAGACCTGGGCGGGCGACGACACCGACGCGGTCCTCGAACGGTCCGGGATCGAACCCACCAGGCGGGGTGAGTCGTTGGACATAGCGGAGTTCATCGCCCTCGCCGACGCCAAGGAGGCGCTGGGCGGGACCGCTCGGACCTGAGGAGGCCCCAATGACCGGACAGACCGCGCCGGCCGCACCGCCCGCCGGCGTATCCGTCGACGTCCCCGCCAAGATCAACCCGCACCTCGGCGTGGGCGACCCCCGCGCCGACGGCTACCACGCCCTGTCCACGGTGTACCAGGCGATCTCGCTGCACGACACCGTGACCGCGCAGCGGCGCGGGGAGCCCGGCATCGAGATCACCATCTCCGGCGAGGGCGCCGGGACGCTCCCGACCGGCGAGGACAACCTCGCGCACAAGGCCGCGAAGCTCATCGCCCTGTACGCCGGGATCGAACCCGACGTCAAACTGCACCTGAACAAGCGCATCCCCGTCGCCGGGGGCCTCGCGGGGGGCTCCGCGGACGCGGCCGGTGCGCTGATCGCCTGCGCGCGCCTGTGGGACGTGGAGATCGGCGACGCCGAGCTGCACCGCCTCGCGGCCGGGCTCGGCTCCGACGTCCCGTTCTGCCTCAAGGGCGGCACCGCCATCGGCACCGGGCGCGGCGAGGAGCTGACCCCGGTGCGGGCCAAGGGGTCCTGGCACTGGGTCGTCGCCACCACGGACACGCAGATCGCGACCCCGGAGTGCTACAAGGAGGTCGACCGGCTCCGCGAGGACGGCATCGGCCGCTACTCCTCTGACGTCGGCGCGATCGTGCAGGCCTTCGAGGCCGGCGCCGACGCCGACTCGCTCGCACGGCTCCTGGTCAACGACATGGAGGCCGCCGCGGTGAGCCTGCGCCCGCAGCTCGCCTCGCTCATGCACGGCGGCCTCGAAGAGGGCGCGCTCGCCGCGCACGTCTCCGGCTCGGGGCCCACGGTCCTGTTCCTCGCCACCGACGTCAAGCACTCGGTCGCCCTGGCCCGCCGCATCCGCATGCGCGGCGGCGCCCGCAGCGTCCACCTCGCCCACGGCCCGGTGGCCGGCCCCGCCGCGTAACGGACCGTGCGGGACCCGCACGGCACGGGCGTCGCTCCGCCCGCTCGACCGGCCGGAGCGACGGCGCCACGACCACCGGTCACTGTGGTCGGCGAGGGATAGTGTTGGCGCCGGACGACGCGCGCAAGCGCCGTCCGGCGCGACCGGTCCGCCTCCCGCGGGCCCCACCGACGACCGATGCGAGCTGCCGACCATGACAGAGCCGATGCGGATCGGGTTGCTGGGCCCGTTCCAGGTCACCTCCGGGGAGGCGCCGGTGTCCGTCGCCGGCGGCCGCCAGCGCGCCGTCCTCGCCGCCCTCGCCCTGTCGGCCGGGCGGCCCGTGCGCAGCAGCGCGCTCGCCGCGCTCCTGTGGGGCGAGGACGTCCCGCCCGCACGGCACCGCCTGCACGCCATCGTCAACCGCCTCCGCCAGGTCGTGGGCCCCGACGCCGTCACCGCCGGACCCGGCGAGTACACGCTCGCGCTGCCGCCGAACGCGGTCGACGTGCACCGGTTCCGGGCCCTCGTGGCCGAGTCGAAGCGCGCCGACGGGGCCGACGAGCTCGCGCTCCTGAACCGGGCCCTCGACCTGTGGCGCGGCGAACCGCTCGTCGACGTCGAGGCCGAGCGGCTCGCGCTCGCGCACGTCCCGGCGCTCGCGGAGGAGCGGCTGCGCGCGATCGAACGCCGCGTCGACCTGGTCATGGACGCCGGCGGGCACGCCGAGCTCATCGCCGGCCTCGGCGAGCTCACGACCCTCCATCCGCTCCGCGAGTTCCCGTGGTCGCGGCTGATGCTCGCCCTGCACCGCTCCGGGCGGCAGGCCGAGGCCCTGGAGGCGTACCAGCGGGTGCGCACGCTCCTGGCCGACCGGCTCGGCGTCGACCCGGGCGAAGAGCTCCAGCGCGCCCACCGCGAGGTGCTGCGCGGCGCCGACCCGCCGCCGGCCGCGCCCCGGGCCGCCGTCCCCGCGCCGCGGCAGCTGGCCGCCGACATCGCCGGGTTCACCGGCCGCGCGGGCGCGCTCGACGACCTCGACCGGCTCCTGGACGCGGGCGGCCCGCAGGTCGCGGTCATCAGCGGCCCGGCCGGGGTCGGGAAGACCACCCTCGCCGTCCACTGGGCGCACCGGGTCGCCGAGCGGTTCCCCGACGGGCAGCTGCACCTGAACCTGTCCGGGCGGCGCCCGGACGCCGCGCTCATGACGGTCCTGCTGTCGATGGGCGTCCCGCCGGAGCGGATCCCGCCGGACGCGGACGGCCGGTCGGCGACGCTGCGCACCGCGCTCGCGGGCCGGCGGGTGCTGCTGCTCCTCGACGACGTGCGCGACGCCGACCAGGTGCGCCCGCTGCTGCCCGGCTCGGGCAGCCTGGTCGTGGCGACGAGCCGGAACCGGCTGCGGAGCCTGCGCCGCCGCGAGGGCGCGCACCTGGTGGAGCTCGAGCCGTTCACGCCCGCGGAGTCGGCCGCGCTGCTGGCCGGCGTCCTCGGGGGCGACGGGGACCGCGCCGCGGTGGCGGAGCTCGCGGACCTGTGCGGGCACCTGCCGCTGGCGGTGGCCCTGGCGGCCGAGCGGGTCCGCAACACCGGGATCCCGCTGCGGGACCTGGTCGTGGAGGCGCGCGACGGCGGGGCCCGCCTCGACGCGCTCGGCGACGGGACCGACGACGTGCGGAAGGTCTTCGCCTGGTCGTACCGGGCGCTGCCCGAGGGCGAGGCGGCGGTGTTCCGGGCGCTGGGCGTGCTGCCGGGCACCGGTGCGGGGGCCGCGGCGGTCGCCGCGCTCACCGGCGTGCCGGTCCCGGAGGCGTTGCGGCGCTTGGAGTCCCTGGTCGACCACAACCTGGTGCGGCGTCCCCGGCCGGGCCGGTACGAGCTGCACGACCTGCTGCGGGTGTACGCGGCCGAGCTGGCCGCGGCGGCGGGCGGCGGCGGGCTGCCGCGGCTGCTGGACTGGTACGTGGCGACGGGCCTGGCCGCGCGGGCGCACCTGCAGCCGACCTCGGTGGACCCGGGTCTGGAGGAGCCTCCCGCGGGGGCGGTGCCGCTGGCGTTCGGGGACGCCCAGCAGGCCCTGGACTGGTTCGAGACCGAGCACGGGAACCTGATCGCGGCGGTCGGCGCGGCCGCCGACGCGGGGCTCGACCGGCACTGCTGGCGGCTCGTGCACCTGCTGTGGGCCCACCTGGACCGGTGCCGGGCCTGGCCGGAGATCGCCGCGCTCGGCGAGGCGGGCCTGGCGGCGGCGCGGCGCGCGGGCGACCGCCTCGGCGAGGCGGAGATGCTCACGATGGCGGCGAGCCTGCGGCACCTCGGCTGGTTCGAGGAGGCCCTCGCGTCGCAGCGGGAGGCCCTGGACCTGTACCGGGAGCTGGGGAGCGCGGGCGGCCAGGCGACGGTGCTGAACAACCTCGGGATGATCTACCGCAGCATGGGGCGGCACGAGGAGGCCGTCGACCACCTGCGCCGCTGCGCAGTGCTGGACGAGGCCTCGGGCGACCCGGGCGACCTGGCGGTGACGCTGTTCAACCTCGCACGGTCCTATATAGACGCGGGCCGGGCGGCGGAGGCGGTCGAGGCCGCGGGGCGCTCGCTTGAGCTGCTGCGCGAGCTGGGGCACCGGCGCGGCGAGGGCCGGGCGATGGAGGCGATCGGGTTCGCGCACGGGCTCCTCGGGGAGCACGGGGCCGCGGCGCGGTGGCTGCGGGACGCGTCGGCGGTGTTCGCGGACATCGGGGACCGGTGGTACGAGTCGGCGAGCCTGACCGCCCTGGGCCGGGCGCTGCGGGCCGACGGCCGGCCGGTCGAGGCGGCCGCGGCGCTGGAGCGGGCGTTCGACCTCGCGTCCGAGCTGGGCGATCCGCGCGCCGGGGAGATCCGGGCCTTCATCGAGGAGTGACCGCGGCGGCATCCCCGGATGCGTTCCGCCGCGATGGTCACTGGTGCTGGAGGGCGGCCGCCGCGATGAGTGGACCCGTTCTCGGAACGGGCGGCCGCCCGGTCGCCCCGTCGAGGGCGGGTGCGCTCGGCGCACCGACGGGTCGGGGCGCCCGGTGAAGCATCCGGGCGCCCCTGTTCCACGCCGTACCCTCGCGGCGTCCTTGCCGCCGGAGCGGCGCATCGGTCCCACGGGCCCGGCTCCGGGCCCACCGAGCGGACTGTCACATGCCCGCTTACTGCGCCGCCGGCGGCGAGGTCATCGTCCGCGGTCGCCCGCGGCGGGACCTAGAAGTCCCGGTTGTCGGTGCCGTCCTTGGTGATCCGGACACTGTCGGCCAGGTCGCGCGCGCCGGTGATGCGCACGGAGAAGTCGCGGTTGTCGGTGCCGGTGATCCGGACGCTGAAGTCGCGGTTGTCGACCTCGTCGCCGGTGATGCGGACGCTGTAGGGCGGCGTGAAGCCGTCCTCGCCGGTGATCCGCACGCTCGGGTACGGCGGCGTGAAACCGTCCGCCCCGGTGATCCGGACGCTGTCGTCGTCCGAGAGCGTCCAGTCGGTGCTGGCCTGGGCGGGAGCCGCCAAGGCGCCCACGGCGAACGCCGCCAGCGAGCCGGCGGCGACGGTGCGCGCGAGTGCGGCGGCGGTGCGCCGAAGGGGGGTGCTGTTCGTCTGTGCCATGGGCACAACGCTAAGGACCGGCGCTCACGCGCCACCTACTTCGCGCTCAACCCGGCCTCACGCACCGCTCAGCCGGTGGCCTGAACGCCTCGCCGGCCACGTCCGAGACCGAGTCCTCGTTCCGCTGCGGGGGCGAGCACGAGGACGACACCTCGATCCAGCGCCTGCCATCGCCGCATGGGCGACCTCTCTTCGGGGTTCAGAGCTGGCTGCCGAAGGGGTTGATGCCGAGCGGCGCGTGGTGTGCCGCGACTGCGTTGTCGAACGGTTGCACGGCGGCTTCGTCGGTCGCCTCATCGCTCGACGCTTCGGCGGCATAGACGGACGGGTCGAGCGCGTTGCCGAACGGGTCGCTTTCAGCGTTGAGCGGGACGCCGCCCGCTGGTGGGAGATACGCGGGGTACTTGTCGTCACCGCTGATCGGGACGCAGCCGCTCTGGATCGTGAGGCCGGTCAGACCCCACACCCTCCACCACAGAGTGATGCCGTCGGACCTGGAAGCCGAGAGGTTGTACTGATCCTCGTCAGGGGAGGCCTCATCCCAGGTGATCTCGTATCCGGCGTCGATCCACGCTTCGCGGAGGGTGTCCGTGTACTCCTCCCGAACCAGTGGGGTCTCGGAGACGGCGGTACTGAAGTCATAGGTGAGCTCGATGGTCACCCAGCCTTCGATCGGATTCCCCTTCGGGTCGGGACAGCCGTGGAGGAAGCCGTCTCGTCTCGCGAATCCGGGGAATTCCGGGAGAGCTTCCACCGCATCGGCGACGAGTTGCTCCATGAGCGGGTACACCTCCTCGTTGTCGAACTCGCGTTCCGGCGGGGCGGCTTCCTTGGGCATGTCCGTGCAGCCTCCTAGTGCGAAAGCGAATGCGCTGAGAATGGTGAGCAGGCCGCGTCGATTCATCCGACCGTCTCCACGTCGTCGTACTGACCGGTGATGATGTTGGCGATGTTCGTGCGGGCCGAGTTCGGCCGGTCAGGTACTCCGTCCCCGTTCTCGTCGAGGTCCTTCCAGTAGCCGCCGTGAATCTCGCTGCCGCTTGCACCGATGGCATCAGCGGTGACGGCATTGCCGCCGAATCCGTCTGAGGTCGAGTCATGGCCGAGGAGACCGAGGTCCTGCGGGAGTTCGATGGCATCGCCCTCGGCGGTGGCGGACCAGATGTGATCCTCGGCGAGGTTCAACTCCTCTGCCGAGTTGGCTGTGGTGCCCGGGCTGGCGACTGTGATCAGGTCGTCCGCAACTCCTTCGTAGTTGCGGATCGTGTCTCCCGCGACAGTGGATCCATAGGAGTGTCCCATCAAGGTGGTATGGGAGTCGTCCCCCTGATGAGCCGCGTCGAGGCCGTTCATGAAGGAGTTCAGGTCGCCGGTGGCGTCGTGCGCCTGCTGCGGGTCCGAGGCCTGCGCCAGATCGTCCGGTGCGTCGTATCCCAGCCAGGCGATCACCGCGGTCTCCTCACCGGGAGCCGCCCGTTCCGCGTCCTTGTACATCACACTGGCGCGATCGAGCTGGGTGCTGTAGTTCGACAGTTCCGAGTAGGTCCCGGGCACGTGGACCGCGGTGTTGTCGGCGGTGTCCGGGTTGCCGATCGCGACCACGGCCTGCCCGTCGTCATCCAGGCTGTAGTCGAGCAGGTAGACGTCCCTGCCGTCTCGCTCCAGGGTCTCGATGTTCTCCTGGAGTCCGGTGGCGTCGTCTCGCTTCCCTTGGAGTTCTTCGAGTCTCGCTTGAAGGTCCCGGTACTCCTCGGTCTCCATCGTCTCGCCGCGACCGGCCGTCATCATGTGGTCGCCGCCCGCTTCGAGGGCCGCCAGCTGCGCCTCGATCGAGGTGATCTCCGCATCGAGCGAGTCGATCTCGCTCGCCAAGGTCGCCTCGTTGGCGGTGTTGCGGGCGTCGGCGGGCATGCCGTCGAGGCCGCCGAGGAACTCCGGGAAGGCCTCCAGGTAGGCGGCTTGCTCCATGGGGTCGAGACCGGCCCACCAGTCGGCCACATGACCGGGGCCGGTGGGGATGTCGCGGATGTCGGGGTTCTCGCCGATGGGAAGCGGCAGCTTGGACGGCTCCTCGATCGCGCCCTGGAGCCGGTGCGCCAGGTTCGCGTCGGCGGCCTCGAAGCGGCCCATGCAATCCGCGACCCGCTGGGCGAGCGTGGTGATCTGCTGGTTGAGCGCAGCCGCCGCGTCGGTGCCGAGGACCGTCTGCTCGATCCGGACCACCGCGCCGTCGTTCTGGATCCGCAAGCGGAGATCGCCCGCGTCGGCCTCGACGGCCGCGTGCTCCTCCAGTTCCGCCTGCAGCGCTTCGTAGGCGGTGGAGAGTCCGTCCCGGACGCTGACGGCCCGCTCGAGCACGTCGCCGGTGATCACCGCTCGCAGTCTCGCGACGCGGTCGCGGGCGGCGGCGGCGTCGGCGCCTTCGAACACGTCCTCGCCGAGCTTCTTGGCGACGTCCTCGGCCAGGACGCTTCCGTACTCCTCCAGGTGAGCGGTGTAGCCGCGCCACTTGTCGGCAAGGTCGGACAGCGGGGCGAGGTCGGCGCCGGCCAGGTCTGACCACTGCATCAGGTCACCTCGGCCCGTCATACGTGGTTGCGGCCGAATGGGTGTCGACCGCAGCCGCCCGGATCTCGGTGCCGAAGAGGGCGGGATCGGCGAGCCGGTTGAAGTCGGCGGCGATATAGTCCTCGACCGCTTCGGCGTCGGCGGCGAACACCGCCAGGTACTCGGCGAGCGCGGTGACGTTCTCGACCATGTCCTTGTATTCGTAGCCGCTCCAACGCTTCTCGAAGTCCGACAGCGCGGACGACCCTGCCGGGAGGAGGCCGGCGAACCGGTCTGCGGTCGCGGTGTAGTCTTCGCCGACTCCCCGGTACTGCTCGCGCATGGCCTCGGCGAGGTCGAACAGCAGTCTGGCGCCCTCATTGAGCGCGTCGGGTTCGATCGTTCGGTTCTCAGTCATGGCGCGCACGCTGGCACACGGCAGGGGACCTCCGGGGCAAACCAGGTCAATCAGGAAACGGCCCCTCAGGGTACCGGAATGTAACCGCCCGTAGGGTTCACGGTCGCTCACTCAGAGCAGCGGATCATCCGGCGGGCTTGTGCGCCGGATGATCCGTTTGCACCGCATCGTCGCGGACCGGCCGCCGTCTCCGCTTCGAGCCGGTCGTGCGGCGGCCCCGGGGTCATGCCCGGCCGTCAGGAGTTGCGGTCCCAGATCATCCTGAGCCCGTGCAGGGTCAGGTTCGGCTCGTAGTGGGTGATGGTCTCGCACTGCTCGATGACGACCGGGGCGAGGCCCCCGGTGGCGACCACCGCGGTCGGGTCCGTGCCCAGTTCGGCCGTGATGCGCCGTACGAGGCCGTCGACCTGCGCGGCGGTGCCGTAGACCATGCCGGACTGGAGGCACTCGACCGTGTTCTTGCCGATGACGCTGCGCGGCTTCACGAGCGGGATCTTCAGCAGGTTCGCGGCCCGCGAGGCGAGGGCGTCGATGGAGATCTCGATGCCGGGGGCGAAGGCCCCGCCGAGGAAGTCGCCGGTCGCGGAGATGACGTCGATGTTCGTCGAGGTCCCGAAGTCGACGGTGATGCACGGGCCGCCGTACAGGTGGAACGCCGCGTAGGTGTTCGCGATGCGGTCGGGCCCGGCCTCGCGCGGGTTGTCGATGCTCAGGCGCACACCGGTCTTCACGCCGGGCGCGATCTGGACGAGGACGGCGTGCGGGTAGTACCGCTGCGCCATCTTCGCGACCTCCGCGCCCTGCTGGGGCACGGTGGAGGACAAGGCGATCCCCGACAGGTCGACGCCGTCGCCGGAGAGCAGGGCCCGGAACGTCAGGCCCAGTTCGTCGGCGGTGGCGTGCGGGTCGGTGCGGATGCGCCAGGAGTGCTTGAGGGTCTCGCCCTCGAACACGGCCAGCACCGTGTTGGTGTTCCCGATGTCGACGCACAGCAGCACGGTCTACTCCTCGAAGTCCAGGCCGATGTCCAGAATGGGCGAGGAGTGGGTGAGGGCCCCGACCGAGATGTAGTCGACCCCGGTGGCGGCGTAGTCCACGGCGGTGTCGAGGGTGATCGTCCCGGTCGCCTCGAGCTCGGCGCGCTCGCCGACGGTCTCGACGACCTCGGCGAGCTCCTTGGGGCTCATGTTGTCGCACAGGAGGAACACGGCGCCGGCGGCGACCGCTTCGAGGGCCTCTTCGAGGGTCTCGACCTCGACCTGGATGTCGACGTCGGGCTCGGCGGAGCGGACGGCGGCGAAGGCTTCGCTGATGGAGCCCGCGGCCTCCTTGTGGTTGTCCTTGATCATGGCGACGTCGTACAGGCCCATGCGCTTGTTGTCGCCGCCGCCGGCGCGCACCGCGTACTTCTCGAAGGCGCGCAGGCCGGGCGTGGTCTTGCGGGTGTCGAGGACGGTGGTGTGCCAGTCGGCGAGGACGTCGGCGAAGCGGCGGGTGTGGGTGGCGACGCCGCTGATGCGGCACAGCAGGTTCAAGGCGGTCCGCTCGGCGGCGAGGAGCGACCGGGTGGGGCCGGTGACGCGGGCGAGGACCTGGCCGGCGCGGATGCGCGAGCCCTCCTTCGCGAGGTACTCGAACGTCACGTCGCCGGGCATGGCGTGGAAGACGGCGTGGGCGACCGGGAGGCCCGCGAGGAGGCCGTCGGCGCGGGCGGTGACGGCCACTGTGGAGGTGTGGCCGGGGCCGAAGATCGACTCGGAGGTCAGGTCGCGGCGCGCGTGGGAGAGGTCCTCGTCCAGGTAGTCCTGGACGGCGACGTACACGTCCTCGGGGTCGAGGCGGCAGGCGAGCAGCCGCTCGTCCAGTCCGGCCCCGCCGGGGACTTCGGCGAATCTGCTCATGCGATGGGCTCCCAAGTGGTGTCGAGCTCCCCGTCGGAGCTGATGGAGAGGTGCAGGTGGCCGAGCCAGGCGTCGGCGGCCTCGGGGTGGTCCTCGCGCCAGTGGCTGCCCCGGGTCTCGCGGCGGCGGTGGGCCGCGGCGGTGACGGCGGCCGCGACGGTGAGGAGGTTCGTGGCCTCCCAAGTGGCCGGTCGAGGACGTCCGGACACATTGTCTCCCAAAGCCGTCAGCGACGCTGCGGTGGCCTCCAGTGACGCTTCGGAGCGGAGCACGCCGGCGCCGGCGGTCATCGCCTCCTGGAGGGGCGCGCGCGAGGTCGTGGAGCACACGGTCCCCTCGCCGCCGGGGAGCTCGGGCACGCCCGGGCTCGGCTTGTGCTCGGCGAGGTCGTCGGCGATGCGCTGGGCGAACACGAGCGCTTCGAGCAGCGAGTTGGAGGCGAGCCGGTTGGCGCCGTGGAGGCCGGTGCACGCGGCCTCGCCTGCGGCGTACAGGCCGGGGACGCTGGTGCGGCCGTACAGGTCGGTGCGGACGCCGCCGGACGAGTAGTGGGCGGCGGGCGCGACGGGGATCATGTCGGCGACGGGGTCGACGCCGAGGGAGCGGCAGGTCGCGGTGATCGTCGGGAACCGGTTCTCGAGCATGTCGCGGCCGAGGTGGCGGGCGTCGAGCCACACGTGCGGCCTGCCTTCGGCGATCATCCGGGTGGTGATGGCCTTGGCGACGACGTCGCGCGGGGCGAGCTCGGCGAGCTCGTGCCGGCCGGTCATGAACCGGTCGCCGGAGAAGTCGCGCAGGTGGGCGCCCTCGCCGCGGAGCGCCTCAGAGATGAGCGGCTGCTGGTCGCCGCCGACCCGCGCCGGGGCGGCCGGGCCGGACTGTCGGTCCCCGGGGATACGGTCGGGGTCCGGTTCGGTGCCCCCGGCCGCGGAGCCGCCGCCGCGGCCGGGGGTCCCGGGCACGTACAGCGAGGTCGGGTGGAACTGGACGAACTCGAGGTCGGTCACGGTCGCGCCGGCCCGCAGCGCCAGGGCCACGCCGTCGCCGATGGACACGGAGGGGTTGGTGGTCGACTGGAAGATCTGACCGAGGCCGCCCGTGGCGAGCACGACCGCGCGGGCCTCGACACCGCCGACGCCGTGCTCCACGCCCGCGCCGAGGACGTGCAGGCTGACGCCGGCCGCGTGGCCGCGGGCGTCGGTGAGCAGGTCGAGGACCATGGCGTTCTCGATGATGCGGATCCACGGGTCGCGCAGGACCGCGGTGTGGAGCGCGCGCTGGATCTCCGCGCCGGTGGCGTCGCCGCCCGCGTGCACGATCCGGCGGGCCCGGTGGCCGCCTTCGCGGGTGAGCTGGAGCGCGCCGTCGGGGTCGCGGTCGAACTCGGTGCCGAGGTGGATGAGGTCGGCGATGCGCTGGGGGCCTTCGGTGACGGTGACGTCGACGGCCGCGGGGTCGCAGAGGCCGACGCCGGCGATCTGGGTGTCGCGCGCGTGCGCGGCCGGGCTGTCGTGCGGGTCGAGGACCGCGGCGACGCCGCCCTGGGCCCAGCGCGTGGAGCCGTCGTCGATGTGGACCTTGGTGACCACGGTGACGTGGAATCCGGCGCGGCGCAGGTTGAGCGCGCAGGTGAGGCCGGCGACGCCGGAGCCGATCACGCACACGTCGGTGGTCTCGGTCCAGGACGGGGCGGCGGCGCGCAGGCGCCGCGGGAGGCGGGGAAGGTGCGGGAGCGCCCCGGCCTTTGGCCCAGTGAACACGGGTGGCACGTGCCGTAGCCCTTCTAGCCCCGTCGGCCCGGTCGCCCGGGGTCCGGCTCGGTGTGCGCGCCGGCCGAGGCCCGCGCGCGGTTCGGATCAACTGTGCCCCGCGAACGCGCCCGCGCGCCAGCAGACGTGACGATCGCGTCACAGGAAGCGCCGGGAGTGCGGGGCCCGTGCACCGCGGCGCGGCGCGCACTGCGGGCGTGAACACGAGGGATTCGCGGGTTCACGGTCGCCCCCGCTTGCAAGCGTGCCCGAGGGGTCCGACAGGGGACTTGGGGCAGGGCGCGGGCCCGGTGTCGGGTTGGCCGTCGAGGAAAGCGGTGTTCCCGGCGGCGGCGCGGATCATCCCGATGCGCGGCCGCGGCGAAGCAGGGAAGCGCATCGGGGCCGGAGGGTGCGGCACGGCAGCGGGAGCGGTTCGGCCGGAAAGGCGCGGCAGGGGGGCGGAAGCGGTTCGGCCGCGAGGGCGCGGCAGGGCGGCCGGAAGACGGGGCACGGCAGCGGGGGTGTTCCCGTCGTGAAGGCGCGGCGCAGCGGCGGGGCCGTTCGGCCGCCGGTCCGGCGGGGTGGCCGTGTCGTGCGGCCGGGCCCGGCCTGCGCTGCCGTGGGCAGTGCAGGCCGGGCCCGGGTTCGCGGTGGTCACGGGTGCGGTCAGCCCCGGGCCGAGGCGCGCTGGACGAAGTCGGCCAGGTCGGCCGACTGGCGCACGCGCGACTCCTCGTGGACGTACATCATGTGGCCGGCCGGGTAGGTCTTCGTCTCGATGGCGGCGCGGGCCTCCAGCGGGATCTCGAGGTGGTCGAGGGTGTACTCGATGGCCTCGACGGGGACGCCGCCGTCGTAGCGGCCCATGGCGATGTGGACCTTCATGTGCGGGTTGAGGCGCATGGCGTTGCCGAGCTTGCCGATGACGTCGACGGCCTCGCCCTCGAACTCCTTGTACGACCACGGGTGCACGGCGCGCGAGAGCCGCTCGTAGACGTGGTCGTTCTCGTACTCGAGCTCGGCGCGCATGTAGTGCTGGAGCGCGGCCGTGTACGGCCCGTCGGTGCCGACCAGGAACGGGTCGTACGGCATCCGCTCGTACGTGTAGTGGTCGGCCGGGCCGGTGAAGCGCGTGTCGAGGCGGCCGGTGACCAGGCGCTTGTGGCGCAGCAGCTCCGCGTAGAAGCGGGTGTGCTCCAGGCGCAGGTTCGCAGCGTCGACGTACTCCTCGGAGACGCCGGTGAGCGACGCGATCTTGGCGACGGCGGCGGCGCGCGCCTCGGGGTCCAGGTTCTGGCCCTTGGCGAGGACGGCGCGGTACTCGTCGGCGTAGTCGCGGGCCTCCGCAACCAGGTCGTCGAGCTCGCGGTCGGGGTGGAGCCCGTGGTAGTGCGCGGTGGCCGCGTACATCGGGAGGAACAGCGGGCCCGGCAGGTCGGAGCGGCTGGTGTGGAACAGCGTCTCCATGTTGAACGCCGGGGCGATAAACATGACGCCGTTGAGCGCCAGGCCGAACCGCGTCAGCAGGTACTCGGCGATGCCGGCGCCGCGGGTGCCGCCGTAGGACTCGCCGATGAGGAACTTCGGCGAGAGCCAGCGGTTGTTCCGCGTGGTCCACAGCCGGATGATCTCGCTGACGGACTCGATGTCCTTGGTGAACCCGTGGTAGTCGCGGGGATTGCCGCCCTCGACCGCGCGCGACCAGCCGGTGGAGATCGGGTCGATGAACACCAGGTCGGTGTGGCGCAGGAGGGTCTCCTCGTTGTCGAGGAGGCCGTAGGGCGGCGGGGTGAGGTTCCCGGCGTCGCCGGAGTCGACGCGGCGCGGGCCGAGCAGGCCGACGTGCAGCCAGATCGAGGACGAGCCGGGGCCGCCGTTGAAGGCGAAGGTGACCGGCCGCTCGGTGACGTCGGCGTCGTCGAGGGTGTAGTACGTGACCGAGACCTCGGCCTTGGGGGTGCGGCCGTTGAACTTGTCGTTCTCGGTGACCTCCTCGTGGAACACGATGCGCCCGGTGGTGGCGGTGTACGTGAGGTCCCCGAGGGTGTGGTGGGTGGTCTTCAGGTCGTCGGCGGGCTCGGGCTTGTCGGCCTTCTTGCCCTCGTCGGTCCCGTTCGCGGCGGTCTCGTTCTTGGGTTCTTCGCTCATGAGTCTGTAACTTACCGCTCGGCTAGTGGCGATGCCACCACCTGGCCCGCGGTCCCGGGGGCCGGACGGGCCTTGTCGGCGTTCACCTCGATGATCTCGTTGCGCTCGTTCACGTGGACGACCGTCGGCGAGTAGGCGCGGGCCTCCGCGTCCTCCATCTGCGCGTATGAGATGAGGATCACAAGATCACCGGGGGCGACGAGGCGGGCGGCCGCCCCGTTGATCCCGATCACGCCCGTGCCGCGCTCGCCCGCGATCGTGTAGGTCTCCAGGCGGGAGCCGTTGGTGATGTCGACGATCGCGACCTGCTCGCCGTCGAGGATGTCGGCGGCGTCGAGCAGGTCCGCGTCCACGGTCACCGAGCCGACGTAGTGCAGGTCGGCCTGGGTGACGGTGGCGCGGTGGATCTTCGACTTGAACATGGTCCTAAACATCGGGGGTCCAGCCTTTCTTGACGACCACGAGGGCATTGTCGATGAGGCGGGTGTCCCCCACCTTCACCGCGATGAGGATCCGCGCAATGTTGTTGTGCACGAACGGAACCGAGAAGAAGTTGCTTCGCAGGCGGACATAGTCGACCACGAGCCCGGGCTCGGCCTCGAGGACCGCGAGCGCGGCATCGTGGATCCGCCTCGCGTAGTCCAGGTCGCTGACACCGGCCCCGACGAGGGCCACCGCCTCGGCCTGCGCCGCGCGGAGCGCGCGCGGCACCGCCAGCGCCGTCCGCCGCTGCGAGGCCGACAGATAGGCGTTGCGGCTCGACATCGCGAGCCCGTCCGCCTCCCGGACCGTCGGCACGGTCTCGATCTCGACCGGGAAGTCCAGGTCGCGAACCATACGGCGCACCATCGCCACCTGCTGGAAGTCCTTGGCGCCGAAACACGCTACATCGGGGCGGGTCAGGTGGAACAGCTTCGCGACGACGGTCAACACCCCGGTGAAGAACCCGGGTCGGGACTCGCCCTCAAGGATCTCGCCGCCCTCGCGCGGATGCACCTTCGTGACATCGGCGCGCCCGTCCGGGTAGATCTCCTCCTCGGATGGCGCGAACACCACGTCGACGCCCGCGGCCTCGCACCTCGCGACGTCGGCGTCGAGGGTCCGCGGGTACTTGTCCAGGTCCTCGTTCGGGCGGAACTGGAGCGGGTTCACGAACACCGTGACGATCACCGAATCGGCGATCTCACCGGCGCGCTCAATGAGCGCCAGGTGGCCGTCGTGGAGCGCCCCCATGGTGGGGACGACCGCGACGCGGCCGGGCAGGGCCGCGCGGGCCTTCGCCAGGTCGGCCTTGGTGTGAACGAGGGCCGTCACGGCGTCTCCTCCTTGTCGGGGTGGGCGAGCACCTCGAGCAGGCCCTCGGCGTCGGCGCTCTTCAGGCGTCCGGACTCGAGGGCGCGCTCGGCGGTGCGCCGGGCCATGGCCCGGTACGTCTCGGCGATGTCGGTGCCCGCGAGGGCTTCCAGGTGCCTGGCGACGGTGCCCGCGTCACCGCGGGAGACCGGGCCGGTCAGCGCCGCGTCGCCGTGGCGCAGGGCGTTGTCGAGGGACGCCGACACCAGCGGCTCCATCAGCCGCTCGGGGTTCGCGACCCCGATGGCCCGCAGCTGGTCCGCGGCGTCGTTGACCAGGGTCATGAGGTGGTTCGCGGCGTACACGAGCGCGGCGTGGTAGCGGGCCCGGTCGGCCTCGTCCACATGCTCGGGCTCACCGCCCATCTCCAGGACCAGGGCCTCGCCCACGAAGCGGGCCTCGGCCTCGCCGGTGATCGCCCACGAGACGCCGTTCAGGCGCTCCAGGTCCTCGTCGCGGCCGGTGAACGTCATCGCGGGCGCGAGCGCCACGGTGAGCGCCCCGGCGTCCCGCGCGGGCCGCAGGGCCGCGACGCCGAGCGCGCCGGAGGTGTGGACCCAGATCTGGCCGGGCCGCACCGGCAGGGAGGCCACCAGCGGGGCGATCGCGTCGTCGGGGACGGCCACGAGCACCAGGTCGGCGGCCGCGACCACGTCAGGAGGAGAGAGGATCTCCGCACCGGGCAGGTGCCGGGCGGCGCGCCTGCGGGAGTCCTCGGATACGGCGGAGGCGGCCACCACGCGGTGGCCGGCGCGGGTGAGGGCCGCCCCGACGACGGAGCCGACACGACCCGCGGAGACGACGCCGACCGCGAGCCGTGAGGCCGGCCGCTGCGACGCGCCGCTGCGCTGCTGATCCATGATGCTGATCCAGTCCTCGAAGGTACCGGTCATTGCTTACGCGTTAATTGTGCGTCTCCGAATCGGCAACGCCAGTCCGGGAGCCTCCGAGTGGCGATTCTCACTGACCGCCTAGGGTCGACGCATGAGCGCGTTCGAGCGGTGGAGCACCGCCATGACCCGCGCCCTCTACGGCCCGCAGGGCTTCTACCGGCGCGAACTCCCCGCCCACCACTTCGCCACCAGCGCCCAGACCCGCGCCTTCGCCGCCGCCGTCGCCGTCCTCGCCGACCACACCGACACCCGCCTCGGACACCCCGACGCATTCACGATCGTCGACGTCGGCGCCGGCGGCGGCGACCTCCTCGCCCACCTCGCCGCGCTTCTGCCCGCACGCATCCGCCTCGCGGCCGTCGAACTCCGCCCCCGCCCCGCCGGGCTCCCCGCACGGATCGAGTGGCTCCCCGAACCCCCCGACCGGTGGACCGGGCTCCTCCTCGCCTGCGAACTCCTCGACAACGTCCCCTGCGACGTCGCCGTCGTCGACCCGGTCGGCGAACGCCGCTACGAGGAGGTCGACGCCCGAGGGGCCACCAGGACCGGCGCGCGCCTCGACGAGGCCGACGAGCAATGGCTCGACCGGTGGTGGCCCGTCAGGGAACCGGGCGCACGCGCCGAGATCGGCCGCCCCCGCGACGCGGCCTGGCGCGACCTCACCGCCCGCCTCGACCACGGCACCGCCCTCGCGGTCGACTACGGCCACACCAGGACCGCGCGCCCCGAAGGCGGCACCCTCACCGGATTCCGCGACGGCCGCGACACCGCCCCCGTCCCCGACGGCGCCTGCGACCTCACCGCGCACGTCGCCGTCGACGCGGTCGGCGCCGACCGCGTCGAACGCCAGCGCGACGCGCTCCTCGCCCTCGGGGTGCGCGCCGAGCGGCCCCCGATCGGGCTCGCGCACCGCGCACCCGTCGAGTACGCGCTGGCGCTGGCGAAGGCGGGCGAGGCGGCCCGCCTCACCGACCCGGCGGGGCTCGGCGGGCACTTGTGGATGCGCACCGACCGGTAAGGGACCGGCGGAAGGGCCCGGGTTCCGGTCCGGCGGCACGGCGAGAGCCGGCCGAAGCCGCGGGGAGGGCCCCCGGCCTCGACGCTAGCGCGGAGTACCTGAACGAGAGCTGAAGACGGGGCCGTCCGTCACCGGGCCCGCGCCGTGCTCAGACGGCGGCCTTCGCCCGGTACGCGGTGGGGCTCGCGCCCTTGCGGCGCTTGAAGGCGTTGCTGAAGCCGAACTGGTCGGCGTAGCCGACGCTGCGGGCGACCTGGGCGACCGTCAGGTCCGGGTCGCCGAGGAGCTCCTCGGCGAGCTCCATGCGCCGCTCGGTCAGGTACGTCAGGGGCGGCTCGCCCATGATCTCGTTGAACCGCTTGGCGAGCAGGGCCCGGGAGACGCCCGCCTGGGTGGCGAGGCCCGCCACCGTCCACGGCGCGGCGAGGCGGGTGTGGATGGCCTCCAGGGCCGGTCCGGCGACGGGGTCGGCGAACCCGCGGTACCAGGCGGGGGCCTGCTCGGCCTGCTGATCGAACCAGGTGCGGAGGGTGCACACGAGGCCCCAGTCGAAGAGGCGGTCGATGAACGCCTGCGTACCGAGCTTGCGGGAGGCGAAGTCCTCGGTGCAGGCGTCGAGCATGACGCACACCTCGGTGCGGTCGTCGATGACGAGCGCGGGCGGGAGGGCGCGCAGGAGCCGCTCGTGGCGGCGGCCGGAGGCCCGGTAGGCGCCCACGAACAGGTCGGTGGCCTCGCCGGGGCCGCCGGGGTGCGCGGGGTTCCCCTCGGGCCCGCACGCCTCGGGGTCGAAGCAGGTGAGCCAGTACTCCAGGTGGGGGCGTTCGACGGAGGCCGGACTGTCGGCCATGCGGAACGGCTCGTGGCCGCGCACGATCGCGGTCTGGCCGGCCTTGACGGGGACCTCGGAGCCGTCGGCGAGGAGGAGCACGCCGCCGCCGCGGGCGACGGTGACCATGGTGAGCGGGGCCCGGTCGTCGAAGCCGACCACCCAGGGCGCCTTGAGCATCGCGTCGGAGAGGATCGCGCCTTCGGCGCGGATGCCACTGAGGAGTTCACTGAGCGGGTCCATCCCTCGATGGTAGACGCATTCGCATGGATCGGAGCGCCTCGGTCATCGCCCGTCCACACGAATGCGGCTGTACTGGTTCCAACGCACCGAGACTCCTTGGAGGCCAGCATGAACGCCGTCCCGACCGCCCTCGTCGTCGTCGCCCACCACCGCGCCGACTCGCTCACCGCCCACGTCGGCGACGTCGCCGCCGCGCGCCTCAAGGAGGCCGGGTACGAGGTCGACCTCCTCGACCTGCGCGCCGAGGGCTTCGACCCGCGCATGACCGAGGCCGACCAGCCCGACTGGGGCGACCGCGACAAGGCGTACTCCCCGGAGGTGCGGGCGCACATGGCGCGCCTCCTCGCCGCCGACGTGATCGTGCCGGTCTTCCCCGTCTACTGGAACGGCGTCCCGGCCCTGCTCAAGGGCTGGATCGACCGGGTGTGGAACTACGGCACCGCCTACGGCCGCAGCAGGCCCCGCCTCGCCGGGAAGCGGATGCTGTGGCTCGGCCTGGCCGGCGCGGGCGACGGCGACGAGTTCGCGGCGTGGATGCACGAGACCCTCGACCGGGTGCTGCGCGAGGGCGTCTCGTTCTACTGCGGGATCACCGACGCCGCCGTCGCGGTCCTCCACGACGCCGAGGGCGAGTCCCAGACCGTCGACGCCGCGGGGAACTTCGACCAGGGCGCGCCCCTCCTCGGCGCCGCCCGCACCGCCCACTACGAGGCCCTCGACCGCCGCGCCGAGACCCGCCTGGAGGCGTTCCTCGGCCTGGGACCGGCGCAAACGCTTTGACGCGGGGCCGCCCGGCCGACCACAATCGCGGGATGGGATTCGTGGACCTGTCAGGCGTGGGGTACGTGCTCGGGGACGGGAGGACCCTGTTCTCGGACGTGTCGTTCCGCGTCGGCGAGGGCGCGAAGGTCGCCCTCATCGGCGCGAACGGGACGGGGAAGACGACGCTGCTGCGGATCGTCACCGGGGACCTGAAGCCGGAGGGCGGCACCGTGTCGCACGCCGGCGGGCTCGGCGTCATGCGCCAGCTCGTGGGCATGCGCGAAGGCGAGCGGCCCCTGCGCGACCTCGCGGTCGAGCTCGGGCCGCCGCGCCTGCACGCGGTCTGGGAGCGGCGGCGCAGGGCCGAGCAGCGCATGGCGGCGGGCGACGGCGGCACCGAGCGCGACCAGCTCGCGTACGCGCAGGCGCTCGCCGACTGGGGCGAGGCCGGCGGGTACGAGTTCGAGGTCGTGTGCGACACCGTCGCGGTCGCGGTCCTCGGCCTGCCGTGGACGGCGGTCGAGCAGCGGCCGCTGCGCACCCTCTCGGGCGGGGAGCAGAAGCGGTTCGCGCTGCACCTGCTGCTGCGGGGCCGCGACGAGGTGCTGGTGCTCGACGAACCGGACAACTTCCTCGACGTCCCCGCGAAACGCGAACTGGAGCAGGCGATCCGCGAGTCGGAGAAGTCGATCCTGTTCGTCTCGCACGACCGGGAGGTCCTCGCGAACGCGGCCGACCGGATCGTCACGCTCGAGGCGGGCACGGCCTGGACGCACGGGGGCGGGTTCGGGACCTGGCACGAGGCGCGGGCGGCCCGGCACGAGCGGTTCGAGGAGCTGCGGCGCCGCTGGGACGAGGAGCACCACAAGCTGCGCGAGCTCATGCTCATGTACAAGAACAAGGCGGCCTTCAACTCCGACATGGCCTCCCGGTACCGGGCCGCGCAGACGCGGCTGCGGAAGTTCGAGGAGGCCGGGCCGCCGCCCGAGCCGCCGCGCGACCAGGACATCCGGGTGCAGCTCGCGGGCGGGCGCACCGGGAAGCGCGCGGTCGTGTGCGAGCAGCTGGAGCTGGAGGACCTGACGTTCCCGTTCGACCTGGAGGTCTGGTACGGCGACCGGGTCGCGGTGCTGGGCGCCAACGGCACCGGCAAGTCGCACTTCCTGCGCCTGCTCGCCCGAGGCGGCACCGACCCGGATCCGGGGGTGCGGCCGGGCGTGGTCGTGGCGCTGGACCCGGTGCGGCACAGCGGAACGGCGCGACTCGGCGCCCGCGTCCACCCCGGGCACTTCTCGCAGACGCACGAGCACCCGGAGTTCGCCGGGCGCACGCTCCGCGAGATCCTCTGGGAGGGCGACCGGGACCGGCCCTCGCTGGAGCGGTCGAAGGCGATGAGCGCCCTGTCGCGCTACGAGCTGA
The DNA here is from genome assembly GCF_039531525.1 of Glycomyces endophyticus. Taxonomy (NCBI): domain Bacteria; kingdom Bacillati; phylum Actinomycetota; class Actinomycetes; order Glycomycetales; family Glycomycetaceae; genus Glycomyces; species Glycomyces endophyticus. The sequence continues at coordinate 207,528 of NZ_BAAAQF010000002.1, forward strand.
ACCACCAGTCCGAACAGGACTTCGGGACGCTCTCGGGCGGGCAGCAGGCGCGGTTCATGGTGCTGCTGCTGGAGCTGTCGGGCGCGACGTGCCTGCTGCTGGACGAGCCGACGGACAACCTCGACCTCGCCAGCGCCGAGGCCCTCGAAGAGGGCCTGAAGTCGTTCGATGGCACCGTGATCGCCGTGACGCACGACCGCTGGTTCACGCGCGGCTTCGACCGGTTCGTGGTGTTCCAGAACGACGGCGAGGTCGTCGAGTCGGACGTGCCCGTCTGGGACGTGCGCTGAAACGGGCGCGGCCGGGACCGCACTGGTGGCGGGCGGTCCCGGCCGCGCGTCTCGGAGACCGTCCTTAGAGGTCGGTCAGGGTGATGGCGCCGGAGGGGCACAGCTCGGCGGCCGCCAGGGCCTCCGGGTCGCCGTCGGGCGCGTCGGCGTCGAGGAGCACGACGCGGCCGTCGGCCTCGTCCTGGTCGAACCGGCCGGGCGCGGTGAGCGCGCACATGCCGGCGCTCGTGCAGACCTCCCGGTCGGCCGCGATCCTCATGGGCGCCTTACCACTCGACGGGCAGGGTGTGGACCCCGTACACGGCCATGTCGCTGCGCATGGGGATCTGTTCGGAGGGGACGGCGAGGCGCAGGCCGGGGAAGGCCGCGAACAGCTTCGCGAAGCCGATGCGCATCTCCACGCGTGCGAGCTGCTGGCCCACGCACTGGTGCAGGCCGTGTCCGAACGCCATGTGGCCCTGGGCGTCGCGTTCGACGTCGAGGTCGCCGGGCCGCTCGTACTTGCCGGGGTCGCGGTTGGCGGCCTGGAGGGCGACGGTGACGTGCTCGCCGGCGCGGAACCGGCGGCCGTCGATCTCGGCGTCCTCCTTGACGATCCGCATGACGCCGTTGTGGGCGACGGTGAGGTACCGCAGGAGCTCCTCGACCGCGGCGGGCCACAGGACGGGCGCGCCGGTGAGCCGGGCGAGCTGGTCGGGGTGCTCGAGGAGCGCCATCGTGCCGAGCGCGAGCATGTTCGCGGTGGTCTCGTGGCCGGCGACGAGGAGGATGAGCCCCATGCCGGCGGCCTCGACGTCGTGGACCTCGTCGTCGGCGGCGAGGGCGCTGAGCATGTCCTCGCCGGGTTCGGCGCGCTTGGCGGGGACGAGCTGCATGAGGTACCCGAACAGCTCGGCCATGGACTTGTTGCGGTCCTCGACGGAGCGGGCCAGGTCGAGCATGTCGGCGGAGTTGCGCTGGAACGCGTCGCGGTCCTCGTACGGGACGCCGAGCATCTCGCAGATGACGAGCGCGGGCACGGGGAGCGCGAACTCGCGCACCAGGTCCGCGCCGGGCCCGGCCTCGCGCAGGGCCTCGACGCGGGCGTCGACGATGTCGGCGATGCGCGGCTCCAGCTCCCGCATCCGCTTGACGGTGAACACGCCGGTGACCTTGCGGCGCAGCCGGGTGTGCTCGGGCGGGTCGTAGAACAGGAAGAACCCGGGCGGCACCTGCTCCGAGATGGACACGAAGACGTGCGGGAGCTCGGTGGGCGAGTGGACGAACCGCTCGCCGGTCACGAAGCGCGGGTCGGCGAGGACCCTTCGCCCCTCGGCGTGGCCGGTGACGAGCCACCCCTCGACACCGTCGGGGTAGTACCTGATGCGCCGCACCGGCTGGTCCTGGAGCTCCAGGAGCGCCGAGGGCGGGTCGTACCGGGTCTCTCTGTCGTAGGGCATGCCATAGGGCGGTTCTTCGGATCGGGACATGCGGCGGCTCCTGTGCGCGAACGTGATTCGGCCAGTTCGGTCCCCACCACAAGGGAGCCTAGGTCCGATCCCGACCAGGCGCAACGCTCAGTAGTCGCGGTGTCCTAGATCCGACACGGGCGCTAGAGCAGTTCGAGGAGCTCCTCCACGTACTGCGCGACGCCGTCGTCGTTGTTGCCCGCGGGCGCGATCTCGCTGGCCGCGGCCTGGACCCACGGGTGGCCGTTGGGCATCGCCACGGAGTGCCCGGCGGCCTTGATCATGGAGAGGTCGTTGGTGGCGTCGCCGAAGACGAGCACGTCGGACCAGTCGATACCGAACTTGTCGAGGACGACCTGGATCCCGGCGGCCTTGGTGACGCCGACCGGGCACACCTCGAGCATCCCCACGCCGGACTCGGTGACGGTGACCAGGCCGGGGTCGACCACGTCCTGCGCGGCCACCAGCAGCTCCGGGCCGGTGAAGCTGTCGGACACGAAGTAGCCCTTGACCATCGGGCCGGTGAACGCCACGTCCCGCGGCGCGGTCTCCAGGCGGACCGCGGTCCACGGCCAGTCGGGCATCGCGTCGCCGGTGAGGGCCCGGTCGGGGTCGGCGGGCTCGGCGATCGCGCGCAGCGGCCCCACCTCGGCCTCGATGAGCCGCAGGGCCTCGTGGAGGATCGAGCCGTCCACGGACCGGTCGGCGAGCTCGACGACGGTGTCGTCGTAGCGGCACTCGTACACGAACGCGCCCTGCGCCATGACGAGGAAGTCCGCGGAGGGCACGTCGTTGCGGCACAGGTCCAGCAGGCGCGGCCCGCGGCCGGTGGCGCCGACGAGGATGACCCCGGAGGCGGCCAGGCGCTTGAGCGCGGCCATGGTCCGGGGGGAGACGGACTCGTCCGAGCGGACGACGGTCCCGTCGAGGTCGGTGGCGACGAGTCTCGGGAGCCGGGCCAGTTGGATCATGCGTCCTCCTCGGTAACCGCGACCGCCGCCGCGCATCTCGTTCGTCGAACTCCCGCCGGGCTCAGGGGAACCAGCGGGACAGCACCTTCGCGACGCCGTCCTCCCAGACCGACGGCGCGACCTCGTCGGCGGCCGCGCGCACGTCCGGGTCGGCCTGCCCCATGGCGACGGCGTGACCGGCCCACGCGAACATGGTCAGGTCGTTGTGGGCGTCGCCGAAGACCACGGTGTCGGCCGATGATACGCCGTAGCGCTCGGCGATGCGGGCGATGCCGGTGGCCTTGCTGACCCCGGGCGGTCCGATGTCGACCCAGCCGTTGTAGCCGACTTCGACGTGGTACGAGAGCGGGTCGAGCCCGGCGCCCTGCGCGAGCCGCATCGCGTGCGGGCAGCGCGAGGCGCCGCCGTACCTGTTGTCGGAGGCGACGCGGGCGACGATCCGGGCCGCGGGGCGGTCCAGGATGTCGTCGAGGTCGATGACCCCGGCCCACTTCGCGTGGAAGTCGCGCTTGAAGCCCTTGGTGTGCCACCAGCCGTCGAGGCCGTGCGCGACGGCGAACTCGACCGCCGGGTCGGAGGCGAGGAACGCCTCGACCGCCGCCTTCACGTCGACGACCGCCTCGTGCGAGACCTCGCCGAGCCCCAGGTCGTACTCGGCCGCGCCGTGGTTCGCGGACGCGAACCCCTCGTCCAGGCCGAGGTCGGCGGCCGTGCGGACGGTGCCCCACAGGGCCCGGCCGGTGACGACGGCGACGGGCACGCCCGCCGCGCGGACCCGCGCGACCGCCTCGATCACGGCCTTGGAAGGCGTGGTGAGCTGCTCGTCGTGGTAGTCGACGACGGTGCCGTCCAGGTCGACGGCGACGAGCTTCGGAGGCTGCTCTCTCAATCGGGGCGGGGCGATGTCTGACACGCCTTCAACGGTAGCCCCACCGGGGTGAACGGCGGGGTGTCGAGCGGCTGAACTCACGTGGCCGGCCTCATGAAAGCTGCAATCGCACCAAACCCACCCATCGCGGGGCGCGGGGGCATACCGTGCGTACATGTCCGACATCACGATCGAACGCGTCTACGACTACCGCCAGGACCCGCACCGCGAAGGCGCGGTGTTCCTGGTCGACCGGCTGTGGCCGCGCGGCGTCGCCAAGGAGGACCTCGACGGCGTCGAGTGGGCCCAGGACGCGGCGCCCTCGCCGAACCTGCGCATCTGGTTCGGCCACACCGCCGACCGCTTCGACGAGTTCACCAGCCGCTACCGCGGCGAACTCGACGGCCACCCCGAGCGCGCCGAACCCCTCCTCGCCGCCGCCCGCCGCGGACCGGTCACGCTCCTCTACGCCGCCAAGGACACCGAGGTCAACCACGCCCTCGTCCTCAAGGCCTGGCTGGAAGCACAGCTCGAGACGTAACCCCGGCCGGGAGTGTCGGACCCCCGTGCCAGGGTGGTGCACCGGAGGCCCGGAACCCGGCCTCCGGCGGCTCGACTCCTGCCTTCGAACCGCAAGCGGGCCGCCGACCACGAGTCGGCGNACACTCGCTACTTCCGGGGCTCCAGGAGCTCCTTGCCGAGATACGGCTGCAGCGCCTTCGGCACCCGCACCGTCCCGTCGGGGAGCTGGTGGTTCTCCAGGATCGCCACGATCCAGCGGGTCGTCGCGAGCGTCCCGTTCAGGGTCGCGGCGACCGCGTTGCGGCCCTGCTCGTCCCGGTACTTCACGTTCAGGCGGCGGGCCTGGAACGTCGTGCAGTTCGAGGTCGAGGTCAGCTCCCGGTACCGGCCCTGCGTGGGCACCCACGCCTCGCAGTCGAACTTCCGCGACGCCGAGGTCCCGAGGTCGCCCGCGGCGACGTCGATGACCCGGTACGGCAGCTCCATCTTCTGCAGCATCTGCTCCTCATAGGACAGGAGCTTCTCGTGCTCGGCGGCCGCGTCCTCCGGCCGGCAGTAGGAGAACATCTCGACCTTGTCGAACTGGTGCACCCGGATGATCCCCCGGGTGTCCTTCCCGTACGAGCCCGCCTCGCGGCGGAAGCACGACGACCAGCCGGCGTACCGGCGCGGCCGCGTCAGCTCGCCCAGGTTCTCGCCCGAGTGGTACGCGGCGAGGGGCACCTCGGAGGTCCCGACCAGGTACTGCTCGTCACGCTCCAGGTAGTAGATCTCGTCGGCGTGCTCGCCGAGGAACCCCGTGCCCTCCATGGCGTCGGGGCGCACCAGCACCGGCGGGATCATCGGCATGAAGCCCGTCTCCACCGCCTGCTGCATCGCCAGGTTCAGCATCGCCAGCTGGAGCAGCGCGCCGTCGCCGGTCAGGTAGTAGAACCGCGAGCCCGAGACCTTCGCCCCCCGCTCGGTGTCGAGCAGACCCAGCGCGGTGCCGAGCTCCAGGTGGTCCTTCGGGTCCTCGATCTCGGTGCGCTCGCCGACCTCGCGCAGCACGACGTAGTCGTCCTCGCCGCCCGCCGGGGCGCCGTCGGCGACCAGGTTCGGGATGGCCTTCCCGGCCGCGTCGAACGCCGCGGCCGTCGCGGTCACCCGCGACTCGGCCTCCTTGACCTCGGCCGCGAGCGACTTGGTGCGCTCGAGCAGCTCCTGCTTCTCGTCGGCGGCGGCGCCGGCGATCTTCTTCCCCAGGCCCTTCTGCTCCGCGCGGAGGGACTCGAAGGACTGGAGGGCACTGCGGTGGTCGGCGTCGGCGGAGAGGAGGGCGTCGACGGCGTCCGGAGACGCGCCCCTCTTGCGCTGGCTGTCGCGGTAGGCGTCAGGGTGCTCTCGCAGTGCTCGCAGATCAATCACGTCCACAGATTACCGGCCGGGCCCGCGGGCTCCCCAGCGCATATTGTGGGCGTGTGGTGGTGGATATGGACGAGGCGGACTTCGAGGCGGCGGTCGCCGACGCGCTCGACTCGGTGCCGGCCGAGCTGATGGCGATGCTCGACAACGTGGTGATCCTGGTCGACGACGAGCCCGAGGGCCCCGACAAGGAGCTCCTCGGCCTGTACCAGGGCACGGCCCTGACCGACCGGGGCTGGGAGTACGGCGGGGTCCTCCCCGACACGATCACGATCTACCGGGGCCCGACCCTGCGCATGTGCTCGACCCCCGAGGAGGTCGTCGAGGAGGTCGCCGTGACCGTGGTCCACGAGATCGCCCACCACTTCGGCATCGAGGAGGAGCGCCTCCACGAACTCGGCTGGGGCTGAGCCGCCCGGAGGGCGCACCAAACCGCTTTTTCGCCGGGCGCACCGCCCAATCCACGGGCCCCCGGTTCAAGAACCATGCCACACGGGTCCGACGTTTCCGCTGGAAGCGAGGGCTGCTCGCGCTGCCCGGGCGGGCGTTTCGCGGGCACGCCAAGCCGCTGTTTCGCCGGGCGCACCGCCCAATCCGCGGGCCCCCGGTTCAAGAACCGTGCCATACGGGTCCGACAGTTCCCGGATCGGCATTCGCGAGGAATTCACGGAATCGGGTTCGCAAATGCAAGCGTTCATCAACACTGTCATCGCATTCGCAAGGTTATGCTCGACAGGTGACGACGTTTCGCATCGGCGAGGCCGCCGAGCTCCTCGGGGTCTCCTCAGACACCCTCCGCCGCTGGATCGACGCCGGCAGGCTCGCCGCCGACCGCGACGAGCACGGGCACCGGGCGATCACCGGCGCCGACCTTGCCGCGTTCGCGCGCGACCGGGCCGCCGCGCCGGACGGCACCGGGAACTCCTCGGCGCGGAACCGGTTGCGGGGCATCGTCACCGCGATCGTCAAGGACCAGGTCATGGCCCAGGTCGACCTCCAGGTCGGCCCGTTCCGGGTCGTCTCCCTCATGAGCCGCGAAGCCGTCGACGAACTCGGCCTCGAAGTCGGCTCCCTCGCGACCGCGGTCGTCAAGTCCACCAACGTCGTGGTTGAGCAGTAGCACCGCCGAGCAGCAGCACCGCCGAGCAGCAGCACGGCCGGGCAGTAGCACCGCCGGGCAGTAGCACCGCCGAGCGGTAGCGCCGCCGGGCCACGACACCGCCGCCGCCACCGGACGGCATCGCGACGCGATGGCGCCGGACCGAACTCCGGGAGCACCACATGCGCACCAGACCCGCCCTCGCCCTCACCGCCGCCCTCGCGCTCGCCGCGCTCACCGCCTGCGGCAGCGGCGACGACACCGGCGCCGAGACCGAGCCGACCACGCTCACCGTGCTCGCCGCCGCCTCCCTCACCGAGGCGTTCACCGAGATCGGCGAGCGGTTCGAGGCCGAGCACGACGGCGTCGACGTCGAGCTGAGCTTCGCCGCCTCCTCCGACCTCGCCGCGCAGATCACCGAAGGCGCCCCCGCCGACGTCTTCGCCTCCGCCGACCAGAAGAACATGGACAAGGTCGTCGACGCCGGCGCCGCCGTCGACCCGCAGCCGTTCGCGCTCAACCAGCTCGTCATCGCCGTCCCCGCCGGCAACCCCGACGGCGTCACCGGCCTCGCCGACCTCGCAGGCCTCGACTTCGCCGCCTGCGCCGCCGAGGTCCCCTGCGGCGCCGCCGCCCAGACCGCGATCGACGCCTCCGGCACCGCGGTCACCCCCGTCACGTACGAGGCCGACGTCAAGTCCACCCTCCAGAAGCTCACCCTCGGCGAAGTCGACGCCGCCCTCGTCTACCGCACCGACGCCATCGCCGCCCAGGACGAGGTCGACGCCGTCGAGTTCCCCGAGTCCGCCGAAGCGGTGAACACCTACCCGGTCACCGCCCTCGCCGACGCCGCCGCACCCGACCTCGCCGCCGAGTTCACCGCGTACGTCCTCGGCGACGACGCCTGGACCGTCCTCGAAGCCGCCGGATTCCAGCGCCCCTGACGGACCCGAACGCCTAGGATGAGGAACGCCATGCCCGCCAACCGAAACCGCCGCCGCCGCGTCCCGGCCGCGCTCCTGGCGCCCGCGGTCATCGGGCTCGCGTTCCTCATCCTCCCCCTCGCGGGCCTCCTCGCCCGCGCCCCGTGGACCGAGCTGCCCGCCCGCCTCGCCGAGCCGGCCATGCTCGACGCCCTCCGCCTCTCCCTCCTCACCGCGACCCTCGCGACGGCCCTGTCGCTGCTCTTCGGCGTGCCGATCGCGTGGCTGCTCGCCCGCGGCGACTTCCCCGGGCGCAGCGTCCTGCGCGCGCTCGTCACGGTGCCGCTCGTGCTCCCCCCGGTCGTCGGCGGCGTCGCGCTCCTGCTCGTGTTCGGGCGCAGCGGGATCATCGGCTCCTGGCTCCACGAGCGGTTCGACGTCACCATCCCGTTCACCACCACCGCGGTCGTCCTCGCCATGACCTTCGTGTCGATGCCGTTCCTCGTCGTCGCCGTCGAAGGCGCGCTCCGCGGCGCCGACGTGCGGTTCGAAGAGGCCGCCGCGACCCTCGGCGCGGGCCGCTGGACCGTGTTCACGCGCGTGACGCTGCCCATGATCGCCCCCGGCGTCCTCGCCGGCGCGGTGCTCTGCTGGGCGCGCGCCCTCGGCGAGTTCGGCGCCACGATCACGTTCGCGGGCAACTTCCCCGGCCGCACCCAGACCATGCCGCTCGCGGTCTACCTCGCCCTGCAGTCCGACCTGGAGGCCGCGATCGTGCTCAGCCTGATCCTGCTCGCGGTGTCCGTGGTCGTGCTCGCGTCGCTGCGCGAGCGCTGGACGGCGGTCGCATGAGCACCGCAGCGGCGCACGGACTCGACGCGCACCTCGTGGTCGACCGCGGCGGGTTCCGCCTCGACCTGCGCCTCCGGGCGGCCCCCGGCGAGACCGTGGCGCTCCTGGGCCCCAACGGCGCCGGGAAGACCACCGCCCTGCGGGCCCTCGCGGGCCTGGAGGCCCTCACCGAAGGGCACATCGCGCTCGACGGCGTCCTCCTCGACCGGCCGGGCACCGGCGGGAGGTGGACGCCGCCCGAGCACCGGCGCATCGGCGTCGTCTTCCAGGACTACCTGCTGTTCCCGCATCTGAACGCGGCCGACAACATCGCGTTCGGTCCGCGCCGACGCGGACTCGGCCGGGCCGAGGCGCGGGCGCTCGCGGCGGACTGGCTCGACCGGGTCGGCCTGGGCGAGTTCGCGAAGCGCCGCCCCGGGCAGCTCTCGGGCGGGCAGGCGCAGCGCGTCGCCCTGGCGCGGGCGCTCGCCACCGATCCGGCGCTGCTGCTCCTCGACGAGCCGCTCGCGGCCCTCGACGCCCGCACCCGGCTCGATACGCGCGTGGAGCTCCACCGGCACCTCGCGGGGCTCGCGGGCCCGGCGGTGCTGGTGACGCACGACCCGGTGGACGCGCTCATGCTCGCCGACCGCCTCGTCGTCGTCGAGGACGGCCGCGCGGTGCAGGAGGGCGACGGCGAGTCCGTCACGGCCCGGCCGCGCACCGACTACATCGCGCGCCTGGTGGGCCTGAACCTGTACCGGGGCTCGGCGTCGGGCCGCACGGTCCGGCTCGCCTCGGGCGAGGTGCTCGCGACCGCGGAGGCGCTCGAGGGGGACTCGTTCGCGGCGTTCGCGCCGAGTGCGGTGGCGCTGTTCCGGACCGAACCGGACGGCAGCCCGCGGAACACGTGGCGGGCGGTCGTCGCCGGGGTCCACCGGCACGGCGACCACCTGCGGGTCCAGCTCGACGGCCCGCTCCGCGCGGCCGCCGACGTCACCCCCGCGGCCGCGGCCCAGCTCGGACTCGAACCGGGCCAGGAGGTCTGGGCCGCGGTGAAGGCCGCGGAGATCCGCGCCTACCCGGCGTGACCCTGTACTGCGCGCGCGACGGCGAAGGCCGGAGGCGCACAGCGCCTCCGGCCTCGGTTTCCCGGTCGCGGGCTTCGCCTCCCGTTCGCGGGTTCACCATCCGCGGGGAGGGATCCTGTGTAACGCGGCCGCGCCCGCGAGTTCGCGCTTCGCGGCGGGGGCGGCCTCGGCGGCGGCCAGGTCGGCCTTCGCGGCCGCGTCGGTCTCGTCGGCGCGGGCCGCCCGGCGGATGACCGGGAGGCAGGCCAGGACGATCGCGATCGAGACGACCCCGACCGCGAGGAACGCGGTCTGGACGTCCATGACCGTGGAGATCGCGCCGCCGAGCAGGAACCCGATGAGCTGGGCCGCGTTGACCCGGCCGTTGACCGCGGCGTTGGCGCGGCCCCGGAAGGCCTCGGGGACCCGGCGGGCCAGGGCGATGCCGAGCGCGGAGTTCTCGCCGGCGTTGAAGATGCCGCCGATGAGGTTGAGCGGCACCATGAGCAGGACCGAGAAGAGCGGCAGGCCCTGCCCGAAGCACATGAGGCCGACGCCGGCGAGGCACGCCATGAGCATCCAGGCGAGCTGCACGTCGCGGTCGAGGCGGCGGATGACGGCGGCCGCGATCCAGGCGCCGCCGACCATGCCGAGGGTCCAGCAGGCCTTGATGAGGCCGTACATGCTCTCGGTGGCGTCGTAGACCTCGCGGACGAGGAAGACGCTGAGGACGTTCACGGCGCACATCGCGGCGATGACGGCGCCGAGGCCGAAGACCATGGCGGTGAGCAGGCGGTCCCCGCGCAGGCTCCACGCGGCCTTGGCGGTCGCGGCCGCCGCGGTGAGGTCGCGGCGGATGCCGCCGCGGCGGGTGCGGATGTCGAGGCAGCACAGGACCCGCAGGAGCGCGCAGCCGGCGGCGAGCATGAGGGCCGCGCCGGCGGAGTGGGCGCCGATGACGAACCCGGCGATCGCGGGGCCGGCGGCGAGGCCGACGAGGGTGCCGGTCTGGACCATCGCCACCGCGTGCGGGAGGTCCTCGCGGCGGGACATGAGCGGGACCAGCGCGCTGACGACCGGCTGGTTGATCGCGGTGCCGCAGGCGTTCAGGATCACCAGGCCGTAGAGCGCCAGGAGGTCGTCGGTGAACGCCATCGCGACGATCGAGGCCGCCTGCAGGAGCCCGGAGGTCGCCATGAGCGCGCGGCTGTCGAAGCGGTCGGCCATGCGGCCGGTGACCGGGGAGAGGAGGACGAGCGGGAGGGTGGCGCAGATGATGAGCGCGGCGATGGCGAAGGCGCCGTAGCCGTCGGTCTGGAGGCGGAGGGTGAGGGCGAAGTCGGCCGTGAACATGGCCGTGCCGGCGAGGAAGGCGCAGGCGGCGGAGGTGTAGACGTCGGACCAGCGGGTCCCGTCGGCGAAGGATGTGAAAGACATATTTCGAAGATACACTTTCACACCTCGATGCGAAAGAGGTTTTTCAGATTTTTTGAAGTTCTTCTTTCACGCTTCCGGCGGGCCCGCCTCCCGGGCCCGCCCCGCCGCAGGTCAGATCCGGGGGAAGAACCGGAACAGCACGCTGAACACGTGCGTCCCGTCCTCGGGGTCCGCGCCCTCCTCGGACCGCTTCACCCCCAGGTCCACGTACTCCTGCTCCAGTTCCATGAACCGGCGCGTGAACTCCGCGGCCTCCTCCGGCGTCAGCCGCATGTGGCCCTGCTGGGTCATGGCCGTTCGCCGCAGCGCCGGCTCGACGGTCGGCGCCTGCTCGACCCAGCGCATGTAGTTCTGCTCCTGCTGCGCCCGGAACGCCTCGCCCATGGTCCGCTCGATCACCTTGTGGCTCTCCGGAGCGCCCTCCTCGGCCGAGATCGAGAAGCTGTGCAGCAGCATCCGCCACACCCGCTCGCGGGCGTCGCCGCGGTTCGGGGCCTCCTCGATGAACCCGGCCTTCGCAAGCGTCCGCAGGTGGTAGCTCATCGCGCTCGGCGTCATCCCCGCGACCTCGGCGATCTCCGTGGCCGTCGCGCCGTCGAAGCCCGCGGCCCGGCGCTTGGCCAGGTAGTCGAACACGGCCATGCGGGCCGGGTGCGCCAGCGCCTTCATCCGCTCGGGGTCGGTGATCTTGACGTGGTCCATGTCGAGCTTCCGCGGCGGCTCCGGCGGCACGGGCGGGACCGGCAGGTCCGGGAGCTCGACGCCGGGCGGGACCGGGATGGCGGGGACGCCCGGTGCGCCGGGCACGGGCGGGACGGGCGGCTGCGGGAGGCCCGGGACGAGCGGGATCGGCGGAGGCTCCTCGTCCGGATGCGAAGCAGATGTTTCAGACATGCCCCAAGCTAACCACGCCGCGGCGGCGGCCGCATCCAGGACCGCGCGAAGGAGGTCAGCCCCCGCCGCCGCCGGAGGCCGCGGCGGCGGTAGCGCCCTGGCGGTTCGCGATCGCCTTCCGGACGGCGGCGCCGACCCAGTGGGCCTCGGCGAGCGCCTTGAGCCGCTTGCGGTCCGGTCGGGCGTCCCGGTCGGGGAACACGGCCTTCTCGAGGCGGACGGCCGCGACGAGGGTAAGGAGGGCGTCGGTGCGCTCGTCGTGGGAGCGGCCGGTCCGGTACGCGGAGGCGAGGCGGGTGCGGGCGTCGTCGGCGGCGCCGCGGCGGGGCAGGTACCGGTCGACGGGGAAGATCCCGAGGGCCCTGCCGCGCTCGCGGCGGAGGTCCCCGGTTTCGACGAGGAGGTCCCGGACGGTCCTGGTGAGGCCTTTCGCGCCGCGGTCGACGGCGGCGTGCGGGGCGCGCGGCCGGTCGGCGGCGAGGGCGGCGAGGCGGGCGTCGAGGAGCGGGTCCCCGGTGGGGGCCGGGTCGAGGACGCGGACCTTCTTGGCGTCGAGGTCGATCCGGCCGGCGAGCGCGAGTTCGAACAGGACGGCACCGGAGAGGCCGAGGTCGAGGTAGCCGCCGCTGCGGTCGCGGCCGGTGGCCGGGTCGTGCGCGAGGAGGGCGAGGGCGGCGGGGAGTCCGGGCATGCCCTCAGCGTAGGCGCGGCCGGCCCGGCGCGGGTCTCAGGCGGTGCCGCCGGAGCGGAGCCGGTCGAGCCAGGCGGCGGCGTCGGCGAAGTCGGCGTCGCTCAGCCCGGCGGGGGGCGGGACGGGCCGGTCGGAGTGGTCGCGGGGGTAGGAGCCGAGGTAGCGGACGTCGGCGCAGACGCGGCGCAGGCCGGTGAGGGCCTCGCCCATGCGGGCCTCGGCGAGGTGGCCGGTGCAGTCGAGGAAGAACGCGTAGCGTCCCAGGCCCTCGCCGGTGGGGCGGGACTCGATGCGGGTGAGGTTGATGCCGCGGCTCGCCAGCTCGGTGAGGACGGCGAGGAGCGCGCCGACCCGGTCGTGGTCGATGTAGACGACGAGGGAGGTGATGTCGTTGCCGGTGGGCTCGGGGGGCGCGGTGGGGCGCACGACGTGGACGAAGCGGGTCTCGGCCCCGGAGTTGTCGCCGATGTCGAAGGCCTGCACGGGGAGTCCGGCGGCCTCGGCGGTGAAGGGGGCGCACACGCAGGCGTCGAACTCGCCGTCGGCGACGCGCTGGGCGGCCTGGGCGGTGGAGAGGGCCTGGTGGACGACGGCGTGCGGGAGTTCGCGGCGGAGGAAGCCGCGGGTCTGGGCGATCGCGTGGGGGTGGGAGGCGACAGTGGCGATCGCGGCGGGGGCCTTGGCGGAGGCGAGCACGAAGGTGACCGGGAGGACGACCTCGCCGGCGATGACGAGGGGGTCGCCGCCGACGAGTTCGTCGACGGTGAGGGTGACGGTGCCCTCCTGGGAGTTCTCGATGGGCACGAAGCCGGCGTCGACCTCGCCGCGGCGGACGGCGTCGAGGATCTCGGGGATCGAGGCGGTGGGCACGGTGGCGGCGCCCTTGGCGGCGGGCAGCCGGCGGAGCGCGGCCTCGGTGAAGGTCCCGCGCGGTCCCAGATAGGCGAACTCCATGGTCCAACGCTAGCAAGGAGGGCCGCCGCGCGGCCGCGAGCAGCACGTCCGGGGCGCTGCGGCGGGCCCTGTTGAGACCGCGGTCTCAACGGCCACCCTCCCTCCGGGGCCCTGCCGGGGTCACGTATGCTTGTCGAGCCCAAGCGGAATTCCGCGGTGGTGAGCCGGAGAAAACGGAGTGCGACATTCGTTGTCGCGTGCCAGGATCACCGTGCGCCCCCATCGTCTAGTGGCCTAGGACGCCGCCCTTTCAAGGCGGTAACACGGGTTCGAATCCCGTTGGGGGTACGACCCAGACGCGGTCCCGGTCACACGGACGCGGATGGTATAAATGAAGAGGTCTTGCGACCTTGCAGAGCCCGAACGGGTTCGACCAAGGTCCCGTAGAGCAGCTAGGAGTGCTCGCCACCCTGTCAAGGTGGAGGTCGCGGGTTCAAATCCCGTCGGGACCGCAGTGAAGGAAAGGCCCGCCGATTCGTCGGCGGGCCTTTTTCGTCGTCCCCGGCTCGCTGCCCCCGGTCCGCAGTTCCCGATCCGCCTCCTCGGCGCCTGCGGGACCGGGCGTCACCAGGACGGCGGGTCGTCCGGGATCGGGTCGCCGGGTCCGGGGCGGTCGTCGCCGGCGCCGACGTCGGGCTCCTCGGCGGCCAGCTCCTCGGCGAGCGGGGCGCCGCGGCGCTCCTCCTCGGCGGTCATGCCCCACCGGTCGGCCTCGCTGTAGTCGCGGGCGTCGAGGATGTCCGCTTCGACCTCCTCGTCCTCCTCCTCGCCGTCGTCGATGTACCCGTAGGGATCGTTGCCGTCGGACATGGCGCCTCCTTCGCTCTCGCGCCCAGTGTTCCCCGAGTCGGGCTCCCGCGCACGGGTTCGCGCGAGACGGCGGCGGGCCGCCCACCTGGGGGCCTCCTCTGTGGTCACGGTCGGTGACCTCACGATCATGAGCGGATTTCAAAGCGCGTTCACCGCGAGTTCATTTTCTTCGTTAACCTTGTGATGTATGACGATTAGCGACCCTGTTCCGCTCGTTGACGCCGGTTTGCCACCCGACCGGTTCCTCGACCGCGAGGAGAGCTGGCTGCGGTTCAACGGGCGCGTCCTGCGCCTGGCGCAGTCCCCTGAGCTGCCCCTGCTCGAACGGGTCCGTTTCCTCTCGATCTTCTCGAACAACCTCGACGAGTTCTTCATGGTCCGCGTCGCCGGCCTCATGCGCCGCCTCGCCACGGGCCTGCCGGTGCGCACCTCCTCGGGCCGCTCCCCGCACGCGCTCCTCAACCGGATCGCCGGGCTCGCGCACCAGCTGAGCATCGAGCACGCCGAGTACTTCCGCGACGAGATCGCCCCGCTCCTCGCGAAGGAGGACATCGCGATCGTCCGCTGGGCCGACCTCGAGGACGTCGAGCGCGCCCGCATGCAGGAGCTGTTCCGCACCCGCGTCTACCCGGTGCTCACCCCGCTCGTCGTCGACCCCGCGCACCCCTTCCCGTACATCTCCGGCCAGTCCCTCAACCTCGCCGTGCAGGTGCGCGACCCCCGCAACGGCACCACCCGGTTCGCGCGCGTGAAGGTCCCGCCGCTGCTCCCCCGGTTCATCGCCGTCGCCCCCGGCCGGTTCGCGCCCCTGGAGGACGTCATCGCGGCGAACCTCGAGCAGCTGTTCCCCGGCATGGACGTCCTCGCCCACCACACGTTCCGCGTCACCCGCAACCAGGACCTGGAGATCGACGAGGACATCACCGAGAACCTCCTCCAGACCCTGGAGCGCGAGCTGCTGCGCCGCCGCTTCGGCCCGGTCGTGCGCCTGGAGGTCGAGGACAGCATCGACACGCGCGTCCTCGACCGGCTCACCGCCGAGCTCGGCGTCGACGAGGAGGTCGTCTACCGGCTCCCCGGGCCGCTCGACCTCGCCGGCCTCGACGCGATCGCGAACATCGACCGCGCCGACCTGAAGTACCCGCGGTTCCGCCCCTCCGAGAAGGTCCTCCCGCCCGAGTCCGACCTGTTCGCCGTCATGCGCGACCGCGACGTCCTCGTCCACCACCCCTACGACTCGTTCACCGCCTCGGTCGAGCGGCTCATCGAGGAGGCCGCCGCCGACCCGAAGGTCCTCGCGATCAAGCAGACCCTCTACCGCACCTCCGGCAAGTCCCCCATCGTCGACGCCCTCATCAAGGCCGCCGACGCCGGCAAGCAGGTCGTCGTCGTCGTGGAGATCAAGGCCCGCTTCGACGAGCAGGCGAACATCGACTGGGCGCAGAAGTTGGAGCAGGCCGGCTGCCACGTCATGTACGGCATAGTCGGCCTCAAGACCCACTGCAAGCTCTCGCTCGTGGTCCGGCAGGAGTCCGACGGGACCCTCCTGCGGTACACGCACGTCGGCACCGGGAACTACCACCCCACCACCGCGCGCCTCTACGAGGACTTCGGGCTCCTCACCACCGACCCCGAGGTCGGCGAGGACGTCAACGCCGTGTTCAACCACCTCACCGGCTACTCCCGCGACGAGGACTACCACCGCCTCCTCGCCGCCCCGCACTCCCTGCGCCCGGGCCTGCTCGACCGCATCCAGCGCGAGATCGACAACCACCGGGCCGGCCTGCCCGCGCGGCTCCGCTTCAAGTGCAACTCGCTCACCGACGAGGGCATCGTGGACGCCCTCTACCGGGCGTCCCAGGCCGGCGTCAAGGTCGACCTGCTCCTGCGCGGCATCTGCGTCCTGCGGCCGGGCGTGCCCGGTCTGTCCGAGAACATCCGCGTGCGCAGCGTGCTCGGCCGTTTCCTCGAACACTCCCGGGTGTTCGTGTTCGAGAACGGCGGCGACCCGGAAGTATGGTTGGGCAGCGCGGACCTCATGCACCGCAACCTCGACCGACGCGTCGAGGTCCTGGTGCGGGTCCAAGGCGACGCCCACCGCGCGCAGCTGACCTCGCTGCTGGACCGCGGCATGGACGACGGCACGCGCACCTGGAAGCTGGGCCCGCTCGGGCTCTGGTCCCGCCAGCGCGGCGGGGCGGACCTCCAGGAACAACTCATGCAGGAGCACCGTTGATGCAACCCGAGATCCTCGCCGCCGGCGCCGTCCTGTGGCGCCCGGGCGAGGACGGCCCGGAGCTGGCCCTCATCCACCGGCCCAAGTACGGCGACTGGACATTCCCGAAGGGCAAGCTCAAGCGCGGCGAGCACCTGCTCGCGGCCGCCCAGCGGGAGGTCTTCGAGGAGACCGGGATCCGCCCGGTGCTCGGCCGCCCGCTCGCGCCCTCATTCTACGACAAGGAGGGCAAGCTCAAGCGCGTCGACTACTGGTGCGCCACACCGGCGGCCGCGGAGGCCGTCGACGAGGCAGTGGACCCGCGCGAGGTCGACGACCTGGAGTGGATCCCGCTCGACCGCGTCGCCGACCGGCTCACGTACGAGCGCGACCAGCCGGTCCTGGCGGACTTCTCGCGCGAGGTCGCCCGCGAGACCGTGCCGATCGTGTTCGTGCGCCACGCCGTGGCCCTCTCGAAGGCCGACTGGTTCGACCAGGACGAGCTGCGGCCCTTGAACCAGCGGGGCCGCGAGCGGGCCCAGCAGCTCGAGGTGCTCCTCGCGGGGTTCCCGTCGGGGGCTGCGTACAGCTCGACGAGCGCGCGATGCCTGGAGACGCTCCTGCCGTACTGCGCGGCCGAGGGCGTCGCCGTCACCGGCCTGCCGGAGTTCACGCTCGGCACGTCCAAGCCCGCCCAGGCGACGGCCCGCCTCGACGAGATCATCGAGTCGGGGGCGCCCGCGGTGGTGTGCGGGCACGGCGAGCACATCGACGAGATGATCGCCTACACCAGCGGCCGCCTGGGCACTCCGGTGCCGGTGGGGCCCTTGGAGAAGGGCGACTTCGTCATCTTCCACACCGCCGGCGGGCGGCTGGTGGCGACCGAGCACCACGACTGAATCGAGCACCACTCGCGGTGGTGTTGCGGGCGGCCGGCCTGGTCTGGGCCGGCCGCCCGCGTGCTCCGCGCGGAGCGGGTGCGTTCGGCGGGGACCCGAGCGCGGGCGGCTTCCCGCGCTCGGGCCTCGGTATGGCGACGTTCGCGAATCCCCTTGTGTCGCCGCCATCCCGCCGATAGCGGATGACGTTTTTGCTATCTACTACAACAGGTACGGCATACAAGTGTCGAATGCGAAGTTCTTACTTGTGGATAACTTCGTGCCGCCGCAGGTCGCGGGGGTTCAGCGGGTGAGGCGGATCGTGTCGATGTAGACGCCGCCGGCGCGGAACACCAGGTACAGGTCCTGGATGCCCTCGGCGCCTTGGAGGTCGGCGGCGGTGTCGGCGAAGTCCTGGAGGCCGGTGGTCTTCGGGACGGGGACCTCGGCGAGGAGCGGGCCGTCGGGGGCGGCCGCGCGGACCTCGACGGCGCGGTTCTCGGAGGCGGCGTCGGCGAGGTCGGCCCAGTCGGCGGCGGTGGTGGCGGTGCGCAGTTCGATCCGCTTGGCGCCGTTCAGGTCGACCTTGGTGAAGCCGACGTGGTCGCCGGGGCGGCGCGAGGCGGTGGAGTGGTAGCCGCCCTCGCGCTTGAGGGTGTGGAGTTTGGCGACCTCCCAGTAGGTGACGCCCTGCGCGATCGTGGCCTTCTCCCACACGTTCGCGCCCTGCGACAGGTCGAGGGGCGCGATGGTCTCGCCGTGGATGCGGACCGCGGCCTCGGGCCCCTCGCCGTCGGCGCCGACGGCGAACCGGTAGTCGCCGGTCTCCACGATCCGCTTGCCGCTCACCACGTCCCAGACGAAGAGGTGCTGCGGGTCGACCTCGATCTCGACGCGCCGGGTCTCGCCGGGGGCGAGGTCCCGGGCGCGGGTGAATCCCGCGAGCCGCGCCGTGGGGACCCGGTCGCCGTACGCCGATTCGGCGATGCCCGCGAAGAGGAGCACGACCTCGTCGGAGGTCCGGTCGCCCGTGTTGGTGACGTCGACCGCGGCGGTGAACCGCTCCGCGGCGTCCGTGGCGGACGGGATCTGGAGGTCGCCGTAGGTGAAGCGGGTGTAGCTCAGGCCGTGCCCGAAGCCGTAGACCGGTTCGGCCTTCGAGTACTGGTAGGTGAGGCCGGCGCTGATGACGTCGTATTCGAGCATGTCGACCTCGTCGACGCGGAACGCCTCCGCGCGCGGGCCCGCCTTCGGGAGCGAGGACGTGTCGGCGAGCCAGGTCGAGGTGAGCCGCCCGGCCGGCGAGTAGTCGCCGCTGATCGCGTCGGCCAGCGCGGTGCCGAGGTCCTGCCCGGCGTGGGAGGTGTAGAGGATGGCGGCGACGTTCGGGTCGGCGGCGATGTTGCCGATCGCCAGGGGGTAGGCCGAGACCACGACGACGACGGTGCGGCCGGGCTTCGCGGCGGCGACGTCGCGGGCGAGGTCGGCCTGGCGCGGGGCGAGGTCGAGGCCGGGGCGGTCGAAGCATTCGCGGGCGTTGACCATCGGGTGGTTCCCGACGAACACGACCGCCCAGTCCGCTTCGGCCGCGAGGGCTGCGGCGGCCGCGGGGCCGCTCTCGACGATCGTCTCCGTGAGGACCGGTTCGGCCGGGCCCTTCACGAGCGGCAGTGTGCCGTCTTCGGCGAGGCGCGGGTGGTAGGGGCCGTCGGCTTCGGCGGGCACGTGGTTGACGCCGAAGAGGTCGACCGCGCCGCCGTCGTGGCGGCGGTAGTGGAGGTTCTGGTGGGTGAACCAGGCGTCGCCGTCCTCCATGGCGTCGGTGACGGCCTCGAGGCGCGGTCCGCCGCCGCCGGATGCGCCGGCCTGGTTCTCGAAGCTGGCCGGGCCGTCGTCGCGCTGGAGGAGGTTCGCCTGGACGAACCTGCCGGTGGCGTGGTGGCGGAACATGTGCTGTTCGTGCGCCCAGTCCCAGGCCTCGAAGGTCTCGGTGTCGCCGAGGTGCTCGGCGGCGGCGGTGAGGGCGCCGTCTTCGGCGACGGTGACGTACCGGTCGCCGGCCTGCCAGGCGACGGTGTCGTTGCCGCTGTGGTGGGTCACGCGGCCGAAGCGTTCGCGGAGGGCCTGGAGGGGGCTGGGGCGGCGCTCGGCGGGGACGGTGGGGCTGTAGAAGTCGCGGAGGTTGAGGTCGGCGAGCGGGCCGACGACGGCGATCGCGGCGGTCTCGGGGAGCGGCAGTGCGGCGGACTCGTTCTTGAGGAGGACGAGCTGCTCGCGGGCGGCCCGGCGGGCGAGGGCGCGGTGCTCGGGCCGGTCCTGGGGGTGGGGGTCGGCGGGGATCAGGTTGTATTCGCAGGCGTCGCCGTCGAGTCTGCCGGTGCGGACGAGGAAGCTGAGCCAGTCGCGCGCAGCATGGTCCACATGGGACATGTCGACGCCGAGGACGCCGCGCCGGACGGCCTCGCCGGCGTTCGGTACGAACGGCAGTTCGGAGCCGTCGTGGAAGTGGCTGACGCCGGCGAGGAGCATGAGCGCGGAGGCGTAGACGCCGTTCTCGTCGGTGTCGATCGCCAGGCCCTGCTCGGCTGCGAGCGCGGTCGGGTAGGGCACGTCGCCGCGCGGGTCGACCTGCCAGGTGTCCCACGGCTCGCCCTTGGTGGTGTGGAGGTTGACGCCGTCCCAGCCGTCGGGGAGGAAGAAGAACTCGCCGTCCGCGGCCCATTCCCCGCGCAGGGTCTGCATGAGCGGGGAGACGATCGAGGGCACGCCGTTGACGTTGTTGTAGGCGGTCATCGCGCCCATGACCGCGCCGGCCTCGACCGGCATCCGGTAGGGCACGGCCTGGTACTCGTGGAGGGCGCGCACGCTCATGGAGGAGGAGCCCTGCGCGCGGCGCCATTCGTGGCTGTAGCCGAGGAAGTGCTTCATCTGCGGGAAGGTCTTGACGTAGACGGGGTGGCGGCCGCGCAGGCCCCAGGCGTAGGCGGTGGCCATGGCGCCGACGTGGAGCGGGTCCTCGCCGAAGCCCTCCTCGAAGCGGCCGGCGAGCGGGTTGGAGCGGATGTCGGCGACCGGGCCGAACGAGGCGTAGACGCCGGTGTCGCGGGCGCGCACTTCGAGGGCGACGGCCTCGCCGACGGCCTCGATCAGCTCGGTGTCCCAGGTCGCGCCGAGGCCGATGGCCTGGGGGAAGAACGTGGCGTCGGGCTTCTTGCCGGAGCTGTGGAGGACTTCGTTGAACTCGTTGGTCAGCGGCGGGAGGGTGAAGCCGTCGGCGAGGACGGTCTCGGGGATCCCGTTGAGGCATGCGAGCTTCTGCTCGTCGCTCATGAGGGCGAGGAGGGCGTCGACGCGCTCGGCGACGGGCCGGGTCGGGTCGAGGTAGGCGGGAGCGCTCATTCGGGTCCGATCGGTCGGTGGCTGGTCCCCCGACATTACGACGGGCGACCGAACTAATTCAACCGGGTTCCCGGGTCGTGGCGGAATGCGAGCGGAGGTTCCGGGGCGAATCGGACACGGGGTGGCCCCCCGGTTCAAGCGTGCCACCGGGGTGCGACGGGGATCCGGTGCGCCCTGCGGGACGCCGCCCGCGCTGGCCGACCCGTGGTCGTTCGGTTCGTTACGATGCTCGTCATGAGCCCCGGCCCCCAAGGAACGTCTCTCGGCATCGACTTCGGCACCTCGCACACGATCGCGGTGGTCCGGCGCGCCGACGGCGGCGTCCGCCCGCTGCTGTTCGACGGCGCGCCCCTGATGCCCTCCGCGGTGTGCGCCGACGCCGAGGGCGGCCTCCTGGTCGGCCGCGACGCCGTGCACGCGGGCCGCCGCCACCCCGAGCGCTTCGAGCCCAACCCGAAGCGCCTCATCGACCGGCCCTCGACGCTGCTGGGTTCGCGCGAGTACCCGGTCCCCGACCTCATCGCGGCCGTGCTCGGCGCGGTCGCCGACGAGTGCCGCCGCGTCGTGGGCGTGCCCGCGCAGGTGACGCTCACCGTCCCCGCGGAGTGGGGCCCGGCGCGCCGCCAGGTCGTCGAGGACGCCGCCGCGCGGTCGGGCCTGGGCCGGGTGCGGCTGGTGCCCGAGCCGGTGGCGGCCGCGACGTACTACGCGGAGGCCCTGAAGCACCGCACCGCCGTCGGCTCCTCGATCGTCGTCTACGATCTCGGCGCGGGCACGTTCGACGCGAGCGTGGTGCGCCGCACCGAGTCCGGGTTCGAGACGGTGGCCCTCGACGGCCGGGGCGACCTGGGCGGCCTCGACATCGACGCCGCGCTCATCGACCACCTCGGCAAGGTGTACGGGACCCGCGAGGGCTGGCAGCGCCTGATGCACCCGGAGACGGTCGAGGAGCGCCGCCACCTGCGCGACTTCCAGGAGGAGGTCCGCGGCGCCAAGGAGCGGCTCTCGCGGCACCAGCAGTCCGACATCGCGATCCCGCTGCTCGACGTCGAGGCGCACCTGACCCGCAGCGAGCTGGAGCAGATCGCCCGCCCGCACCTGGAGCAGACGATCCGCGTGACCCTCGCGGTCATCCGCGCGGCGGGCCTGAACCTCGCCGACAGCGCGGGCGTGTTCCTCGTCGGCGGCGCGAGCCGCATGCCGCTGGTCGCGACCATGCTCCACCGCGAGCTCGGCATCGCGCCGACCGTGCTCGACCAGCCGGAGGTCGTCGTCGCCGAGGGCTCGGTCCTGTGGACGAGCTCCGAGGCCGCGACGCTCCCGTTCCAGCGGCCCTACACGCCGGTCCCGCCGCCCGTCCGGGCCGCGCCGGTCCCGCTGACGCCGCAGAACGCACCCGGCGCGGCGTTCCCGCCCCGCACCCAGCCGCAGCCGCTGGGGCCCCCGCCGCAGCAGGACACGCCGCCGGAGCCGCGCACGGCCCCGGTCGCCCCGTTCTCCCCGCCGCCGCAGACCCTCCCGCCGCGCACCGCCGCGACCCCGCCGGCGCCCGCCCCCGAACCGCCCGAGACCGACGCGGAGCGCCTGCGCCGCAAACGGACCGGCCGCCGCGTCCTCGTCTGGTTCGTCGTGGTCGACCTGCTCATCGTCGCGGGCCTCGCCTGGTACTTCAACCGCGACGAGGGCGCCGACGGCACCGACCAGGAGAGCTTCGACGCCGCCGACTCCGGTGCCGGCGAGGGCATGCCCGCCATCGGTGCGCAGTGGTCCGACGCCGAGATGGGCGACCAGGTCGACGAGCTCCTCGGCGCCCACGACAGCCCCGTGTCCTCCATGGCCGCCCTGGAGACCGACGACGGCCCGATGCTCCTCACCACCGACGGCAGCGAGATCCGCCAGTGGTCCATGGACACCGGCGCGTTCATCGCCGAGTACGCGATCGACGGCACCGTCGGCGGGCTGTGGACCGTCGACGACTCCGAGGGGGTCCCCTCGGTCGTCGCGCTCACCGACGACTACGAGCCGTGGATGTGGACGCCCGGCGACGGCGCGTTCGCGTTCCAGGGCACGCCCGACCTCGACCTCGAGGACCCGGCCGAGCGGGTGCGCGTCGCCTTCACCGAAGGCGAGCCCGTGGTCGCCTTCGTGACCGCGACCCAGGCGCAGATGTACCTCATCGAGTCGCAGTCGCTCACGGACGTCGTGGAGATCCCCGCCGGCCTCGGCTACCCCAACTACTACATCGACGGCGACACCGGCTACAGCGAGATCGCGACCGTCAGCGGCGACGAGCTGCCCACGGTCGTCGACGGCCTCTCCGGGAGCGTCCTCGGCACCGTCGACCCCTCCGACGAGTGGAGCGACGACGCCGACGTGTCGGGCATGGGCGTCGTCTACGACGACGGCACCCCGTACGCGATGGTCTACGACGACCGGCTGGTCCTGCACTTCTGGAGCCTGTACGACTACACCCCGGCACTGAACACCGTCGCCTACGCCAGCGCCGGCGACCGGTTCCACAACGAGATCCTCGCGGCCGAGACCGGCCCCGCCCTCATGTACCGCAACAAGGACACCACCGCGACGTCCCTGCTCGACATGCAGAGCTCGGCGACGTTCCCGCTGGAGCCCGGCGGCGGCGCCGAGGTCACCTCGCTCGAGAACATCACCGTCGACGGCGGCCGCGACTTCGCGGTCACCGGCGACAGCAACGGCAACATTCAATTCTGGAGTCTGGGACTGTGATCATCCTGGTCGTCGCGGCCGTCATCGTCGCCGCCGCCACCGCGTACGCCATCTGGGCCGGAGGCAAGGAGCACCGGATCGAGACGACCGCGCACCTGGACGCCCGGGCCAACGAGGTGTGGGCGGTCCTGACCGACTTCCCCGCCTACGGCGAGTGGAACCCGTTCATCACCGCGATCGCCGGCCTCCTCGCCGAGGACGAGCGGCTCGACGCACAGTTCGTCCAGGGCAGCGGGAAGACCGTGTCGTTCCGGCCCCGCGTCCTGCGCGTCTCCCCCGCCCGCCAGATCCGGTGGCTCGGGAAGCTCGGCCCGGGCGGGCTGTTCGACGGCGAGCACTACTTCGTGCTCGAACCGCAGCAGGACGGCACCACGGTCCTCACCCACGGCGAGCGCTTCACCGGCATCCTGGTGCCCCTCATGGCCGGCGCCCTCGGCGACACCGAGCGCGGCTTCGCCGCGATGAACGAGGCCCTCGCGGACCGCCTCAAGACCGCCCGCGACTGAGGCCCCGGCACACGAGATCGCGCCGCGGCCCCGTCGGGGCCGCGGCGCGAGTCGTCGTCGTGCTGCGGCGCTTGCGGTCCGCGCCCGGATCGGCGCGGCCCGTCTCGCGTTCCTTAGAGGACGCCCGCGCCGGCCAGCTCGGTCACGCCGGAGACCGCGTCGGAGGCCGTGTCCGCAACACCTTCGGAGGTGGTGTTGCCGACCAGGCCGCCGGCGAGGCCGCCGACCACCGGGGCGCCGCTGACGACGCCGCCGACGGTGTCGAGACCGGGGACGGGGAGGGCCTCTTCGTTGAGGTCCACGTCCGCGGCTTCGGCGGTGGCGAGCTCCTTGTGGCTGTCGTGCTTGTCGTGCTTGTCGTCGCCGGGGATCTCGGCCTCGGAGCCGCCGTCGCACGAGGCGGTGGCGACACCGAGGATCGCGATGGCGTTGCCGCACACGTTGATCGGGGCCTGGATCGGCGCGAACACCTGGTTGCCGTTGCCGAGGCCCACGTTGCCCTGGCTGGTGAGGTCCCCGGCGCCGCTGTAGTCGGCGTCGGCGCCCCCGTCGCAGCCCGCGTCGGCCACGCCGCCGACGGCGATCGCGTTGCCGCAGGCGTTGATCGGGGCCTGGATCGGCGCGAGGAGCTGGTTGCCCGAGAGCGCGCCGTAGTTGTGCTGGGTCAGGGTGCTCCCCGACTCGGTCGCGTGGCCGGACTCGGCGATGTTCGCGTCCGCCCCGCCCTCGGACCCGGCCCAGGCGTGCCCGCCGACCGCGGCGGCGATGCCGCTCACGTCGACCGGGACCTGGACGGGCGCGAACGCCTGGTTGCCGTTGCCCAGACCGGTGTTGTTCTGGGTGAGCATCTCCCCGGCGCCGTCGAAGTCGGCTTCCGAGCCGCCCTCGCAGCCGGCGTCGGCGGTGCCGAGGACGGCCGCGGCGACGCCGCAGATGTTGACGGGGACCTGGATCGGGGCGATGACCTGGTTGCCGGAGACGGCTCCGACGTTGTCCTGCGTGGTCGTGTCAGGCCCGGTGGCGTGAGCGGTGCCGGCGCCGGCGACGAGAACCGCCCCGACGGCGACGAGTCCGGTCTGCGCGGTCTTGCGAGCCCATGAGTTGTGCACGAAGTTCACCTTTCAGGGAAATGGGTTGTTGCTGTTCCATCACGTCCCCCGTGAAGCTCCGTGGCCCCAATTGCTTGTGCGCGTTCGAGGAAGGCGAGCTGGGTCTCGCCTGAGAACGGGTGCTATTGAAGCCGGGAGAGTTGTGCGGCCGGCGGGCCGTCCGGTCGTGCGCCTGCGGGCACGCTCGCGCGGACTCGGCGGTGCACCGCCTTGTCGCGCTCGCTCGCCTGCGAGGTGCTGGGGCCGGACGGGCCCGTCGTCCGTGGTCGGCCGGGCGCGGCGGGCGCCGCGGCCGAGGTTCGAGCCCTAGAAGGGCAGCGGGACCGGGAGGCCGCCGCCGAGGCCGCCGAGGAGGTCCCCGACGGGCAGGGCGTCGAGCGGGCCGCCCTGCGGCTCCTCGTCCTGGGGCTTCTCGTCCTGGCCGCCCTTGTTCGGGTTCTCGGCGGGCTTGTCGGTCTTGGCCTCGGCGTCGGGGCCCGCGGGCACCAGCATGTTGAGGCCGGGGACCGCGCTGACCGCGCTGAGCCCGGGCACCTTGTCGGTGACGCCCGAGGCCATGCCGGTGACCGCGTCGGGCGAGACCGGGAGCCCCCCGAGGGCTTCCGGAGTCGCCGTGACGAGGTCGCCGGTGGACTCCTCGACGCTGTCGGCGGCCTGAGCGGCCGTCCCCGCGAGCAGCAGAGCCCCCGTGGCGAGGCCCCCGACGAGGCCCGCCGTACGCACAGTGCGCATCTTCATCTGCTTCATTGCCTTTCCTCGTACCGCTGGGCCGGTGGTCGACTGGGGAAGCAGCACAGACCGGGCCGCGGCGCGGCACTAGATCGCTGAATTGTCCGTGTTCGACAAGCGGCTGGCGGCGGCGCGCACCGAAGCGGCGCCCGCTCATGCGACCCCCAGCCGCGACCGCACCGGCTGGTTCGCCGGCGGATCGGGGACCGCGCTCACTGTCCGGTGGGCCGGTGACACCCCGGCCCGGCCGCATCGCGTGCGGCCACCCTGAATAACTGGAGAGGCAGGGGCGCGGTTACGCCCAGACGCGAAGAAATTCGAAAAAGATGCGTTGTTGCGCACCCGCAATGTGAGGATGCCGCATATGCCCGAGTCGCCGCGGGCCCGGGGACGCGAAGCGGCCCTCCGCTCGAAAGCGAAGGGCCGCAACGAAAAAGATGATTCCGGCTACCTGACCCGGGGCAGGATCATCGTGTCGGTATGCCCGGAGCCGCCGTTCTGGTCCTCGCCGCCGTTGCGCTTCTTGCGGATCAGCTTGATGACGCGCGCGATCACGAACCACGCGAACAGGCCCGCGATGACGACGACCACGATCTTGCTGAGCAGGCCCGAGTACTCGGCCAGGATCGGCTCGATCGAGGGGCCGAAGGAGAAGCCCAGCCCGATCCAGATCCCGTTCCAGATCACCGAACCGACGAGGGTGTAGCCGGTGAACTTCCAGAACGGCATCTTCTCGATCCCGGCGGGGACCGAGATCGCGCTGCGCACCAGCGGAAGGCAGCGGCCCGCGAGGACGGCGATCCCGCCCCACCTGGCGAAGAACTTCTCCGAGCGCTCGAAGTCCTTGAGCTCCAGGAGCGGCAGCTTCTCGAACAGCCAGCGGGTGCGCTCGCGGCCGAAGAAGTAGCCGACGTAGTAGAGGATGTACGCGCCGCCCATCGAGCCGAGCGCGGCGAAGAACATCGCCAGCCAGAAGTTCATCTTGTCCTGGTAGGCGAGGAACCCGGCCACGGGGAGGATGAGCTCGGAGGGGATCGGGGGGAAGACGGACTCGATCATCAGGGCGAGGCCGACGCCGACCTCGCCGAGGGTGTCGATGAGCCCGAGCACCC
The DNA here is from genome assembly GCF_039531525.1 of Glycomyces endophyticus. Classification (NCBI taxonomy): domain Bacteria; kingdom Bacillati; phylum Actinomycetota; class Actinomycetes; order Glycomycetales; family Glycomycetaceae; genus Glycomyces; species Glycomyces endophyticus. The sequence goes on from NZ_BAAAQF010000002.1 coordinate 234,433, forward strand.
AACCGATGATGCCGTCGTATTCGTCGGCGTGGGTGACGTCTCCGGTGGAGGCGGCCGCCAGTGCCAGTGTTCCGCTGAGCATGTTGGTCACGCGGCCAGCGTATCCGGCTCGCGTTCGGGCCCGCTTCGGTCATCGGACCGAGGGCGCACCGGTCGCGCGGCCGACCCCGCGCCGGGCCCGGCGGGGGCGCCCTTCGGCCAGGTGTCGCGAGGCGTGCGGAGGCGGGCCATACTTAGTGGTAATTCCGCGCTTCTTACGGCACGCACGCCCCGGACAGCGCTCGGCGTATCGCAGGTTGAGGGGGCTTCGATGAGTCGCACGGTCGGGCCGTACACCGATGTCGCCACCGCGCGCGTCGAAGGGGCCTACGAGCTGTGCGAGGGCAGCGACGAGACCGGCCGGCCCGTCCAGATCCTCACCCTCGGCTCCACCTCCTCCAAGGACCCGGCCCGCCGCGGCCTCCTCTCCGACACCGTGGCCTGGGCGTACGCCACCGCGGGCCCCGGGGACGCCCCGATCCTGGTCGCCGACCTGGAGGCCGAGCAGCCGTACGTCGTGGTCCTGAAGAACCCGCACCTGCGCGGGGCCGACCGGATCATGGACCGGCTCCTCGCCCTCGGCCCGGCCACCGGGCCGCTCCCGGTCGGGCCCGCGGCCGCGGCCCAGCGGGCCGCCCACCAGCTGGCCGCCGCGCAGCGCTCGGCCGCACCCGCCTCGCCCTCGCCGGTGAGCACCGGGGGCTTCGCGGGGTCGCCGCCGACGTCCCCGCCGGTGGTCATCATCGCGCCGCCGAAGCGGCGCTCGCAGCTCGTCCCGATCCTCGTCGGCGTCGGCTCGGTCGCGGTCATCCTCGCGCTCGTGGTCGGGGTGTGGATCCTCATGTCCGGCGGCGGCGGGGGCGACGACGACGCCACCGCCGACCCGGGCGCCGGCGCCGCGGTCGACGAGGTGTCGCAGCAGCCCTCCGACGCCGGCGAGGACGACCGGCAGAGCGACGAGGTCCCCCAGTGGGACGAGGACGCCGGCGAGGAGCGCGTGGGCGGGACCCTGTTCGGCGACGGCGCCGACACCCAGACCATCGCGTACGCGGGCTGGCCGTTCGCGTTCCGCCTCCCCGACGACTTCTCGTGCAGCGAGGAGGAGCGCGCGGCGGTGTGCTCGGCCGACGGCGGCGACTCGCACATCACCGTCGGCTGGGAGGAGTGCCCGGGCGAGTGCTCCGCGGACATGCGCGAGGCGCTCCGCGAGGCACTGCCCTACCAGCCGCTCCAGACATTCCAGAACGGCGACGTCGGCGTGGCCGAGCGGACCCAGGCGGCCGGGCGGTGGCGCGGGTCCCTGAGCGTGTTCACGGCGGCCGACGGCGGCGTGTTCCACGCGTGGTCGAGCGTCGACGTGGCGGACTTCCGCACCGACGAGGCCTGGCAGGTCTTCAACGACGTGCTCAACCAGGCGGAGGCGAAGGCGGTCTAGCGCTCGTCCCAGCTGCGGAGCGCGGCCTCGACGACCTCCGCGGAGGTCGGCGGGGGCTGCGGGACGCCGGGGGTGAGCCCGTGCTGGGCGAGGAGCTCCCCGTACTGCGTGCTGCTGTAGGAGCGCAGGAGGTTCTGGGCGGCCTCGCGCTCGTGCTCGCCGATCCCGGCGTCCACGAGCATCGGGTACTCGAACTGGGCGACCTGGGCCGCGCCGGAGGGGGCCTGGAGGAGCTCGCCGCCGCCCGCGTTCAGGGCGGCGACCTCGGGGGCGGACATGACGGGCGGCCCGTCGCCGCCTTCGACGGTGTACTCGTCGACGCCGAAGATGACGATCCACATCAGGCTCGCCGCGTGCCGGCGCGGGTCCTGGAGGGCCACCTCGGTCTCGTCGGGGAGGATCTGGTCGGTGCTCTGGCCCTCGGGGAGGGCGATGCCGACGGCGCTGGACGCGGTCGAGTCCTGGAGGACCTCCCACCGGTCGGCGAGGCCGCTGCCGGGGAGGGTGCGCCACAGGCCGGTCTCGGGGATCCAGACGTCGGCGTCCTCCACGGCGTTCCCGGCGACGGCCTCGACGGTGATGTCGGCGCAGACGTCGGAGCCGCGGGAGGGGGCGCCGCCGCCGGCGGCGACGAACTCGTCGAGCACGGCGGCGATCTCGGGGGCGGCCGCGACCTTCAGCTCCACCTCCGTCCCGCAGGACTGGACGTGGGCGATGGCGGCGTTGAGGGTGTACGCGGTGACCGGCGCGAAGACGGCGAGCAGCGCCGCGCCTCCGAGGAGGCGGCGGCCCTCTTTCGAGAGGCGCCCTCGTCTGCGGTGTACGCCTGCCATGTGACGAGTGTATGACCTGGCGCAAGCGCAGTCGAGTTCGCGTTTTTCAGTTATCGCATGGGGACTGTGCGTCGCCGCTGTTCAGGGCGGCGGTTCGGCGGGACGTCCGGGCCGGACCGGGGCGGGCGGTTCCGTCCCGCCCCGGTCCGGCTCCGGCGTCCGCGGCGGTCACCGGCGCCGCGGGCGCCGCTTCGGCGGCGTCAGCAGGTCGGCGACGATCCGCATCGTCTCGGGGACGAGGCGGAAGTAGGCCCACACCCCGCGCTTGTCGCGCTGGACGACCCCCGCCTCGGCGAGGATGCGCAGGTGGTGGGAGACGGTCGGCTGGGAGAGCCCGAGGGGCTCGGTCAGCTCGGCGACGCAGGCCTCCTGCTCGGGGGCAGCCTGGATGAGGCTGATGAGTTGCAGGCGGTTCGGATCGGCGAGTGCTTTGAGGACACCCGCGATGCGCTCCGCGTCGGACTTGGAGAGCGTTTCGCCGCTGACCGGCGAGACTGGCGTCTCGGCCTCGACGGTGACTCGCACCATGATCGTGTTCCTTCCGGATTGGTTCCAGTCGGAACCGGACTACGGCCGCACTGCCCATTAATCCAGTTCCAACCCTGAATATGCCTCCGCGTTGTGGCCGGGCGGTAACGACGACGCTTCCGGCGCGCAAAGGCTTTCGGTTCCGTTGGATCGCGAATCGGACTGCACCACGGTCCGCTCCGGTTCCACAGCCGAGATTACGCCTGCCCTGCCAGCGGGGCCACCGCTGACACTTGATCATTTCGCAGGACACAGGATCGGCTATTCAGTTGAAGCCGCACTACCAGGAGTTATATCTAAATCTCCCTATGTTTAAGCGGTTGCCGATTCCACGGTGAGAGCGGATTCACCCGCATCGATCGATCGACGTCCCAACATATAGAACAGCTCTGATTCATGATGTTAGCGCGCGCCCGCCCGGAATGCAGGCCGGCGGTGTTTCCACTCGGTTACGTCAAGTTGAGAAAACCCACATTCGGGACACGGCGAAGGGCGGGGCCGATCGGCCCCGCCCCGCAGTTCGCCTCAGGCCCGCGGACGGGCCGTCGAGTCGCGCTCGATGAGCTCGGCGTCGACCGACAGCTCCTCGGGGTACTCCTCGTCCTCCACCAGCGCCGCCTCCAGGGCCCGCACGCCCATGTCGTGCAGCGGCAGCGCCACCGTCGTCAGCGACGGCGTGAGGTCGCGCACGATCGGGATGTCGTCGAACCCGGCCACCGACACCTGGTCGGGGATGCTCACCCCGCCCTCGCGCAGGGCCGTGCACAGGCCCGTGGCCTGCACGTCGGAGGTCACGAACACCGCGGTCGGGAGCCGCTCGCCCTCGAGGAGCCGCCGGCCCGCCTGGTAGCCGCCGTCGCGGGTGAACTCGGCCGGGACGTGCACGACCTCGGCGTCCGGGGGCAGCGCCGACAGGAACCCCTCGCGGCGCTCGCGCACCACCTGGAGCTGCTCGGGGCCGGCGACGACGGCGAAGCGGCGGTGGCCCAGCTCGGACAGGAACCGCGCCAGCCCGGCCGCGCCCTCCCGGTTCGCGGGCCGCACGACCCGCCCGGGGAGCCCCGGCTGGCCCACGGAGACCACGGTCGCGCCCAGTTCCAGCAGGTCCGACAGGTGCTCGGAGAGCCGCTGCTCGGCGGCCTTGTCCGTGGTCCGCGAACCGGCGACGATGACCGCGCGCGGCCGGTAGCCGCGCAGCGAGTCCAGGTGCTGCACCTCCGAGTCGGGGTCGATGCCGGTGTCGGCGATCAGGACGCGCACGTTCCGCCGGGCCGCCTCCGCGAGGACGCCGCCCGCGATCTGCCCGAAGTACGGGTCGGTGACGTCGTGGAGGAGCAGGGCCACGGTCTGCGAGGTCGCCCGCGCCAGCACCTGCGCGCCGACGTTCGGGGCGTACCGCAACCGGCGCGCCGCCTCGCGCACCCGCTCGCTGAGCTGGTCGCTCACCCGGTGCGGGGAGCCGTTGAGCACGCGGGAAGCGGTGGCCACCGAGACACCTGCGGCTCGGGCGACATCGGCCAGTCGGGCCGGTTGTTTGCGTTCCATCTCGCTGAGGCTACTCATCTGCGGAAAGCGCTGCTCAAGCGGTCCTGAGCCGCCGGTCCCTCCACACTCGCCAGACCACGTAGGCCACAGCGGCAACACCGACGCCGACGGCCGCGACCTTGAGCGGACTGGGCCCGGACAGCTGGGGGCGCAAGGCGACCGGGCGCCGGAACGTCAGCTGCGGCCACCCCTCCTCCTGCGCGAGGCGCCGCAGTCCGCGGTCGGGGTTGACGGCCCGCGGGAAGCCCACGGCGCGCAGCATCGGCTCGTCGGTGATCGAGTCGGAGTACGCGAACGACGCCGCCAGGTCGATCCCGCGCTCGGCCGCGAACGCCGTCATGGCCTCGGCCTTCGCCGGGCCGGCGGCGTAGAAGTCGATCTCCCCGGTGTAGCGCCCGTCGTCGCCGACGACCATGCGCGACGCGATCACGTCCGTCGCCCCGAGCATCCGCCCGATCGGCGCGACCATCTCCTCGCCGGAGGCGCTCACCAGCACCACCGCGCGGCCCGCGGACCGGTGCGCCTCGATGAGCGCCGCCGCCTCCGCGTACACCGCGGGCGCGATCAGCTCGTCGAGGGTCTCCTCGACGATCGCCCGGACCTCGTGGGCGGGCCAGCCGCGCGACAGCTCCGCGACCGAGTCGCGGGTGCGCGCCATCTGCGCCTCGTCGGCCGACCCGCCGAGGCGGAACAGCAGGTGCGAGTAGCCGACCTTGAGGACGTCGCGCCGCGCGAGCAGGCCGCCCTGGTAGAGCGGCCGCGAGAAGGCGAGGCTGCTCGCCTTCGCGATGATCGTCTTGTCCAGGTCGAAGAAGACCGCGCCGTTCCGCGACCGGGCCGGCGCCGGGGCCGGCCCGAGCGAGAGTGCCGTCGAGCCGTTGCGGGGCTCCGCTGCGTTCATGCCGCCAGTCTAGACAGCGCGACAAACCCCTTTCGCCCACTTGTCCCACGCCCGCCGACCGTGTCGGGCGCCGATGTCGGCCCCGGCCCGTAAGCTGGCGCCATGCCGAAGAGCCAGCGAATCGCCTACGCCTGCGGCGCATGCGGGGTCCGGGTCCCCAAGTGGGTCGGCCAGTGCCCCGAGTGCGGCGAGTGGGGCTCCATGGAGGAGACCGCGGCCCCGCCGCGCCAGGCCGCGGGCCCGGGACCGGCCGCGACGGGCGCCCGCCGCCCGGTGACGCCGGCGCTGAAGATCGGCGCCGTCTCCTCCGCGCAGGCCGCGAGCCTCCCCACCGGCGTCGGCGAGTTCGACCGCGTCATGGGCGGCGGCATCGTCCCCGGCGGCGTGACCCTCATCTCGGGCGAGCCGGGCGTCGGCAAGTCGACGCTCCTCCTCGAAGTCGCACACCGGTTCGGCGAGGCCGGGTACGGCCGCGCGCTCGTCGCCACCGGCGAGGAGTCCGCGTCGCAGGTCCGCCGGCGCGCCGACCGCACCGGGTGCCTCTCCGAGGAGCTCTACCTCGCCGCCGAGACCGACCTGGGCGCCGTCCTCGGGCACATCGAGGACGTCAAGCCGGGCCTGCTCGTGCTCGACTCGGTCCAGACCGTCATCGCGCCGGACACCGACGGCGTCCCCGGCGGCGTCACCCAGGTCAAGGCCGTCGCCACCGCGATCACGCAGGAGGCCAAGGCCCGCAACATGGCCGTGATCCTCGTCGGCCACGTCACGAAGGACGGGGGCATCGCCGGTCCGCGCGCGCTGGAGCACCTGGTCGACACGGTCGTGCACTTCGAGGGCGACCGGCACTCGATGCTGCGGCTGCTGCGCGGCGTCAAGAACCGGTTCGGCCCCTCCGACGAGGTCGGCTGCTTCGAGATGACCGAGGACGGCATCGTCTCGCTCGCCGACCCCTCCGGGCTGTTCCTCGACGACGCCCCGACCGAGCCGACGCCGGGCACCTGCGTCACGGTCACGATGGAGGGCCGCCGGGCCGTCCCGGTCGAGATCCAGGCGCTGCTCGGCAAGTCGGTGAAGGACGGCGCGGTGCCGCGCCACACGGTCTCGGGCCTCGACCTGGCCCGCCTGAACATGGTCCTCGCGGTGCTCACGCGGCGCGGCGGCATGCGGCTGCTCGACCGCGAGGTGTACGCGACGACGATCGGCGGCATCCGGGTCCGCGAGCCCGCGTCGGACCTGGCGCTGGCGCTGGCGCTGGTGAGCGCCGACCAGGAGATCGCGGTGAGCGCCGACCTGGTGGCGATCGGCGAGGTGAGCCTGACGGGCCAGGTGCGGCGCACGGTGAACGCGGACCGCCGCGTGAGCGAGGCGGCTCGCCTGGGCTTCAAGACCGCGATCGTGCCGAAGGGCTCGGTCTCGGAGCGCCACCGCATCGAGGTGGTCGAGGTCGAGACGATCATCGACGCGAAGCAGGCCGCGGCCAGGACCTGGGCGCGCCGGGGCTGACGGCCGGGCCGCGGCGGGAGGCGGTGCGGCGGGCGGCCCGTGCGGTCGGCGCGGCTGCGGCGCGGGGCCGCTAGGGCGGTCCGGGCCTGAAGGGGGATCGCTCCACGCGGCCGACCTGCTCGGCGAGGAGGTCGCGCTTCGAGGCGAGGTCGGCGATCTGCCGGTCGAGCCGGTCGAGGCCGTCGTCGAGGACGGCCTTGGAGTGGTCGCAGTGCCGCACGCCCTTCGCGCACACGCACGGCATGAGTTCGCGGATCTCCCGCGAGGTGAGGCCCGACTCCAGGAACCGCCGGATCTGCCCGACCTGGTCGGGGGCGTCCTCGGCGTAGCGCCGGTACCCGTTCGCGTCGCGGTGCGGGACGAGGAGCTCCTGCTCCTCGTAGTAGCGCAGCAGCCGGGTGCTCACCCCGGTGCGCCGCGCGAGCTCGCCGATCAGCACCATGGCCTCCGTCACATGTGTTGGACCTTCACACTGGTGTGAAGTCATAACGTCGCGGCCATGACGAACATTTCCGCGGACACCTCCGCTGCGAAGCCGCTCGCCCCCAAGGGGATCGCCCTCGACACCGCGACCGTGGGCTCCGGCCCCGGGATCGTCCTCGCGCACGGCGCGAGCGGCAGCATCGAGTCGAACTTCGGCTCGCTCCTGCCCCTGCTGGCCGCCGACCACACGGTCACCGCCTCCGGCTACCCCACCGACGACACGCCGCTCGACCTCGACGGCCTCGCGGACGCGCTGGTCGCGGCGGCGGCCGTCGAGCGGTTCACGATCGTCGGCTTCTCCCTCGGCACCGCCGTCGCGGTGCGGGCGGCGGTGCGCCACCCCGACCGGGTGGCCGGGCTGGTCCTGGCCGCGGGGATCGCGCGGGCCGACACCCGGCTGCGGCTGGCGTTCGACCTGTGGTCGGCGCTCCTGGACGCCGGCGACCACGAGGCGTTCGCCCGGTTCGCGCTGTACGCGGCCTTCAGCGCCGAGTTCACGAACAGCCTTGCGCCCGAAGCGGTCGCGGAGGCCGTGGCGTCGATCGCGGCGCGCGTCCACGACGGCATCCGCCCGCAGGCGGCCCTCGGCAGGGCGGCCGACACGACCGCGGACCTCGCCCGCGTCGCCGTCCCGACCCTCGTCATCGCCGCCACCGAGGACGTCCTGGTCGACCCGGCGAACCACCGCTTCCTCGCCGAGCGCATCCCGGGCGCGGAGTACGCCGAGGTCAGGGCCGGCCACGTGCTCATGGCCGAGCGCCCGGACGAGTGGCACGCCCTCGTGCGCGGCTTCCTGGCGCGCCACGGGCTCTGAGGCCCGCTACAGCCCGAGCCTCGCGAGTTCGGTGCGGGAGGCGACGCCGAGCTTCGGGTAGGCCTTGTACAGGTGGTACCCGGCGGTGCGGGGGCTGAGGTAGAGCTGCTCGCCGATCTCGCGGTTGCTGAGCCCGGCCGCGGCGAGGCGGACCACCTGCAGCTCTTGGGGGGTGAGCTTCCCGGCGAGGTCGGGGGCCGCTGCGACGGGGCCGGCGTCGCCGGCGGCGCGCAGCTCGCGGCGCACCCGCTCGGCCCACGGCTCGGCCCCGAGGCGCTCGAACACCGCTGCGGCCGAACGGAGCCGGGTCTTGGCCTCGTTGACGCGGCGGGCCCGGCGGAGCCACTCGCCGAGGAGGAGGTCGGTGCGGGCGGCTTCGAAGGGGAAGCCGCGGGACCCGAGCTCGGCCTCGCGGTGGAGCGCGGCGGCCCGCTCGAACCGGATCCCGGCCTCGTCGTCGGGGGCCAGGAGCCCGCGGGTGCGCTCGACGACCGCGGCGAGGTGCACCTGCCCGGTGGCCTCCACCCACTCGGTGTACCAGGCGAACAGGTCGGCGGTCCGGTCCGGGTCGCCGACGCGGACCGCCGCCTCGACGGCATCGGGCACGAACGGGAGGATGTCGGCGGGGGCGGTCGAGTCGAACGAGGACAGGAGCCGGTCGAGGGCGTCCTCGTGGCGGCCCAGCGTGAAGTCGAGCAGGCCCTCCGCGAGACCGGTCTTCACCGCGGTGTCCGCGGGCGCCTGCGCGGCCATCGCTCCGGCCAGGTCCGCCACGCGCGCCTCGTCGCCGCGGTAGGCGGCGACCGGGGCGAGCACGTACGCGCGCGCCTTCACCGTGCCGATGAGCTGCCCGATCTCCAGCGACAGGTCGATGACGTTCGCCGCCAGCGCCTCGGCGTCCTTCCAGCGGCCGCGGTGGAACTCCGCGACGGCGTTCATCATGAGCAGCCGGGGCAGGGCCCCGGCGCTCCCGGACTGGCGGGCGGCGCGGGCCGCGCTGGAGGCGTCGGCCTCTGCGGCGGCGATGTCGCCGACGAGGGTCTGCCACCACGCGACCATGCCGCGGTCCTCGGCGGAGACGGCGTCGCCGAATCCCTTGTGGATGTCGATGAGTCTGCGGAGGGCGGCGACGCCCTCGGCCGGGGCTACGGTGCAGGACCGGTTGAGTCCGGCGGTGGCGGTGGCGAGGTCGCGGACCCACGCCGAGTGGTCGATGGCGAGGCGTTCGGCGTGCTCGGCGGCGACCTCGGCGCGGGACAGGTCGCCGGTCTGCCATGCGAGTTCGACGGCGCGGAACAGGGGGTAGCCGGCGGCCTGGGGCTGGACGGCGGTGTAGTGGTCGGCGGCCTCCATGTAGAGGCGGTACGCGCCGCGGGCGTCGTTGTTCCAGGCGGCGACGAGCGCGCCGATGAGGCTGGCCCTTGCCAGGATCGCGCGGTCGCGGGTGGAGGCGAGGATGCGGCCGTACAGCTCCCACGCCTTGGGGCCGTTGCCGGCCGCGGCGGCGGCTTCGGCGGCGCGCAGGAGGCGGCGGCCGCGTTCGGGCCCTTCGGGGGTGAAGGCCGCGGCGCGTTCGAAGGTCGTGTACTCGACGCCGTGGCCGCCGCAGGTGGAGGCGCATTCGGCGGAGGCCTCCAGGGCGGCGGCGACGGCCTCGTCGGGGCCGGTCGCGGCGGCGGCGAGGTGGAAGGGGCGCCGGTGGTCCTCGGGCTCCATGACGTCGGCCATGGTCCGGTGCGCCTCGAGGCGCCGGTGCACGGGCGCGCCCTGGTAGGCGGCGGAGCGGATGAGCGGGTGCCCGAACGCGAAGCGGCCGCCCTCGAAGCGGACGAGGTCGTCGGACTCGGCGGGCGCGAGGTCGGTGAGCTGCGCGCCGAGCATGCTGGCGGCGTCGAGCACGAGCGCGGTGTCGGCGGTGTCGTCGGCGGCGATGAGCAGGAGGAGCGTGCGGGTGGTCTCGGGGAGGCCGTCGATGCGGTCGCCGAAGACCTGCTTGAGGCGGGTGGTGGTGGAGCGCGTGTTGGTCCAGTCGGCGGCGAGGCGCGTCTCGGGCTCGACCGCGGGCAGTTCCAGGAGCGCGAGGGGGTTGCCTTCGGCGGAGCGCAGGACCCGGTCGCGGGCGCTGTAGGGGACGCCGGCGAGGCGTTCGGCGAGGAGCTCTCCGGCGGCGTGGTCGTCCAGGGGGCCGAGGCGCAGCTCGTCGAGGCCGGGCGTGGGGAAGTCGGGCGCGTAGCCCTCGCGGACGGTGAGGAGCATGGCGACCGGTTCGGCCGCGAGCCGCTTGGCGAGGAAGAGGAGGACGGCCGCGGAGTCGGGGTCGAGCCAGTGGGCGTCGTCGACGATGCAGAGGACGGGGCGGGCGACGGCCGCGGCGCCGAGGAGGCTGAGCGCGGCAAGGCCGACGGTGAACCGGAGGTCGCCGGGGGGCGCGGTCTTGTCGGGGGCCGCTTCGAGGCCGAGGGTGCGGGAGAGGACGCACGCGTGGTGGTCGGGGATCGCGTCGAGGTGCCCGGCGAGCGGCAGCAGGAGCGCCTGGAGGCCCGCGAACGACCAGGAGTGCTCGGACTCGACGCCGGTGCAGCGCACCACGGTGAAGTCGGCGGCGGCCTCGGCGGCGGCGGCCGCGAGGCTCGACTTGCCGATCCCGGCCTCGCCGCGCACCACGAGTGCGGAGCCGCGGCCCTCGCGGGCGGCGGCCAGGCGGTCGGCGAGGGCGGCGGTCTCGGTGTCGCGTCCGTACAGCACGGTTCCAACGGTACCGCCGCCCGCGGCGCCCTAGTACGGGCTCGGCATGGGGGTCGCGGCGCGCGCGTTCGCCAGGGCCCGGCCCCACCAGTGCAGCTCGTCGAGGAGGGTCTTGGCGGCCGGTTCGCTCTCGTCGAACTTGGTGAACTCGCCGCGCTCGTCGAAGTGCTGGTAGAAGCGGGGGAAGGAGATCGAGTTGCGGATGGTGAGGGTGCGCAGCTCGGGGAAGATCTGGCGCAGGTGCTGGGCGGCGTTCTGGCCCCCGGAGAGCTTGCCGCCGTACGTGACGAGTGCGACGGGCTTGGCGGCCCACTCGTTCATGTAGAAGTCGATCGCGTGCTTGAGCGACGCGGGGATCGACATGTTGTACTCGCCGGAGACGACGACGAACGCGTCGGCGCGGTCGAGGCGCTCGGCGAGCGCGGAGACGGGTTCGGACCGGTCGCTCGGGGTCGACCACATGTCGTGCTCGGCGAGGTGCTGGGGCAGGTCCGCCTCGAGCAGGTCGATGAGGTCGACGTCGAAGCCGCCGTGCTCGCCGGCGACGCCGGCGATCCAGTTCGCGGGGGCGGGGGCCCAGCGGCCCTCGCGGGTCGACCCGATGATGACGCCCAGGTTCAGCTTGTCGCTCATGATGGTTCCTTCGCTGTCGTTGCCGTTCGGCACCGAAGCTACGGACGGACCGACGGGCACGACATCTGTCGGCCGACTGGCGCCCGACTGGAACCGCGGGCGACCGATGGCGGGCGGGCCGACCGGTCGTATTACAGATGCGCCGCAAGTCGACCCGTCCGTAGCGTGGCCGCCATGACTACCGATACTGCGGCCCCGGAGGCCGCGACCAGGACCGACTGGGCGGCGATCGCCGCCGTCGGCTTCGCGCAGCTCGTCGTGGCGGCGGGCATGTCCAGCATCGCGGTGGCGCTGCCGCTGATCCGCACCGAGTTCGCCGTGTCCGAGGCCGCCACGGCGTGGGTGCTCCTCGCCTACGCCCTGCCGATGGGCGCGGTCGCGATCGCGGCGGGCCGCCTCGCCGACCGCGCCGACCTGCGCGCGGTCGCGGTGTTCTCCATGGGCGCCTTGGCGGTCGGGTCGGTCGCGGCGGCGCTCGCGCCGACGTTCGGCACGCTCCTGGCGGCGCGCGCGGTCGGGGGCCTGCTCGGCGGGCTGCTGTTCGGGATGACGGGCCGGATCATCGTGACGTCGTCGTCGCCGGAGCGGCGGGGGCGGGCGGTGTCGCTCATCGCGCTGACGATGACCGTCGGCGGCATGGGCACGGTGGGCGCGGGCGGGTTCGTGGTGGGCGCGTTCGGCTGGCAGGGCCTGTTCTGGGTGTTCGCGGTGCTGTCGGCGGTCGCGCTGGCGGCCTTGGCGGTCACGGTGCCCTCCAACGGGACCGGGCTGCCGCGGCCGGACCGGGCGCTGGTGGTGGACGTGGCGGCCTCGGGCGGCGCGATCGCGGCGTTCCTGCTGGCGTTCGAGTACGTGGACTCCTCGCCGTGGATCGCGCTGGGCGCGCTGGGGGCGAGCGTGGCCCTGGCGGCGGCGTGGGTGCGCCAGCCGTCGTCGGCGCCGACGGTGGCGCTGCTGCGGTCGCCGCTGCTGGCGGGGGCGCTGCTGAGCCTGACGCTGCTGTCGACGGTGACGGGGCTGCTGAACTTCGCGCTGCCGTTCCTGCTCACCGACGTGCACCGGGTGCGCCCGGAGCTGGTGTCGACGGTGATGCTGGCGTTCATCGGCGGCGTGGCGGCGACGACGCCGCTGGCGGGCTGGCTCTCGGACCGGTTCGGCGCGGGCCGGGTGTCGTTCGCGGGCGCGGTGCTGACGGTGGCCGCGACGGTGCCGCTGCTGTTCGTGGACGGCTCGACGAGCCTGGTGGACCTGGGGGTGCGCATCGGGGTGGCGGGTGCGGCGATGGGGCTGTTCAGCATCCCGATGAACGCGTACCTGCTGTCGTCGGCCCCGCCGGAGCAGGCGGGCACGGCGGGCGCGTTCATGGCGACGACCCGCACGATCGGCGCCTCCCTCGGCCCGGTGGTGGCCGCGCTCGCGTGGGGCCTGGGCGCGACCTCCGCCGACGGCTACCGCCTGGCCGCGTGGACGATCGCCCTCATCCTCCTCGCGGGGACGGCCCTCCAGGCGACGACCCGCCCCTGGCGGACCCCGGCCGCCGTGTGAGACGCGGCCGGACCGCCGGGCCCGCCCGATGGAGGGCGCGGCGGTCCGATCAGAGCTCCACGACCCGCAGGACCGAGTCCAGCCCTTTGAAGTCGTCTGCGTTCCTCGTGTACAGCGGCAGTTCGTGTATCGACGCGATCGCACCGATCATCAGATCCATTTTGCGTGGTTTCGGCGATCGGCCGTGCGCGATCGTCAGAGCGACGAGGGTCCCATACCGATGAGCGGCTTCATCAGTGAACGGCAGCGGGTCGAACCGGTTGACGGCTGCGTTGAGCCGTTCGTATCTGGTCGCACGTTCCCTTGCGTCCTGGGCGTAGGCGATGCCTTGATGCAGCTCCGCCAGTGTCACCGCGGTCACGTCGACGTTGGCAGGAAGCGCCTTCGGATCGAGGAACTCGAAGTCGATGAAGGCGCAGGTGTCGAGGACTCCACGGGGTTCAGTTCCGGCCACGGGCCCGCTTCCAAGGATCGTCGTCCTCGCTGAGCCTGTCGTCCCCGAACACCTCCTCGATGTCCTGGCGCATCTTCGCGTAGTCGACTCGGGGCAGCTTCCGGCACACCTCCAGCAGCTCCTCCGAGGTGACGTTCCGTCGCTCCTTGTGCGGCGTGACGTCCGCGATCTTCACGCCGCTGCGTGTGATCACGTAGCTGGCGCCACGCTCGACGGCGTCCATGATCGCGGCGGAGTTGTTTCGGAACTCGCGCTGCGTGATCGTCTCCATACCGCAATTGTAGCCGGATGTGTCACGTCTCGCTACGTATCTCCGAGCGGTCGGCGCGCCTACAGGTCGAGCTTGGCCAGCTCCGTCCGGGAGGAGACGCCGAGCTTCGGGTAGGCGTTGTAGAGGTGGTAGCCCACCGTGCGCGGGCTGACGAACAGCTGCTCGCCGATCTGGCGGTTGGTGAGGCCGTCGGCGGCGAGGCGGACCACTTGCAGCTCTTGGGGAGTGAGCAGTTCGGCGAGGTCGGGCTTGGCCTGCACGGCCGTGGAGTCGCCGGCGGCGCGCAGTTCGCCCTGGGCGCGCTGGGTCCAGGGGACCGCGCCGAGGCGCTCGAAGACCTCGGTGGCCTCGCGCAGGTGGGCGCGGGCCTCGTTGATGCGGCGCACCCGGCGCAGCCACTCGCCGTAGACGAGCTCGGTGCGGGCCCGCTCGAACGGGTCGATGTCGTCGGCGCGGTGGAGCTCCACGGCCCGCGCGAAGTGGGTGCCGGCCTCGGCCTCGGTCGCCATGAGGGCCCGGCAGCGCTCGACCAGGGCCTCCCAGTAGGAGCGGCCGGTGGCGTCGGCCCAGTCGGCGAACCAGTCGAACGCCTCCTTGACCTCGGCGAGGCGCCCGGCGCGGAACGCGGCCTCCACGAGGGTGGGGACCTGCGTGAGCACCTCCATGGGGGTGACGCCCTCGGCGATGCGCAGCAGCCGGTCGAACGCGGCCTCGTAGCGGCCGAGCCCCAGTTCGAGCAGGCCGAGCGCGGTGTCGGCGGGGATCACGGAGTCCTCGGGGGCGTCCTGGATCGCGGCGGCCACGAGCTCGCGGCAGCGCCGCTCCTCGCCGCGGATCGCCGCGATCGGCAGCAGCACCCAGATGCGGCCCTGCATGAGGGCCCGGCGGTCGTTCTGCTCGTGGGCGAGCTCGATGGCGCTCGTGGCGGACGCCTGCGCGTCCGCGTACCGTCCATAGTGGAACTGGGTCTGGGCCTGCACCAGCAGCGCCTGCACGAGCGGGCTCATCGCCCCGCGCTCGCGGCACCACCGCACCTGCTCGCTCGCGGCCTGGTACGCGGCCGGCACGTCGCCGGCGAGGAACCGCCAGCGCGCGGCCAGGACCTGGTCGAACGCCTGGAAGTCCTCGTGGAGCGGCTGGTAGTAGTCGTAGAGGGAGCGCAGCGCGTCGACCGCCTCCCCGGCGGTGTCGCCGGGCCGGCGGTTGAGGCCGGCGGCGGCGCGGGCGAGGCGGCGCACCCACGCGTTGTTGGAGCCGCCGTACTTGGAGGCGAGGCCGGAGGCGTACTTGACCTTCGCGAAGTCGCCTGTCTCCCAGGCGTTCCAGACGCCGCGGAGCAGGGGGTAGCCGGTGTTCTCGTGGCCGGTGGCCGCGTAGTGCTCGGCCGACTCCATCCACACGTCGAACCCCTTGGAGTGCCCGGCCCAGGAGAGGACGGTCGCGCGGATGAGCGCGGTGCGGGCGAGGAGCACGTGGTCGTCGGTGAGCCGCTCGGCGGCCTCGGCGAGTTCGACGGCCTTCCCGGTCATGCCCGCGGCGTAGGCGCACTGGGCGGCCTCGACGAGGCGGCGGCCGCGGCGGCAGGGGTCGGGGGTGAAGCTGGCGGCGCGTTCGAGGGCGGCCATCTCGGCGACGCAGCCGCCGCGCTCGGCCTCGTAGGAGGCGATGGCCTCCAGGGCGGCGGCGGCCTTCTCGTCGAGGCCGGTGGTGGCGGCGGCGAGGTGGCGGGCGGCGCGGATGTCGTCGTCGCCGAACGCCTCGGACAGGGCCCGGTGGGCCTCGATGCGGCGGGCGCGCGGCGCGGAGTGGTAGGCGGTGGAGCGGATCAGCGGGTGCACGAACTCGATGCGGCCCCGGTGGTACCGCAGCAGATCGTCCACTTCGGCCGGTTCGAGGTCGGCGAGGCTGGAGCCCATGCGGGCCGCGGCCTCGGCGATGACGGCGGTCTCGCCGGTCTCCTCGGCGGCGGCCAGCAGCATGATCGTGCGGGTCGACTCGGGGAGGGCGATGATGCGCTCGGTGAACGCCTGCTTGATGCGGGAGGTCGTGGAGTAGCGGCTGTTGGAGGTGTCGGCGAGCAGCAGCGACTCCTCGTTGTCGGCGGCCGGCAGCTCCAGCAGCGCCAGCGGGTTCCCCTCGGCCATGCGCAGGATCCAGTCGCGGCTGGTGAACGGGATCTCGTCGGCGCGCATGTCCAAGATGGACTGCGACGCGTCGAGGTCAAGCGGCCCCAGCGTGAGCTCGGGGATGCCGGGCGCGGGGAAGTCGGGCGCGAAGCCGTCGCGCACGACCAGGACCATCCCGATCGACTCGGTCGAGAGGCGGCGGGCGGCGAACAGGAGCGCGTTGGTGGAGTCGCGGTCGAGCCAGTGGGCGTCGTCGATGACGACGTACACGGGCTGCTTCGCGGACGCGTCCACGAGCAGGTTCAGCAGCGCGAGCCCGACCTGGAGCGAGTGGGCGCGCCCGGTGCCGTCGGCCATGCCGAGCGCGGTGCGCAGGGCGTCGGCCTGGGCGGCGGGCAGCCGGTCGAGGCGGTGCAGCAGCGGGTGCAGCAGCATCTGGAGGCCCGCGTACGACCACGTGTGCTCGGCCTCGACGCCGAGGGTGCGCAGGACGGTGAAGCCCTCGGCGCGCGGGATGACGGCGTCGACGATCGCGGACTTGCCGATGCCCGGCTCGCCGCGGACGACGAGCGCGCCGCCGTGGCCGACGCGGGCGCCGTCGAGCAGCGCCTGGATCGAGTCGAGCTCGCGGTCGCGCCCGTACAGGACGGCGCGGAGGGCGGGGGCGGGCGATTCGCCGTAGACCGGGACGGCGGCGTCCGGGGTCTCGCGCAGGAACTGCGGGGCGGGGCCGGAAGCAGGCGACACGGCGACTCCATCCTCAGGACGACCGGGGACGCCCCAACCCTATCCGCGCGCGGGGCCGGGCCGCATCTGTCATTCGACTGGGGTGGGCGGCGCTCGGCCTGACCTGGTGGAACCGCGGTCGTGACCGGGGTCGGCGACCGGTCGCCGAGACCGGTCGTCCGACTGGGGCGCACGGGCTCCGGCGCGCATAGCGTCGTCGGCATGACCGCATCGTTGGAGACCCAGGGCGCCGAGGCCACCGCCGGGCGCCGCCCCGCACCCCGGCGCTGGACGACGGCGCTGTGGGCGGCGTACGCGCAGGCCGCGGCGTTCGCGGCGGCGGCGGTGACGGCGTTCCTCGCGGGCGACGTCGCCGCCGGCCTCTCGGCCCCGGCCGGGACCCGGCTGTGGACCCTGGGGGCGTTCGCGATCGGATTCACGGCGGTGGTGAGCACGGTGCCGCGGACCGGCCCGCTGGGGCGGGCGCGCGGCGTCGGCGCGATCGGCGCCGGCGTCCTCGCCCTGTCGGCGCTGGCGGTGGCGCTCGCGCCGGGCTTCGTGTTCGCGGTGGCGGCGGCGGGCCTGCTGGGCGCGGCCGCCGGCACGGTGGTCGCGGTGTCGGGCCGGGTGCTGGCGGCGGCGGAGGTCGGCGACGGCTCGGCTTCGGTGGCCCTGTCGGCGGCGTCCCTGCTGACGGGCATCGCGGCGGGGGCGGCGGCGCTGTTCGCGCTGCCGCTGTACGGGTGGCGGGGCGTGTTCGGCCTGCTGGTCGTCGTGGCGGTGCTGGCGGCGTGGAAGTTCGCCGAGCATGTGCCGAGCGACACCTAGTGTTAGCGAACTGTGACGTGAGGTTCGTCCGAGAAGCGTGTTGGCTTTGAGGTTCGGATGTCACGATGAGGTCGTCCGGGTATTCGGAGGTTTTACCCGGCACGCGGGCACCGGCCGTCCTGTGGCGGTGTCCGGAGGAAGGCCCCGGGGAGGTTCGAGACCCCGGGGCCTTCGCCGTGTCCTGGGCGTGAGCCGCTCGGGCGTCGGCGTCGGCGTCGGCGTCGGCGTCGGCTTGGGCGTCGGGTCGCGTCCGGCGGGTCTCCGCCCCGGGCGGAGCGGGTCGGGGTGTGCGGGCGCGCGGCGGATGTCCGCTGCGGGCGGCGACCGGTGCGCGGCGGCGCGAGGGGCCTGTCCGGCGCGGCGGCCGCGCTCCCCTCCGCTGAACGCGAGGGACCTGTCCGGCGCGGCGGCCGCGCTCCCCTCCGCTGAAGCGGGCTTCAGGCGCCTTCAGGTCTGCTTCAGGGTCGGGGTGTCAACCTGGTCCTGGGTCCGGCGCGGAGGACGCCGGATTCGAGGGGTCGACCGACGACCTCTTGGGCGAGTTCGGCGACGCCGATGAGGGCGTCGAGGTCGACACCGGTGTCGACGCCCATGTCGTGGAGCATGTGCACCACTTCCTCGGTGGCGACGTTGCCGGAGGCGCCGGGGGCGAAGGGGCAGCCGCCGATGCCGCCGACGCTGGCGTCGAACTCGGTGACCCCGCGGTCGAGCGCGGTGAGGAGGTTCGCGAGGGCGGTACCGCGGGTGTCGTGGAAGTGCATGAGCATCGGGAGGCCCGTGCTGACGGCGTCGAGGAGGTCGGTGACGCGCCGCGGCGTGCCCATGCCGGTGGTGTCGCCGAACGCGACCCGCCCGGCGCCGGCGGCCTCGGCCGCCTCGACGATGCGGGCGACCTGGCGCGGGTCGATGTCGCCCTCGAAGGGGCACCCGAAGCTGGTGGCGATGATGACCTCGACCGACGCGAGGTGCTCCTTCGCGAGCGCGCAGATGTCGGGGAGTTCGGCGAGCGACTCGTCGACGCCGCGGCCGATGTTGGCCCGGTTGTGGGTCTCGGAGGCGGAGACGACGACCTCGACCGCGGTGAACCCGGCGTCGAGGGCGCGCTCGACGCCGCGCCGGTTGGGCGCGAGCGCGGAGTAGCGGATGCCCGCGTGCTTCTCGACGGCCGCCCACACCTCGGCGGCGTCGGCCATCTGCGGCACGGCCTTGGGGTGGACGAAGCTGACCGCCTCGATGCGGGAGAGCCCGGTGCGCGAGAGCGCGTCGATGAGCCGGATCTTGTCGGCGGCGGGTACCGGCGGCTCGTTCTGGAGCCCGTCGCGCGGGGCGACCTCCCTGAGCGAGACCCGATCGGGCTGGTGCATCGCCGACTCCGTCCGTCGTTGGACCGCTGACCCGCCCATGCTATCCCGCGCTCCCGAATGCCGGGACGCTCCGCATCGCGCCGTGAAGGGGCGGACCGAGCAGCGCCACGGGCGCAAGAACGCGCGCCGCCCGCAGGGCGGGTGGGCGGGCTCGTAGTACTACCATCCCCAGCCCCCACCCGCCCAGGGGAAGAATACGGTGCGATCCTCCCGCCCGGGTCCGACAAGAACGGGCCCCGGCGGCCCCGATGTCACCCCCACGGGTGACGAAAGCACGGTCGGCCCCGGAACGGGAGCAGACGCAGTGCGCCGTCAGCCCGGGTCGAGGGCCCGGAGGGCGGCGGCGCGGAGGAGGGCCGCGGTCTCGTCGGCGGAGACCTCCTGGCCGAGGGAGAGGTACGGCGTGGAGTTCATGAGGCCGAACGCGCCGTGCGCGAGCACCCGGGCCTGCTCGGGCTTGAGGCCGTCGCGCAGCCGGCAGAGCACGCCGACCCACTCCTCCACGTAGACGCGCTGGAGCTTGCGCACCTCGCGCCGGGGCTCCTCGGGGAGGCGGTCGAGCTCGTGGAGGTGGAGGATGACGATCTCGGGCGAGTCGATGACGACCTCGAGGTGGAAGTCGACGAGCGCCTCGAGCGCGGCCTGCGGGTCGTCGGAGTGGAGCGACGCCCAGTGGCGGCCGCCCGCGAGGAGGCGCTCGGAGACGGGGATGAGGGCGTCGGCGAGCATCTGCTCCTTGCCGCCCTTGAAGTGGTGGTACAGCGCCGGGCCGGTGATGGAGGCGGCCGCGCCGATGTCGTCCATGGACACCCCGTGGTACCCGTGCTTCGCCAGCAGCCTGACCGCCACGTCGAGGATCTCGCGGCGGCGCTTGGACCCGCCCCGTCCGTCTGCCGTTAGTTTCTCCACCCAGATGAGGTTACTCGGGCGTACTGCCGCGAGCAGGGAGCAAAAGCCCACTTTCACATGACGGGACCGGCCCCTCACCTGACGGGACCGCGAACCGCCGCAGGCCCCGAACGCCTGTTCACGGCCGCTGAGCGGCTGGCACCGACCGGCCCCGCCCCGGGCCGTGCGCCGCCTCGAACCACGAAGCGGCCGCTGCGTCCCGGACGGCGGCCCGCCGTCCCCCGGCCCCGCCCCGGAACGCGAACCGGCCGCATCCCCCGTGCACGGGATGCGGCCGGCGTCGTGCGGTCGAGCAGCGTTGGCCTCGGTTCGGGAGACCGGACACATGGACTCCCGACGTGGACGTCAGCGGTCGTTCGGGTCCGTGCGGCCCCCGTCGCCCGCCGCGCCGGGCTCGCCCATGGCGGGCGTGCCGGCCGCGGGCGCGCCGGTCGGCGGCATGGGCTGCTGGACCTGCGTGTTCACCTCGGCGCCGTACCGCTCCGAGGTGTACGTCTGCGACATGGAGGCGGTCGCGTCGTGCGTGCGCGAGTCCTGCATGTCGTCCTTCATGCGCCCGGCCTCGGTCTCGGCGCTGGCGAGCATCCGCTCCCAGCGCTCGCGCATCGGCGCGACGAGTCCGCCGCCGACGCCGACGATGGTGACGCCGGCGATGATCGCGAGGACCGTCCACATGATCGGCGTGGTGACCGTGGTGGCGATGCCGACCTGCCCGAAGGCGGCGACGGCGCCGAAGAAGACGATGGCGACCTGGCAGATCCGCGCCACGGTCCGCCCGTAGCTCGTGTTCTCGAGGGTGCCGTCGACGATCTTGAACACCGCGTTGGCGACCGCGAAGGCGACCACGACGATGACGAGCGCGACGAACAGCAGCGGCAGCCAGCCGACGATCTGGTTGAGCAGGGTCGACACGGGGTTGTTGCCGAACGCCCCGAACGCGAGCTGGAGCGTGAACAGCAGCAGCATGTAGTAGACGACCTTGCCGAGCAGGTCGCTCAGCTCGAACTTGCCGGTGAAGCGCCGCAGGCCGGAGCGCTCGCCGACCCGGTCGAGGCCCACCCGGTTGAGCAGTTTCCCGACCAGGCGCCCGATCCATTTCGAGATGAACCAGCCGACGACGAGGATTGCGAGGAATGCCAGCGCCCGCGGCAGAAACGCGATGACGCTGTCCATCATGTTCTGGAAGCTCTGCGTGAAGTTCATACACCGACCGTAAGCCCGATAGCACCCATATTCAGGTGATTCGCTCGATTGGCGGCGCTAGCAGGTGTATTGCACCCGCGGCCCGGGCGGGTCGAGCCTCGCGGCCTACGTGGGCCAGGTGCGCCAGTGCATCCACGACTTGGACGGGGTGGGGCCGCGCTGGTCCTGGTAGCGGGAGAAGTTCGCGCCCTGGCCGTAGGGCTTCTCGGCGGGGCTGGAGAGCCCGAAGAGGCACAGCTGGCCGATCTTCATGCCGGGCCAGAGCGTGATGGGCAGGTTCGCGACGTTGGAGAGTTCGAGGGTGACGTGCCCGGAGAACCCGGGGTCGATGAACCCGGCGGTGGAGTGGGTGAGCAGGCCGAGGCGGCCGAGGCTGGACTTGCCTTCGAGGCGCGCGGCGAGGTCGGCGGGGAGGGAGACGACTTCGAGCGTGGAGGCGAGGACGAACTCGCTGGGGTGGAGCACGAAGGGCTCGTCGTCGGCGACCTCGACGGCGGAGGTGAGGTCGTCCTGCTGCTTGGCGGGGTCGATGTGCGTGTACTTCTGGTTGTTGAAGACCCGGAAGCGGCGGTCGAGGCGCACGTCGATGCTGGAGGGCTGCACGAGCTCCTCGTCGAACGGGTCGATGCCGAGGCGGCCCGACTTGACGGCATCGAGGATGTCGCGATCGCTAAGCAGCATGCGCCCAGGTTAACGGGGTCCTCTCCGTGGGAGGAGGAGGGCCCGCCGGGCGATGGCGCGCGTGACCGTGGTGCGCGTTCGTCCGAGGCCCGCACGCGGCCGTGGCTCGCTCGCGACCGAGGTTCAGGCCGGCTGCGGCGGGCGCCTGACCGGGGGCACGCCGCGGTGCACGCCCGACCGGGGTTCATGCCGCGGTGCACGCCCGGCCGGGGTTCACGCTCCGGGCGGCAGCGCGTAGGCGACGGTGCCGAGGTCGACGTACTCCCAGCCATCGGGGACGAGGTCGGCGCACTGGTCGAGGTCTTCGGCGCAGACGATCGCGTCGACCGTCTCCGGGTCGGCGCCCGGGTGGCCGGGGACGACGGAGTCGAGGGCGACGATCTCGGCGTCGGGCAGGAGGATCCACCAGGGGTACTCCCAGGAGTCGTTCCCCTGGACGAGCCCGACGGTCTGCGGGCCGGCGGCGGCGACCGCGTCGGCGGCGGCCTCGTACTGCGGGAGCCATTCGAGGCGGCGCACGAACCGCTCCTCCATGTCGGTGAGGCTAAAGACCGACCAGGCGCCGGTGAGGCGCCGCGGGTAGCCGTACGCGACGGTGAGGAGGCCGGCGACGGCGGCGAGGACCGCGAACACGGAGATGACGGCGACGGCGGCGCGGCGGCGGCGCTTGTCGCCGGCGGAGCGGGCGATGCCCTTGACGAGGGCGGCGGCGAGGAGTCCGGCGGCGGGTGCGCCGAGGACGACGAGGAAGACGACGAGCCGGTTCACCCAGGGCTGCCACGAGACGGTGCAGGCGACGGCGATGAAGGCGAACGCGAGCGCCCCGGCGTAGGCGCGGCGCAGCCGCGGGCCCTTGACGGCGAACCACACGAGTCCTGCGAGCGAGGCGAGCCCGGTGAGGGGGAACGCGGCGCGGTCCTCGTCGGGGTACCAGGCGGGGACGGGGAACTCGCTGGAGCCGAAGGTGATCCGGGGGTCGTTGGGGTCGACGCCGAGGAGGCCGGCGAGGCCGTTGATCGCGGCGGCGGTGGCGTCGGAGAGGAAGAACAGCGGCGTGTCGAGGTTGGTGTGGGCGATGCGGAGCGCGTTGACGAGCAGCAGGCGCGGGTCGGCTGTCTGGACGCCGATGGAGTCGCGCAGCACGGGCGGGCCGAGGGGGCTGCCGAAGGCGTCCTGCATGCGGGCGAGGAAGGGCCCGGCGATGACGAGCATGAGCGCGATGACGGCGAGCGAGGCGAGGACGGTCTTGCCGCGGGAGGCCCAGGCGCGGGAGGCGTCGGCGCGCGAGCAGCGGGCGGGGCTGCGGCCGCACAGGCAGGGGCGGCGGCGGTGGCGGTCGCGCGCGAGGCGGCCGATGCCCCAGATGAGGAGGAGCGGCGCGGCGGCGAGGAGGCCGGTGGTCTTGGTGACGGCGATGAGGCCCAGGGCGAGGCCGAGGTAGAGCGCGTCGGTGCCGGGGGCGGCGGCGCGGAGTGCGGCGCCGTGGGCGTCACCCGGTCGTGTGAACTCGTCGAGGACGACGGTGGCGAGGGCGGCGACCCAGGCGGCGGCGACGAGGTCGACCTGGGTGGAGGTGGCCTGGAGCAGGATCTCGGGGGTGGTGGCGAGGACGAAGACGGTGGCGAGCTGGGCGAGGGGGCCGCCGCCGAGCTGCGCGGTGATGCGGGAGGCGGCGAGGATCGCGCCGATGCCGGCGAGGTATTGGAGGAGGTTGTAGGCGCCGTCGCCGCCGGAGAGGAGGCGGAGGTGGGTGAGGAGGTATTCGGCGCCGGGGCCGAGGTCGACCTGGCGGTGGATCTCGGTGGCGTAGACGGCGACGGAGGCGTTCCGGACCCAGTGCTCGATGCGCGGCAGGTGGTACGTCTGGGAGTCGAAGTTGTTGGGGGAGGAGGCGATCGCGAGGACGGCGGCGCTGATGGCGAGGATCGCGATGACGCATCCGACGGCCCACTGCCACGCGGGGGCCGCGGCGGCGGCGCTCTTGGTGCGGCGCCAGGTGCGGCGGGTGGCGCCGCGGCGGGAGCGCAGTTCTTCGCGGAGCACGTCGAGGGACTGGCCGCGCACGCCCTCGGGGTCGACGTCCTTGACGCACCTGACGACGACCGCGGCGGCGACGGCGACGGTGGCGCCGATCCAGGCGGCGAGGATCGTCCCGGTGGTGAGCGCCTCGAACGCGGAGGCGGCCTCCACGACTGCTATCGCGAAGGCGCCCAACAGGAGCGATGACCGGACGATCGCCAGGCGGGCGGGGGCGAGGACCGCCCCGTCGCGGGGCCGCAGCGCGTAGGCGAGGGCTGGGAGCAGGGCCAGGAGCCACAGGACGGGCAGCACCGCTCCATTCAACACGACCCGGTCCGGCGGACGGCGGCGCGGCGGGCTCGCGTTATGGTTATGCAATCGTGTTCGAACGCGCGGGGATGGAGCAGCAAGATGCTGTTGTCAGTACTCGTCCCGGTATTCAATGAGGAACGCCTCGCAGCTGGGACCCTGAAAGAGCTGCTCGCGGTGGACTTCCCCGGGGAGACCGAGATCGTCGTGGTCGACGACGGCTCGCGGGACCGCTCCTGGGAGGTCTTGCAGTCCTTTGAGGACAATTCGCGGATCAGGTTGATCCGCCACGACCGCAACAAGGGCAAGGGCGCGGCCATCCGCACCGCGGCCAAGGCCGCGACCGGCGACAACATCGTGGTGTTCGACGCCGACGGCGAGTACGACGCCGCCGACCTCCCCCGGCTCCTCACGCCGGTGCTGGAGGGCAGGGCGTCGGTCGTCTACGGCTCGCGGTCCTTCGGCTCGCACTCGGCGTACTCGTTCTGGTACGTCATGGGCAACAAGGGGATCACGCTCGCCGCCAACATTCTTTTCAACTCGTACATCTCGGACCTGGAGACCTGCTACAAGCTCCTGCCGCGCCAGCTCTACCTCGACCTGAACATCCGCTCCGGCGGGTTCGGGATGGAGGCCGAGCTGACGGCGAAGCTCCTCAAGCGCGGCATCCGGCCTTACGAGGTCCCGATCTCGTACACGGCGCGCAGCCGCGAAGAGGGCAAGAAGATCACCTGGACGGACGGCGTTCAGGCGCTCTGGCTCCTCGGCCGCGAACGCGTCCGCCGCGGCGGACGCACCCGCCTCCCGCGGGCCTGAGCCGCGGCGTGGGCCTCACCCGCCCGCCGCAGGCCTGCGGGCGAACCCGCTTCCCGCAGGGTTGATTCGCGGCGACGGGCACTCCCGCCTCCCGCGGGCTTGACCCGATCGGGTGACAACGGCCCCTTCGGGGGCCGTTTTTGTCGGACCCGGGCGGGAGGGTGGGACCTTATATCTCCCCTGGGCGGGTGGGGGCTGGGGATGGAACTACTACTAGCCCACCCACCCGCCCTGCGGGCGGCGCGCGTTCGGTCCGCGGGATCACGCCGGGCGCATTCAGTCCAAGCGCGATCACGCCGGGCGCGTTCGGACCGAGCACGATCAGTCCAAGCCGGATCAGGCCGAGCACGAGCAGTCCAGCCACCTTCGATCCAGGGGCGAGCAGTCCAGTCGCTGTCAGTCCAGGATCACCACGTCGAGGCGGCGGGGGCCGTGGACGCCCTCGACGCGTTGGAGCTCGATGTCGCTGGTCGCCGAGGGCCCGGAGATCCAGGTCTGCGGCGCCCGCGGGTCCAGGCGCGGCAGCGCCTCGGCGAGGTGGCCCACGATCTGGTCGCGACGCACCACCACCACGTGGTGGTCGGGGACCAGCGTGAGCGCGCGGCGGCCCTGCGCCGCCCCGGCGTCCAGCATGATCGTGCCCGAGACGGCAACGGCCGCAGCGCAGCCGGTGAGCACAGCGTCGACGCCGTCGAGCTCCTCGGTGCGCAGCCCCCGGTCCTCCACGAACTCGGCGCCGCCGAGGCGCCACTCGGCCGGGAGGTCGGCCGGGACCGCGACGCGGCGGGCGCCCGCGAGGGCGTCGCCGATCGCGGCCGCGCCGTGGTGCACGTTCGCCTTGTAGTCGACGAGGCGGTCGATGAGCATCTCGACGATGTCGGTCCCGGCGTCCAGGGCCCGCCGGTACTCGCGGGGCACGTCGGGCGCGGGCGAGGCGTCCGCGAGCGCGGTGCGCATCCGCGCCAGGATCTCGTCGCGGGCGCTCATCGGTCGCGCTCCGCGGTGTCGGCGGGGATGCGCAGCGTCCATGCCCGGCTTGCGCGGGCGCTCGCCGTCCACACTCGGTGATCGCGGGCGCGCATCGCCCGCCGCCGGCCGTCGCGGGCGCTCAGCGCCCGTCCTCGCTCGTCACGGGTGCTCATCGCCCGCGCTCCTTCCACCAGTCGCGGAACGACTCCTGCGGCGGGACCGGCAAGTCCCGGCTCATAGTCCACTTCGAACCCGGGAACGGCAGTCGCCGCACGAACCCCTTGCGCCGCCACGGCATCGACCCGAAGCGCGCCGCCCGCAGCGCCGTCCGCCACAGCCGCGGGCGGGCCATCACGGCCTCGGCCGCGCCCATCGCCGCCCGTTCGCCCGCGTCGTGCGGGCCCTGCTGGCGCAGGTGGACGAGCACTTCGGGGATGTTGATCTTGACCGGGCAGACCTCGTAGCAGGCCCCGCACAGGCTGGAGGCGTACGGCAGGTCGTCGTGGCGGCCGGGCTCGAGCTGCGGCGCGAGGATCGCGCCGATCGGACCCGGGTAGACGTGCCCGTACGCGTGGCCGCCGGTCCGCTCGTACACCGGGCAGACGTTCAGGCACGCCGAGCACCGGATGCACGACAGCGCCTGCCGCCCGACCTCGTCGGCGAGCACCGTGGTGCGGCCGTTGTCGAGCAGGATGACGTGCACGTGCTTCGGCCCGTCGCCGTCGCGCACCCCGGTCCACACCGAGGTGTACGGGTTCATCCGCTCCCCGGTCGAGGAGCGCGGCAGCAGCTGCATGAAGACCTCGAGGTCGGCGAAGTCCGGGAGCAGCTTCTCGATCCCGACGACGCTGATGAGCGTCTCGGGCATCGTCAGGCACATGCGGCCGTTGCCCTCCGACTCCACCACGACCAGCGAGCCCGTCTCCGCCACGGCGAAGTTCGCCCCCGACACCGCGACCTTCGCCGACAGGAACCGGCGCCGCAGGTGCAGCCGCGCGGCCTCGGCCAGCGCGGCCGGGTCGTCGGTCAGGCCGGCGGGCGCGTCGCCCATGCGCTGGTCGAAGATGTCGCGGATCTCGCTGCGGTTGTAGTGGATCGCGGGGACGAGGATGTGACTGGGCTTGTCCTCGGCGAGCTGCACGATGAGCTCGGCGAGGTCGGTCTCGAAGGCCTTGAGACCCTCGGCCTCGAAGTGCTCGTTGAGCTCGATCTCCTGGGTCGCCATGGACTTGACCTTGACGACCTCCTCCGCACCGGCCTCCCGCACGAGGCGGGCGGCGATCTCGTTGGCCTCCTTGGCGTCCCGCGCCCAGTGGACGACGGCTCCGGCGGCGGTGGCGCGCTCCTCGAACCGGACGGCGAGTTCGGGGAGGCGGCGCTGCACGTTCGCCTTGACGGCGGCCGCGGTGTCGCGCAGCCGCTCCCAGTCGTCGAGCTCCCCGGCGACCTTGGCGCGCTTGGCCCGGATGGTGCCGGTGGCGTGGGCGAGGTTCTTGCGCAGCTGCGGCATCCCGAGGGCGACCTTGGCGGCCTTGGGGAACGGCTGGTCGGCCGGGATGAGGGAGGCGGCCGGCACGATGGCGGGGGCGCCCCCGGCGGAGCCCGTGACGCGGTCGGCGCTCATGCGGTGCTCGCCAGGATCTCGGCGTAGTGGATGGGCCGCGGGGCGGCGGGGCCGCCGGTGCGGTCCAGGCGGCTGATGCCGCCGCCGATGTGGGTGAGGCACGAGTTGTCGGCGGCGGCGAGGTACTCGGCGGAGGTCGCGGCGGCGTTCGCGCACTTGTCGGCGAGCATCGCGGAGGAGACCTCGGCGTTCTTGAGGGCGAAGGTGCCGCCGAAGCCGCAGCACTGGTCGGCGGCGGGCAGGTCGACGAGGTCGATGCCGTCGACGGCGCGCAGGAGGCGGAGCGGCTTGTCGCCCAGGCCGAGTGCGCGGGTGCCGTGGCAGGTCGGGTGGTAGGTGACGGTGTGGGGGAAGCGCGCACCGACGTCCTCGACGCCGGCGACGTCGATGAGGAACTCGGAGAGTTCGTGCACGCGCCGCCCGATGTCGGAGCCGGTGAGGTGCGGGTACTGGTCGCGGGCCATGGCGGCGCAGGAGCCGGAGGGGGTGACGATCGCGTCGTAGCCGCCGAAGACCCGGTCGAAGGCGCGGGCGAGCTTGGCGGCGTCCCGCTTGTAGCCGGAGTTGGCGTGCATCTGGCCGCAGCAGGTCTGCGCGGCGGGGAAGTCGACCTCGTAGCCGAGCCGCTCCAGGACCGTGACGACCGCTTTGGGCGTCTCGGGGAAGAGGGCGTCGTTGACGCAGGTGATGAACAGCGCTACGCGCTTCATCGCGCGGTCACCTCTTCTCGTTCGGGGCCTGTCCGGGGTCTCTCGTCCCGGGCCGGCGCGTCGTCGGCGGTTCGGTTCGTGCAGGTCGACGGCACGGCCGTCGGGTCGGGCGACCGGTTCCAGCGGGGCCGGCCGCCGAAGGTGGTTGGTGGCGGGCACCGGTGGCTGGGCCGCTGGGTTGCGGCCGAGTGCGGCCGGGCGACCGGTGGTCGCGCGTGGCGGCCGGGTGGCCGCTGTCGGGCCGCTGGATGCGGTCCGACGTGGTGTTCGGTCGGCGGCCGGTGGTCGCAGCCGACAGCTGGGCGTCGGTTCAGGCGGCCGCCGGGCCGCTGGGTTTCGGCCGGGTGACCGGTGGTCGCGCGTGGCGGCCGGGTAGCCGCTGTCGGGCCGCTGGGTGCGGTCCGACGTGGTGTTCGGTCGGCGGCCGGTGGTCGGGCCGCGCGGGCGGCCGGTCCGAGCGGGGCCGGACGCCGGTGGCCGGGCAGGAGCTCAGCCGTGTGGCCGTTGTCGTCAGCGGTTCGCTCTGGCGCGCTTGAGTCTCGGCGCGTTGGCGGCGTCTGCGGCGGTGAATGCGGCGGCGTGCCGCACCCGGGATCGTTCGAGGTGGCGGCGCATCGCCGCTTCGGCGGCAAGCGGTTGCTGGGCAATGATAGCCTCCGCGACCGCGAGATGCTCGGCCTCGGTCTCGCCGATCGACTCGGGCGCGATGTACGCGCGGTGGAGGTGGAGGTGCGCGTCGAGACGCCGGATCGCCTTGGCGATCTGGACGCTCCCGCTCAGCGCGGCCACCGAGTCGTGGAACCGCTTGTCCGCCTCGGTGAACGCGAGCTTCCCGGCCCCCGGCGCGGGAGTGCGCGCCGACTCGAGGAGGAGCGCCAGGTCGGCCGCATCAGCGGCGGGGGCGGGGTCGGCCCCGGCCGGGCCTCCCGCGCGGTCCCGCAGCGCGCCTCGGCCGGACGCGGTGTCGGAGCCAGACGCGGTGTCGGAGCCTCCGGCCGCGCCGGGGCCCTCGGCGTCCGCCGCCGGGGCGCGTTCGGCCGCCCGGCGGGCCGCCAGCGGTTCGAGCATCATGCGGAGGTCGAAGAGGTCGGCGAACTCGGCGGCCGAGAGCAGCGGCTCGACCGTGTACCCGCTCAGCGGCCGCCGGGCCAGCAGGCCCTCGGACTCCAAGCGCGCCAGCGCCTCCCGGATCGGCGTCTGCGAGAACGCCAGCTCCTTCGCCATGCCGTCGATGCTCAGCTTCGCCCCGGGGGCGAGGTCGGAGCGCATGATGCGGGCCTTCAACTCGGCGTAGGCGTCATCGGCGAGCGTCCGCTTCGCGGCGGCGGGAGCCGCGAGCAGCGCACCAGGTGCCGAGCGCGGAGCGGCGGAAGCTGAAAGCAAGGAGGAGGAGGAGTGGGAGGAGGGAACCGTGGGCGATGAGGAGGGAGCCGTGAGCGAGGCGGCGTCGGCCGTCTCGGCGGGCGCCCGCTTCACGTCGCGGGACCCGATCGCCGCCTCCGCGGGCGCTCGCTTCACATCACGAGACCCGACCTCCGTCTCCGCGGGCGCTCGCTTCCCGGGGCCATCGGACGCCCGCTTCACATCACGAGACCCGACCGCCGCCTCCGCGGGCGCCCGCTTCCCAGAGCCGTCCGCGGCGCGGGCCTCGGGGGCCTGGTCGGCGGTTCGGCCGGCGGTGCCGATCGGGCTGCCGGTCAGACTGCCGGTCGGCGGGGGAACGGCGTCGTCGCGAGCACGGCCGTCGCGGGCACGCTCGACGCGATCGCGGTCGATCACCTTGCGGGCCTGCGCATCGCGCGTCACCGCCGCGGGTCGGCCGTCGTCGGGCCCGGGGGTCGGGTCGGCAGCGCGCGGTTCATCCGCCGGTCGCCTCGGCGTGGCGGGGTCTTCGGCCGGAGTTCGGGTACCGGCCCCGGTGGCGCTCGCTGTCATGCCGAATATCCTATAGGATAGTGTCGCGACGGGCGTTCGAGTGCTGGACCAACCCGTGGAAACACCCCCATATGTCCCGCATTGGAGACCCTGTGAGCGCTCACCAGTCCGCGCTGCCGGTTCGGCGGCTGGGTTCCACCGATGTCGCCGTCTCCGCCGTCGGGCTCGGGTGCGCCCCGCTCGGCGGTCTGTTCTCCCCCGTCGACCCGGCGGTCGCCACCGCCACCGTCGACGCCGCGTGGAACGGCGGCGTCCGCCACTTCGACACCGCGCCCCACTACGGCGCCGGCCTCTCCGAGCTGCGCCTCGGCAACGCGCTCGCCCCGAGGGACCGCGCCGAGTACACCCTCTCCACCAAGCTCGGCCGCGTCCTGGTCGACCACGAGGGGCAGTGGGACCTCTGGGCCGAGCCGAACGGCAAGCGCGCCGACTTCGACTTCTCCTACCGCGCCGCCTACGACTCCTACCTGGGCAGCCTCGAACGCCTCGGCGCCGAGCGCGTCGAGATCGGCCTCATCCACGACGCCGACGAGCACAAGGACGCCGCCCTCGCAGGCACCTACCGCGCCCTCGCCGAACTCAAGGCCGGAGGGAGGATCGGCGCGATCGGCATCGGCATGAACTCGACCGACGACGCCGCCGACCTCATCGAGCGCGCCGAGTTCGACACCGCGCTCATCGCGGGCCGCTACACCCTCCTCGACCAGTCCGCGCTCGACCGGCTCTACCCCCTGTGCCTCGACCGCGGGGTCTCGGTGATCGCCGCTGGGGTCTTCAACTCCGGCATCCTCGCCGACCCGAAGCCGGGCGCGACCTTCAACTACGCCGCCGCCGAGCCGCGCATGGTCGCGAAGGCACAGGCCGTGGCCGCGATCTGCGAGCGCCACGAGACTCCGTTGCGGGCCGCCGCGCTCCAGTTCACCGCCGCGCACCCCGCCGTCGCGTCGATCCTCGTCGGCGCCCGAAACCCCTCTGAGGTCGACGACGCCCTCGCGATGTACGCCCATCCGATCCCCGGCGAGCTGTGGCACGACCTCAAGCGCGCCGGACTCCTTGCCGAGGAGGCACCCGTCCCATGACGGCTACGCTCGTCATCGATGCGCACCACCACGTCTGGACCGCCGACTACCCCTGGCTCGCAAGCAGACCGGAGTTCGCGCCGATCCGGCGCGACTACGGCGTCGCCGACCTGCGCGCCAACCTCAAGGCGGCCCGCGTCGACCGCACCATCCTCGTCGAGGCCGCGTGGGGCCACCCCTCCGAGACCGTCGAGTTCCTGCACCTCGCGGGCGCCACGGAGGAGATCGCGGGCGTCGTCGGCTTCGCCGACCTGCTCGACCCCGGTCTGGTGAACACGTTGGCCCGCTACGAGAACCATCCGCGCGCCCGCTACCTCGTGGGCCTGCGCGACCAGGTCCAGGCCCGCCCCGAGCCCGGGTTCCTGGCCCGGCCCGAGGTGATCCAGGCGCTGAAGACGGTGAGCCAGCACGTGCCCACCTTCGACCTCGTGGTCCGCGTCGACCAGCTCGCGGCCGCCGCCGAGGCCGCGGCCGCGGTCCCCGAGCTCACCTTCGTGCTCGACCACCTCGGCAAGCCGCAGGTCCGCGACGGCCAGGCCGGGCTCCGCGCCTGGCGCGAGGCCGTGGCCCCGCTCGCCAAGCGCCCCAACGCGGTCGCGAAGCTCTCGGGCCTGGTCACCGAGGCCGACTGGGCGCGCTGGACCCCGGCCGACCTGCGCCCGTTCGTGCAGACCGCCCTCGAACTGTTCGGCCCCGACCGCCTCATGTTCGGCTCCGACTGGCCCGTCTGCGAACTGGCCGCCACTTACACCCGCGTCAAGGACGCCCTCACCGAGGTCCTCGGCCGCCCCGACCCCGACGTCTTCGGCGGCACCGCCGCCAAGGTCTACCAGCTAGGAGAGCTATGAAGTACCTGCGCATCGGACAGCCCGGCTACGAGACCCCCGTGGCCCTCCACGAGGGCAAGTACTACGACCTCTCCGGCCCGATCGGAGACGTCGACGGCGAGTTCCTCGCCCGCGGCGGCGTCAAGACCGTGGCCGGCTTCCCCGAGATCGACATCGCGGGCGAGCGCATCGCCCCGCCGATCGCCAAGCCGAACGCGGTCGTCTGCATCGGCATGAACTACGCCGCGCACTGCGCCGAGTCCGGCGCCGAGCCCCCGGCCGAGCCGGTCGTGTTCTACAAGCACCCCAACACGATCGTGGGCCCGAACGACGACGTGCAGATCCCCCGCGGCTCGCAGCGGACCGACTGGGAGGTGGAGCTCGGCGTCGTCTTCGCCAAGCCCGCGTCCTATCTGGAGTCCGAGGAGGCCGCACTCGACGCCATCGCCGGATTCGTCGTCGCCAACGACCTCTCCGAGCGCGAGTTCCAGATCGAGCGCTCCGGAGGCCAGTTCTCCAAGGGCAAGGCCTGCCCGACCTTCACCCCGCTCGGCCCGTGGCTGGTCACCCCCGACGAGATCGACGACGTGCAGTCGCTCCGCATGTGGTCCAAGGTGAACGGCGAGACCCGCCAGGACTCGAACTCGAAGGACATGATCTTCTCCGTCGCGACGATCATCCACCACATGTCGCAGTTCATGGCCTTCGACGCCGGCGACCTGCTCCTCACCGGCACCCCCGAGGGCGTCGCCCTCTCCGGCCGGTTCCCGTACCTGCGGGCCGGCGACACGGTCGAGGTCGGCATCGAGGGCCTGGGCGCCACGAAGAACCCCACGGTGCAGGCGTGACCCGCCGCGCCGCCGCTCCCGGGAGCCGCCGGTGACGATCACGGCCGTGGACGTCGTCGACGTCCGCTTCCCCACCTCGCGCAGCCTCGACGGCTCCGACGCGATGAACCCCGACCCCGACTACTCCGCCGCCTACGTGGTCCTCCACGCCGACGACGGGTTCGAGGGCCACGGCTTCACCTTCACGATCGGGCGCGGCAACGACCTGTGCTGCGCCGCGATCGAGACGCTCAGCGAGTACGTGGTCGGCATCGACGTGCACGGCCCCGCCGATCTCGGCGACCTGTACAAGCGCCTCACCCACGACTCGCAGATCCGCTGGCTCGGACCGGAGAAGGGGGTCATGCACCTCGCGGCGGCCGCCCTGGTGAACGCCGCCTGGGACCTCGCCTCCCGCCGCGCCGGCCTCCCGCTGTGGAAGTACCTCTCCTCCCTCACGCCCGAGGAGGTCGTCGCCTGCGTCGACTGGCGCTACCTCAGCGACGCCCTCACCCCCGAAGCGGCCCTTGGCATCCTGCGCGCCGCCGAGGACGGCAAGGCCGAGCGGATCGCCGAGGTCGAGCGCGAGGGCTACCCCGCGTACACGACCTCCCCGGGCTGGCTCGGCTACGACGACGAGAAGGTCGTGCGCCTCGCCCGCGAGGCCGTCGCCCAGGGCTACCGGCAGATCAAGCTCAAGGTGGGCGCCGACCTGGAGGACGACCGCCGCCGCTTCGCCGCGGCCCGCGCCGCCGTCGGCCCGCACATCCGCATCGCGGTCGACGCGAACCAGCGCTGGGACGTCGACCAGGCCGTGGAGTGGACGAAGGCCCTCGCCGAGTTCGACCCGTGGTGGATCGAGGAGCCCACGAGCCCCGACGACATCCTGGGCCACGCCGCGATCCGCAAGGCCCTCGCGCCCATCAAGGTCGCCACCGGCGAGCACGTGCACAACCGGGTCATGTTCAAGCAGCTCCTCCAGGCCGGCGCGATCGACTTCCTCCAGATGGACGCCGCCCGCGTCGCCGGGGTCAACGAGAACCTCGCGATCCTCCTGCTCGCCAAGCACTTCGACGTGCCGGTCTGCCCCCACGCGGGCGGGGTCGGCCTGTGCGAGCTGGTCTGCCACCTCTCGATGTTCGACTACACCTCGGTCAGCGCGACCCTGGAGGACCGGGTCATCGAGTACGTCGACCACCTCCACGAGCACTTCACCGAGCCCACCGTCATCGAGGACGGCCGGTACCGGGCGCCGAGCGCCCCCGGCTTCTCCGCCGAGATGAAGTGGGAGAGCCTGCAACGCTTCGCCTACCCCAATGGTCCTGAATGGAGGGACAACGCATGAGCGGTCTCGAAGGCCTCACCGTCGTGGTCTCCGGCGGCTCCTCCGGCATCGGCGCGGCCGCGGCCGACGCCTTCGCCGGGCGGGGCGCGAACGTCGCGGTCCTCGACCTCAACCCGAGCGAGACGCACTGGTCCACCCGGTGCGACGTGGCCGACGACAACCAGGTCCGCCTCGCGGTCGCCGCCGTCGTCGATCACTTCGGCGGGGTCGACGTCCTCGTCAACAACGCCGGGATCGGCGCGGTCGGCACCGTGGAGGAGAACTCCGACAAGCAGTGGTTCCGGGTCCTCGACGTGAACCTCCTCGGCATGGTCCGCCTCGCCCGCGCCTGCCTCCCGCACCTGCGCGAGTCGGCCGCCCCGGCGATCGTCAACACCTCCTCGATCGCCGCGACCGCCGGGCTCGTCAAGCGCGCCCTGTACTCGGCCTCCAAGGGCGCGGTCCAGTCGCTGACCATGGCGATGGCCGCCGACCATGTGGCCGAGGGCATCCGCGTCAACTGCGTCAACCCCGGCACCGCCGACACCCCGTGGGTCCAGCGCCTCCTCGACCAGGCCGACGACCCGGCCGCCGAGCGCGCCCGCCTCGAGGCGCGCCAGCCCACGGGCCGGCTCGTCTCCGCCGAGGAGGTCGCGAACGCGATCGTCTACCTCGCCGACCCGGCCAACAAGGCCCTCACCGGCACCAGCCTCGCCGTGGACGGCGGCATGTCGGGCCTGCGCATCGTCAAGGCGTGATCGCCGCAGAGCGGCCGTCACCGAAGGCGCCGATCATCCGAAAAGGATCGGCGCCTTCGGCGTCTCCGGCGCGTGATACCCGATCGGGGGCCCTCGGACTGCGATGCTGCACGGGAACCGCTCATCGACACCCATGGAGACGTATATGACCGAGGACATGCTCACCGCGAAGATCGCGCACGGCTTCGACTACCTGGACGCCGACGGCGACGGACTGCTCAGCGAGGAGGACCACGTCGTCCTCGGCCAGCGCGCCGCCGCCGAACTCGGCCACGCCCCCGGCTCCGTCGAGGAGGGCTGGATCATCGCCGCCTACGTCGACATCTGGACCGGCCTGCACCGCCCGCACCTGCCCGAGGGCGAGGACGTCATCGACAAGGCGACCTTCGTCGCCGCCACGCGGACGCTCGCCGGCGACCCGGCCGCCGCCGACGCGACCGTGGGCAAGCTCGCCCGGACCTTCCACTCGATCGCCGACGCCGACGGCTCGGGAGACGTCAACCGCGACGAGTTCAAGCGGTTCTCCCGCTCCCACTTCCCGAACCTCGGCGACGAGGACATCGCGACGGCCTTCAAGCACCTCGACATCGACGGCGACGGCACCCTCACCGAGGAGGAGTTCGTCGGCGCGGTCGTGGAGTACTGGTCGAGCACCGACCCCGAGGCCCCCGGCAACTGGTGGATGGGCGAGCCGGTCTACGAGCGCTGACGGCCGGCCGCGAGCAGCCAGGGCGAGGGAGTCATCCCTCGCCTTTTTTGCTGCGCTGGCACCGGTGGGCCTGCGGGGCCGGGCGCATCCGGGTCGGGGTTCGAGCGGGCGGCGACGATAGGTGGGCGGTGGGGCCGGGTCGGGCCTGACACCTTGGGGCGCAGGAGGCTCGCGGGCGAACATGAAAGCATTGCCCACTTGCGGGTGATGACAGCCAGGACCGTGCGAGAGACAATTGGAGTACGCACAAGGACAGGGAAATCGTACGGGTGTCGAGCGGTGTAAGCAGACTGAGCCAAGCCTCTGGCCGACCGGCAAACCAGACTTTCTCCGAGGCACGCGGGCCCAGCACGACCGGGCCGGAACGCAGATCTCATCCTCCGGTGCTATCGCGACCCGCAGCAGTCAACGGCCCCATCAGGGGTCGTGATCGGGCGGCAGACCTGGGGAAGGGATCACCTCGACCGCAGGCAGTGCTCCTTACGAGGCACACGTCAGCAGCAGCCACCACGACCGATCAGGCCGGAACACCGACCACGCGAACCGCGGAGCCACCCGCCGGGCATTAGAGGACCCGGCACGGCATCGCAGCGAAGACGCGACACGGCGACGGCCGCACCCAGAGCGCTCACAGCGAGCGCATCGCCTCCATTTCGGCATTCACCATGCCTTCAGGAGGCAGCACACCAGGCAGTCGAGTGGAACGGATCCGGCTGCACAGGGCACGCAACGGCACCGAATGCCGAAAGGGCAGAGAAGGGGCGGATGCAGAGATGGATCCAGAGAGGGATCCAGAGGGGGATACAGAAAGGACGGTCGCACGCAGGTCCGGCAGTGCCGAGTCGGCACGGCATCGAACGGCAGCAAGAAGCCGGGAGGCTGAAGCCGGCATCGGGACCAAGGCCCAGCTATCGGGTTCGGGCATCCCGTGACCGGGAGCGGACATCGCCGACTGACGAGAGTGCGTCGGCACGACCACACCAGGAGAGGACAGGAGAGGAGGTGACATGACCATGGCGACATCGAGGACGACCTTGAACAGCGGTACATGCCAGGGAGGCTGCCTGCCTTCGCGGCAAGGCCCGCCCGCGAGGCGCCGCAACACCGAACGCGACTCAGCCCCGACGGCCACATCCAACGCCACCAGTGCCGCCACCGCGGCCCGCCACAGTGACTATCCCGGCTCCAGCTCCAGCTCCGGCTCCGGCTCCGGCTCCAACATCCGCAACCGCAACCGCAACCGCAACCAGTACAGCCGACACGGGCACGGCCCTGGTAGCCGAGGCGGCCAGAGCAGTCGGGGCAGTCAATGCGACCAAGGTGATCGTCGGACGCTCACTGCTCCACCGGCACCTCCCGATGACACTGCCCCAACGACACCGCTTCAGCAAGGCTGCTTCACCGCGACCGGCGCCGCCGACCCCAACCTGACCCGGCACGTTCTCCGCCGCACCGGGCGCTTGCCGTCGCCACCTTCGGTCGCTGACTGGTCGAACCCCGACCTCATCGGCCCCGACTTAGCGAACCGAGCGGGGCCCGCCCCCACCTCTTCTCGTTGACTGCTCGAACCTCGCTCTACACCCGCCCCAGCCTCGACCTGTCAGCGGCACCGAGAACTCCCCAAGGCGGACATGACGGTCCCCTCGAGGACACTTCGGCTCCCCACTGATGGCCAGCATCGACCTCGGAGAGTGACCGGTCCTTGAGTCGGACGGTAGGCGTTCGGTTCCTGAGTCAGCGCTTCTCCCACATCAGTTCAGAGGGCAATCCGTACTCGGCTCGGGCGCGGTCGGTCAGCTTTTGCACAAGCGCGGTTGTAGCCCTCTCGTACTCGCCAGGCGCTGCGCCGGTCGACGATCGCTCGATTGAGTTGCGCGTAGCAGGCTACGTCGTCGGCGTGGCTTCGAAGGTAGTTCCGCAAGTTTGGCTGGTTCCTAGTCGGCCAGCTTTCGGAGGTGACCACGTGCAGGATGGGGCTGCGAGCGCCGCGATCGGCGCGTACGCAATGCAGTCGATCGACCATGCCGTCCTGGTGTGGGCGAAACCCGTTCGCCGCTATCGCATGCTGTTGCGGCTGAACCAGTTTGAAGTCCTTCACTGCAGCTATGAGGTCGATGATGGCTTCGCGGCCAACCCCTGGGACCGCTGTGGACCCGAAGTGCTCGGCCTGCGGAGAAGCGTGGCTGACAGCTCGACAGCCCCTGTCTCTGACTGGCAAGTCGGGCCTGCTCCCACCTCTTCTCGCTGACCGCTCTGACCCGAACCGAGACACCACCGGAGCGCGCATTCGGACCGCTGGCGGCAGTGGTCACGAAGCGGGCCGGGCGGCTCCCACCAAGGGCCGCCCGGCCCGCTTCGTGCCCGGTCGGGGGTCCACCAACTCCCGGCCGGGCCTTTATGGGGAGGATGTAGGTCAAGTGCGCCCGGGGTCGGCGGCGAGGGCGCGGGCCTGCTGGAGGATCCACGGACACCACTCGTCGTTCTTCCAGGCGCCGAACCACTCCGGAACCGATTCCGGTTCGTCGAAGTAGCGGCAGATCTCGCGCGGACCCGCCCCGTCGTCGCACTCGATCCGGTACTCCGGCGGTCCAAGCGGGTGCCCGCCCGACTCGATCCCCAAACGGTAGAGCGAGAACACGGCGGGTCCGCGGCTGAAGTCGCCCAGCCAGGCGTCGCCGCTACCCATTGCAGTACCGCTCGCCCGGCGACGCGGGGCGCGCCGAGGTCACGCCGTCGCCGTTGTAGAAGACGTGGAACGCCCACGCCCGCAGCCACTCCCGCGAAGCCTCGGACGCGCCGCGCCACTCCTCGCCCCAGGTCGCGTGCAGGCACCCGGAGGTCAGGCCGGACACGATCAGCGCGATGTCCGCCGCGTTGTCAGTCCTGAAGACCTGAAACGAATCCGGTGAGTCGGCCCCGGAGGCCCGCACGGTGTAGCTCCGCCGCCCGTCGCTGAACCGCCCGCGCTCCAAGGCGGCGAGGTCCGCGACGCTCAGTCTCGACCTTCCCATCGCATTCACTCCATTTCGGACTCGGTCTTGGAACTGTCGGATATCCGATGGAGTTGCATCAGAGTGCCGGTCGAACCCACCTCCGGCCACGGCACTCCGATGCCCCCACCAAGCGCCCTGACTCCAGAAGCCTCGGCGCCTGATTCGAAAGTATGGCTCTTGAGCTGCGAAAACAAGACGCCACGAGATACGAGATGCTGGCCCCCAGCTCTCGACCCCCAGAATCTGGGGCCCAAATTCTGGGCCCTAAATGCTTGTGGCCCTTAATTGCTGGTATTTGCTTCAGTTTCGAGTCATGCCATCATGGAGTCCCACTAATCGCGGGTATCGGAGGTTCGGGGATGATCCGGTTGAAGCTCATGCGATGGCTGGTCGCAATCCTGATGCAAGACGCGAGGGTAGCGACCGGCATGTCCCAGAAGGAGGCGGCCAGGGCCTTCCGGGTATCGCCCGGCACGATCTACAACTGGGAACGCGGCATTCACCATCCGCCACACGGCATGATCGCGAGAATCGCCGAGGTCTACAGAATCGATGCGGAGCTGCGGTTCTACGTAGAACTCATTCTGGAAGCCAACGACTTTCGCATCCTGGAGGCGAGGCCTCGACTCCATGCCATCGCACTCTCCAAGGCCGAGCAGCATGCAGGCATCATCTTCAAGCACGAACCCCAGTTGGTCCACGGGCCGCTTCAGACCCGCGACTACCATTTCATCATCACCCAGCCCGGAGACGGCTCCAGCGATGCTGATGCTCAAAAGGGTTGGATCTTCAAGGATGGCCGCCAGGACGGCCTATACGGCCGGACGCCCCTCCCGCTCATCCGGTACCTCATGGGCGACAGTGCGATCTACGGACTGCGACAACTGCCCGAAGAGCCCCGCCGCGAACAGCTCACCAAGCTTCTCGCGAAGGAGGCGCTCCCCGGTACAGAGATCAGAGTGATGGCCGAATTCCATCCCGGGAGGAACACACAATTCGAGATCTTCGAACCCGGCACGAGCGAGACTGCGCCGCCGACATTCGTGTATTCGGAGATCCTTCATGGCAGCTGGTGCATCGAGGAAGATGCCGTAGTTGCCGAGTACCATCGTGCCGGTAAGGCCATGTGGCTACTCGGGATACCGTTGAAGGAGTTCCTCAATGAATACTGCCGTGACCTCCTGGCGTAAGAGCACTCGCAGCGGCTCAACCAATGAGTCAAGCTGCGTCGAACTCCGCCGCGCCTGGCGGAAGAGCAGCCTCAGCGGCGCTTCCAACCAGTCGAACTGCGTCGAGGTCGCCTCGTGCGCCGACGACGGCTTTCACCTGCGGGACTCCAAGCTCGGCGACGGCTCTCCAGTCTTCGACCTTGAGCTGAAGGACTTCCGCGCCCTCCTCGGCGCAGCCGGCTGAGACACCCGTACACGAGCCAAGGGGCCGAGCGATGCCGCTCGGCCCCTTGGCTTCTCGAATTCGGCCTCGCGCAGCCCGTGGTAGGTGGAGGTATACCGGTAAGTAGTGCTCCCGTTCCCGCTGGTGTTCGGCTCGCCGATAGGCTGGGGACATGGACGGTGCTTCATATCTGCGGTGTTTTCGACGGGAGATGGACGCGTTCCGCGAATGCGTCGCCAGCGGCGATCTGGGCGCGTCGATCGCGTTCCGGGAAGAGTTCGCCGAGCCGATCGACCTCGCCGGGCTGGCTCGCGCGGTGGGACACTCGAACCTGTTCACGGCCGCGTGCGTGACCGAGTGGACCGGGGGCGACACGCCGCCGGACGGCGCGCCGCCGCTCGCGCCGCAGGACCGCGGCGAGCTGCTGAAATGGCTTGAGGGCACGGCCGAGTTGCTGGTGATGTCCCTCGACGTCGATGCCGACACCCCCGCTTGGGGCCACTTCACGCCGCCGAACGCCGGGTACTGGCAGCGGTCGATCGCGGTCGAGACGATGCTGCACCGCTGGGACGCGCAGCAGACGGTCGGCCTCGCCGCGCCGCTCGACCCCGACCTGGCGAGCGCGGGCGTCTCCGAGGTGCTGGAAGTGCTGGCGCCCAAGATGATCGGCGTGGGCAAGGCGTGGCCGCCGGACGCGTGCGTGAAGTTCAACGCCACCGACACCGACGACTGGTGGATCTACGGCCCGGGCGACCCGGTGGCCGAAGTGCACAGCACCGCCGGGAACCTGCTGCTCATGCTGTGGGGCCGCATGCACAAGGACCACCCCTCGCTGGTGTGGGAGGGCGACCGGACCTTGGCGCTCTCGGTCCTCAAGGGGCCCTTGACCTACTGACACCGCCGGGATCGGCGCGACGGGCGCTAGGCGACGGGTCGGGCGGCTCCGGCGCGGAAGCCGTCGATCATGAGCTCGAACCAGCGGTCGCGCACCTCGGGCGGCTGGTCGACCGGGACCGTGACGAAGAACAGGTAGCAGTCCTCGATGCCGAGGTCGGGCCGGACCGTGCCCTCGGCCTTCACGGCGTCCAGGAGCCGGAGCATCGCCGCCTCGCCGCGGGTGCGCTCCTCGTCCTCGTGGAACTCCGCGCCGAGGGAGCGCGCCGCGGCCTTCATCGCGAGGTTGCTCGCCGCGTCCTCCATGACGATCCGAGCGAAGGCGGTGAACTCCGCGATGGCACTGGCGCCCGCCGCGATCCGGTCGGCCGCGGTCTCCGCCGCCTCCGTCAAGGCGCCGAAGCACTCCGCGAGCGCGGCGGCGACCAGGTCCTGCTTGGTGGGGAAGTGCCGGTACAGGGTGCCGACGGCGACGCCCGCGTCCTCGGCGATGGCCTCCATCGGGACCTCGGGGCCGCGGGTCATGATCTGGCGGGTCGCGGCCTCCAGGATCTTGGCGCGGTTCCGCGCGGCGTCGGCGCGCAACGGCCGTCCCTCGGACATGCGGACTCCTCTCCCCGCGAAGCATCATAGGCGTGCAGCGGATTTGCCATAACCTGAATCTAGGTTCATCATAGAGTGAATGCAGGTTCATCTTACCGCTTCGAAGGAGCAGACCATGGCCAGCAAATGGAGCGCCGCCGACATCCCCGACCAGAGCGGGCGGGTCTTCCTCGTCACCGGTGCGAGCTCGGGCCTCGGCCTGGAGACCGTCCGGGCCGTCGCCCGCCGCGGCGCGCGGGTGGTCCTCGCCGTCCGCAACACCACCGCGGGCGAGGCCGCGGCCGCCGCCATCGCCGAGCAGGCCCCGGGCGCCGACCTCGAAGTGCGGCACCTCGACCTCGCGGACCTGGACTCGGTGCGCGCGTTCGCGGACGGCTTCGACTCCGGCATCGACGTGCTCGTCAACAACGCCGGAATCATGGCGCCCCCGCGCTCGCTCAGCAAGCAGGGCCACGAATCCCAGTTCGCCACCAACCACCTCGGGCACTTCGCGCTCACCGGGCTGCTCCTCGACCGGCTCCAGGGACCGGACCCGCGAGTGGTCACCGTCTCCTCGCTCGCCCACGGGCACGGGCAGATCCACTTCGACGACCTCACCGGCGAGCGCGGCTACACGCCCGTCCGCTACTACAGCCAGTCGAAACTCGCGAACGCCCTCTTCGGGCTGGAACTCGAGCGGCGCCTCCGCGCCGCCGGAAACCCCGCGGCGAGCCTCATCGCCCACCCCGGGTTCTCCGACACCGGGCTGCTGCGCAGCACCGTCGCGGTCGTGCGGATCGGCGGGCGGGCGCTCTCGCCGTTCGTCACCCAGTCGGCGGCCGCCGGCGCCCTCCCGCAGCTGTACGCCGCGACCGAGCCGAAGGCCGAAGGGGGCCAGTACATCGGACCCGACGGCAGGCGCGAGCGCAAGGGCGCGCCCGCGGTCGTGCAATTGTCGGACCTGGCGAGGGACCCCGCGCTCGCGCGGCGCCTGTGGACCGTCTCCGAGGAGCTGACCGGGGTGCGGTTCCCGCTGCCCGCGGCGGCGTGAAGGGACGGTGCCGCGCACGGCGAGTGACACGTCACGCGCCCGCGACCAGTGTCGGAACGTGACCGGTATCGCTGACTATCGATGCAGCTCATCGATGTTGCGTCGCAAACCACACCATATATACCGACCTGATAACAAATTCGGTCCAGTTCGGGTGTGGCGTGCTCAAAATTCACTTTGACCGGCGAACATCCGTATATGTCTTCTGAATCGAACCGGTCTTCGAGCCCGCGCCGGAGCGCGAACATAACGGACCGGGGTGTAACAGTCAGCGAGAAGTCCGTCGTGAAGCAACTGGTCACGCCGCTGCGCCGTTACATTCCGGTCGGCTGGTTCGATTGGGAGCCGTTCGGGGAGCGCCCCAAGAGCTGGTGGCCGGACCTCGTCCTGTTCGCCGTGTTCGTGGTCATGACCGTACTGCTCATGTTCCCGTCGCCGCTGGTGACCCTCGACCACGAGGTGCGGATGTGGGCCGTCGACAACAAGATCCCCTGGTTGTGGGAGTTCGGGCGGACCATCGCCATGATCGGCGAGGGCGAGGCGGGCGCCTCGATCGGCCTGGCGTTCTCGGTGTGGTGCGCGCTGCGGTCGCGGTCCATCCGGCCG
Organism: Glycomyces endophyticus; assembly: GCF_039531525.1. Taxonomy (NCBI): domain Bacteria; kingdom Bacillati; phylum Actinomycetota; class Actinomycetes; order Glycomycetales; family Glycomycetaceae; genus Glycomyces; species Glycomyces endophyticus. The sequence goes on from NZ_BAAAQF010000002.1 coordinate 277,423, forward strand.
ATGCTCATGTTCGTGCTGTCGTTCATGACCCTGGCGCTCATCCTCGGCATGAAGCACTGGCTGGGCCGGCCGCTGTCGCAGCACCCGCTGCGCCTCGCCGAGGTCTCCCCCGACGGGCCCATGCTGTTCACGTACTACCTGGAAGGCGGCGGGGGCGTCGCGCCCGCGACCGCGTACCCCTCGGGGCACGCGGTCAACTCGATCCTGCTGTTCGGCCTCATCGTGATGCTCGTCGGCGGCCTGCTGCCGAAGTGGCTGCGGCTGACGCTGCTCATCGCGCCGCCGTCGATGGTGTTCCTCGGCCAGCTCTACAGCGGCCAGCACTGGCTCACCGACTCGATCGCCGGGTTCATCCTCGGCATCCTCATCATCCGCAGCGCCAAGCGCGTCGACTGGCACGACGTGCCGATCGGGCCGCTCATGGTGTTCGAGCCCGCGACCCGCAAGACCATCCTCATCTCGACGATCCTGCTCGTCGGCGTGGCGATCACCCCGAACCTGCCGCTGAACCAGGCGCTCATCCTCGCGGCCGTGCTGCCGGTGATCGGGCTCGTGTGGCTGGGGCTGAGCATCAGGGCGAAGCGGCGCACGGAGGCGCGCCTCGCGGCCGAAGGGCCGCAAGGGGAAGCGGAAGCGGTGGAAGACGGGGAAGGGGAGCCGGCACCGGCCCCCGAGATCCCTAGCCAGCCGTCAGATAGTCGCCCGCGAGCTTGACGCCCGAGGCGCCCTCGGCGACCTCGCCGATCGTCCACGCCTCGACGTGGCGGGCGGTGAGCACGGCGAGGGAGCGGTCGACCTGGTCCGGCGCGACGATCGCGACCATGCCGACGCCCATGTTGAACGTGCGCTCCATCTCCTCCAGGCCGATCCCGCCGGTGCGCTGGACGACGTCGAACACGGGGTTCGGCGCCCAGGTGCCGCGGTCGACGCTGATGTGGAGGCCCTCGGGGAGCGAGCGGACCAGGTTGCCCGCGAGCCCGCCGCCGGTGATGTGCGCGAAGGCGTGCACGTCGCACTCCTTGGCGAGTTCGAGGCAGTCCTTGGCGTAGATGTGGGTCGGGGTCAGCAGCTCCTCGCCGAGGGTCCGCTGGCTGCGGTCGGCCGTGGCGAACTCCGGGATCACGGTGCCCAGGTCGAGCTTGCCCACGCCGAACAGGGCCTCGCGCACCAGCGAGAAGCCGTTGGAGTGCAGGCCCGAGGCGCGCATCGCGATCGCGACGTCGCCGGCCTTCACGCGGTCGGGGCCGAGCAGCTGGTCGGCCTCGACGACGCCCACGCCCGTCGCCGAGATGTCGTAGTCGTCGGGCTTCATGACGCCCGGGTGCTCGGCGATCTCGCCGCCGATGAGCGAGCAGCCCGCGTAGCGGCAACCGTCGGCGATGCCCGCGCCGATGTCGGCGATCTTCTCCGGCACGACCTGCCCGGTCGCGATGTAGTCCAGGAGGAACAGCGGCTCGGCGCCGCACACGACGAGGTCGTCGACGACCATCGCGACCAGGTCGATGCCCACGGTGTCGTGGATGTCGAGCTTCTGCGCGATCACGAGCTTGGTGCCCACGCCGTCGGTGGAGGAGGCCAGCAGCGGCTTCTTGTACTTCTCGGTGTCGAGCGCGAACAGGCCGGCGAACCCGCCGATCCCGCCCACGACCTCGGGGCGCACGGTCCGCTTGATCAGCGGCTTGAGGGCGTCGACGGCCCGGTCCCCGGCGTCGATGTCGACCCCCGCGGACTGGTAGGAGATCGTCTTCTGAGTGGTGGTGCCGCTGCTCACGCTGTGGTCCCTTCCCGCACTTGCGTGCTCGCTTCGGTGGATCGCTTTGACTGGGCAGTGGGTGAATGAGACGCGGCAGACTGGGGCTGCGGTTCCATGAGGTGCTTGCCGATGAGGTCGGCGGCGGGCAGCTCGATCGGGTAGTTCCCGTCGAAGCAGGCCATGCAGAGACGGGTCGCGGGCTGCTCGGTGGCCCTGACCAGACCCTCCATCGAGACGTAGCCGAGGGAGTCGGCGCCGATCTGGGCGCGGATGCCGTCGGTGTCGAGCGAGCCGGCGATGAGCTCGGCGCGGGTGGCGAAGTCGATGCCGTAGAAGCACGGCCACTTCACCGGCGGCGCCGAGATGCGGATGTGGACCTCGACCGCGCCGGCCTCACGCAGCATCCGCACCAGGGCGCGCTGCGTGTTGCCGCGGACGATCGTGTCGTCCACGATGACCAGCCGCTTGCCCTTGATCTGGTCGACCAGGGGGTTCAGCTTCAGGCGGATGCCGAGCTGGCGCAGCGACTGCGAGGGCTGGATGAACGTGCGGCCCACGTACTGGTTCTTGGTGAAGCCCTGGCCGTAGGGAATGCCCGACTCCTCGGCGTACCCGATCGCGGCCGGGATGCCCGACTCCGGGACGCCGATCACGAGGTCGGCCTCCACCGGGAACTCGCGGGCGAGCGTGCGGCCGACCTCGACGCGGGTGGCGTAGACGTTGCGCCCGGCCAGCTTCGTGTCGGGGCGCGCCAGGTAGACGTACTCGAACAGGCAGCCCTTGGGCTCGGGGTTCGCGAAGCGCGTGGAGCGCAGGCCGTGCTCGTCGATGGTGAGCAGCTCGCCCGGCTCGACCTCGCGCACGAAGTGCGCGCCGATCGTGTCGAGCGCGGCGGTCTCGGAGGCGACGGCCCAGCCGGACGCGAGGCGGCCCAGGACGAGCGGGTGCACGCCCTGCGGGTCGCGGGCGGCGTACAGCGTGTGCTCGTCCATGAACACCAGGCAGAACGCGCCGCGCAGCTGCGGCAGGACGCGCTCGGCGGCCGCGGCGACGGACTCGTCGGGGTGCGCCGCGAGGAGCGCGGTGATGAGGTGGGTGTCGGAGGTCGTGGTGCCCATGTCGATGCCCAGGTGGTCGACCTCCTTCAGGAGGTCGGCCGTGTTCACCAGGTTCCCGTTGTGCGCCAAGGCGATAGCGGTGCCGGTGGAGGTGGAGCGGATCGTGGGCTGGGAGTTCTCCCAGGTGGGGGCGCCGGTGGTGGAGTAGCGCGCGTGGCCGATGGCCAGATGGCCCTGGAGGGGCGCGAGGGTGGACTCGTCGAAGACCTGCGCGACGAGGCCGAGGTCCTTGTAGACGACGGTGCGGGTGCCGTCGGAGACGGCGATGCCCGCGGCCTCCTGGCCGCGGTGCTGCAACGCGTACAGCCCGAAGTAGGTGAGTTTGGAGACTTCTTCGCCGGGGGCCCAGATGCCGACGACGCCGCAGGCGTCGCGAGGTCCAGGACTGTCGGGATCGAGTTCCGTGGTGAGTCGACCGTCACCTCGGGCCACTGCAACTCCTCAGTTGGCTGAGCAAATGTATGGCGCGCGGTAGGCGCCATGCCTGCAAATGTGCCCGCCCGTTCATCCGGGCGACCACTGACAGTCTATCGGACCTGCGGGAAGTCGCCACTGTCCAGCGAGCGCGGGTGTGTGCCGTGCCCCTCCCCGACTAGGTGAAACTCCGCGCAATTCCGCCCACCGGGGCCGGTTTCACCGGAGCTGGAAAGCGGCAGCCGACGGAGGTCGGGCGCCGCGGGTCGGGCGGAGGCGGGCGGGGGTGGTCGGAAGCCGGGGGGGCGGGCGGGGGCGGGCGCCGTGCGGCAGGCAGGGCCGGGCGGAGGCGAGTGGGGTCGGGCGCCGCGGGTCGGGCGGAGGCGGGCGGCGGCGGGCGGGGGCGGGGCGGGCGGCGCGGGGCGGAGGCGCACGGCGTGCGGCGACAGGTGTGTGAAACATGCTCCGCCCGTAGGGCGGGTGGGTGGGTTAGTAGTACTTCCATCCCTAACCCCCACCCACCCAGGGGACCGTAGCGCCCAGCATTGCGCGGGGGTCCGACAAGAATCGGCCCCCGCGGCGCTCATGTCACCCGAAGGTGTGAACCGGCTCGTGCCCGGCCGGCCCGCCCGCTACCAGGAGCGCGGGCGGTCGTCCCACTCGCCCCAGTTGCGGCGCTCGGTGCGGCGCGAGTCCGGGTCCTCGGGGTCGGCGTCCGGCTGCGCGCCGCCGTACGGCGCCGGCGGCTGGGACTGGTTGCCGTACTGCGGCATCGGACGCGTGCCGCCCGGCTGGTCGGCCGGCGGCGCGTACGGGTCGCGGCGCATCGACTGGCTCTGGTAGCCCGAGGGCTCCTGCTGGCTCTGGTAACCGGTGGGCTCCTGCGGCGCGCTGTGCGAGCCGTAGCCCTGGCCGGGCTGGCCCGGCTGGGACTGCCCGTAGCCCTGCGGCTGGCTCTGGCCGTAGCTCTGGGAACCCGGCTGGCTCTGGCCGTAGCCCTGACCTGGCTGGGACTGCCCGTAGCCCTGCGGCTGGCTCGGCTGGCTGTGGCCGCCGAAGCCCTGCGAACCCGGCCCGTACTGCGGCTGGCTCTGCTGCTGGCTCTGCGGCTGCTGCGATTGCGGCGCGCTCGGGGCGCCGTAGCGCGGCTCCGAGGCCGGACCCGCGACCAGACCCGGGTTCTGCGGCTCGAACATGCCGCCGCCGGACGGCGGCGGGGTCGGAGCCGGGTGCGGGCGGGTCGCGCCGGCGTCGCCGTACGGGCTCGGCGACGGCCGCCCGGCCGGGTCGGAGAACGCGCCCGTCGGCGACGGCCCCGGGTGGGGCCGGGTCGCGCCCGGGTCGGCGCCGAACGCGCCGGTCGGCGACGGGTGCGGCCGCGTGGCCGCGTCGGCGCCGAAGGAGCCGTGCGGAGCCGCGGGCGGCTGGTTCGACAGGTTCGCCTGCGGCATGATCTGCGTCGCGTCGGAGGCGTCGAACGCCCCCGGGGTTTTCACCACCGGGAGGATCGTCGTCCCGTCGGGGCCGACCGGACCGCCCGGAGCGGGCGGCGGCGGCGCGCCGAAGCCCGACTGCGGCATGACCTGCGTGGAGTCGTTGCCGCCGTAAGCGGGACCGAACTGCGTCGGCGCCGCGGCGTCGACGAGGCCGCCGGGGTGGATCATCGTCGGCGCCTCGGAGCCGGGCGCGGGCCCGGCCTGGTAGACGCCCGGCGAACCGACCTGGGCGGCGGTGGGCTTGTGGTCGGGCGGGCCGTCGGGGGCGAACGAGTCGTCGTCGCCGCCGTCCTTGTCGTCCTTGCCGCCGCGCAGCAGGAACACGATGCCGACGATGCCGCCGACGACGAGCAGCGCGCCGATGATGATCAGGAACAGCAGCGTGCCGGAGATGCCGCCCTTCTCCTCCTCATCACTGGGCTCGGGCTCGGCGGAGGTCGGTGGCGCCTCGGACGTCGGCGGCGCGGAACTCTCCTCGGTCTCGACCTGCGCGAGGGAGACGTTGAGGTTGAAGTCGCCGGACTCGACGGAGATGTCCTCGACCTTCTCCTCGAAGCCCTCCTTGGTGATCGTCAAGGTCATGTCGCCGGGCGCGATCGTGGTCCCGCCCTCGCTGCGGAAGGCGAAGCCGCCGTCGCCGCCGGTCTCCTCTTCGTGCTCCTCGCCGTCGCCGTCCTCGAGGACGACCTTGGCGCCCTCGACGGGCTCGCCGTTCGAGGTGACCTTGCCGGTGATCTGGCTGACCGACTGGGTGGCGCCGACGACGTTGATCCCCGCGTCGGCGGTCGCCTGGCCGCCGAAGTCGGCCTTGAAGGTGCCGGACTTCTGCTCGCCGTTGGGGAGGTCGGACTCCATCTCGGTCGTGACCGTGAAGGAGACCGTGCGCTCCCCGTTCGGCTCGATCTGGGCGCACTTGGCCCGGTCGCCGTCCTCGCGGGTGCAGAATCCTGCGCCGCCGTCGTTGTCGATGGCGGCGATGTACTGGTTCAGGCCCTCGACGTCGGCCCGGATCGTGATGTCCTTGGGCGTCACCGGGTCCAGGTTCTTGACCGTGACCGAGATGACCGTGGCCTGGCCGCCGATGCTGATCTGGCCCGGGTCGGGGCCGTAGGAGATCCACCCGTTGACGGCGTTCGGCTGGGCCGTCGCGGCCTGCGGGAAGGCGAGGACGCCGAGCAGGAGGACGCCGGCCGTCGCGGCGACGGCGGCCAGGCGCGAGCCCAGACCGACCCCTCGCCTGCGCCGGGACCGCGGGAGGTTACTCTGGGTCCCGCTCGGTTCGGCCGCTCCGGTCATCTACATCCCCTCCTGGGCATGTGCTTCAGGCGCCGACCCGCGGCGGTCCGCAGCGGGCAGGCACGACGAACCCACGGAAGCGGGCCGTCGTCGCCACTATGCCTGGTCTCAATTCGATCACGGGACCAGGGGTGCGGACGGTGCCGCGGGCGATTCGGTCGGCGGCGATCATCGCCGTTCGGCAACGTGCCGTAACGGGCAGTCTAACGTGACCGGGAGGTCCCACCGTGGACGCTGTGGCCGACGCCATCGCCGCGATCGACAACGATGAGGCGCCCGACAAGGAGACGCTGAAATCCGCCGTCCGGGAGCTGCTGCGCGAGCTCGCCGCCAAAGCCCCAGGCCACTCGGTGGAAGTGCGGGTGCCGCCGTACGGCGCGGTCCAGTGCGTCGAGGGCCCCCGGCACCGGCGCGGCACCCCTCCCAACGTCATCGAATGTCAGCCGGTCGTGTTCGTCGAACTCGCCGTGGGCCGCCTCGCCTTCGCCGACGCCGTCGCCTCCGGCCGCGTCACCGCCTCCGGCCAGCGCGCCGACCTCACCGAGGTCCTCCCCCTGACGGGCCTCCACGGCGAAGCTTTGGAAGAAGAGGAATAGCCCGCCGCTTCAGCTCCGCTTCAGGTACCTCGCGCTAGCTTCGAAACCGGGGGCCCTCTACCCAGAGGTCAAGCGGTGATCGGCGTGCCCCGGCCGGCCCCGCTTCAGCTCCCCTTCAGCCCGCTTCAGCTCCGCTTCAGGTACCTCGCGCTACGGTCGAAACCGGGGGCCCTTTCCCAGGCGATGTCCTCCCCGTTCGCATGCGCCGCAACACGAACGCCCCGGCGCTGCGCGCCGGGGCGTTCGTGGTCGTGCGGTGTGTCCTTACTCTCCCAGTCGGGCGCCGATGCGGCCCTTGAAGGCCGCGTCGATGTCCTCGCGGGTGATGTCGAAGTGATCGCGCAGGTGGAGGCCGTCGGTGTTCGCGTCGGCCACGCCCAGGGGCGTGATCGGCAGGCCGCGGGACTCGCAGGCGCTGCGCACCGCGAGCTCCTGGCCGCGCGGGATCACCACGAGCACCCGCCCGGACGACTCCGAGAACAGGTAGGTGAACGGGTCGGCGCCCTCCGGCAGGAGGATCTGCGCGCCCATGCCCGAGAAGCTGATCGCCTCCACGAGCGCCTGCGCCAGCCCGCCCTCGGAGAGGTCGTGCGCGGCCGCGAGCTGCTCGGTCTCGGCGAGCCGCGAGAGCAGGTCGGCGAGCTTCATCTCGTGGTCGAGGTCGACCTTCGGCGGCACGCCGCCGAGGTGGCCGTGCGTGACCGCGGCCCACTCCGAGCCCGACAGCTCCTCGCTCGTGGTGCCCACGAGCGCGATGGTGTCGCCGGTGCGGCCCAGGCCGAGCGGGATGCGGCGGGCCACGTCCTCGAGGACCCCGAGCACGCCGATGACGGGCGTCGGGTGGATCGCCTCGCGGCCGGTCTGGTTGTAGAACGAGACGTTGCCGCCGGTCACGGGGATGCCGAGCTTCTGGCAGGCGTCCGCGATGCCGGTGACGGCGCGCTCGAACTGCCACATGACGTGCGGGTCCTCGGGCGAGCCGAAGTTCAGGCAGTCGGAGACGGCGATCGGGGTGGCGCCGGTGACGGCGACGTTCCGGTACGCCTCGGCGAGCGAGAGCTGCGCGCCCAGGTACGGGTCGAGCCGCGCGAAGCGGCCGTTGCCGTCGAGGGAGATCGCGATGCCGACGCCGGTGCGCTCGTCCAGGCGGACCACGCCCGCGTCGTGCGGCGTGCCCAGGACCGTGTTGCCGAACACCGACGAGTCGTACTGCTCGGTGATCCAGGACTTGTCGCACAGGTTCGGGCTGGCGGCCATGTCGAGGACGGTCTGGCGGATCTCCTCGTCGGTGGCCGGGCGCGGCAGGGTCTCGGCGCGGTCGACCGCGATGAGGCCCAGGTCGTTCGGTTCGGCGAGCGGCCGGTGGTAGACCGGGCCCTCGTCGGCGAGCGACTTCGGCGGGACGTCGACGACGGTCTGGCCGTGGAAGTCGACGACGAGGCGGCCGGTGTCGGTGACGGTGCCGATCGCGGTGGCGAGCAGGCCCCAGCGGTGGGCGCGGGCGAGGACCTCGTCGGCCTTGGCCGGGTCGACGATGAGGAGCATGCGCTCCTGCGACTCGGAGGCGAGGATGTCCTGCGGTTCCATGCCCTTGGCGCGCAAGGGGACCAGTTCGAGGTCGACGTGCATGCCGCCGTCGCCGGCGGCCGCGGTCTCGCTCAGGGCGCAGGTGAGGCCCGCGCCGCCGAGGTCCTGGACGCCGACGACGAGCTGGGCGTCGAACAGCTCGAGGCACACCTCGATGAGGAGCTTCTCGGTGAACGGGTCGCCGACCTGGACCGACGGGCGGGCGTCGCCCTCGCCGGACTCCGAGAACGTCGCGGAGGCGAGGACGGACACGCCGCCGATGCCGTCGCGGCCGGTCTTGGCGCCGAGCAGGATCACGACGTTCCCGGTGCCGGAGGCCTGCATCGACTGGAGGCGCGAGCGGGGCATGACGCCGACGCTGAGCGCGTTGACGAGCGGGTTGCCCTGGTAGCACGGGTCGAAGTAGGTCTCGCCGCCGATGTTCGGCAGGCCCACGCAGTTGCCGTAGTGGCCGATGCCGTCGACGACGCCCGGGAGGACCCGGGCGGTGTCGGGGTGGTCGATGGCGCCGAAGCGCAGCGAGTCCATGACGGCGATCGGGCGGGCGCCCATCGCGATGATGTCGCGGATGATGCCGCCGACGCCGGTGGCCGCGCCCTGCTTGGGCTCGACGTACGACGGGTGGTTGTGCGACTCGACCTTGAACGTGACGGCGATGTTCTCGTCGATGGCGACGACGCCGGCGTTCTCGCCGATCCCGGCCAGGAGGCGCGGGGTGCGCGGGTTCTTCTCGCCGAACTGGCGCAGGTGCACCTTGCTCGACTTGTACGAGCAGTGCTCGGACCACATGATCGAGTACATCGCGAGCTCGGACTGGGTGGGGCGGCGGCCGAGGACCTCGCGGATGCGCTGGTACTCGTCCTCCTTCAGGCCCAGTTCGGACCACGGCTGCTTCTCGTCGGGGGTCGCCTCGGCGACGCCGACGGTGTCCACGGCGACGTATTGGCTCATCGTCTCGCTCCCTCGCTGAGGTGGGCCAGGACGGAGGCGACCACGCCGAGGCCGTCGGTCGACGGCCCGGTGAGCGCCTCGACGGCGTGCTCGGGGTGGGGCATGAGGCCGACGACGTTCCCGGCCTCGTTCGCCACCCCGGCGATGTCGCGCATCGACCCGTTCGGGTTGTCGAGGTACCGGAAGACGACCCGGCCGCTCTGCTCGAGCGCGTCCAGGGTCGCCTCGTCGGCGACATAGCGGCCCTCGCCGTGCTTGGCGGGCATGACGATCTCGGCCTCGGGCACGAACGCGTTCGTCCACGCGGTCCGGGTCGTCTCCACGCGCAGGCGCGCGGGCCGGTTGCGGTAGCGCAGGTGGGCGTTGCGCACCAGCGCGCCGGGCAGCAGGTGCGACTCGCACAGGACCTGGAAGCCGTTGCACACGCCGAGGACGGGCATCCCCTGGGCGGCGCCGGCCTTCACGGTGTCCATCACCTGGCTGAAACGGGCGATCGCGCCGCAGCGCAGCGCGTCGCCGTAGGAGAACCCGCCGGGCAGGAACACTGCGTCGACCCCGTGGATCTGGGCGTCGTCGTGCCACAGCGACACCGGCTCGGCGCCGGCCAGGTACACCGCGCGGGCGGCGTCCCGGTCGTCGAGCGAGCCGGGGAACGTCACGATCCCGATGCGGGCGCTCATGCCGCCTCGACCGAGTCGCGCTCCACGTAGACCGTGAAGTCCTCGATGACGGGGTTGGCCAGGAGCTGGTCGGCGATCACTCGCGACTGCTCCTCGACGTTCTGGGCGTTCTCGTCGAACTCGATCTCGACGCGCTTGCCGATCCGCACCGTCGCCACATCGGTGACGCCGAGGCGGGGCAGCGCCCCGAGGACGGCCTCGCCCTGGGGGTCGAGGATTTCGGGCTTCAGCATCACGTCGACCACTACACGGGCCACGGTCGCACTCCTGTCGGTCACATGGACGGGACAGGACCAGCATATTCACGGGCGGTGACCTGGACCAGCGACGCGTTGTGCGAGCGGTGCCAGGTCACAGCTCGTCAGAGGATGCCGGCGGGGCTGTAGGCGGCCGCCTCGGGGTGCGCTTTCGCCGCTGCGGCCACCCTTTCGGCGACACCGTCGACCTGATCGCCTGCGGCGCCGATGAATTCACCCGTATTCGCGACGAGCGCGTCCAGGCCGGCCCGGTCGAGGGGCAGGCGGGGGTCGGCGGCGAGGCGGTCGAACAGGTCGTTCCCGCGCAGGCCCTCCTCGCGCATGGCGCGGGCCACCGCGACGGCGTGCTCCTTGATGGCCTCGTGGGCGTCCTCGCGGCCGGCGCCCTGCTTGACCGCCTCCATGAGGACCTTCGTCGAGGTCAGGAAGGGGAGGTAGCGGTCGAGTTCGGCGCCGACGACCGCCGGGTACGCCCCGAAGTTGTCCAGAATGGTGAGGAACGTCTCATACAGCCCGTCGACGGCGTAGAACAGGTCGGGGAGCGCGACGCGGCGGACCACCGAACACGAGACGTCGCCCTCGTTCCACTGGTCGCCGGCGAGCTCGCCGAGCATCGAGGCGTAGCCGCGGGCGACGACGGCGAGGCCGTTGACGCGCTCGGAGGAGCGGGTGTTCATCTTGTGCGGCATGGCGGACGAGCCGACCTGGCCGGGCATGAACCCCTCGGTGGCGAGCTCGGCGCCGGCCATGAGCCGGATGGTGAGCGCGGCCGACGACGGGGCGGCGACGGCCTGCACGAGCGCGGTGCCGACCTCGTAGTCGAGCGAGCGCGGGTACACCTGGCCGACGGAGTCCATGACGCGCTCGAAGCCCAGGTGGCTGGCGATGCGCCGCTCCAGCTCGGCGAGCTTCGCGGTGTCGCCGTCGAACAGGTCGAGCATGTCCTGGGCGGTGCCGACCGGGCCCTTGATGCCGCGCAGCGGGTAGCGGCGGAGCAGGTCCTCGATGCGGTCGTGGGCGGCGAGGAGCTCCTCGGCCCAGGTCGCGAAGCGCTTCCCGAGGGTCGTGGCCTGCGCGGGGACGTTGTGGCTGCGGCCGGTCATGACGAGGTCGCGGTACTGCTGGGCGCGGGCGGCGAGGCGCACGAGCGCGGCGACGATGCGGCCCTGGACCAGTTCGAGGGACTGGCGGACCTGCATCTGCTCGACGTTCTCGGTGAGGTCGCGGCTGGTCATGCCCTTGTGGATGTGCTGGTGGCCGGCGAGGTCGGAGAACTCCTCGATGCGGGCCTTGACGTCGTGCTTGGTGACGCGCTCGCGCTCCGCGATGGAGGCGAGGTCGACCCGGTCGAGGACGCGCTCGTAGTCGGCGATCACGCCGTCGGGGACGGTGACGCCCAGGTCGTGCTGCGCCTGGAGGACCGCGAGCCAGAGCCTGCGCTCGGCCTTGATCTTCCCGACGGGGTCCCAGATGTCGCGCATCGGCGCGGAGGCGTAACGCTCGGCGAGCACATTCGCAGTCACGGGGCAATGATGTCACCAGCGGCGGCGTCGGCGCCTGGTGCGCACCCGCGAGCGGGGCGAGTGTCACGTTCACCACCGGCGTGGCGGTTAACCAGCACGTATCCGCCACGTAAACTGGCCTCGTGCGAGTACTCCTGATCGGCTCCGGCGGCCGCGAGCACGCCCTCGCGGCGGCCCTGGCCGCTGACGCGTCCGTCACCACACTCATCTGCGCCCCGGGGAACCCCGGCATGGCCGCGCTCGGCGAGTGCGTGCCGGTGAACCAGACCGACCCCGCCGCGGTGGCCTCCCTGGCCGTGACCTCGGCCGCCGACCTCGTGATCGTGGGCCCCGAGGCCCCGCTCGTGGCCGGCGTCGCCGACGCGGTCCGGGCGAAGGGCATCCCCGTGTACGGCCCGAGCGGCGCGGCCGCCCGGATCGAGGGCTCCAAGGCGTTCGCGAAGGAGGTCATGGCCGCCGCGGGCGTGCCGACCGCCGCCGCGCGCGTGTGCCGCACCCGCGAGGAGGCCGAGGCCGCCCTCGACGAGTTCGGCGCGCCGTACGTCGTCAAGGACGACGGCCTCGCCGCCGGCAAGGGCGTCGTCGTCACCGAGGACCGCGCGCAGGCGCTCGCGCACGCGCTCGACTGCGAGCGCGTCGTCATCGAGGAGTACCTCGACGGCCCCGAGGTGTCCCTGTTCGTGGTCGCCGACGGCACCAGCGCGAAGGCGCTGCTGCCCGCGCAGGACTTCAAGCGCATCGGCGACGGCGGGACCGGCCCGAACACCGGCGGCATGGGCGCGTACACGCCGCTGCCGTGGGCCCCGGACGACCTCGTCGCCGAGGTCATGGCGCGCGTCGCCGAGCCGACCCTCGCCGAGCTGGCCGGGCGCGGCCTGCCGTTCGTCGGCACCCTGTACTGCGGCCTGGCGCTGACCTCGAAGGGCCTCAAGGTCGTCGAGTTCAACGCGCGCTTCGGCGACCCGGAGATCCAGGCGGTCCTCGCACTGCTGGAGAGCCCCCTCGGGGAGCTCCTGTACGCGGCCGCCACCGGCAAGCTCGCCGACTTCGGGCCGCTGTGGTGGCGCGAGGGCGCCGCCGTGTGCGTCGTCGTCTCGAACGAGGGCTACCCGGGCACGCCCGTCACCGGCCGCCCGCTCTACGGCGCCGACGCCGAGGGCGTCTTCCACGCCGGCACGGCCCTCGACGCCTCCGGGCAGCTCATCGCCACCGGCGGCCGCGTCCTCGGCTGCGTCGGCACCGGCAAGTCCGTGGCCCAGGCCCGCCAGGAGGCGTACGCCCTCACCGAGGGCGTCAAGCTCGAAGGCGGCTACTACCGCAAGGACATCGCCGCGAACATCTAAGCGACCGAGCGAGAAGGGCGCGACCCGGACGGGGCGCGGCCTTCCGCGTGCCGGTCAGGCGGCGAGGGGTGCTCGGCCGGTGGGGCAGGACATGCAGCGGGGGCCGCCGCGGCCGGAGCCGAGTTCGGAGCCGGGGATGGTGAGGACCTTGACGCCGGCGCGTTCGAGGCGGCCGTTGGTGACGGTGTTGCGCTCGTAGGCGACCGCGACGCCGGGGGCGAGGGCGAGGGTGTTGTTGCCGTCGTCCCACTGCTCGCGCTCGGCGGTGACGACGTCGCGCTCGCCGGTGTGGATGATCTCGACGGCGTCGACGCCGATGGCGTCGGCGGCGGCGTCGAGGAAGCGGCGGGGGCCCTCGATCGCGATGCGGTCGCCGTCGGGGGTGATCGTGTACGACTCCAGGCGCTGGGCGGCCGGGGCGTAGATGACCATGCGGTCGCGGTCGACCATGGTGCACACGGTGTCGAGGTGCATCGTGGCGCGGCGCTGCGCGATCGGGACGGCGAGGACGGTGTGGATCGTGCCGCGCTCGAACACCTTGCGCGACAGGCGCTCCACGCCCGCGGGGGTGGTGCGCTCGCCGACGCCGACGGCGAGGACGCCGGGGGCGAGGGCGAGGACGTCGCCGCCTTCGAGGTGCTCCAGGGACGGGTCGTACAGCTTCGGCACGTCGGCGAAGCGGGGGTGGTGGTGGTAGACGATCCCGGTCAGGGTCGTCTCGCGGCGGCGGGCCGGCATCGCGAGGCTGGTGACGGCGACGGCGTCGCCGATCCACACCGACGAGTCGCGGGTGAACATCGTGTTCGGGAGCGGGTCGATGACGAACTCGGTGGCGCGCATCATCCTGTGCCGCAGGCTGCTCGACGGCCCGAACTCCTCCTTCGTGAGCCCCTCCACCAGGACCGCGGCGAGCCGCTCCGGTTCCAGGGCCGAGAGGTACGCGGCGAGTTCGCGGCCGAGGGTCTGCCCCAGGCGCGGGTCGGCGGCGACGCCCACGGTGACGGCCTCGCGGGCCTCGTCGAGTTCGAGGCACTCCCGAAGCAGCGCAGACAGGTACAGGACCTCGACGCCGTGCTCCAGCAGGACCCCCGCGAAGCGGTCGTGCTCCTCCTGGGCCCGCTCGACCCACGGGACGCCGTCGAACAGGAGCGCCCCGTTGTTGCGCGGCGTCAACCGGCGCAGCTCCCCTCCGGGGCGGTGGAGCATGACGCTGCGAAGGCGGCCCACCTCCGAATCGACTCCGTATGCGGGCGCGACATCAGCACTCATGGCCTGAGCGTAGACGCGCCGAGGACAGAGATCAACTTTTCTCTGTTAACGTGGACAGACTGAGCGTAACCACTACCCCCGGGACGCCCAATTGACGCAACTCGAACTGGTCATCCCGCTCCGCGCCTCCGCGCCCGGACCCGATGGCAGGAGGCTCGACCCGTCGCTCGCCACCTGGCGCGCCGCGGTCGCCGCGAGCGCTGACGCCTGCATGCTGCTCGCGGCGGACACCAGGCTCGTCGCCGTGTCCCGCGCGGCCCGGCAGCTGCTCGGCATGCGCCCCGACGTCGAGCACCACATGCCGCGCTTCCTCGATGCGGGCCTTCGGTTCCTGGACTTCACGGCCGGCGCGCACCCGCTCGTCGACGCCGAGCTGGCGCGGCTCGCCCCCGTGCAGGCGCTCCAGACCGACGCCCTCGAACGGAGCCTCATGCGCATCGAGCACCGGGGCGTGCACCGCACCTTCGACGTCACGGCGTCGCCGCTGCACTCCCCGCCGCGCCTCGACGCGATCGGGTCGCTGGCGTTCCTGACCCCGATCGGCCCGGCCTGACCGGCGCCTCACGGGTTCAGGTCGTAGACGATCGCGTCGTCGGTCCGCTCGACGTCGACGCCGAACGGGTCGGTCTCGGTGTCCACGCCCGCCCAGTCGCTGCCGGGCAGCCAGTCGGGGACGACCACGACGGTCTCGACGCCCGCCTCGCGCAGGGCGTCGACCGCCCCCTCGCTCGGGAACGACTTCGACAGGTCCCGGATCTCCGACGTCGCGGCCGGCGTGAACGCGGCGGAGCCGTTCACCATGTCGACGAAGCCGTCCACGGTCCAGAACTGGACCCGCGTGTCGCGCCCGTCCGAGGGCAGGAACAGGACCGGCCCGTCGAGCGCCGACACGTCGAGCGGCGCCGGGTCCGGCTCGTGGAAGTCGGGCACCATGAGGCCCTCCCACAGCACGAACACGATGGGCAGGAACAGGAGCGCGTGCACGCGGCGCGGCGCCCGCACCCGGTCGAGGCGGCGGTCGACGCGGGACTCGTGGGCGACGGCGTCGGCGTCGTCGGCCAAGCGCGTCAGCGTGCCCGCGGCGAGGACCGCCAGCAGCAGCGAGATGTAGAGGACCATGCGGCCCGGGGTGCGGACCGCGTCGAAGCCCGGCGCGTACTCGTACAGCAGGCCCCACGCCCACCGGCCGTGGTCGAGGAAGTTGGGGCCCATGGCGAGCGCCGTCAGCAGGGCCGTGCCGAGCGCGAGGCACCACCGCTGCCAGCGGCTCCACGACGACCAGATCAGGCCCGCGATCGCGAGCGCGAGCACGGTGAAGCCGACCAGGAGCGTCTGCTCGGGCGGCCACGTCAGGTCGGTGCGGGCGGCCTCGTGCGCCGCGCCCCACAGGCGCGACTCCTCCGGCGCGATGATGAACGACTGCCAGCCGGGGCTGAAGAACTGCACGTACCCGTAGTCGCGCACCGTCTCCGGGTACGCCTGCGCGACCGAGGCGTGGCGGTCGGCGATCCACAGGACGCCGAGACTGAACACGACGCCGCCGGCGCCGTCGGCGACCACGGTGCGCCAGTTGAGCGCGGGCCGCTTGACGAGCCAGAACAGGCCGACGACGACGGCGATCGCGAGCATGAGGTACACGAAGGAGAGGCCGAGGGCGACGCCGATCGAGAACTGCCACAGGGCGACCAGCCAGCCGGCGACGATCCAGCCGGGGCGCTGGCGCTCGGGGCGGAAGCCGTCGCGCAGGGACCAGCCGTGGCCGCGCGCGAGCATGGCGAGGGCGAGGGCGATCGCGCCGGACGACAGGACGTTCAGGTGCCCGAGGTGCGCGAGCTTCCAGGGGGCGTAGGCGAACGCGGCGGCGCCGACCGCGGAGCCGGCGACGCGGGCGCCGAGCTGGCGCAGGAGCGCGTAGGCGCCGAGGAACGCGAGCGCGAACGTGGCGATGAACAGGACGTTGTAGACGACGAGGGTGCTCGCGGCGTCGGTGGCGAGGAGCGCGGCGGGGGCGTAGCCGAAGAGCGTGTCGGTGAACAGGAGCGAGTCGGGGTTGGGCCAGAAGCTGTTGGTGCTCCAGACGCCCGCGGGGTCGGTGCGCAGGGCCTCGCCGATCCAGCCGAGCGTGTACGCCTGGAGGAGCGGGTCGCCGAGGTCGTGGGGGATGACGGTGGTGAGGTCCTTCGCGAGGGGCCAGGTCATGGCGACGGCGAGGAGGGCGCTGACGAGGGCGGCGATCGTCCACTCGCTGCGGGCGGCGCGCGCGGCGAGGCGGCCGGTGCGGCGGACCCGTCCGGGCGGGGCGGTCCGGGGGGCGGCCGGGTCCGCGCCGGAGGCGAAGCGCCGCCAGCGCTCGTCGTCGGCCTTCGGTTCGGGCGCACCGCCGTCGGCGGTCGCGTCGGCGGCCGGTCCGGGCTCGGGGCCCTCGGGGGCCGCGGCGGCGTCGGGCTCGCGCCCCTCGCCGCGTTCGGGCTGGGTGGGCTCGGTGATCACCATGGGGTTCCCGCGGTCTCGCTCGGTGCTGTTCTCAGGGCACATCCTACGGAGGGCCGCCCTCCGGCGCCCCACCGCATGAGGCCGCGCGGGAATCGGGTGCGGCCGGGGCCGTCACCTTTCGCCCGCCGGTTCGTTGAACGGGGTTGAGACCTGATTCCCGCGGTGGACCGGGTCCGCACCCACAGACGGAATCGCGGTTGGAGAGACGCAGGCATGGGAAGACACACCACGAAGCTCGGTCATCAGTCCCGGGCCCAGACGCGTCCTCCGCTGCCGTACCCGGTGAACGACGGCCGGATCGCCCCGGCGATCCAGGAGGCCATGGACCGGCGCTCGCAGCGCCGGCGCTCGCGCCTGGCGGCGCTGTCGGCCGCGGCGGTGCTCGCGGCGGGCGGCGCGGCGGGGATGAGCATGGCGACGGCCGAGGAGCCCGAGGCGGGCACCGGCAGCGAGATCGTCTTCAGCGGCGACTGCGGCACGCTCGGCCTGCTCTCGGCCTCGTCGATCCCCGACGCCACCGACCTGACGGTCGAGGAGGGCTCCCAGGTGCGGTACACGAACGAGCTGGGCGCGAACGCCGAACTGCACGTGGGCGACGAGGTGTTCGACATCTCCGACGGCTCGACGCAGGTGTTCGAGATGAACCGGTCGGCCGAGGTCGCGATGGTCCCGCAGTGCCACGGCCTGTTCGCGGAGTACGACTCGGCGCAGGTCCACGTCGTCGAGGCGCAGGCGGACACGGCGACCGGCGAGAACGAGTCCGGCTCCGGCGAGTCCGACACGCACGACCTGCCCGCCCCCGACGAGGAGGACCGGGGCGACTCGGACTCCGAAGGGGCGCAGGCGGAGGACGAGGCGGCGGCCCAGCAGGGCCCGGACGCCGAGCAGCCCGTGCAGGACGAGGCCGAGGCCCCCGTCGAGGACGAGGTGAACGCGTTCGGCGAGCCCGGCTTCGACGACGGCGCGGGCTTCGACCCGGCCGCAGAGGAAGAGGTCGTCGCGGTCGACCCGCGGGCCGTGGCCGACGGCGCGAACGGGCTCCTGGCCCTGGTCGCGATCATCTGCCTGGTCGGCGTGGCCGCCGCGGTGACCCGCACCCTCCTGAAGCAGCGGGCGACGGCGTGACCGCCGCCCTGAAGGCCCCGGAGCCGCAGTCGGCCGCCGCGTCCGGTCCCGTGCACGGCTCTCCGGCTTGGACCGGCGGGCGGGTGCGGAACCGCCGCGAGCGGCAGCGGGCGGCCCGGTGTTTCACCGGCCCCGAACCGGCCCGCCGCAGCAGGCGGCCGGAGCCTTCGAAGGCGACCCCTTCGATCGCACTGCCCTCCGGGCAGTCGAGGCGCGGCACGGTGGAGTCTCCGTGAGGCACTGCGGCTCGGTCGATCGGTGATGGTCATTTCCTCCCCAGGTCCCACTCCGACCGCCCGGACCAGTGCCTCACGGCCCGCCTGAAACTGCATTGATCCACCCGTAGCGCCCGCCGTCCGGCGGGCGCTTCGTCGTGCCGCGTCCCCTTTGCGCCGGGGCGCACGGGGCGGCCGTGACGAGGGACGCTGGCCGCGGCGGGCGGGGCGAGGGACCATTGAAGGCCCGACGACGGGGGGAGGGCGCCCCGACGGCGCCGCACGCACCGATGCGCAACCGTTACGGAACTCTCGATCCACCCTGCTTGTGGTGGCTTCGGCGGCTCAATTAGCGTGGGCCGCAGCAATTCGTTCACCCCCGCCTTGAAGAGTCAGGTTCAGCAGTGACCGCAAAACACGCCTCCTCGCGACGGCTCTGGCCCTACCTCGCCGTCCCTGGGATCGCCGTGCTCGTCGCGGCGGTGATCTTCGTCGTGAGCTCCGGCCGCGACAACGGCGGCACTGGCGGGTCCTCCGACGAGAGCCTCCCCGGCTCGCAGGCCGACGACCTGGAGAGCTCCTCCCTCCAGCCGTCCGACGAGGAGATGCGCGAAGCCGCGCAGACCCAGCTGCAGTCCGCGCTCGACGAGGCCGTCGCCGCGTACATGGCGGAGGAGGACGACGAGAACTTCTACGCCGCGGTCGCGGTGGACGACGGCGAGTTCCGCCTCGACTACGACGGCGAGGTGCAGTACGACACGGCGTCGGTGGTGAAGGTCGAGATCCTCACCATGATGCTGGAGGAGTACGGCACCCTCGACCAGGTCCCCGACTGGCTGCTCGACCGGGCCGAGCTGATGATCCGCGAGTCGGACAACGACGCGACGAACGACGTCCTCTACGGCGGCACGTTCGACGACGGGCACGCCGCGATCCGCCAGGCGCACATCGACTTCGGGCTGGAGAACACCAACCCGAACGAGACCGAGCAGTGGGGCAAGACGCAGACCACCGCCGTCGACCAGCTGCGGGTCCTGGAGATCGCGCTGTACGAGGAGGCAGGCGTCCTCGACGCCGAGCAGACCGAGTACGCGCGCTCGCTCATGGGCGACCTCGCCGACTTCCAGCAGTGGGGCGTCTCCGCGGCGGCCGCCGACGGCGAGACCGTGTGGATGAAGAACGGCTGGGACACGCGCGACGCCATGGGCGGCGAATGGGTCGTCAACTCCATCGGCGTGATCGGCGGCGACACCGAGCACCCCATCGAGATCGCGATCCTCACCGGCGGCTCGGCCTCCCAGGAGGAGGGCATCGACCGCGTCGAGGCGCTCGCCGAGATCGTCCGCGGGATCGTCGACACCGACCCGTTGGAGTAGGGCCGCTGCGCCGCGAGTGACAATCGCAGCATGAGCCGACTCGTCGAAGCACTGACCGAGGCGGGCCTGGCGCCCGTCACCGACCCGGACGTCCTGGCCGCGCACGCGGTGGACCACGCCGGCCTGGTGCCGCCCGGGCGGGCGGCCGCGCTGGTGCGGGCGCACTCGACCGCGGAGGTGAGCGCCGCCGTCGCGATCGCCGCGGAGCTCGCGGTCCCGGTGGTGCCGCAGGGCGCCCGGACCGGGCTCGCCGGCGCGGCGACCGCCGTCGACGGCGCGCTCCTGCTCGACCTCTCCGGCATGGACCGCATCATCGAGATCGACCCGGTCGACCGGCTCGCGGTCGTGCAGCCGGGGGTCCTCAACGCCGCGATCTCCGAGGCCGCGGCCGCCTCCGGGCTGCGGTACAGCCCCGACCCGGGGTCGTGGCGGATCTCCACCATCGGCGGGAACATCGCGACCGCCGCGGGCGGGATGTGCTGCGTCAAGTACGGGACGACCCCCGAGTACGTGCTCGCCCTCGAAGTGGTCCTCGCCTCCGGGGAGGTCATGCGCTGCGGGCGGCGCACCGCGAAGGGCGTCGCCGGGTACGACCTGGTGCGGCTGTTCTGCGGCTCCGAGGGGACGCTCGGGATCGTCACCGAGGCCACCGTGAAGCTCGCACCCGTTCCGGCGCAGCGGCTCACGCTCGCCGCGGTCTTCGACACGACCGCCGCCGCCGGGCGCGCCGTCACCGCGATCATGGCCGCGGGGAAGCAGCCGAGCCTGCTCGAACTCATCGACAACGTGCACCTGCGGGCCCTGGAGGCCATGCGGCCCATGGGACTCCCGACCGAGGCGGCCGCGCTGCTGCTGGTCGCCGCCGACGCCGACCCCGAGCGCGAGCTCATCGCGATCGAGGCGCTGTGCACCGAATCCGGTGCGACCGAGGTGTACCGGGCGACCGACGCCGCCGAGGCCGACGCGCTCCTGGAGTCGCGGCGCAGCGCCTACCACGCCATGGAGCGGCTCGGGACCGTCCTCGTCGACGACGTCGCCGTCCCGCGCGCCCGCCTTGCGGAGGCGCTCGACGGCGTGCAGGCCGCGGCCGCGAAGCACGGGGTCGTCATCGGGGTCATCGCCCATGCGGGCGACGGGAACCTGCACCCGAACATCATCGTGCACCCCGAGGACCCGGCGTCCCTGGCCGCGGGTCGGGCCGCGTTCGACGAGATCCTGGAGATGGCGCTTGCCATGGGCGGCACCATCACCGGCGAGCACGGCGTGGGAATGCTCAAGCGGGACTGGCTCGCAAAGGAGGTCGACCCGGTGAATCTGGCGGTGCAGCGCCGATTGAAGGCGGCCCTCGACCCGCTCGGCATCCTCAATCCGGGGAAGGTCCTCGCCTGAATGCGGGCGGCGTCTGCGCTGGCGGCACCGCGGGCCGCAGTGCGGCAAAGCGGTCCGGCAATGCGGTCGGGCAGTGCAGTCCGGCTGCGGCCGATACGGTTTCGTGTCGATCCTGTGACACGGTAATGGGGCCGCAGCGCTTGCCCATTCGCTGCGGCCCCGATAAAGTGGAGGAGCTCCACTTTTCATTGGCACCGGTAGGGCTGTGCCCGATTGCCCTTACCGGTTGTGCCCCCGGATTGTTCCGTGCCTCCCGGAAGACTGCCCATGTCCCTCCGATTGGCTTGTCGGCGTGACCGGAACACTCATTACTATGAGGACCGTCTCTGAGCGGGACCTGTGGCGAGCCTGGGAAGAACCTGGGAAACGATGCCCAACCGTTACGAAGGCACCTCGAACCCCGCGAGTTTGTCCAGCTCAGCCGTGATGTCCGGGCGCTGCGCGACCGCCGCTCCGTCAATCTGAGTGATGAAGGCCACACCTCGAACGGAGGAGCTGAGCCACGCCGCCTCCGCGTTCTTCAAGTCCCCCACCGAGATCAGCTTCTCGCCGGTCTTCAGGCCCGCCTTCGGCGCCTGCTCCAGCAGGTACGCGCTCGTGGTCCCCGGGAGGATGCCCGCCGAGGTCGGCGTCGTGAAGACCGTGTCGCCCTCGAGCCACAGCAGCGACGAGGTCGGGCCCTCCAGCGCGAAGCCGTCGGCCGAGACCCACAGGGCGTCGTCGGCGCCCTGGGTCTTCGCCCAGCGGGTCACCGCCATCATCGACGCGTACGAGAGCGCCTTCACCCCGCCTAGAAGCCACGGGGCGTCGCCCCGCGCATCGGCATTCACCCCCAGGGTCGCAGTGGCGATCCGGAGCCCGTCGCGCCGCGGCAGGATGCGCTCGCGCGGGACGGGGTCGACCGTCGCGTAGACCGTCGGCGGGCCGCCGGCCTCGCGGCCGCGGGTCGCGACCAGGCGCAGCGCGCCCTCGCCCTGGGCCCGTTCGCGCCAGGCGACCAGGGCCTGCTCGGCGAGTTCGGCCAGCTCGGCCTTCGCGGGGAGCTCGAACTCCATGCGGCGCGCGGAGTTCGCCATCCGGTCGAGGTGCTCCGAGAGCAGGAACGCGGCCCCGCCGCGCACGTTGATCGTCTCGAAGACGCCGTCGCCGCGGAGGACCCCGAGGTCGTCGGCGCACAGGAGCGGCGCGTCGGAGTCGACGACGCCGCGGTGCAGTACTGCTGTCACTAGTGCCATGTGCTCATTGTGCTCCCCGCGCCGGCGGGGGTGAACGGACACGGCCGGGACGCGCCGCCCGCAGGGCGGGTGGGCGGGCTAGTAGTAGTTCCATCCCGAACCCCCACCCACCCCGGGGAACATAGTCGCCATCATGTCGCGGGGGTCCGACAGGAACCGGGTCCCCGGCCGCCCATGTCACCCGGACGAGTCACCCGCGCGGCGCAGTACCATGCACACATGCCCACCGAAGCCGAGGCCGAGACCGAACTGGCCGCGGTGCTGCGCTCCAAAGGCCTGCGCATGACCGCCCAGCGGCAGCTGGTCCTGGAGGCCGTCCGCGCCCTCGGGCACGCGACCCCCGAGCGGATCCACGAGCGCATCCGCGACCAGGTCGAAGGCGTGAACATCACCACCGTCTACCGGACCCTCGACCTCCTCGAGGAGCTCCAGCTCGTCTCGCACACCCACCTCTCCCACGGCGCCCCCACCTACCACCTGTCCGGCGACCGCGGCCACGCCCACCTGGTGTGCCACCGCTGCGGCCGGATCACCGAAGTCGACCCCACGATGTTCGCGGGCGTGCGCAGGGAGGTCGCCGACGCCACCGGATTCGTCATGGACGTCGGCCACGTCGCCCTGTTCGGGACCTGCGCCGACTGCCTGGAGAAGCACGCATGACCACGATCGGACCGTCTCCGCTGCTCAGCGCCCCCGGCGCCGTCGCCACCGCCGACGGCCGCACCGCCTGGCACTACGGCGGGCCGCTGAAGGAGCAGAAGACCGCGACCGAGACCGGCGCCCTGTTCGACCGCTCCGACCGCGACGTCCTCTCCGTCACCGGCGAGGCCCGACTAACCTGGCTGCACTCGCTCGCCACCCAGCACCTCACCAGCCTCAAGCCGCACGAGGGCACCGAGACGCTCATCCTCTCCCCCACCGGGCGCGTCGAGCACCACGCCAACGTCTACGACGACGGCGCCACCACCTGGCTCGACACCGAGCCCGGCCGCGGCGAGGCGCTCCTGAAGTACCTCGAGCTCATGAAGTTCCGCACCGAGGTCGAACTCCGCGACGAGACCGCCGACTGGGCCCTGTTCAGCTTCACCGGCATCGCCCGCGCCGACGACGCCCCGCCGGTCGTCCAGCCCGTGCCCATCGCGAAGTTCGCCTCCAAGGACCTCCTCGCCGTCCCCACCGCCGTCCACCCCGGCGGCCCCTTCCAGGACGCCGACGGCTGGACCCGCCGCACCGACGCGCTCGGCGTCCCCACCTTCGACGTGCTCGTGCGCCGCGAGCGCCTCGCCGAGGCCGCCGAGGGCGCGGGCGGCACCCTCGCCGGCACCTGGGCGTGGAACGCGCTCCGCGTCGCCGCGAAGCTCCCCGCGTTCGGCGTCGACACCGACGAGAAGACCGTCCCCCACGAGGTCCCCCACTGGCTCGCCGCCGCCGTCCACCTCGACAAGGGCTGCTACCGCGGGCAGGAGACCGTCGCCAAGGTCCACCACCTCGGACAGCCGCCGCGCCGCCTCGTCATGCTCCACCTCGACGGCACCGACGAGCACCCGCCCGCCAACGGCACCCCTGTCTCGTTGGGAGACAAGGAAGTCGGCTTCATCGGCACCGCCGTCCAGCACTTCGAGCTCGGCCAGATCGCGCTCGCGATGGTCAAGCGGTCGGCCGTGGCCGAACCGGACGTGCGCCTCATCACGGGCGATCAGGCCGCGAGTCTCTAGCCGCCCGGCTAGCCTCGCAGTATGAGTGCTTCGTACCGCGGCGGCGAACCCGTCGCACAAGTCGTCAGGTCCGGTTTCGCCGAGAGCTCCCATCGGGGCAGCGTGGCAGTGACCGACCCCGCGGGAGCCCTCGTCGCCACGATCGGCGACGCCGACTCGCCCGTGTTCCCCCGCTCCTCCAACAAGCCCATGCAGGCGCTCGCGATGCTCCGCGCCGGCTGGGAGCCCGACTCCGAGGCCGACCTCGCCATCGCCGCCGCCAGCCACCGCGGCGAACCGTTCCACCTCGACCGCGTCCGCTCCGTGCTCGCGCACGCCGGCCTCGGCGAGGAGCACCTCCTGTGCCCGCCCGACCTGCCCGGCAACCTCGACGCCCGCAACGCCGTCGTCGCCGCCGACGGGCCCGAGCCCAAGCGCGTCTACATGAACTGCTCCGGCAAGCACTCCGGGATGCTCGCCGCCTGCGCCGCCGCCGGCTGGGACCTCGCCACCTACCGCGACCCCGAGCACCCGCTCCAGGAACTCATCACCGCGACCGTCGAGGAGCTCACCGGCGAGACCGTCGCCCACACCGGCGTCGACGGCTGCGGCGCGCCCGTCCTCGCCGTCTCGCTCCACGGCATCGCCCGCGCCTTCGCCCGCTTCGTCGAGGCCCCCGAGGGCACGCCCGAGCGGCGCATCGCCGACGCCATGCGCGCCCACCCGCACCTCGTCGACGGCACCCACGGACCCGACAACCGGTCCATGAGCGCCGTCCCCGGCCTCCTCGCCAAGGGCGGCGCCGAAGGCTTCCACGTCGTCGCCGCACCCGGCGTCGGCGCGGTCGCCGTCAAGATCGACGACGGCGCCGGCCGGGCCTCCATGCCCGTCGCGCTCCGCGCCCTCACCACCATCGCCGGGATGGAGGTCCCGCTCTCGGCCAAGCCCGAGATCGACGCCCTCACCTGGCCCGAGGTCCTCGGCGGCGGCGAACCCGTCGGCAGGGTGCGGACCCTGCTGTAGTGGCCCGGGACTCAACGGGGGGAATACCCCGTTGAGCGGGGTCCGGCGCGGGAGGTAGTATCGTGCGGTCGGCTTGGTCCGGCCCGAGGTCGGCGTGATCGACCTAGGGCGGTTCGATCCGACTTCAGGTCGGTTATCCGGCCTAGCGAGTGGCGACTGCACTTCTGATTCCGCCACTCGCTGGCGCGAGTGGCGGAATGGCAGACGCGCTGGCTTCAGGTGCCAGTGTCCGCAAGGACGTGGGGGTTCAAGTCCCCCCTCGCGCACAGGTGAAGGCCCGATGGTTTCGACCACCGGGCTTTTTCGCTATCCGGGTCCCGCACCGCGGGTGCGGCGAGCGGGAACACCCCCGGGGGTTCCCGCGTTAGGCTCGGAGCAAGGGAATGGAACCGCCACCGACAACGACTGTGGGGTCACTACGACCATGAGCGACGCGAACACCGAGCCCGAACGCGACGAGACCGAGGACGAACTGCTCATCGTCGACGCGGAGGGCAACCCGGTCGCCACCGCCAAGCCCGCGAAGCCCGCCGCGGCCGACGCGGACGACGAGGGCGAGGACCCGTACGAGTCCGACCCGACCCGGCTCGTGCACGAACCGGCCAAGGTCATGCGGGTCGGCTCGATGATCAAGCAGCTCCTCGAAGAGGTCCGGGCCGCGGACCTCGACGTGAAGGGCCGCCAGCGCCTGCGCGACATCCACGCCCGCTCGATCGCCGAACTGGAGTCCGGGCTCGCGCCGGAGCTCCGCGACGAGCTGGAGCGGCTGTCGCTGCCGTTCGGCTCCGACGAGGTCCCCACCGAGGCGGAGCTGCGCATCGCGCAGGCCCAGCTCGTGGGCTGGCTCGAAGGGCTGTTCCACGGCATCCAGGCCGCGCTCGTCGCGCAGCAGATGGCCGCGCGGCTCCAGCTCGACCAGATGCGCGGCGGCGAACTCAAGGCGCTGCCCGCCGGGAGTGAGCTCCCGCCGCAGCTGAGGGCCGTGATGGCCGAGCGCGCGGCGCGCGGTGACGACCGCGACCACCCTCCCGGGCAGTACTTGTAGGGCGGGCGAATGCCATAGACTCGGCCCTGCCTTCCTGGCGGGGCCGCTGCGGTCTTCTGGGATCCGACGGCTCGCGGGTTTCGCCTTCGGCGGTTCGCGAGCCATAATTGTGCCGACCCGTCCCTAGGGTGAGACCACTGGAGAGCTGAGCACGGTGCTGTACAGGACGCTGCAATGGACGGCCGCGCCGGCCGTCAAACTGATCTACAGGCCGTGGATCGACGGGAGAGAGAACATCCCGGAGACCGGGCCGGTGATCCTGGCGTCGAACCACCTCTCCGTCGCCGACCACTACTTCCTGGGCCTGACCACGAAGCGGCACATCGCGACGATGGCGAAGATCGAGTACTTCACCGGCGCGGGCCTCAAGGGCAAGCTCATCTCCTCGACGGTGAAGGCCCTGGGCCAGGTGGCCGTGGACCGCTCGGGCGGGCGCAAGAGCGCCTCGGCCCTGGAGCCGTCCCTGGAGGTCCTGGAGGAGGGCCGCGTGTTCGCGATCTTCCCGGAGGGGACCCGCTCGCCCGACGGGCGCCTGTACCGGGGCAAGCCCGGGGTGGCGCGGCTGGCGCTGGCGTCGGGAGCGCCGGTGGTGCCGATCGGGCTGATCGGCACCGAGAAGGTCCTGCCGATCGGGGAGTCGCGGCCGCGCGTGGCGCCGGTGGGCGTGCGCGTGGGGCGGCCGCTGGACTTCACCCGCTACAAGGGCATGGAGAACGACCGGGTGGTGATCCGCGCGGTCACCGACGAGGTCATGGACGCGATCCGCCGCTTGACGGGCCAGGAGTACGTCGACAAGTACGCGAAGCGCAACAGCCCCGGCAAGGAGAACGACGACTAGTCGCGCCCTTGGGTGGTGACTCCGGTCGGCGTCGCCGTCCCGGTGGGGGTGCCGCTCGGCGTGCCGGTGGAGGTTCCGGAGGGCGTCTCCGCGGGGGTGCCGCTCGGCAGGCCGGTGGCCTCGCCGACCGTGTCCGGTCCGCTCGGCAGGTCCGACAGCTCGGTGACCGTGACGCCCCACACCTCGACGGGCACGGGCGGGACGCCGTCGGACTCGACGGTGTCGGAGAGCGCCGCGATCTGGTCGAGGACCTCGTAGCCGTCGACGATCCCGCCGATGACGCTCACGTTCGCGGTCGGGACGGCCGCGCCGCGGATGAGCGCGAACGCGCTGCCCGCGCGGCCCCGGTCGTCGGTGACGAGCGCGAGGACGTCGGCGACGTCGTTGCCCGCCATGCCGGTCTCGGCTTGGAACCGCCAGCCCGGGCCGTACGAGTCGTCGGACTCCTCCTCATGCCCGGGGCTCCCGCAGCGCAGGACCGCGGTCGGGTCGACCGACTGCGTGGTGAGCCGGTCGCACTCGTGCGAGGCGTAGAACCCGGTCTCCGACAGGTACGTGAACGCGTCGACGCCGCACGGCGCGAGGTCGCCCCAGAGCATCACGGCGATGTCGCCGTAGTTCGTCTGGATCACCGCGAGGGACCGCTCGGGCGGGGACGCCGGCTGGAGCGGGTCCGCGCCGGACCCGACGTCGTCGGCCTCGGTGATGTTGCAGCGCTCGGTGATCACCTCGCCGGTGTCGCCGCCCTCGCCGTCGCCGTCGCGGAATGCGAGCCAGGCGACGCCGGCGACCGAGCCGGCGGTGAGGAGGACCGCGCCCAGTCCGGCCAGGCCGCGCTTCCAGCCGCTGCCGCGCTCCCAGGGGGGCGTGGAGCGGAAGGGGCTGGAGGCTACCGGCTCGTGGTCGGTCTCGGCTGCGTGCGCGGGGCGGCTGGGCTCCATGACTCAGCATCGTACGGGGCGTCGTCTCGCGCGAGGTAGGCGTATCCGACGCAGATCAGACCGTAGGAGACGGCGACGCCGACGAGCGTGCCCGGCGCATAGCCGTCGGCCGGGACGAGGAGGGCCGCCGCGAACAGGCCCGCGAGGTAGCCGACGTTGTAGACGGTGTCGTTGACCGAGAAGACCCGGCCGCGGTAGGCGTCCTCGACGCCGCGCTGGATGCTGGTGTCCACGGTGATCTTGACGCCCTGGGACGCGATGTTCACCAGCAGGACCGCGGCGGCGAACATGACCGGGACCATCGTCCCGGCGAGCGCGGCCACGACGACCGCGCACAGCGCCATGAGGACCACGACCCAGTTCCGCGGGCCCCACACGCGGGTCGCGCGCGGCGTGACGATCGCGGCCGCGAGCACGCCGACGTTCCCCAGGATCGCCAGGACCAGCAGCCACGTGATCGTGGTCGTGCGGGTCGGGTCCGACTCGACGTCCCAGAAGAAGCCCATGAACAGCGCGATCGCGACGATGAACACGATGCCGTACAGGAACCGGTGCAGCCCTTGGACGGCCATCACGAGCGCCGGGCCGCGCCGGCGCCCGAGGTACCGGAATCCGGCGATCATCCCCGCGGTCGTCGCGGCGACGCCCCGCCACAGGCCGCCGTCGGCGGCCTCGTCCTCGCTGGGGCCCAGGGCGTTCCGTTTGAAGGTGGCCGCGACGATCAGCGCCGACGCGAGGTAGCCGCAGCCGGCCGCGAGCGCGAGCATCGAGTAGGACACGTCGGAGTCGGCGAGTTTGGCGATGCCCGTCGTCGCGAGGCCGAGGCCGTACGCGAGCGCGCCCAATGTGGAGGCCAGGGAGTTCGCGGTCACGAGGTCCCGCTCGGGGACGACCTGCGGGTGGGTGGCCGCCAGGCCCGCGAGGACGAACCGGTTCGCGGCGAGCACCAGCATGGCGCAGAGGACCCACGTCCAGTTGAAGCCGCCCGGCAGCGTCAGGCAGATGACGATCATGAGGGCCGCGCGCACGAGGTTCGCGCCGCCGATCAGGTTGCGGCGGCTGAAGCGGTCGAGCACGGTGCCCACATAGGGCCCGAGCAGCGAGTAGGGGCCGAGCAGGAGGGCCACGGCGGCCGCGTACCGGAACGGGTCGCCGGCCTCGCCCAGCGCCGGGTTGAAGAACACCGAGAGCGCCAGGGACGCCTGGAACATGCCGTCGGCGACCTGGGAGGTGAGGCGCACCGCCAGCAGGTGCCTGAAGCGGCGGTTGCCGGCGAGGTTGCGGACGTGCCCGTCGGTGCGCATGTTCGAAGGATATCCCCCTTGAACACCAAGGGGGACTCCGATGTTCGAATCGGAGCCCCCTTGGCGAGAACGGTTCGGACGCTACAGGCCGGCGATGAAGTTCTCGACGGAGATGCGCGCCTCTTCGTCGGAGAACTGCTTGGCCGGCGACTTCATGAAGTAGCTCGAGGCCGACTCGACCGGGCCGCCGTGGCCGCGGTCCATCGCGATCTTCGCCGCGCGCACCGCGTCGATGATGACGCCGGCCGAGTTCGGGGAGTCCCACACCTCGAGCTTCAGTTCCGCGTTCAGCGGCACGTCACCGAAGGTGGTGCCCTCCAGGCGGATGTACGCCCACTTGCGGTCGGTCAGCCACGGCACGTGGTCCGACGGGCCGATGTGGACGTCGGCGCCGTGCATCTCGTGCGGGATCTGCGACGTCACGGCCTGCGTCTTCGAGATCTTCTTCGACTTCAGACGCGTCCGCTCCAGCATGTTCATGAAGTCCATGTTGCCGCCGAAGTTCAGCTGGTAGGTGCGGTCGAGCCGCACGCCGCGGTCTTCGAACAGCTTCGCCAGCACGCGGTGCACGATGGTGGCGCCCACCTGCGACTTGATGTCGTCGCCCACGATCGGGACGCCGGCGTCGACGAACTTCTGGGCCCATTCGGGGTCGGAGGCGATGAACACGGGGAGGGCGTTGACGAAGGCGCAGCCCGCGTCGATCGAGGCCTGCGCGTAGAACTTCGCGGCCTGCTCCGAACCGACCGGCAGGTAGCAGACCACGACGTCGGCCTTCGCGGCCTTCAGGGCCGCGACGACGTCGACGGGCTCCTCGGAGGACTCCGTGACCATCTCGGTGTAGTACTCGCCCAAGCCGTCGTGGGTCGGACCGCGCAGGACGGGGATGCCGGTCGGGGGCACCTCGGCGAACTGGATGGTGTTGTTCTCCGAGGCGTTGATCGCACTGGCCAGGTCCTGGCCGACCTTCTTCGCGTCCACGTCGAACGCGGCGACGAACTCGATGTCGTTCACGTGGTAGTCGCCGAACTGGACGTGCATGAGGCCGGGGACCCGGTCCTCGGGCGAGGCGTCCCGGTAGTACTCGACGCCTTGGACCAGCGAAGAGGCGCAGTTGCCCACGCCGACAATGGCTACGCGCAGCTTACCCATCGCGCATGCCTCCTTTGCCTTGTTTATTTGGGTCTCCGGCACTCGCAGCCGGATCGGGTGTTCCCTGTTCCGGGAGGGCCGAGGGCCCTCCCGTCCCGGCGACGGGATCGCCGAAGTCGTTGCCGGGCCGCGGGCCGCGGCCCTCCTCGGTGGCGATGAGCTCGTTCAGCCACCGCACCTCGCGCTCGGCGGTCTCCAGGCCGTGGCGCTGGAGCTCGAGCCCGTAGGCGTCGAGCCGCTCGGCGGTGCGGGCCAGCGCCTCGCGGATGCGCTCCCGGCGCTCCTCGACGCGGCGGCGGCGCGCCTCCAGGATGCGGAGGCGGGTGGCCGGGTCGGTGCGGGAGAAGAAGGCGAAGTGCACGCCGAACAGCGCCTCGTCCGCGGACTCGGGGCCCGCGTCCGCCATGAGCTGCGCGAAGTGCTCCTTGCCTTCGGGTGTGAGCCGGTAGACCTTCCGGGCTCGGCGGCCGCTGAGCAGCGGCTTCTCCGCGGTGGCGCGCGTGGCGGCGGTCTTCGGGTCCGCGGCCACCGCCGGGGTCTCCTCGACGATGAGGCCGCGCAGGCGCATCCGCTTGAGCGTCGGGTACAGCGAACCGTAACTGAACGCCGCCCGGACGGCTCCGAGCAGCGCCAAGAGGCGTTTGCGCAGTTCGTAACCGTGCATCGGGGACTCGTGCAAGAGCCCCAGAATCGCCAGCTCCAACATGCGCCCCTCCCTTCACACGGCGATCTAACTCACCGATGTATCGGCCCGATACATCACGGTAACCATAACGGCAGGTGTAAATCACGTCAAGGCACGGGTCCGCTCCCTGTTCAGAGGCTCATACATCCGATAGGCTCGGCCACACGACGCGATCTAGCAGAGTCCTCTCAGATTCGGTGTGCGAAACTGCGAGACGTCCGGCCACCCCCGCCGCCGGGAGTAGACCTTTGCGAACACCGGTCCGCCGGAGCGCCCACGCGGGCGCCACCCTTCCGGCGAGCACCGGGCCGACCGGCAAACCCCCGCTGGGGTTGTACAGCACGTGGATGGTTGAGCATGAGCGACTACGGTTATCGCCCCGCCCCGCCGCCCGAGGAAGGGCGGCCGCAGGGCCGCCCCGCCGGGCAGGGACGCGCCTACGGGAGCGCCTCCGGCGGCGGCTCGCGCGAGCCCGATTACGGGTGGGGCGGCGGACCGCAGCAGGGCCGGCAGCAGCCGCAGGGGAGCGGCCGCGCCTCGGCCCCCCGGCCGCCGCAGCGACCGCAGGGCCAGGGGCAGCAGGGCTACGGCACGCCGCTCGGCGGCCAGGCGCCCGTCGGACGCGGCTCCGCGTCCGTCGGCGGCGCCCGCCCCGCCGGCTCGGCCCAGGTGGGCGGCGGCTCCGGCCGCGCCTCCGTCGGGTCCGCGTCCGTGGGCGGCGCCGGACGCGCCTCGGTGGGCTCGGCCTCGGTGGGCTCCGCCTCCGTCGGCGGCGCCGGACGCGCCTCGGTCGGCACCGCCCGGCCCATCGACCTCGGGGACGCCGACGAGCGGCCCGGCCGCGCGGGCGCCGGCGGGGGCCGCCGCCGCGCCGGCAACGGGCCCCTGAACAAGGACGAGCTCGAAGGCGGCAAGAAGAAGCGCAAGCGCCTCGGCCGCAAGATGCTCGCCGCGCTCATCGCCATGGGCATCATCTTCGTGGCGAGCGTCACCATCGTCGCCACCTACTTCTTCCAGAACACCCCGGAGCTCAAGAACGTCTTCCGCAAGGGCGAGTCCTCCGCGTTCTTCTACGCCGACGGCACCCAGGCCGGGGCCTACGGCGACACGCTCCGCCTCCAGATCCAGCCGGGCGAGGCCCCGGACTCGGTCAAGGACGCCCTCGTCGCCCTCGAGGACCGCAAGTTCTGGGACCACGGCGGCGTCGACTACGTCCGCACCATGGGCGCGCTCGTCAACAACCTCACCGGCGGCGACACCCAGGGCGCCTCGACGATCACGCAGCAGTACGCGGGCATGTACCTGGACGCGCGCGACGAGATCTCGTACGACCGCAAGGCCCGCGAGGCGGCGCTGGCGATCAAGATGGAGTCGGAGTACGACAAGGAAGACATCATCACCGCGTACCTGAACATGGCCTACTTCGGCCGGGGCGCGTACGGCATCGAGGCGGCGGCGAAGAACTACTTCAACGTGCCGCTCAAGGACCTCACCCCCGGCCAGGCCGCGCTGATCGTCATGCAGGTCAAGTCGCCCAACGGCTACTACGACTCCTACTACACCGAGGAGTACGACCCCGAGGCCGCCAAGGGCCGCTGGGAGTACACCATGGACTCGATGGTCGACACCGGCGCGCTCTCCCAGGAAGCGCGGGACGGCTTCGTGTACGAGGACGTCGTCGCGACCGCGGTCACCGACTTCAACGCGTCCGGCTCGTGGGGCGGCAACACCGACGTCGGCTTCATCATCAACGAGCGCGACGGCTACGTCTTCGACGAGCTCCTCGAGCGCTACGGCATCACCAAGGAGGAGCTCTTCGGCGGCGAGGACGGCACTGGCGGCTACACGGTCAACCTCACCATCGACCCGGACGTCCAGGCGGCGCTGAAGTCGACCGGCTCGCGCGGCGAGCTCGCCGTCGAGATGGACGGCGAGACGATGGTCGACGCCGACGGCAACCCCGTCACCGCGCGCGAGGACGCGGCGCTCGCCAAGGACGACGAGGGCTACGTCTACTTCGAGAACTCGAACGAGGACGCGGCTCTCGCCGACTACGAGAAGTACATGACCACGGCCATGGTCGCCATCGACCCGGACACGGGCGCGGTCCTCGGCTACTTCGGCGGCGACAACGGCTTCGGCGTCGACAAGGCCGGCGAGGAGTCCCCGCACCCGCCGTCCTCGACGTTCAAGCTGATCACCGCAGCGACCGCCATCGAGAACGGCGACTCCATCGAGTCGTGGTTCAACGCGAGCTCGCCGCGCGAGTTCGACAGCCTCAAGAACGACGACTCCGAGACCTGCATCGGCGGCGGGGACTACCCCGAGTGCACCCTGCGCAACGGCTCGCAGAACTCCAAGGTCGAGATGACGCTGACCGAGGCGCTGCGCAACTCGAAGAACACCCCGATGTACGCCATCTCCCAGAAGTACGGCGCGAGCTCGATCCTCGACTTCGCCGACGGCATGGGCCTGGACATGATGACCCAGACCCGGCAGCTGTACGACGACAACGGCGACCCGCACGACGTGAGCATCGGCTACGAGTTCCACGACAACGGCACGTACACGCAGTACGGCCAAGCGGTCGACGCCGAGGGCAACTGGCTCCAGGACGAGTTCGGCAACATCGCCCTCGACACCCCGCTCCAGCTCGACGGCTGCGACCCCGTGGTGAACCTCGACGGGGTCTTCCTCGCCGACCCCGACGGCGAGGCCGACACCTGCGAGATCGGCGGCGGCGACAGCGGCACCAACCCGTTCTACCACCACCTGTCCTTCGGCCAGTACCCGACGAGCGTCGCCGACATGGCGGCCATGTACGCCACCATCGCCAACGACGGCGAGCACTGGCCGACCCACTTCGTCGAGTCCGTCGTCGACAGCTCGGGCAACGAGGTGAAACCCGAGTCCTCGAAGCTCGAGTCCACGCAGGCGATCTCGGCCGAGACCGCCCGCGACCTCCAGTGGGTCGGTTCGGAGATCTCCGGCGAGGAGTCCACCGGCCTGGAGTTCGACCGCCCGTACTTCGGCAAGACCGGTACGTGGGAGGCGACCTGCGAGGACTGCGAGTCCAGCTGGAACGCCCACGCCTGGTACGTCGGCGCGATCCCGCAGCTGTCGATCGCGGCCTGGGTCGGCAACGCGACCTCCGAGTCCGATCCGATCGCCGACCCAGACGGGAACAAGAGCAACGTCTTCGGCTCGAACACCGCCTACCCGGTGTGGTGGGACGCGATGACCCGCGCCCTCGCCAACAAGGAGGGCGACGACCACTGGGACGAGGAGATCGACTGGGAGGGCAAGGCCCTCAACGGGAGCATGAGCACCTGGGACATCGAGGACTACGGCGGGCCGCTCGCCGGCGGCGCGTTCTGCGCGGCCGAGCCCGAGGACGCCCTGTGCGCCGGCCAGGTCGCCGAGGAGGCCCAGGAGGAGTGCGAAGCGGGCGGCGGCACCTGGGACGGCACGACCTGCCAACCGGGCGAGGAGGACGACGACACCGGGCAGCCGACAACCGACCCGACCGACGAGGAGACGACGACCGACGAGGAGTGCACGGGCATGCCGTGGGACCCGCCGTCGTGCGACGACGAGACGTCGGCCGAACCGTCCGAGGAGGCCTCGGAGACCGAGGAAGGCCAGGGCGGCGGTTAGCCGTCCGGGCCGGGGCTCCGTCTCCGGCCGGTAACAGCATCACGGCGGGATGGGCCACAATAGGGCCCATGCCGCCGTCTTCCGTTGATGAGCCGAACCCCTCGCCGCTCCCCTCAGAGCGCGCTCGACCCGCCGGGCCCCCTCCGGCCGCACCCACCCTCACCGACCGCGTCGCCCGGTTCGCCTCCGGGTTCATCGGCGGGCCGTTCGGCCAGCACGCCGTCGACCCGCCCCGGCGCACGTTCTGGATCCCGATCCGCGTCATCCTCCTCACCGGCCTGATCGCGTTCGCGGTCAACTGGCTGCAGAAGTACCCGTGCTCGGCGGGCGGCTGGGTGGACTGGCAGCAGTACACGAACGCCTGCTACACCGACATCCGCGCGCTGTGGGGCGCCGAGCGCCTCAACGAGGGCTTCATCCCCTACAAGGACCACCCGGTCGAATACCCGGTACTGACCGGATGGTTCATGGGCGTGCTCGGGCAGATCGCCTTCCGGCTCGGCGGCGTCGCCGGGACCGACGGCGGCCCGATCTTCTGGCACCTCAACGCGATCGTGCTGTTCATCTGCGGCGCCGCCGCCATCGCCGTGCTGCACCGCATCCGAGAGGACAACCGCCGCACCGACCTCCCGGGGCCCAGCCCCGACCCCGCGCTCGTCCACTCCCGGCCCTCGCGGCCGTGGGACGCGATGATGCTCGCGGCCGCGCCGGTGATCCTGGTGACCGCCACCGTCAACTGGGACCTGTTCGCCGTCGCCCTCTCGATGCCGTTCTTCCTGTACTGGCAGCGGAGCCGACCGGTCATGGCCGGGCTGTTCCTCGGGCTCGCCGTCGCCGCGAAGTTCTACGCGCTGCTGTTCATCGGCCCGCTGCTCGTCCTCGCGCTGCGGCAGAAGAAGATCCTGCCCGCGCTCCAGGCGACCGCGACCGCCGCGATCGTGTGGGCCGTGTTCAACGGGCCCGTCGCGTACCTGTGGCCGGACTCGTGGATGCGGTTCTTCGAGCTGAACTCGGAGCGGCCCGTCGACTGGGGCACCGGCTGGTACGTGCTCCGCGGCGTCACCGGCTGGGAGTCGCTGTGGGACTCCGAGTTCGTCAACGACCTGTACCTGGTGTGCTTCGCCCTGTCCTGCCTGGGGATCGCGGCGCTCGGGTACTTCGCGCAGCGGCGCTCGGCCGGAACGTCGTTCGGCCTCAAGGGGTCCTCGTCGGAGGACGTGGTGCCGCGGCTCGCGCAGCTGTGCTTCCTCGTGATCGCGACGTTCCTGCTGTTCGGGAAGGTCTGGTCGCAGCAGTACGTGCTGTGGCTGCTGCCGCTCGCCGTCCTCGCCCGCCCCAAGTGGGGCTTCTTCCTGGTGTGGCAGGCCGCCGAGCTGTTCTACTTCTTCTCGTTCTACGGCAAGATGCTCCAGGTCTCGGCCGAGGACGGCCGGGGTATCCCCGAGGGCGTGTTCCTCGCCGCGGCGGCGTCGCGGTGGATCGCCGTGGCCGTCATGTGCGCCCTCGTCGTGCAGGAGATCCTCATCCCGCGTCTTGACGCGGTCCGAGCCCTTCCCTTGCGGCCCAAGCCCGCAGCTCCGACTCCGCTTCCTCGCGCGGCAGCGGACCCCGCTCCAGCCGAAGCTCCTTGAGATAGGCCCAGGCCCGGCCCACCTCGCGGCCGGGCTCCAGGCCCAGCAGCTCCATGATCGCGTTCCCGTCGAGGTCGGGGCGGACCGCCCGCAGGTCCTCCTCGGCCCGCAGGCGCGCGATCCGCTCCTCGAACGCGTCGTAGTCGCGGCGCAGCCGCTCCGCCTTGCGGCGGTTGCGAGTCGTGCAGTCGGAGCGCACCAGCGCGTTCAACCGGTCGAGCTGCCCCTCGGCGTCGGTCACGTACCGGCGGACCGCCGAGTCCGTCCACCCGCCGGCCTCGCCGTCGGCGTACCCGTAGAAGCGCAGGTGCAGCGAGATCAGCAGCGACACCGCCTGCACGTCGGCCTTCGGGAACCGCAGCTCGCGCATGCGGCGCCGGGCCAGGCGCGCGCCCGCCACGTCGTGGTGGTGGAACGTGACGCCGCCGCCCGGGGCGACGTCCTTGGTCTCCGGCTTCCCGATGTCGTGCAGCAGGGCCGCGATCCGCAGCAGCAGGTCCGGGCCGTCGGTCTCCAAGGCGATCGCGTTGCGCAGCACCTGGAGCGAATGCTCGTAGACGTCCTTGTGCTGGGCGTGCTCGTCGATCTCCATGCGCAGCGCCGGCAGCTCCGGCAGGAACCGCTCGGCCAGGCCGGTGTCGACGAGGAGGCGCAGCCCCACCACCGGATCGGGCGCGAGCATCAGCTTCACGAACTCGTCGCGGACCCGCTCGGCGGTGATCCGCGACAGCTCGGGCGCCATGTCCCGCATCGCCTGCAGCGTCGGCCCCTCCACCTCGAAGCCGAGCTGCGCCGCGAAGCGCGCGGCCCGGAGCATCCGCAGCGGGTCGTCGGCGAACGACGACTCCGGGGACGCCGGCGTGCGGATCGTGCGGCGCGCGATGTCGGCGATCCCGCCGAACGGGTCGGCGAACACGTGCCCGGGCACCGACACGGCCATCGCGTTCACGGTGAAGTCGCGGCGCTCCAGGTCGTCCTCGAGCCGGTCGCCGTAGCGGACCACCGGGTTGCGGCCGACGCGGTCGTACGCGTCCGCGCGGAACGTCGTCACCTCGACCTGCTCGCCGCGGAACATGCCGCCGATCGTCCCGAAGTCGGCGCCCGTGGTCCACACCGTGGAGCAGACGGCGCGCAGCACCGCCTCGGTCGCCTCCGGGCGGGCGTCGGTCGTGAAGTCGAGGTCGCTCACCGGCCGCCGCAGCACCGCGTCGCGGACCGGGCCGCCGACCAGGTGCAGCTCGTGGCCCTCCCGTTCGAACACCCGACCCAGCTCATCGGCGATCGGCGGGACCGTGATTTCCTTACCGCTACTGTTGTCAGACATCGCCGGGCAAGCTTAGCGGAGAGTGCGAGAATGGCCGAACCTAGCGCGAGACCGGGACCGCGCCCCGAGCACTCGCCGTCTGGCCCCGCCCTGGGCCCCCACCCCCACGCGAACCCCCAGTACCCGCACCCCGGCGGCCCGCTCACCGGCAACGGCTACGCCCCCGCCGGACCGCCCCCGCCGCCCGCCCCCGCGCCCGCCGCGCCGCAGGGCAAGAACGTGGTCCGCTCCAGCCTCCTCATGGGCGCCGGGTCCCTCGTCTCGCGCATCACCGGGTTCGGGCGCACCGTCGTCATCTCCGCCGCCATCGGCGCCGGCCTCCTCGGCAACTCGTACACGACCGCGCAGTACTTCCCGCAGATGATCTACGAGCTCGTCCTCGGCGGCGTGTTCGCGAGCATCATCATGCCCCTGTTCGTCAAGGCCCACAAGAACGACCCCGACGGCGGCGACGCCTTCGCGCAGCGCCTCCTCACCCTCGCGGCCCTCGTCCTCGGCGCCGCCGCGCTCGTCGTCACCCTCTGCGCGCCGCTCATCGCCCGCGCCATGGCCGAACCCTCCCAGTACGCGCTCGTCACCGATTTCTCGTACCTCATGCTCCCGGCCCTGCTCCTGTACGGGCTGTTCGCGATCCTCTCCGGCGTCCTCAACTCCCGCGAGCACTTCGGCGCCCCCATGTGGGTGCCGATCATCAACAACCTCGTCGTCATCACCGTCGGCGCCGTGTTCTTCCTCGTCTACACCCGCGACGCCGTCCCGAACGCCGCCGGCGAGCTGTTCGCCTCCGCCGACCAGGTCACGAACGGGATGATCATCCTCCTCGGCGGCGGCACCACCGCCGGCGTCCTCATCCAGGTCCTGTGCCTCGCCCCCGCCCTGCGCAAGGCCGGGTTCCGGTGGCGCCTCCGGTTCGACTTCAAGGCGCTGCCGCTGCGCCAGATCCGCCGCATGGCCGCGTGGACGCTCCTGTTCGTCGTCGCCAACCAGATCGCCGTCATGGCCGTGATCAAGGTCGCGAACGCCGCCTCCGGGGACGCCGCCGCCGGCGAGTTCGTGCCCGGCACCACCGTCTACAACAACGCCTACCTCATGATGATGGCCCACGGCATCGTCGCCGTCTCCGTCATCACCGCGCTCATGCCCCGCATGACCCGCGCCGCCGACGACCGCCGCTGGACCGAGCTCACCGGCCACCTCTCCTCCGGCATCCGCCTCGCCAGCTTCCTCCTCGTGCCCGTCGCCGCCGTGTTCGTCGCCCTCCACGAGCCGATCGCGATGGCGATCTTCCAATGGGGCGCCTACGACCACACCATGGCGACCGCCACCGGCCAGGCCCTGCTCATGGTCGGGATCGTGCTCCTGCCGTTCTCGATCAGCCAGCTCCAGATCTACGCGTTCTACGCCCAGACCGACACCAGGACCGTCGGCCTGTTCAACCTCCCCGTCATCGCCATCCGCATCGGCGGATACCTCCTCGCGTTCGCGTTCCTCCCCCTCCAATGGGTCGTCGTCGGCCTCCTCGCCGCCAACGGCGTCTCCTACCTCGTCTCGCTCCTGCTCTCGATGAGCCTGCTGCGCAAGCGCGTGGGACTCCTCGGCATGCGCACCACCGCGACCGGACTGCTCCGCACCGGCGCGGCCGCGCTGGTCGCGGGCGCCGCCGCCTACGGCGGCTGGCTCGCCTGGCCGGACGTGTCCGATTCCAAACTCGGGCAGCTCGGCGCGTCGTTCGTCCTCGGGATCGCACTCCTGGGCGTGTATCTCGCCGCCTGCCTGGTATTCCGCGTCACTGAAATGGCGTCGCTCCAGGCAACGGTGCGCGCAAGGCTGCGACGATGAGGCAAGTACGATCCTTACGTGCACTATGGCCTTGGATCACCGCACCACCCCGCACGACGCTGAAACGCCTGTACGCCTGAGAGACCCGACCGGCCGGCACGGCCCCTCCGCGGGGTCGGTCTGAGAGGGGAGGACCCCGCACCATGAGTTCCGCCGAAGTGCCGTCCGTGGGCGACCTGCTCGCCGAGCGGTACCGCCTCGAAGAGCACGTCGGAGGCACGAACGGCCACCGCCAGCTGTGGCGGGGCGTCGACGTCCTCCTCCACCGCTCAGTCGCGGTGGTCCTGCGCTCCCCCGGCGGCGAGGACGCGGCCCCGACCATGACCGCCGCCGTGGCCGCCTCCCGCACCCACGTCGACTCCATGGTCGACGTCTACGACGCGGTCGACGAAGGCCGCTTCGCCTACGTGGTGCGCGAATGGGTCAACGGCTCCTCCCTCCGCGGCGTCCTCGAGCAGCAGACCCTCGAGAGCGGCCACGCCCTCGAACTCGTCGCCTCCGTCGCCGACGCGGTCGCCGCCCTCCACGACGGCGGCGTCACCCACGCCGACCTCCAGCCCGGCTCCATCCTCCTCTCCGAGGACGACCGCGTCATGGTCACCGAGCCCCGCAACGAACCCGGCAACACGCAGGTCGAAGACGTGCGCGCCCTCGGCGCGACCCTCTACGCCTGCCTCACCGGCGCCTGGCCGCGCGTCGTCCCCGCCGAGAACACCGGCCTCCCCGACGCCGCCACCGACGAATGGGGCCGCGTCCTCGACCCCGCCAAGGTCGTCCCCGGCATCCCCGCGCGCCTCTCCCAGCTGACCGCGGACCTCCTCGACCACTCCCAGACCCCGCCGTCCGCCGCCGAGCTCGCCGTCGAACTCCGCCGCCTCACCGAGACCGGCGGCGCCGACCCCGCCCCCGCGCAGTCCACCACCATCCTCGGCGCCATCAACCTCGGCCGCCGCTTCACCGGCGACGCCGCCTCCCCGCCCCTCGGCATGAAGCGCCTCGCCGTCGTCGCGGCCGTCGTGGCCGCCGTCATCTTCGCCGGCGTCGTCGGCTCCGCCGTCGTCTTCGGCGGCGGCGACGACCCCGCCGGCGCCGACGACCAGGTCACCGGCGAGGACACCGGCGGCGACGCCTCCGAAGAGGGCGAGAGCGACGTCGCCGCCCCCACCGAGGCCGAGATCACCGCCGACGACATCCGCGTCGTCGACCCGCCGGACGGCGACCGCGACCAGGGCGAAGGCGTCGAAGCCGTCATCGACGGCAACGCCTCCACCGGCTGGTCCACCAACACCTACTACAACGACCCCGGCTTCGGGAACCTCAAGCCCGGCATGGGCATCCTCATCGACCTCGGCGAAGCCCGCGAGGTCGCCTCCGTGCGGGTCCAGATGACCAGCGCCGGCGCCACCCTCGGCCTCCTCGCCGGCGACGAGGACCCCGGCGACTCCTCCGAGGGCGACCAGGCCATCGTCGACGGCTTCTCCGTCCTCGCCGACCCCGTCGCCGACGCCGACACCAACATCGAACTTCAGGCCGGCGGCCAGACCGCCCGCTACATCGTCGTCTGGGTGACCGAGCTCCCCGCCTCCTCCGGCGGCTACAAGCTCACGATCTCCGACATCAACGTGTTCGTCCGGTAGCCGCCGCACCATGGCCGGCCCCCCGCCCCGACCCGGACCCGGCGACACCGCCGGGCCCCTCGACGGGGTGGCCGACGCCGACCTGCTCAGCCGCCACGTCGGCGGCGACCGCGACGCGTTCGGCGAACTGTTCCGCCGCCACCGCGGCCGCCTCTGGGCGGTCGCGGTCCGCACCCTCGCCGACCCCGAGGACGCCGCCGAAGCGCTCCAGGACGCCATGATCAAGGCCTACCAGGCCGCCGGCACCTTCCGCGGCGGCGCCGCCGTCACCACCTGGCTGCACCGCATCGTCGTCAACGCCTGCCTCGACCGCATCCGCGCCGCCGGCCGCCGCCCCACCGTCCCCCTCCCCGACGACGGCCGCGAACCCGCCGGCGCCCCCCGCCCCACCGCCGACGACCCCCAGCACGCGGCCCTGCGCATCACCGTCCACCGCGCGCTCGCCGAACTCCCCTTCGAGCAGCGCGCCGTCCTCGTCTACGTCGACATGCTCGGGTACCCGGTCGAGGAGGTCGCCGCGATCCTCAAGGTCCGCCCCGGCACCGTGAAGTCGCGGGCCTCCCGCGCCCGCAAGCGCCTCGCCGCCCGCCTCCCCGACCTCGACCCGGCCGCCGCCGGGAACCCGCCGGGGCAGCGCAGCGTCGTACCCGGGACGGCCGAACCAGGACCGGGACATCCGACCAGCCGAGAGGAGGAGAGCCGATGATCGGGCGCACGCCCGGCGAGACCGGCGCCGAGGCCGAGACGGCCCGCCTGCTGCGGCAGGCCTCCGACGGCTACGGGGACCTCCCCGAGCCGGTCGCGCACCGGCTCGACCGCGTGCTGGACTCGCTTCCGGCCGCCGACACGCTCCGCAGCGCGCCCGCACCCGCGCGGCAGGGCCTCCTCGCGTCCCTTGCCGAGCGGCTGCGCCCCAAGCGGGTCAGGTACGCGCTGGCGAGCGGCGCGGCCGCCGTCCTGATCACCGCGGGCGCGGTGGCCGTCGGCCTCCAGTCGCTCGCGACCCAGGGCGACGACGCGGGCTCCTCCCAGGTGTACGCCGAGGACGCGCCGCGCTCCGACGAGGACGGCGCCGACGCCGGCGCCCCCGGGTCCTCCTCGGACTCCCTGAACGAGGAGTCCGAGGCGACCGGCGCGGTCGAGGACGAGGTCGCCATCGCGGACGTCGCGTCCTTCGCGAGCGGTTTCAACTACACCGACTCCACCGACATGCTCACCGCCATGCACGGCCTGGGCACCGCGACGCTCACCGGGGAGGTCCCGGACGAGCTCGCGGTCCTGGCCGCGGGCGGCGAATTCTGGCACGCCTGCGAGGACGCGATCGCCGCGGAGTACCAGCGGCTCCTCGTCGCGGTCGACTTCGCGCGCTACGAGGACGCCCCGGCGATCATGGCGCTGCTCGTGTCCGACCAGGGCGAGATCGCGGTGGCGCTCAGCCCCGCGTGCGCCGACGGGGTCATCGAGGTCCTCGCGATCCAGCCGTGAACCGGGCGCCCGCTCGACCGCCGCACCCGGCCCGGCCGCTGCGCGCTCCGCGAACCGCGGGGTGAGCTTCCCCACGATCGGGGAATGCGCCTGTCACAAGGCCGCCACGGCGCCGCCTCCTGGAATTTCGGGTCAATAGGATGGCGTTGTAGCAGTCAGCACCAGGGGAGCCGTCCCTGGAGCGCCGAACGACCACAGGAGCAGCACCGGTGAGCGAAATCCGCGACGTCATCATCATCGGCTCGGGCCCGGCCGGGTACACCGCCGCGCTGTATACCGCGCGCGCCAACATGCGTCCGCTGGTGTTCGAGGGCTTCCAGTTCGGCGGCGCCCTCATGCAGACCACCGAGGTCGAGAACTTCCCCGGCTTCCCCGAGGGCATCATGGGCCCCGAGCTCATGGACCAGTGGCGCAAGCAGGCCGAGCGCTTCGGCGCCGAACTCGTCTCGGACGACGTCACCCGCGTCGACCTCACAGGCGAGATCAAGAAGGTCTGGGTCGGCGACGAGGAGCACCGGGCGAAGGCCGTCATCCTCGCGACGGGCTCCGCGTACCGGCCGCTGAACGTGCCCGGCGAGAACGAGCTCATGGGCCGCGGCGTCTCCGCCTGCGCCACCTGCGACGGGTTCTTCTTCCGCGACCAGCAGATCGCGGTCGTCGGCGGCGGCGACTCGGCGATGGAGGAGGCCACGTTCCTCACCAAGTTCGCGTCGAAGGTCACCATCGTGCACCGCC
Source organism: Glycomyces endophyticus (assembly GCF_039531525.1). Lineage (NCBI taxonomy): Bacteria > Bacillati > Actinomycetota > Actinomycetes > Glycomycetales > Glycomycetaceae > Glycomyces > Glycomyces endophyticus. The sequence continues at coordinate 320,529 of NZ_BAAAQF010000002.1, forward strand.
GCGACGAGTTCCGCGCCTCCAAGATCATGGCCGAGCGCGCCCTGGCGAACCCGAAGATCGAGGTCGCCTGGAACTCCGCGGTCGAGAAGATCAACGGCGAGGGCGGCAAGGTCGCGAGCGTCGGCCTGGTCGACACCGTCACCGGCGAGACCCGCGAACTCCCCGCGACCGGCCTGTTCATCGCGATCGGCCACGACCCGCGCTCGGAGCTGTTCAAGGGCCAGGTCGACCTCGACGAGTCCGGTTACGTGAAGGTCGCCGCGCCGTCGACGAAGACGAACCTGGAGGGCGTGTTCGCCGCGGGCGACCTCGTCGACCACACGTACCAGCAGGCGGTCACGGCCGCCGGCACCGGCTGCGCCGCCGCGCTCGACGCCGAGCGCTACATCGCCGCACTCGAGGACGCCGCGGTCGCGGCATAACCGACTTCCCCTTCTTCACACACACAGGAGGATGCCCATGGGCGCCATCAAAGCCGTCAACGACGAGCAGTTCCAGGCCGAGGTGCTGGAAGCCGACAAGCCCGTGCTCGTCGACTTCTGGGCCGAGTGGTGCGGTCCCTGCAAGAAGGTCGCGCCGGTCCTCGAAGAGCTCGCGACGGAGATCGACTCGATCGAGATCCGCAAGCTCGACACCGACGCGAACCCGGAGATCACCCGCAAGTACGACGTGATGAGCGTGCCGACCATGATCCTGTTCAAGGACGGCCAGCCCGCGCAGCAGCTGATCGGCGCCCAGCCGAAGGCCGCCATCCGCAAGTTCCTGGGCCAGTAGGACTACGACGCGTGCGGGGCCCGGCGATCGCCGGGCCCCGCACGCGCGTCCGCTAGTCGAATATCTCGCCGTCGCGCTGGGTCCCGGGCCGGTCGATGCGGGAGCGGCCGGTGGTCGGCTCCCCGAAGAACTGCTCCAGCTCGACGTCGTCGAGTTTGAACCACTCCACCGAGTCGCCCGGCGCCATCGACTCCTCGGCCTCCACGCTCCGGTCGATCGCCGAGCGCAGCTCGAGCCGCAGCCGCGGGTAGCGCGGGTCGAACCGCACCGTCTTGAACCCGACCGAGCGGTAGAAGTCCGCGGGCACCAGGCACGCGCCGGCCTCGCCGCGGGCGTCGCCGAACGTCTCCAGCGCGTAGATCCCCCGCCGCGCCACGTCGGCGGCGACGGTCTGCACGAGCTGGCGGCCCAGGCCCGTGCCCGCGTACGCGGGGGCCACGTAGGCCGTCATCAGCAGGGCCGCGTCGGGAGAGACCGGGCCCGACGGGAACTCCATCGAGCGCGGCACGAACTTCGGGGAGGCGTAGGTGACGAAGCCGGCGACCGCCTCGCCCTCGTAGGCGATCCGCCCGCACCCGCCCCATTCGAGGAGCGTGTGCGACAGCCACGCCTCCTTCTCGGCGGCGGGCTCGCCGACGTCGCGGGCCGCCTCCGCGCACAGGGGCGACAGCTCCCAGAACACGCAGGCGCGGCACCGCCTCGGAACCTCGTCCAAGGAGTCGAGTGTGAGGTTGACCATGCGCCGATGCACCCGTCCAGCCTACGTCGATGCGGGGTCCACATGACGGAAAACACGCGCGGACTGCGGCCCCTGTGCTAGTAGAGTGGTTCGATCACTGTGCGCGAACGGCGGCGCTCGCCGACCGCTCCCGGGCAGGGGCCGTACGCTGGCCGACAGGGACCCGCGCGTCGGGTCCCGAAACGCAGAGCGCGACCCGCGACCTCGGTTCGCGGGCGACGAGGACCATCAGAGGAGGTCTCCGCGTGTCCGGTACAACACTCGACGATTACACCGGTCGCTACGCATCCCGGGTTCACGGGATGGCACAGTCGGAGATCCGCGCACTGTTCTCGGTCGCATCGCGCCCGGAGGTCGTCTCCCTCGCCGGAGGGAACCCGTACACGGCCGCACTCCCCATGGACGAGCTCGGCGAGATGTTCACGCGCCTGCTCCAGCAGGTCGGCGCCGAGGCGCTCGGCTACTGCCCGGGCCAGGGCAGCATCGCGCTGCGCGAGGCGCTCTGCGACGTCCTGGAGCTCTCGGGCATCCGCGCCTCGGCCGACGACCTCGTCCTCACCACCGGCGCGCAGCAGGGACTCGACCTGCTCGCCCGCACCTTCCTCGACCCCGGCGACATCGTGCTCGCCGAGGGCCCCACGTACGTCGGCGCGCTCGGCGCGTTCCAGGCCGCGCAGGCCGACGTGCGGCACCTCCCCATGGACGACGACGGGCTCGTCCCGGCCGGCCTGGAGGAGGGCCTCGCGGCGCTCGAACGCGAAGGGCGCCGGGCGAAGTTCCTGTACACGATCCCGACGTACCAGAACCCGGCCGGCGTCACGCTGACCGAGGACCGCCGCGAGGAGATCCTCGCGATCGCCGAGCGGCACGGGCTCCTCATCATCGAGGACGACCCGTACTCGATGATCAGCTTCGACGGCACGCCGCCGGCGCCGCTGCGCGCCCGCGCCGAGCGGGGCGTCATCTACCTCGGCACGGTCTCGAAGATCTTCGCCGCGGGCCTGCGCCTCGGCTGGGTCCTCGCCCCGCCCGCGGTGCGCGACAAGCTGCTCCTGGCGATCGAGGCGTCGATCCTGTGCCCCTCCGGGCTCACCCAGGAGGCCACGCTCCGCTTCCTCACGGAGATGGAGTGGCGCCAGCAGGTGAAGGTGTTCAACACGCTCTACCGGGACCGCCGGGACGCGCTCATGTCGGCGCTCGGCGACTACATGCCCGACGGGATGTCGTGGACCGTCCCCGGGGGCGGCCTGTTCATCTGGGCCACGCTGCCGGAGGGGCTCGACTCCAAGGCGATGCTCCCCCGCGCGCTCCAGGAGCGGGTGGCGTACGTCCCGGGCACCGGTTTCTACGCCGACGGCAACGGCCGCAGGGAGATGCGCTTGAACTTCTCGACCCAGACCGCCGAGGTCATCCGCGAGGGGGTCCGCCGCCTGGCGGGCGTCGTCGCGAGCGACATCGAGCTGCGCGACACGTTCGCGGGGGGCCGGGCATGAAGGAGAGCGCCGCAGCCGCGGACATCCGCGTCCTGATCCTCGCCGGGGGCATGTCGTACGAGCACGAGGTGTCGCTGAAGTCGGGCCGCCGCGCGGCCGACGCGCTGCAGCGGCTCGGCTTCGCCTGCTACACACGGGACCTCGACGGCGAGCTGCTGCCCGCCCTCCAGGAGTTCCCGCCCGACGTGGTCCTGCCGCTCGTGCACGGCCAGCCGGGCGAGGACGGCTCGCTCCAGGCGGTGCTCGAGCTGCTCGGCCTGCCGATCGTCGGCACCGGCTCCACGGGCGCGCGCCGCGCGTGGAACAAGATTGCGGCGAAGGACCTGCTGCGGTCGGCCGGGATCCCCACGCCGGACTGGACCTCGATGCCGCGCCAGGCGTTCTCGGACTTCGGGGCGCGCAAGCTTCTGGACCGGATCGCCGCGAAGATGGGCCTGCCGCTGGTCGTCAAGCCGAACTCGGGCGGGTCGGGCCTCGGCGTGCACGCGGTGCACAAGGAGGACGACTTCCCGTCGGCGATGATGGGCTGCTTCTCGTACAGCGACACCGCGCTCATCGAGTCGTTCGTCGAGGGCCGCGACATCGCGGTCGGCGTGGTCGACCTCGGCGACGGGCCGACGGCCCTGCCGCCGGTCGAGATCGCGCCGCTCCACGGCGACTACGACTACGCGGCCCGGTACAACCCCGGGGCGACCCGCTGGACGGTCCCCGCGGCCCTCAGCGAGCCCGTGGCGGCCCGCACGGCGGAACTGGCCCTGGAGGTCCACCGCACGCTCGGACTCGGCGACATGTCCCGTGTCGACCTGATCGTGGACGACGCCGGCGGCATCCAGGTCCTGGAGGCGAACGTCGCCCCCGGCACCACCGAGACCTCGCTGCTGCCCATGGCGATCGACGCCGCCGGCCTCGACTTTGGCGAGGTCCTCGCCACGATGGTCCGCCGGGCCCTGGCCCGGTCCTGAGGCCGCACGCGCAACACGAAGGGGGGCGATGTTTCACGTGAAACATCGCCGCCCTGAGTCGTTTCCCGNCCCCTGAGTCGTTTCCCGCCGCACATCGGCGGCGACAGCATCGGCGGCCGCACCGCCGCCGGGACAGTTTCGGGCCGCTGACCGGCGGTCGAGAACATGAAAGCGGATATTCCCGATATGTCCCCTAAAGGGACCCCTGGAATCAAAAATATCGCGGGGGTGCGACAGCAACGGGGGTCCGCGACTCACCCGGTCGGGGGCGGATCGCTCATGTCAAGCGGTCAGTCGTCGCTGAGCCAGGCGGCGATGTACTCGAGGTTCATCTGCCACTCGTGCTCCTCGACGGGCGGGAGGATCTCGTCCCACATCGTCATGAAGGGCCCGCGGAGCTGGAGGTAGCCGTGGGGCCGTGCGAGGAACCACTGCTGGAGGTGGGCGGTGCCGTCGCCCCAGCGGTTCACGTGGACCTGCGCCACCGATTCGAGCGAGCGGATGGCCCGCTCCAGCCGCACGGTGAGGACGCCGAGCTCCGCGGCGTGCATCGTCGACAGGTCGCCCAGGTCGAGGTGCGCGCGCGGCTCCAGGATCACCACCACCGGGAGGCCGCTCGGCGCCGGCGGGCTCTTCAGACGCCAGCGTTCGTTCGACCAGAGGTACACCGAGTCAGGCGTATGGCAGGCCGCACACTGCTCCTGGCGGTCGCCGCGGCGCGGCGGCTCGGCGTCCACCGGCTCCTGCAGCGGCTTGATGTTGAGGCTGCCCTCGAACGGGAAGGCGGGCCAGTCCACGAAAGCGGGCAGGTTCGGCCGGACGCCGCTCGCGCGCTGGGTCGGGTGTCGGGTGTTCGTCACATCGGGCTTCGAATTCGGGCCGGGGGTACTCGCAGCTGCCACTATCGAAAAATACCTCATCGGGGCGAGAGGGGAAACCACCGGAATCCACCTTTTGGCAGATTTCAACTGGGTGAACTGGAAGTAGGCACACCGGACTCCCGACAGTGGAGCGATCATACTCCGCGAACCAGGCGAATCAGTGGCGGACAACGCCTTTGGCGGGCACAAGTGACGTGCGCCCATATGGCGGGAAGCCCCTGTCCGGAGGGCCGGTCCGTAGGGCAAGCTGGAAGGCGTGCAAGCAACAGTGACTGATAGTTCCACGCCGGAGGCGACGCCCGTTTCGGGCGACATCGCCGTCCTGGTGGACCCGCCGGTCACCGCCGCGCTCGTTGACGAACTCAGCCATCTCTGGGTGAGAGTGACGAACGCCGGCGGTTCCGTCGGGTTCGTCCCGCCGGTCAACATCGACGAGGTCCGCCCTCACACCGTCTCCATTCTCGCGCGAGTGATCGACCGGACTGACACGCTGGTCGCTCTAAAGGAAGGAGCCGCCATTGTCGCTTGGTGTGTTCTCACATCAAACGACAGCCCGCCGCGACACGGGTGGCGAACCATGCGCCACGTCCAGGTCGACCCCGCCCGGCAGGGCGGCGGTCTGGGGGGCAAGCTGCTGGCGGCCGTCGACCACGTGTCCCGTGAAGAGCTGAAGCTCGAGGCGATCAGCCTCAAGGTCCGCTCGGGCACCGGCGCCGACGCCTTCTACCGTCGACACGGATTCACTGAGGTCGGTCGCCTGCCGCGCGCCGTGCGCATGGCCGATGACGACTACCGGGACGACATCATCATGTGGCGGGAGCTCTCCTAGCCGCTACCGGAATCGAAGCGGGGCGGGATGTTTCACGTGAAACATCCCGCCCCTTCGTTCGTCTACGGGCAGCACCGTTCCTGGGCCGCGCTACTCCACGCCGATCTGCTCGACGATCCGGTCGAGGTCGGAGAGCGAGCCGAACTCGATGACGATCTTGCCTTTCTTGCGGCCCCAGGAGATCGCCACCTGCGTCTCGAAGTGGTCCGAGAGGCGCTCCTTCAGCTCCTCCAGCCCGGGGGCCTTGATCCGGTCCTTCGCGGCGCGGGCGTCCCGGGGGCGGGGCTCGTCGAGCTCCGGCGTCTCCTCCAGACGGTTGGCCGTGACGAGCTCCTCGGTGCTCCGCACCGACAGGCCTTCGCTGATGATGCGCTCGGCGATGTGCTCCTGCGAGTCGGCGCTGTCGAGGCCGAGCAGGGCCCGGGCGTGACCCGCGGTGAGGACGCCGGCGGCGACCTTCGTCTGGACCGTGGGCGGCAGGTTGAGGAGGCGGATCATGTTCGAGATCTGCGGGCGGCTGCGGCCGATCTTCTTCGACAGCTCCTCCTGGGTCACGTTGAACTCCTCGAGGAGCTGCGCGTAGGCCGCGCCCTCTTCGAGCGGGTTCAGCTGCACCCGGTGGATGTTCTCCAGCAGCGCCTCGCGGAGCATCTCCTCGTCGGCGGTGCGGCGGACGATCGCCGGGACCGTGTCCCAGCCGAGGGCGGTGGCGGCGCGCAGGCGCCGCTCCCCCATGACGAGTTCGAAGCGGGCGCCGTCCTCGCGCGGCTCGTCCGCGGTCCGCTCGCGCACGGCGATCGGCTGGAGCATTCCGACTTCGGTGAGGGAGGTCTGGAGTTCGAGGAGGTGCTCGTCGTCGAAGTACTGCCGCGGCTGCTTCGGGTTGGTGCCGATGTCGGTGATCGCGACGAGCTGGAAGCTCGCCCCGGGGACGGGCACGAGGTCCGGGCCGGCCGGTGTTTCACGTGAAACATCGGGAGCCGCCTCGGGTTCGGGGGTGGATGTTTCACGTGAAACATCGCGCTCGATCACCGCCGTGCGGGCCGCCTGACGCGGAGCGGCGGCCGGCGCCGGGGCGCCCTCGTCCTCCGTCGTCGTGCTCTCGGCCAGACCGGTCGGAATGAGCGCGCCCAGTCCGCGACCGAGCCCTCCGCGCTTCGCCGCAGCCATCGACTAGTTCCCGCCCTTCTGGTTCTTCCCGCGGCGCGAGAGTTTGGCGCCCCGCAGGGCGATCTCCTCGGCCGCTTCGAAATAGCTCGCCGCACCCCGCGAGCCGGGGTCGTAGGTCATGATCGACTGCCCGTAGCCGGGCGCCTCGGAGACGCGGACGCTCCGCGGGACCACCGCGTCGAGCACGATCTCGCTGAAGTGCCCGCGCACTTCCTGCTCCACCTGGTCGGCGAGCTTGGTCCGCTTGTCGTACATGGTGAGCAGGATCGTCGAGACCCGCAGGCGCGCGTTCAGGTGCGCCTTTATGAGCTCGATGTTCCGCAGCAGCTGCCCGAGTCCTTCGAGCGCGTAGTACTCGCACTGGATCGGGATCAGCACCTCCTCGGCGGCGACGAGCGCGTTGACCGTGAGGAGGCCCAGGGACGGCGGGCAGTCGATGAAGATGTAGTCGAGCTCGCCGCTGTAGGTGGCGATGCTCTTCTCCAGGCGCCCTTCGCGGGCGACCACGTTGACGAGTTCGACCTCGGCGCCGGCGAGGTCGATCGTCGCCGGGATGCAGTAGAGCGAGGGGATGCCGTCGACCGGGATCGCGATCTCGTCGAGCGACATGCCTTCCACGAGCGCCTCGTACACGCTCGGCGTGCCGGCGCCGTGCTCGACGCCCAGGCCCGTCGAGGCGTTCCCCTGCGGGTCGAGGTCGACGACCATGACGCGGTTCCCGTGCAGCGCCAAAGCGACCGCCAGGTTCACCGTGCTCGTGGTCTTGCCGACGCCGCCCTTCTGGTTGGCGACGGCGATGACGCGGCGGCGGGTCGGCCGGGGCATCGTCACCGAGCCCGACGGGTTCAGCACCCGGACGGCGCGCTGCGCTTCGCGCGCCAGCGGGAGATCGTCGTCGAACGGCTGGTCCTTCTGCAAGGACGCCGACTGCTGCGGCACCGCTTTCGCGACGGGCTTGCGCCCGTTCTTCTCCTGCGCCGCATCCGGCGCCAAGTGCCGCCCGGCCCTGCCGCGCGATGTGGATCTCGCCATCCCGTCCCCCCGTTCGCCGCCGTCAGACGACTGCTCCGCCGTGCCGGCGCCCGCACCGGTACGCCTCGCACCCGATTCTGACCCAGTCTGGCCGAACGCCGGGGCTGCGCCACCCGATTCGGGGGAGGTTTCTCGATAGCGGTGGCGGCGTGAAGGCGGCGCCTCCTCGCTCACGGCCGCATCAAGGAGGTTTCGGATACGCCGTTCAGCCGGGGTATCGCCGCCAAGGGAGCTGTGTTCACGATCTTCGGGGGGAAGGGGGTCGCGCACGTTCACCGCCACAGACTACGGGCCGAATGTTTCACGTGAAACATCGCCCTGCTCGGAGTAACTTACTCGGGATAGGTTATCCGGTCGGGGCGCGCATCGCCGAATACGAAGTGCCGCGATGAACTGTTCATCGCGGCACTCGTTGCAGCGCTTCGGTATTCGCTTGATGAATTTTCCGGACGCCCTGGCCCGGTGGGCTACCGGACCCGCTCGATCGTCACTACCGTTGCCGGGACCGGGAACACGGGCTCACTCAACTTCGATTCGCCGCAGATCGTGATCCCCGCCGGACCCCCGCCGAGCTTGCGGACCGCCTTCGCGTCGCGCTCGATCTCCTCGGCCGCACTCTGCCCCTTGACCGCGAGCATGACGCCGCCGACGCGAGCCAGCGGCAGGCACCAGGCCGCCAGCTTCCCCAAGGGCGCGACGGCGCGCGAGACCACGATGTCGGACTTCCCCTTCGGGTCCACCTCCTCGGCCCGCGCCCGCAGGATCTCCACGTTCCGGATGTCGAGGGCGCCGACGACCTCGTCGAGGAAGTCCACACGGCGCTGCATCGGCTCCACCAACGTCACCAGGATGTCCGGTCGCGCGATGGCCAGCGGGACCCCCGGGAGGCCCCCGCCGGACCCGACGTCGATGACGTCGGACTCGTGCGGGATCAGCTCCTCCACGACCGCGCTGCTGAGCACGTGCCGCCCCCACAGCCGCGGCACCTCGCGCGGGCCGATGATGCCGCGCTCGATGCCCATGGTCGACAGGAGCGCCACGTACCGCTCCGCCATGACGATCCGCTCGTCCGCTCCGAACACAGAGGCCAATGTTTCACGTGAAACATTGGCCTCGGCGGGTTCAGAGCCTTCCGGCTCTTCGCTCATTCGTATGTGCTCCGTGCCCTACTCGGCGGGCTTCACGACGACCCGGCGGCGCGGCTCGGCGCCCTCGGACTCGCTCTGCACACCGTCGGTGGCGTTGATGACGTCGTGGACGCACTTCCGCTCGAAGGCGCTCATCGGGTCCAGCTTCACGACGCTCGCGGTCTCGATGACGCGCTTCGCGGTCTTCTCGGCCAGCTCGGCGAGCTTCTTGCGGCGCCCGGCGCGGTAGCCCCCGATGTCGAGCATCAGGCGCGAGTGGTCACCGGTCTTGCGGTACACCGCGAGGCGGCACAGCTCCTGGAGGGCTTCGAGGGTCTGGCCTTTGGGCCCGACGAGACCGCCGAGCTCCTCCCCGACGATCTCGACCTGGGGGCGGTCGCCGACGACGAGTTCGTCGATGTCCCCGTCGATGTCGAGAATGTCGAGCAGGCCTTCCATGTAGTCGGCCGCCACTTCGCTCTGCTCGAAGAGGTCGTCTTCGGAGGCCACCTCGTCCTCCCGCACCGTTGCTCCCATAATTGCCAACTCGTCCTATCGCTCGTTATAAGCCTAGTTTGCACCATTGTGGCTGATCCGGAGGCGCCTGCGCCGCCCCGGATCGTCCCCCTAGCCTTTTTTCTTCTTGGAGGCCTGCTGCGCGCCGCTGACCTTCTTCGCCCGCGCGATGCGCTCGGCCCGGGAGAGGTTCCTGCCCGCGCCGGGGCCGCTCTTGGCCGGGCCGGAACCGTTGGAGCCGTTGACGGCGGCGCCGTTCACCCCCGGGTTCGCGTCCGGCTTCGGGGTGTCCGCGGCGGCGGCCGGCTTGGGCCGCTTGCCCGGCTTGGGGGCCAGGTCCTTGCGGCGCTGCTCGGCCTCGCGCTGCTCCTCGAGCATCTTCTCGTGGGCCTTGGTGCCGGGCTTCGGCGGCTTCGCGGTCGCGGAGTTCTGCGCGGGCGGCGGGTACTTGTGCAGCACGAACTGCTGCTGGCCCAGCGAGAACAGGTTGTTGACGGTCCAGTAGATGACCACGCCGATCGGGAACGCGCCCGCGGAGAAGATCATGATGACGGGGATGCCGTAGAGCATCACCTTCTGGATCATCCGCTGGTTCGGGTCCTCGTTCCAGCCGGTCTTGAGGATCATCTGGCGGGTGGTGAGGAAGGTCGTCAGGATCATGGCCGCGCCGAGGACGCCGGCGACGAGCTTCACGTCGAGGGCCGACGCGTCGACCTTGGCGAGCTGGTCGGCCGGGGTCAGGAAGGTGCTCCAGAACGGCGCGCCGAAGAGCTTGGCGTCGACGTACGTGTCCCAGTTGGTCTCGGTCCAGCCGTACAGCGTGTGGTACATGGTCTGGTCCGGGTCGGGCCGGCGCAGGACGTGGAACAGCGCCAGGAAGACCGGCATCTGGATCAGGATGGGAAGGCAGCCCATGAGCGGGTTGGCCTTCTCCTTCCGATACAGCTCCATCATCTCTTTCTGGAGCGTCTCGCGGTCGCCCTTGTAGCGCTCCTGGAGCGCCTTGATCTCAGGGGCGAGCTTCTGCATCGCCCGCTGGGACTGGATCTGCTTGACGAACAGCGGGAAGAGGATGATGCGGAGCGTGATGACCACGCCGACGATGGCGAGGACCCAGGCCCAGTCGGTCGCCAGCGCCTGGTTCCCGTGGAAGACGTTGGACCAGAGATCGTGCCACCGCAGCAGCACCCAGGACACGCCGTCGTAGGCCCACTCCATCACTTGCGGACTCCAGTCATCTCGCTCTTCGAATTCATCTCGTGCTCACTCCGTGGGGGTACGGGGTCGAAACCCCCGGGATGAAAGGGGTGGCACCGTCCCAGCCTTCGCAGGCTCAACCATATGCCACGGACGGCGCCGTGCTCGGACAGCGCCTCAAGGGTATATGCGCTGCAACTGGGGTAGAAGCGGCAGCGGGCCGGCAGGACCGGGCTTATCCAACGACGGTACGCGACGACGGGGGCACCGACCACTCGGACCAGCGCCGACCTCGCCTCTCGTTCAACGGGTTTCGCTCCTGGCGAACAAACGCGGGACGCCGGGTCCGGGCCGGGGTGGCGGTGGGGGTGCGCGGGAGCCTCGTGCGGGCGGCCGAGCGGCGCGGGTCCCACTGCGGGGACCGTCATGGCCGGCTCCGCTGCTCGCGGGGGCGGCCGCTCTTGGCGCTGCGGGCGGCCTTGACGGCCTCGGCCAGGTCGCGGTGGAGTTCGTGGAAGTCGCGCTCGGCGGCCTTGGGGGTGGCCCGGACGACGACGTCGGTCCCGGCGGGCCAGTGCGGCAGCTCGGCGGCGGCGGCGTGGCGGAGGCGGCGCTTGACCTTGTTGCGGACGACGGCGTTGCCGACGGCCTTGGATACGACGAAACCCGCCCGCGCCGTGCGGTTCGCGACGGCTTCGGACGGTGCGGTCTGGTCTGCTGCTGTGCGCTCGGGTGCCCAGTGCACGACGACGCCGCCGCGGGCGGCGCGGCGGCCGCGCTTGAGCGCGGCACCGAAGTCCCGGCTAGAGCGGATGCGCGCGTCGGCTGGTAGCACCTGGATCACGTCCTCATCGGGAGCCCCCGCGGGCGGGCCTTGGCCCGCCTCGCGCAGGGGTCCGGAGGCAAGCGCTCAGACGGTCAGCTGCTTGCGACCCTTGTTGCGGCGCGCGTTGACGATGGCGCGGCCGGCGCGGGTGCGCATGCGCAGCCGGAAGCCGTGGGTGCGCTTGCGACGGCGGTTGTTCGGCTGGTAGGTGCGCTTGCTCACGACGGATGTCTCCCATTACGAATCAAATTGCCACTGCGCCAGGCCCTCTCGGGGCCCAGCCCCGGATCGGGGCTACGGGGACGCGGAGAACAGCCTAGCAGGGCTTTCATCGGCGGCCCCAGCCGCGGACGGCGGGTGTGGCATGCCCCTCTGGGTCGACGGGCAACCACCTCATGTTACTCGCCGCTGCGGGGCGGTCGCCAACCCGGGGGCGGCGGCGCGGCGCGGGCGCGTCCGTCCTTCCGGGAGGGCCCGGGGCGGGTCCGGTCCGGGGTGTTCCGAGCTGGTGCGACCGCTGCGAGCTGCCTGTGGATAACTTCGTCCGAATCGTGGGCGGGTTTCACGGCGCCGGAACGGCATTGTCGGGAGTCTCACGAGAAATAGCAGGTCATGACCGTGATTCAGGAAACATTGTCACAAGCGGCGCATGTGCACAGGGCAGCTGAAGGCCTGTGGATAACCTGTGGAAAACTTGCTGGAACGCGCTGCGGGCGGTACCTGGGGAACCTGGTGCGGCAGTGCGGATCGCCTGCATCGGAGCCTACCGGTTGCGGCCTCCGAACTTCGCGAAACCGTCCGTTCGGGGACAGATGACGAGCACAAAGGGATGGCGAACGTGACCGACCGAGATCTGTCGGCAGTCTGGTCGGCGGTGAGCGCCGAGCTGGCTGAGGCGTCCTCGCTCACCCGTCAGCAGGCGGCGTGGATGCGGCTGTCGCAGCCCGTGCTGTCGATGCCGGGCACGTTCATCGTCGCCGCCCCGGACAAGTTCGCCCGGTCGGCGTTCGAGTCGAAGCTCCGCGTGCCGATCAGCGAGGCCCTCTCCCGGTATCTGGGCCAGCCGACGCAGATCGCGGTCACCTTGCAGGAGAAGCAGGCCGACCCCGGTCCGGCCCCGGAGGCGCCGCCGGTGAACGGCACGCCGGTGGACGACCACCCTGGGGACGCGACCATCGTGTTCGAGCGGCCCCGCTTCGAGGACCCGGAGCCGCCGAAGCCGCGCGGGCCCGTCCCGGCGCAGAACCCGCCGAGCCTGTTCGACACCGCGGCGTTCCGGCCCGGGGAGGCCCCCGAGGCCCGGCCGGCCGAGCGCGCGCCCGACGTCGAACCCGAGCGCCCCGCGGCCATCCCGCACCAGCCGGCCCGCCCCGCCCAGGCGGAGGCGCCCCGCTGGGAGGCCCCGCCCGCCGAACCCCCGGCGCCCGACGCCCCGGCCGACGGCGCGGAACTGGAGCGGGTCCTGTCCGAGACCGCCGCGCGCCGCGCGGACGGGCACAAGGACAACGGCGGCGGCCCGGCCGTCGCGCCCCCGCCGTCCGACGACCCCGACCCCGAGCGGCGCGGCCACATCACCAAGGCCCACCAGGCGGCGCCCGCGAAGGCCGTCGACGGCGTCGGCCGCCTCAACCCGCGCTACAACTTCGACACGTTCGTCATCGGCTCGTCCAACCGGTTCGCGCACGCGGCCGCGTTCGCCGTCGCCGAGGCCCCCGCGAAGGCGTACAACCCGCTGTTCATCTACGGCGGCTCCGGGCTCGGCAAGACGCACCTCCTCCACGCGGTCGGCCACTACGCGCACGACCTGGGCACGGCCCACTCCGTCAGGTACGTGACGACGGAGGAGTTCACGAACGACTTCATCAACTCGCTGTCGGACCGCCGCCAGCAGGCGTTCCAGCGCCGCTACCGGGATGTCGACATCCTCCTCATCGACGACATCCAGTTCCTCATGGACCGCGAGCGCACGCAGGAGGAGTTCTTCCACACCTTCAACGCGCTCCACAACGCCAACAAGCAGCTGGTGATCTCCTCCGACCGCTCGCCGAAGCAGCTCCAGACCCTGGAGGACCGGCTGCGGACCCGCTTCGAGTGGGGCCTCCTGGCGGACATCCAGCCGCCGGACCTGGAGACGCGCATCGCGATCCTGCGCAAGAAGGCCGTGCAGGACGAGCTGAACGTCCCCACCGACGCGGTCGAGTTCATCGCCACGCAGATCCACCACTCCATCCGCGAGCTCGAGGGCGCGCTCATCCGCGTCACCGCGTACGCGAGCCTGAACAAGAAGCCGGTGGACCTGGGCCTGGCCGAGGAGGTGCTGCACGACTTCATCCCCGAGGGCGGCAACACCGCCGAGATCACCGTCGACCAGATCATGCAGGCGACCGCCGACTACTTCGGAGTGGCCTCGGCCGACCTCAAGGGGAACTCGCGCTCGCGCATCCTCGTGAACGCCCGCCAGGTCGCCATGTACCTGTGCCGGGAGCTGACCGACATGTCGCTGCCGCGGATCGGGCAGGCGTTCGGCGGCCGCGACCACACCACCGTGATGCACGCGAACAAGAAGATCCGGAAGCAGATGGCGGAGCGCCGGGCGCTCTACAACCAGATCGCGGAATTGACCAACCGTTTGAAACACACCAACGAATGAACGGGGTTGTGGACAAGGTTGTGGAAAAGCTGTGGAAAAGCCCCGGAATCTGTGGACAACCTGTGGACAGCGTGTGGAAAACAGGCGCGAGCGCGATTCCGTTTCGTGTTGCGGCTGTGGAGAACCCTGTGCATAACCTGTGGAAAAGCTGTGGACAACCCTGTGGATGGAATGTGGAAAACTCGGCGGGTGTCGGAGGCTGTGGATAAGCTCCTGATTCATCCACAGGTTCTCCACAGGCCGTCCACAGGCCCGTAGCCGGGACTAGCTGCGAGAAGACGGGTTTTCCACAGTTTCCACAGCACCGACTACTACGACGACAGTTATATATAAAGAGAAACCATTAGTAATAGCGCTGTGAACAACCGAGCTTCATCCAGAAGGAGCGACCCATGAAGTTCCAAGTCGAACGAGACACCTTCGCCGACGCGGTCTCCTGGACCGCGAAGAGCCTCCCGGCCCGCCCGTCGGTGCCCGTCCTCGCAGGCGCGCGCCTGTCGGTCGACGAGGGCACCCTGACCATCTCCGGCTTCGACTACGAGATCTCCACCCGGGTCACCGTGGAGGTCACCGGCGAGTCCGCCGGGACCGCGCTGGTCTCCGGGAAGCTCCTCGCCGAGATCGTCAAGGCCCTCCCCAACAAGCCCGTCGACTTCGTCGTCGACGGCCCCCACGCCGAACTCACCTGCGGGTCGGCGCGCTTCACCCTGCCGACCATGCCCCTGGAGGACTACCCCTCGCTGCCGCAGATGCCCGAGGCGATCGGCACGATCGACGCCGAGGAGTTCGCGAAGGCCGTGGCCCAGACCGCCGTCGCCGCCGGCAAGGACGAGACCCTGCCGACCATGACCGGCGTCCAGCTGGAGCTCTCCGGCGGCGGCATCGGCATGCTCGCCACCGACCGGTACCGCATGGCCATCCGCGACTCCGCCTGGGAGCCCGGCGCCTCCGACGTCGCCGTCACGGTCCTGGTGCCCGCCAAGGCCCTCGCCGACACCGCCCGCACCTTCGGCTCCCTCTCCGGCCCGGTGACCATTGCGGTCCCCGCCGGCACCGAGGGCGCCCCCGGCATGATCGGCTTCACCGCCGGCGGCCGCCAGACCACCTCGCGGGTCCTCGACGGCCAGCTGCCGCCGCTCCGCAGCCTCCTGGCGACCTCCTACGCGACCACCCTGAAGGTCAAGACCTCCGAACTCATCGAGGTCGCCCGCCGCGTCGCCCTCGTCGGCGACCGCAACTCGCCGATCCGACTCTCCTTCGACGAGGACGGCCTCGTCGTCGAAGCCGGCGGCGCCGAGGACGCCAAGGCCTCCGAGGCCATGGACTGCGCCCTCGACGGCGAGCCCGGCAAGATCGCGTTCAACCCGACGTACCTCCTCGACGGCCTCGCCGCCGTCGACGCGCCCTACACCGCGTTCAAGATGAACGAGCTGGGCAAGCCCGTCGTCATGACCGGCCAGCCCGCGCCCGAAGATGAGGATTCCGACACACACCACGACGTGTACCTGTACATGCTGCAACCATTGCGTTGGGACGCCTGACCGCACAACGACGTGATCGACCCTGGCGCGAACACCGCGAACGCTTTCGTGTGAAAGGGGGCGCGACATGCAACTCGGCATGATCGGGCTCGGCAAGATGGGCGGCAACATGAAGTTGCGGCTCGAAAAGGCTGGACACCAGGTCGTCGGCTACGACCGCAACCCGGACGTCGCCGACGTCGGCTCCCTCGCGGAGCTCGTCGAGGCCCTGGAGGCCCCGCGGGCCGTGTGGGTCATGGTCCCCGCGGGCGAGGCCACCCGGTCCACCGTCGCCGAACTCGGCGGGCTGCTCGCCGAGGGCGACATCGTCGTCGACGGCGGCAACTCCCGCTTCACCGACGACGGCGTCAACGCCGCCGCGCTGGCCGCGCACGGCATCGGCTACATCGACGCGGGCGTGTCCGGCGGCGTGTGGGGCCTCACCGAGGGCTACGCGCTCATGGTCGGTGGCGCCGAGGCCGACGTGGCCCGGCTCCAGCCCGTCTTCGACGCGCTCAAGCCCGAGGGCGAGTTCGGCTTCGTCCACGCCGGCGGCGTCGGCGCCGGCCACTACGCGAAGATGGTCCACAACGGCATCGAGTACGCCATGATGCAGGCGTACGCCGAGGGCTACGAGCTGCTCGAGGCCTCCGAGTACGTCGACAACGTGCCGGAGATCTTCAAGTCCTGGCGCGAGGGCACCGTGATCCGCTCCTGGCTGCTCGACCTCATGGACCGGGCGCTGACGGCCGACCCGGAGCTGTCGAAGGTCAAGGGCTACGTCGAGGACTCCGGCGAAGGCCGCTGGACCGTGGACGAGGGCATCCGCCTGCGCGTCCCGCTCCCGGCGATCACCGAGTCGCTGTTCGCCCGCTTCACGTCCCGCCAGGAGGACTCCCCCGCGATGAAGGCCGTCGCGGCGCTGCGCAACCAATTCGGCGGCCACGCCGTCAAATCCGAGTAGCGCAGTGGCGGGCACGCGCCGCGAAGCGGCTGGTGGCGGGACGAAGTCTCGACACCACGTGAAGTCGGACTGAACATTTGCCGGGGCTCGCAAGCAGCGCCCCGGATCGAGACGGCATCATAGAGGCGTGCGTGTACGACAGCTGCAATTGACGGACTTCAGGTCCTACGCGCACGCCCAAGTACTGTTCGACGAGGGGCCCTCGATCCTGGTGGGCCCCAACGGACACGGCAAGACCAACCTGGTCGAGTCCCTGGTCTACCTGGCCAACCTCCGCTCCCACCGCGTCTCCTCCGACGCGCCCCTGGTCCGCCAGGGCTGCGAGCAGGCCGTCGTCCGGGCCGAGATCGTCCACGAGTCCCGGCGCCTCCTCGCCGAGCTGGCGATCGTCCCCGGCAAGTCGAACAAGGCCCGCCTCAACCGCACCGACCTCAAGCGCCCGCGCGAGCTCATCGGCGCCCTCAAGGCCATCGCGTTCGCCCCCGAGGACCTCGCGCTCGTGCGCGGCGAGCCCGCCACCCGCCGCCGCTACCTCGACGAGCTCCTGTGCGCCCGGTACCCGCGCTACGCGGGCGTCCGCGCCGACTACGAGCGGGTCCTCAAGCAGCGCAACACCCTCCTGCGCACCGCGTACCTCGCGAAGAAGACCGGCGGCCGCGGCCCCGGCGGCGCCGAGATGGCCACCCTCGACGCCTGGGACGCGCACCTCGCCGCCCACGGCGCCGAACTCATGGCCGGCCGCCTCGCCCTCCTCGACGACCTCGCCGAACCCGTCGCCAAGGCCCACTCGCGCATCGCCGACGGCCGCGCCGAAGTGGCGCTCACGTACGAGTCCGAACTCGGCGACGGCCTCACCGCCGAGCAGGACGTGCTCGAGGCCCGCCTCGCCGCCGCGCTCGCCGCCGCCCGCGCCAAGGAGGTCGAGCGCGGCTCGACCCTCGTCGGGCCCCACCGCGACGACCTCGACCTCGTCCTCGGCGACCTGCCCGTCAAGGGCTACGCCTCCCACGGCGAGACCTGGTCGGTGGCGCTCTCGCTCCGCCTCGGCGCCTTCGAGCTCCTCCGCGCCGAGGGCACCGCCCCGATCCTCATCCTCGACGACGTGTTCGCCGAGCTCGACGCCACGCGGCGCGAGCGCCTCGCCGAGTACGCCGAGGCCGCCCCGCAGACGCTCATCACCTGCGCCGTGGCCGGCGACGTGCCCGACCGGCTCACCGGCGCCCGCTACGACGTGTGGGAAGGCGAGGTCAAGCGTGTCCTCTAGCACCGGCGGATTCGACTACCGGCCGCGCCCGCGGCGGCGCGGCAAGGCCGACGACCCGCGCTTCCGCAAGGAGTGGTCCGGGCCCGGGCCCGACAAGCGCGACCCCGAGACCCTCGGCGCGCTCCTGCCGCAGATCGTCCGCAAGAACGGCTGGACCCGGAAAGTGGCCGACGCCTCCGTGTTCGGCCGCTGGGAGGCCATCGTCGGCGCCGACATCGCGAGCCACTGCCGGCCCGAGCAACTCGAGAACGGCGAGCTCATCGTCGTCGCCGAGTCCACCGCCTGGGCCACCCAGCTGCGGCTGTTCTCGCGCCAGATCCACGGCAAGCTCGCCGCGGCCCTCGGCCCGAGCGTGGTCAAGCGCCTCAAGATCGTCGGCCCCAAGCAGCCGACTCGCTCCTACGGTCCCAGGCGAGTGCGGTTTAATGGCTCTCGTGACACGTTCTGAAGCCGGACACCCCTAGGTCCGTAGGGGGGTTCATGTCCGCGGCTCCCGGCGCGACTGTGACGACAACGAGGCGCACAGACACCGAACTGCAAGCCGGGCCGCAGTAGACTTGACGAGTGAAGTCCGGCCGGCGCCCCGCGTCCGGCCGTCGCCGTGGCCGGCCCCCGAGGCGGGGCCCGCGCCCGGCGATCCGGACCAGACAATCCGGCAGGGCCGAGTCCAGACGGCTGAAAAGTGTCACAACCATGGACTAGCTTTTCACTACGACGCGTGAACGACAGAAGGAGTTGCCGGTGGCGGCGAAGCAGCAGGACGAGTACAGCGCCAGTTCGCTGCAGGTCCTCGAAGGCCTCGAGGCCGTCAGGAAGCGCCCGGGCATGTACATCGGCTCGACCGGCGAGCGCGGCCTGCACCACCTCATCTGGGAGGTCGTCGACAACTCGGTCGACGAGTCGCTGGCGGGATTCTGCACCGACATCACGGTGACCCTGACCGACGACGGCGGCGTCCGCGTCCAGGACAACGGCCGCGGCTTCCCGGTCGACATCCACCCCAAGCTCGGCAAGCCCGGCGTCGAGGTGGCCCTCACGGTCCTCCACGCCGGCGGCAAGTTCGACTCCCAGACCTACGCCGTCTCCGGCGGCCTCCACGGCGTCGGCGTCTCGGTCGTCAACGCCCTGTCGACGAAGGTCTCGGTCGAGATCCGCCGCGACGGGCGCGTGTGGCGCCAGGACTACAAGAACGCCCAGCCCGGGCCCCTGGAGCAGGGCGAGGCCGCCGACACCACCGGCACGATCCTCACGTTCTGGCCCGACCCCGACGTCTTCGAGACCCTCGAGTTCGACTACAAGACCGTCTACCGCCGCCTCCAGGAGATGGCGTTCCTCAACGGCGGCCTGGCGATCAACCTGCGCGACGAGCGCCCCGACCACCTCGACGAAGAGGGCCGCGTCCGCGAGGTCCTCTTCAAGTACGACGAGGGCATCGCCGACTTCGTGCGCCACCTCAACGCCTCGAAGTCCCCGGTCCACCAGTCCGTGGTCGCCTTCTCCGCGCAGGAGCCGGAGCAGACCCTCGAGATCGCGATGCAGTGGAACGAGTCCTACGGCGAGTCGGTCTACACGTTCGCGAACGGCATCAACACCCACGACGGCGGCACCCACGAAGAGGGCTTCCGGTCGGCGCTCACGAACACGATCAACAAGTACGGGCTCGAGAAGAAGATCATCAAGTCCGAGAAGGACCGCCTCTCCGGCGAGGACATCCGCGAAGGGCTCGCGGCGATCATCTCCGTCAAGCTGCGCGAGCCGCAGTTCGAGGGCCAGACCAAGGCGAAGCTGGGCAACACCGAGGTCAAGAGCTTCGTGCAGAAGGTCTGCAACGAGCACCTCCCCGACTGGCTCGACCGCCACCCCAAGGAGGCCCGGATCATCATCCAGAAGGCCTCCAGCGCGGCGAACGCCCGCAAGGCCGCGCAGCAGGCCCGCAAGCTCGCGCGCCGCAAGAGCCTCCTGGAGTCCTCGTCCATGCCCGGCAAGCTCGCCGACTGCCAGTCGACGAACCCGGAGGAGTGCGAGATCTTCGTCGTCGAGGGCGACTCGGCCGGCGGCTCCGCCAAGCAGGGCCGCAACCCCCGCACGCAGGCGATCATGCCCATCCGCGGCAAGATCCTCAACGTGGAGAAGGCCCGCCTCGACAAGATCCTCAAGAACAACGAGGTCCAGGGCATGATCACCGCCCTCGGCACCGGCATCCACGAGGAGTTCGACGCCGAGAAGCTCCGCTACCACAAGGTCATCCTGATGTCGGACGCCGACGTCGACGGCCACCACATCAACACGCTGCTGCTGACGCTCCTGTTCCGGTTCATGCGCCCGCTCGTCGAGCTCGGCCACGTGTACATGAGCCAGCCGCCGCTGTACAAGATCAAGTGGAACAAGAAGGGCGACCTGGTCGACTACGCGTACTCCGACGCCGAGCGCGACCGGATCATCGAGGCGGGCGTCGCCTCCGGCAAGGCCGACCCGCGCCGCTCCGACGGCGTCCAGCGGTACAAGGGCCTCGGTGAGATGAACTACACCGAGCTGTGGGAGACGACCATGGACCCCTCGCAGCGCAACCTCCTCCAGGTTCAGCTCGACGACGCGGCAACCGCCGACGAGCTCTTCAGCGTCCTGATGGGTGAGGACGTGGAGAGCCGCCGCCGATTCATCCAGGAGAACGCCAAGGACGTCCGTTTCCTGGACATCTGAGGCTCCGGCCCGACACGACTTCGTCTGACACAGCAAGGAAGCACTGGTGCCTGAGAACAACCAAGACCAGCTGGAGATCCCCGAGGGCCACGGCCGCATCGAACCGGTCGGCATCGAAGTGGAGATGTCGCGCTCCTACCTCGACTACGCGATGAGCGTCATCGTCGGGCGGGCGCTGCCCGACGTGCGCGACGGGCTCAAGCCGGTCCACCGCAAGATCCTGTACGCGATGTACGACGGCGGCTACCGCCCCGACCGCGGGTACGTCAAGTGCTCGCGCGTCATCGGCGACGTCATGGGCCAGTTCCACCCGCACGGCGACGGCGCGATCTACGACTCCCTGGTCCGCATGGCCCAGCCGTGGAGCCTGCGCTACCCGCTCATCGACGGCCAGGGCAACTTCGGCTCCCCCGGCAACGACCCGGCCGCCGCCCACCGGTACACCGAGTCGCGCCTCGAACCGCTCGCCATGGAGATGCTGCGGGACATCGACGAGGAGTCGGTGGACTTCGAGCCGAACTACGACGGCAAGACCACCGAGCCGACGATCCTCCCCAGCCGCATCCCGAACCTCCTCGTGAACGGCTCCGAGGGCATCGCGGTCGGCATGGCGACGAAGATCCCGCCGCACAACCTGCGCGAGGTCGCCAAGGCCGTCGACTGGTGCCTCGAGCACCCCGAGGCCACCGAGGAGGAGGCCCTCGAGGCCGTCCTCGGGATCATCACCGGCCCCGACTTCCCGACCGGCGCCACCATCCTCGGGCGCGCCGCGATCGAGGACGCCTACCGGACCGGCCGCGGCTCCATCAAGATGCGCGCCGTCATCGAGGTCGAAGAGGACACCAAGGGCCGCCCCTGCCTGGTCGTCACCGAGCTGCCGTACCAGGTCAACCCCGACAACCTGGCCGAGCGCATCGCCGACCTCGTCAAGGAGGGCAAGCTCGGCGGCATCGCCGACATCCGCGACGAGTCCTCCGGCCGCACCGGCATGCGGATCGTCGTCGTGCTCAAGCGCGACGCGGTCCCGAAGGTCGTGCTCAACAACCTGTACAAGCACACCCAGCTCCAGGACACGTTCGGCGCGAACATGCTCGCGCTGGTCGACGGGGTCCCGCGGACGCTGAACATCGCGCAGATGGTCCGCTACTACGTGGCGCACCAGATCGACGTGATCGTCCGCCGCACCCGGTACCGGATGCGCAAGGCCGAGGAGCGCGCCCACATCCTGCGCGGCCTCGCCAAGGCCCTCGACCTGCTCGACGAGACGATCGCGCTCATCCGCCGCTCGCCCTCCGCCGAGGAGTCGAAGCAGGGCCTGATGAGCCTGCTCGACGTCGACGAGGTCCAGGCCGTCGCGATCCTCGACATGCAGCTCCGCCGCCTCGCGGCCCTGGAGCGGCAGCGGATCATCGACGAGCTCGCCGAGATCGAGGCGAAGATCGCCGACCTCGCCGACATCCTCGCCAAGCCCGAGCGGGTGCGCCAGATCATCCGCGAGGAGCTCGGCGCCGTCGTGGCCCGCTGGGGCGACGAGCGCCGCACGCAGATCCTCCCCGACGCCGGCGAGGTGTCCATGGAGGACCTCATCGCCCGCGAGGACATCGTGGTGACGATCACCCGCGGCGGGTACGTCAAGCGCACCACGACCGACTCGTTCCGCTCGCAGAAGCGCGGCGGGAAGGGCGTCCAGGGCGCGCAGCTCAAGCAGGACGACATCGTCAGCCACTTCTTCGTGTGCACCACGCACGACTGGATCCTGTTCTTCACGAACAAGGGCCGCGTGTACCGCGCGAAGGCGTACGAGCTGCCGGAGGCGAGCCGCACGGCCCGCGGGCAGCATGTGGCGAACATCCTGGCGTTCGGCCCGGACGAGACCATCGCCCAGGTCATCCAGATGGCGAACTACGAGGTCACGCCGTACCTGGTGCTGGCGACCCGCAACGGCCTGGTGAAGAAGTCCAAGCTCACCGACTTCGACTCCCCGCGCACGGGCGGCCTCATCGGCATCAACCTGCGCGACGGCGACGAGCTCGTCGGCGCCTCGCTCATCCAGCAGGAGGACGACCTGCTGCTGGTCTCGCGCAAGGCCCAGTCGATCCGGTTCCAGGCCACCGACGAGGCGCTGCGGCCCATGGGCCGCGCGACCAGCGGCGTGATCGGGATGCGGTTCGTCGGGGACGACGAATTGCTCACCATGATCGTGCTCCGCGATAATATGGACATCCTCGTGGCCACCAGCCGCGGCTACGCGAAGCGGACTCCGGTCGACGCGTATCCGCAGCAGGGCCGCGGCGGGAAGGGCGTCCTGACGGCTAAGATCACGGAACGGCGCGGCGACCTGGTTGGGGCGCTGTCGGTGACGCCCGACGACGAGTTGTTCGCGATCACCTCGGAGGGAGGGGTCATCAGGACTCCTGTGAAGCCGGTCCGGCAGACGTCGGACCGCAACACCCAGGGCGTCAAGCTGATCGACCTGCCCGAGGAAGTGTCGCTGCTCGCCATCACCAGGAGCGCCGAGGAACCGGAACCCGATGAGGGGCAGGACGAGTAGATGACCGACGCGAAGGCCACCGCAGCGGCGACCGACCGCGAGGACGACGTGCCGGAGCTGCCCTCCGAACCGTCCGAGACCACGCCCTCCGAGGCGGGCGCGGCCAAGCCCGACGCCGCCCCGGCGGAGCCGGCCCCTGCGCCCGCGCAGGACCAGACGCTGACGCTGCGGCGCCCTCCGGGGATGACGCCGCCGCCGATCACGCCGGAGGCGGTCCCGATCCCGCAGTCGACGGGCCCCACGGGGAACACCGCGGCCCAGCAGGCCGCGGGCGTCGCCTCGTCGGCGCGCGTCGCCGACGCGGTGCGCGCCGCCCGCGCGGCCGTCAGCCAGGCCGCGGCCCGCGGCCCGCGCCGGGCCCGCCTGCGGCTCAAGCGGATCGACCCGTGGTCGGTGATGAAGTTCGCGTTCGCCGTGTCGATCGTGCTGTTCATCGTCATGGTCGTGGCGACCACCGTCCTGTACATCGCGCTCGACGCGATGGGCGTGTTCGACACCGTCAACGACATGCTGCAGATGCTCATGGGCTCGAACGCGGACTCGGGCGCGGCGGCCACGGAGGACTTCAGGATCACCGCGAAGGGCGTCATCGGGGCCGCGGCCCTGCTCGGCGTCGTGAACATGGTCCTGTTCACCGCCCTGGCGACCCTCGGGTCGTTCATCTACAACGTGTGCGCCGACCTCGTGGGCGGCGTCGAGGTCACGCTCGCCGAGCGCGACTAGCACCAGCGTGACGGAGCGCCCGGAGCCTGTCGGCCCCGGGCGCTCCGCCGTTCCGCCCGGGTGCGCTGGGGCGCAGTGATGCCCGTCCCTCCAGGGAGGGCCCCTGATTCGCGGGCGCGGCGAACGTGGGGTAATCTTTCCCAGCGCCGCCGATGAGCGGCCGATGCAAGGGCGTATAGCTCAGGTGGTTAGAGCGTCGAGCTGATAACTCGAAGGTCCCAAGTTCGAGTCTTGGTACGCCCACAGACACCCGCCGGTCACGGCGGGTTTTTTCTTGCCCGGAATACGCGGGCCGGTCCCGGGCCTTGCACCAGGGGACCCGTATCCCCGCTCGAAAGCGCCCCCGCCATGGCCGACTCGCCCCGCTCCTTCCTGTTCCTCCTCGGCAGCTCCCGCACCGGCGGCAACACCGAGACCCTCGTCCGCGCCGCCGCCGAGCACCTCGAACCGGAGGCCGGGCAGCGGTGGCTGCGCCTGGCCGACCTCGACCTGCCGCCGTTCCGGGACGTCCGGCACCTCGGCGACGGGCGGACCCCGGCCGCCGAGGGCGCCGAGCGGGTCCTCCAGGAGGCCACGCTCGCGGCGACCGACGTCGTCGTGGCGTCCCCGCTGTACTGGTACTCGGTGAGCGGCTCGGTCAAGAACTACCTCGACCACTGGTCCGGGTGGCTGCGCGTGCCCGGCCTCGACTTCAAGGCCCGCATGCGCGGGCGGCGCATGTGGGGCGTCACCGTCCAGGGCGACGAGGAACCGGACGTCGCCGCGCCGCTCGCCGGCACGCTCCGCCTCTCCGCCGAGTACATGGGCATGGAGTGGAAGGGCGTCCTCCTCGGGTACGGCTCCCGGCCCGGCCAGGTCCTGCGCGACGAGCGCGCCCTCACCGCCGCGAAGACGTTCTTCACCGGCGCCCCCGACACGCCGGGCGTCCGGTATTGAGCCTGCGGGGCACCGGCCCGGCGGCCGGGCCCGCCGCAGTTCGCTATGCTGAGGCGCATCGCGCGATGCCGACGGCGGCATTGCAGTACGCGGCAATCTCTGATATGGGGGCCTGGGTCCATGTGGAAGAAGATCTTGATCGTCGCCGGCGTGGCGACGGTCGCGTTCGTGGTCGCCAAGAAGGTCAAGTCGATCAACGACGACCGCACCCTGTGGCACGAGGCCACCACCTCCGCCGAGGACGTTCGCTAGCGAATCGCGTTAGCCAACTCACTGCGCCGCGGGTATCCTCGCTGTTGCCGCGTGCGCGGCGGGGATACTCGAACGGTCCGGTCACCGCACCGGCCGTCCAGGGGTCTTAGCTCAATTGGCAGAGCACCGCCTTTGCAAGGCGGGGGTTAGGGGTTCGATTCCCCTAGACTCCACCAGACGCACATTCCGCCGCAGTTCACGCGGCATACCGACGAAGCAACGGCCGGGCGAGAGCCCGGCCGTTGCCCGTTCATCGCCCATGCGGCCGGGCCGCCACCCCGGACCGGCTCCCGCGGCCGGCGTCGAGCGCGGGCGGGTCAGCGCCAGCGGTAGCGGCGTTCGGGGCGGCCTCGGCCGGCGTATTTGAGGGCTACTTCGGCGCGGCCGCGTTCGGTGAGCTGTTCGAGGTAGCGGCGGGCGCTGACGCGGGAGACGCCGATGCGCTCGGCGCATTCGGCGGCGGAGAGGGTGCCGGGGGCCTCGCGGAGGGCGGTCTCGACGAGCTGGGCGGTCTCGGCGCTGAAGCCCTTCGGCATGGCGGCGGCGGCGCCGGTGCGCTCGAAGGCGCGGTCGACGTCGGCCTGGTCGCGGACGGCCATGGCGAGGCCGGCGCGGCGGTTCGCGTACTGCTCCAGGCGCTCCTGGAACTCGTCGAAGCTGAAGGGCTTGAGGAGGTACGACACGACGCCGAGGCGCACGGCCGCGCGGACCGCGTCGGACTCGCGGGCCGCTGAGATGACGAAGACGTCGGTCTCGTGGCCCTCGGCGCGCATGCGCCGCACCAGGTCGAGGCCGAACACGTCGGGCAGGTACAGGTCGAGGAGGACGAGGTCGGGCCGGTGCTCCTCGAGGGCCGCGAGGGTCTCCGCGCCGCTGCGGGCCGACGCGACCGCCCGGAAGCCGGGGGTGCGCTCGACGAAGCCGCGGTGGATGTTGACGAGGCGGAAGTCGTCGTCGACCACCAGCACATCGATCATGTCGGGTCCTCAGCCGTAGTCGAAGCGGGTTCGGGGCGGGCGCCGAGCAGCGGGAGGACCGCGGTGAAGCGGGCGCCGTCGGCGGTGTTCGCGACGTGGACGCCGCCGCCGTGATGCTCGCACACCAGCCGGGTGAGCGCGAGGCCGATCCCGTGCTCCCCGGCCGCGGCCTTCGTGGTGAACCCGTGCGCGAACACCTCCTCGGCGGTCTCCGGCGGCACGCCCGGACCGGAGTCGGTCACCGTGATGCGCACGGCCCCTTCGACATCGCGGATGTCGACCGACACCCACGCCTCGGCGGCGGGGAGCGGGGCGAGGGTCCCGGCGGCGGCGTCGACGGCGTTGTCGACGAGGTTCCCCAGGACGGTGCCGACGTCGGCGGAGTCCTCGGGGGCGAGCGGCGCGAGCGTACTGCCCGCCGCGACGTCGAGGCGGACCTGCCGCTCCGAGGCCTGCGCGGACTTCGCCATGAGGAGCGCGGCGATCGCCTTGTCGCGGATGGGCTCGCCGATCGACAGGTCCAGGGACTGCCGGTGCCGGTTGAGCGCGTCGATGTAGCGCACGACCTCCTCCTGCTCGCCGATCTGGATGAGCCCGGAGATGGTGTGGAGCTTGTTGTCGAACTCGTGCGCCTGCGCGCGCAGCGCCTCGGCGGTGGACCGGAACGACCCGAGGTCGCGTTCGAGCTGCGCGAGCTCGGTCCGGTCGCGGAGGGTCGCGACCGCGCCGAGCGCGCGACCGTCCTTCTCCACGGCCATGCGGTTGACGACGAGGACTCGGTTCCCCTGGAGCACGACCTGGTCGGAGCCGGTGACGGTCCCGGCGAGGACGTCGCGGAGGCGCCCGGTCAGGTCGAGGTCGCCGAGGGTGCGGCCGACCGCGCCGTCGGGGAGGTCGAGGAGGCGCCGGCCGACGTCGTTGACGAGGGTGACCCGGTGCTGATCGTCGACGGCGACGACGCCTTCGGCGATCCCGTACAGCATCGCCTCCCGGTGCTCGGCGAGCCCGGCGATCTCCCTGGGCTCCATGCCGAACGTCTGATGCTTGATGCGCCGCGTCAGCAGCCACGACCCGGCGACGCCGAGGACGCTCGCGACCCCGAGGTACAGCAGCAGCGTCGGCGTGGCCTCGACGAGGAGCTCCGCGAGCGTCGGCACCTCCTGGCCGACGACGGCGACCCCGAGCTGCACGCCGAGGCTCGTCTCCTCGGCCGACAGCACCGGCACCTGCCCGACGAGTTCGGTTCGCCCGCCGAGCTCGATCTCGCCGCGCCAGCCGCGCCCGTCGAGGACGCCCGCGCCGAGCGGCAGGTACGTGCCGATGAGCAGCGGGTTCGTGGAGGCGACGACCTTCCCGTCGGCGTTCGCGACGGTCACCGAGGACACCTGCCAGCGTTCGAGGTCGGCCTGGATCTGCGGGGCGAGGGTCTGCGCGGGGGCCGGTGCGGGGAGGCGGCCGCGGACCAGGTCGGAGGCGGCGACGGACTCGGCGAGCTGCGTGACCCGCCGCCCCTGCTCGGCGTTGAACACGGCCGCCGACTGGGCGAGCGACAGGCCCGCGACGGCGGCGAGCACGAGGAGGATGACGGTGAGCTGGAAGAGGAGGAGCTGCCCGGCGAGCGTCGGGCGGAGCGGGGGCCTGAACACAATGAACTCAATGATCGATACGGACACAAGGCTGACGCAGGGGCCGCGCCGGGGTGACCATCGTCTCTCACACCACCCTCGAAATGAAAGAGCAACCACGATGAAATTTCACCGGAGGGCCCTCCTCAGCGCTGCGGCGGCCGTCCCCGCGTTCGCGGCGGCGTCGGCGTGCGGCCTCACCGCCGAGGACGGTTCGGGCGACGGACCCCTCACCGGTCTGCGCATCATGGTCCCCAACAGTCCCGGCGGCGGGTACGACACCACCGCCCGCTCCATCGCCCGCATCATGGAGGACGAGGGGATCGCCAAGGCGGTCGAGGTGTTCAACCTCGAAGGCGCCGGCGGCACCGTCGGCCTCCAGCGCGTCGTCGGCGAGGAGGGTAACGGCGACCTCGCCATGCAGATGGGCCTGGGCGTCGTGGGCGCCTCGTACACCCAGAACTCCGAGGCGAAGCTGACGGGCACGACGCCGCTCGCGAAGCTCGTGGAGGAGTCCGGTGCCATCGTGGTGCCCACCGCCTCCCCGTTCCAGACGATCGACGACCTGGTCGCGGCCTGGTCGGGCGACCTGGACGGCGTCACCGTCGGCGGCGGCTCCTCCCCCGGCGGCCCCGACCATCTCCTGCCGATGCGGCTCGCGAATGCCGTGGGCATCGACCCGGTGCAGGTCAACTACGTGTCCTACGACGGCGGCGGCGAGCTCCTGCCCGCGCTGCTGGGCGAGAAGGTCTCCTTCGGCGCCAGCGGGGTCGGCGAGTTCATCGACCAGATCGAGGCCGGGCAGCTGCGCGTCCTGGCGACCTCCGGGTCCGAGCGCGTGGACGTCGTCGCCGACGCGCCGACGTTCACCGAGTCCGGGATCGACCTGGTGTTCACGAACTGGCGCGGCTGGGTGGCCCCGCCCGGCATCGCCGACGCCGACGTCGAGAAGTGGACCGACGCGCTCACCGCGATGCACGATTCGGCCGCGTGGCAGGACGAGCTGGAGAAGCAGGGCTGGACCGACGCGTTCATGACCGGCAGCGACTTCGGGGACTTCCTCACCGACCAGGACAGCACCGTGGCCGCGACCCTGCAAGAGCTGGGCCTGGCATGACCGGTGCCGACAAGCCGGCCGGCGACGGCGCGGCGGCCGAGGCGACCGCGCTTGAGAACGACGCGGTCGAGAAGGTCGAGGTCGAGAACGACACGGTTGCAGAGGACGCGGTTGAGAGCGTCGCCGTCGAGAAGGCCGCGGCGGAGGGGGATGCGGCCGAGAGCGGCGACACCGCCGGAACCGCAGCGGCGCCGCCGAAGCGGGACCTCCAGCAGCTGTGGGTGTGCGGGTTCCTCGCGGTGCTCGGCGTCCTCGTCGTCGTCGACGCCGCGCGCCTCGGCGGCTTCTCCGCCTCGAACGACCCCATCGGCCCGAAACCGGTGCCGATCATCCTCGGCGTCCTGCTGTTCGCGGTCGCCGCGTTCTACGCGCTGAACGTGGTGCGCGGCGGCCACGGCGAGGACGAGGGCGCGAACGCCGGCGACCGGTACGACCTCAAGACCGTGGTCCTGCTGTGCGCGGTGTTCATCGCGAACGCGCTCCTCATCGACTGGCTCGGCTGGGTCATCTCCGGGGCGCTCCTGTTCTGGGGCGCGGCGATCGTGCTCGGCTCCCGCCGGTACTTCCTGACCCTCGCCGCCGCGGTCGTCCTCGGCCTCGCCACGTTCTACGGGTTCGCGATCGGCCTGGGCCTCGGCCTGCCGGCCGGCGTGCTCCAGGGAATCCTGTAGGAAGGCGGGCACTCGATGGACAACCTCAACTCGCTCCTCGACGGCTTCGCCGCGATCCTCACCCCCGGGAACCTGCTCCTGGCGCTCCTGGGGGTCACCATCGGCACGGCCGTGTCGATGCTCCCCGGCATGGGCACCGCGATGGCGATCGCGCTGCTCCTGCCGATCACGTACGGGATGGAGCCCACCCAGGCGTTCATCATGTTCGGCGGGATCTTCTACGGCGGCATGTACGGCGGCTCCACCACGGCGATCCTGCTGAACACGCCGGGCCAGTCGTCGTCGGTGGTCACCGTGCTCGAAGGCTTCAAGATGGCGCGCAACGGCCGCGCCGGGCAGGCGCTCGCCACCGCGGCCATCGGGTCGTTCGTGGCCGGCACGATCGCCACGATCGCGCTCGTGTTCGTCACCCCGGTCACGGTGCGGTTCGCGATCGGCCTCGGCGCGCCCGAGTACTTCGCGATCATGGTGCTCGCGCTGGTGGCGACGGCCTCGGTGCTCGGGTCCTCCCGGGTCCGCGGGTTCGCGTCGCTGCTCATCGGGCTCGTCATCGGGACCGTGGGGATCGACGCGGTGACCGGCCAGCAGCGCCTCACCTACGGCGTGCCGGAGCTGGCGAACGGCATCGACATCGTGGTGGTCGCGGTGGGCGCGTTCGCGATCGGCGAGGCGCTGTGGGTCGCGGCCCGGCGCCGCCACGGGAAGGACGAGATCATCCCGGTGGGCCGGGTGTGGATGGGCCGCAGCGACTGGCGCCGCTCGTGGGGGCCGTGGCTGCGCGGGTCGGCGCTGGGCTTCCCGTTCGGGGCGGTCCCGGCCGGGGGCGCGGAGGTGCCGACGTTCCTGTCGTACGTGACCGAGCGGCGGCTCTCGAAGCACAAGGGCGAGTTCGGGAACGGCGCGATCGAGGGCGTCGCGGGCCCGGAGGCCGCGAACAACGCGTCGGCCGCCGGGACGCTCGTGCCGATGCTCGCGCTCGGCCTGCCGTGCAACGCGACCGCGGCGGTCATGCTGGCGGCGTTCCAGACGTACGGGATCCAGCCGGGGCCGCTCCTGTTCGAGAACGAGTCGGTGCTGGTGTGGACGCTCATCGCGGGCCTGTTCGTGGGCAACGCGATGCTGCTGGTGCTCAACATGCCGCTGATCCCGCTGTGGGTGAAGCTGCTGCGCATCCCCAAGCCGTACCTGTTCGCGGGGATCCTGTTCTTCGCGTCGATGGGCGCGTACGCCACGAGCGGGCAGCCGTTCGAGCTGTTCGTGCTCCTCGTGCTCGGGCTCCTGGGGTTCGCGATGCGGCGCTTCGGGATCCCGATGCTGCCGATGATCGTCGGCGTGATCCTCGGCCCGATGGCCGAGCGGCAGGCGCGCATGTCGCTGCAGCTGTCCGGAGGGGACCTGTCCGGTCTCGTCGGCGGGCCGGTCGCGTGGACGGTGTACGGGATCATCGCGCTGATCGCGCTGTGGCCCTTGGCGACGCTCGTCAAGCGCCGCGTGGCCCGCGACCGCGAGCCGGTCGCGGCCTGACCGACCGGGTGAGCGCGGGGTGCGGGCCGGTCTCGAACCGGCCCGCACCCCTTCTTCGTTGCGCCTCAGTGCAGGACGGCCTTCTGGAGCGCCTCGGCGGGACCGTTCGTGAAGCGGCGCAGCCACAGCCACGACCCGGCGAGGAGGAACGCGCTGATGCCGAGCCACAGCGCTGGCGCGAACCAGGCCTCCGTCCCGTACTCCGCGGCCAGCCCCAGACCCCAGCCGTAGCAGACGATCGAGGCGATGAGGTTCTGGAGGATGTACCCGCTGAGCGCGGTGCGGCCCAGCGATTCGAGCGACGCCGTGACGGGGCCGCGGCGGACGCGCTCGACGAGGAGCCCGACCAGGCCGATGTAGCCGAGCATGACGATCGGCGCCACGACGTACCGCTCCACGAACATGTAGTCGTCGGGCAGGAGCATGACGGCGGCGTTCAGCGGCAGGCCGGCGCCGAGGCCCCAGGCCGTGAGGCGGGCCCGGATGCGGCGGCCCGCGTCGTCGGCGCCGAACGCCCCGGCGCGGAACAGCCTGACGCCCAGCAGGAACAGGAAGACCAGCAGCGGGAACGTGATGATCGGCTCGATGCGGAAGACGAGCATGTGGTCGAGGCGGAACCGCACCTGGTCGAGCCAGGAGCCGTCGGCGTAGAGCGCGGCGACCTCGGCGTTCCCCGCCGGGTCGTTCCCGGGGCCGGTGACGGAGCCGGCGGTGATGAGCGCGATCACGGCGAGGTGCACGCCGAGCGCGGTCCACATGACGGCGCGCTGGGCGCGCTCGGAGCGCTTGAGGAGCCAGGCGACGGTGATCGCGGTGACGGCGTACCCCATGAGCACGTCCCACGCGAACAGCAGCACGAAGTGGATGGTGCCCTCGGCGAAGAGGAACAGGGCCCGCCAGTGGTAGCGGCCGGGCCAGCGGCGGCCCTTCCTCTCGGCGGACCGGTACTGGATGGCGAGGCCGACGCCGAAGAGGACGGTGAGCATGGAGAGGAACTTGCCGTTGGCGAGCAGTTCGAAGGCGGCGCCGAGGGGGCCCTCGCCCACGATGCCGTAGCCGAGGAGGGGGCCGGCCTCGCCGTGGGCGGCGGCGAAGAGCCAGACGTTGGTGCCGAGCGTGCCGAGGATCGCGACGCCGCGGAGGACGTCGAGGAGCGGCAGCCGCTTCGCCGCGGCGGGCGCGGTGCCGGCGGGGGCCGGTGCGGTGGTGGTGTCCATGGGTCCAGCTTCGCGCGCGGGGCGGTCGCGCGAATCCTTCCGCGGCATGGACTTCGGGCACGGGGCGGGGCGACCGGGGGTGGAGCCCCGGCCGCCCCGAAGGTGGCACGGGTCAGGCGTCCGCTGCGACTTTGGTGGCAGGGCGCGGGGACTTGCGGCGCTTGGGCCTGCGGTCGAGCCACCACTGGGCGATCATGAGGTTGACGACCCAGGAGAGCCAGATGGAGGCGACGGCGACGTCCTCGAAGAGCGCGTCGGTGTCGCCGCCGTAGTAGGTGTCCCTGAACGGCAGCAGGACGAGCACCAGGAGGACCAGCCACACGCGGTTGACGACGATGGACCAGCACAGGGCGAAGCTGCGGATCATCCAGCGGCGGTGGGCGCCGAAGTCGCGGCGGCGGGCGGCGAGGAACCCGGCGAGGGTCGTGCCGAACCACAGGAGCGACAGGAAGACGTTCCCGACCTTGCCGTCGTTGCCCACTGTGGACATGAGTGAGACGGTGAGCGCGAAGGCCCCCGAGGGCAGCACGCCGGCGAAGACGTAGAGGCGGCCGGAGATCCGGTGGACCCGGGGGTGCTTGAGACGCAGCCAGGTCCAGACCTGCATGGAGCAGGTGATGAGGGCGATCGAGCCGAACAGGATGTGCCCCGAGAGCATGAGGTAGTGGGTCTCGGGGAAGGCGTCCTGGAGTTCGACGAGCGAGTCGCCGGTGTCGAAGGTGAGGTAGAACGGCAGCCGGGCGGCGACGAACAGCCCGGCGACCGCGAAGAGCGGCACGATCCAGGGGCGGCGGTACCACTTGGGCTTCTCGCGCGCGGGCGGGCGCTCGGGTCCGGGCTGCGCCTCGGACGGGGTGAGGGTCTGGGTCACTGGTCTCTCCGATCGCGGTGGGGTCCGATCGTTGCGTATGAGATACGCTGATTAGCGTACATCATACGCACGCTTGGCGGGTGCACGCGGAACCGGCACGGGCCCTACGCTTGCGACGCTTGGACACCGAAGCTGAGGGGGTGCTTCTGTTGGGACAGGGCGAGTACGAGCTGCTCTGGGGGGACCGCGCGCGGCCCGGCCGCGGCCGCCCCTCCGGGCTCACCCGCGAGCGCATCGTCGCCGAAGCCGTCGCCATCGCCGACGCCGACGGCCTCGCGAAGGTCTCCATGAAGCACCTCGCCGACCGCCTCGGCTCCGGCGTCATGTCCCTCTACCGGCACGTCCCCGGCAAGGACGAGCTCGTCCTCCTCATGTACGACTCCCTCATGGCGGGCCCCGTCGACGTCCCCGCCGCCGACCACTGGCGCGACGTCCTCCTCGGCTGGGGCCGCTCCATCCGCGGCCTCTTCCTCGCCCACCCCTGGGCCCTGCCCGTCGCCACCGGCGAACGCCCCATGGGCCCGCACGAGGCCGGCTGGGTCGACCAGATCCTCGGCCGCCTCGACGCCGTCGGCATGCCCCACGCCACCGGCCTCGCCGCCGTCCTCACCGTCGACTGCTTCGCGCTCGGCGCCGTCCGCCCCGAGATCGGCGACACCGGCGGGACCGCCGCCGACTTCTTCCGCTTCCTCGCCGAACCCGCCAACACGACCCGCTTCCCCCACCTCGCCCGCGTCGCCGCCGACATCGGCCCCGACGACCCCGTCCAAGACCACTTCGAATTCGGTCTCCACCGCGTCGTCGACGGCCTCCAGCTGCACCTCGACGCCCGCTGACGCGAACGGGGGACCGGCCCTCACGGACCGGCCCCCCGCTACTCAGGAGAGAACAAAGCTTCCCGTCACGCGGGCGCCGGCACCGGCTCCGCCTTCCGCACCGGCTCGCCGCCGCCGAACGCCGACTCCTCGTCGAGCGGCTGCGGCGCCGCGTCGTACACCTCGCGGTCCAGCAGCTGCTCGGACTTCGCCACGATCACCGGCACCACCATCTGCCCCGCGACGTTCGTCGCCGTGCGGATCATGTCCATGATCGGGTCGATCGCCAGCAGCAGCCCCACGCCCTCCAGCGGCAGGCCCAGCGTCGACAGCGTCAGCGTCAGCATCACCGTCGCACCCGTCAGACCCGCCGTCGCCGCCGAGCCGATCACCGACACGAACGCGATGAGCAGGTAGTCCTGCACGGCCAGGTCCACGCCGTACACCTGCGCCACGAAGATCGCGGCGATCGCCGGATAGATCGCGGCGCAGCCGTCCATCTTCGTCGTCGCCCCGAACGGCGACGCGAACGACGCGTAGTCCCGGTCCACGCCGAGACGGTCGGTCACCGTCTTCTGCGCCAGCGGCAGCGTGCCCACCGACGAGCGCGACACGAACGCGAACTGGATCGCCGGCCACGCCTTCCGGTAGAACTGCACCGGCGAGACCTTCCCGAACACCCGCAGCAGCACCGGGTACACGATCAGCAGCACGATCAGCGCGGCCGCGTAGATGTCGATGCTGAACACCGCGAGCGGCTCCAGCAGATCCCACCCGTACGCGTACACCGACTTGCCGATCAGCGCCGCCGTACCGATGGGCGCCAAGCGGATCACCCACCACAGGGCCTTCTGGATCAGCGCCAGCGCCGACGCGTTGAACTTCAGGAACGGCTCGGCCTTGTCGCCGATCCTCGCCGCCGCCGCACCGACGACGATCGCCACGAACACGATCTGCAGCACGTTCACGTTCACGAACGCGTCCACGACGTTCGTCGGCACGATCCCGGTCAGGAAGTCGGTCCACGACCCCTGCGTCTCCGGCGCGGCCGCCGCGCCCGACAGCTCGATCCCCGAACCCGGGTTCGTGGTCAGGCCGATCGCGATGCCGATGACGACCGCGATGAGCGAGGTGAGCGCGAACCAGCCGAGGGTCTTGGCGACCAGGCGGCCGGCGTTCGCGAGGTTCCGCAGATTCGCGATCGACGCGACGATCGCGGTGAACACCAGGAACGGGACGATCAGGAACAGCAGCTGCACGAACAGCGTGCCGACCGTCTCCAACGTGGTGCCGAGCCACGCGACCGACCACTCGCGGGCGACGTACCCGAGTGCGAGGCCGAGCACGAGGCCGATGAGCAGTTGCGCGGCGAACGGAACCCGCTTGCGGCGCTTGGGCTTGGAAGTTTCCTCAGCGGCCGCGTCGACGGGCGCGCTGTCGGGAGCACTTGACATGGATACCTCTTGTGAAGGCGGGAGCGGGCACGGCGGGGCGCAGCGGCGCGCGCCGTGTCAGCGAAACGGGTGCGGGTCGGGCTCGGACCCTGCGGGGAAGATGAGAACGTCGGCGAGCCGGCCGGTGGGATCGGCGGGACTAACGACAGAGCACGGTCGACACGCGGCAGAAGTCGAGGTGACGCCTGCGTGTCAGGAACTGGTTAGTGACGGTGTAACTCATCGCCCTCAACCGTAGCGCCATTCGCATTTCGGGCGCAAGACCCGGTGAGGGATCGCATACGGACCGCGGTTCCGGAACACGCCCGGAGCGGGCCGGGCGCCGGTGCGCGCCGCTCCCCCCGGCTGGCTGCTCGGCCCCAGCGTGGCGTGCCGGCCCGCGCGTCATCCTGCCCGGACCAGCCGCCCCCGCCCCGCCCGGTCCCCGACCCGGGCCTAGATTCACACCGTGCCCGCAACTCCCGACCCGCCGGAGCCGCGCCCGACCCTGCGCGACGCCCTCCGCGCCGTCCCGGTCACCGTGCTCGCCGCGGTCTCACTCGGCGGCGTGATCGGCTCCCTCGCCCGGTACGGCCTCCTGCTGGCCCTCCCGCCCGAACCCGGCCGCTTCGACCTGGCCGTCTTCACCGCCAACACCCTCGGCGGACTCCTCATCGGCGCGCTCATGGTCGCCGCCACCGAGATCGCGCCCGGCCGCCGCCACCTCCGCCCGTTCCTCGGCGTCGGCGTCCTCGGCGGATTCACCACCTTCTCCACCTACATCGTCGGCATCGGCAGCGCCGCCGCCGCGGACGCCGCACTCCTCGCCGTCGCCTACGCCTTCGCGACCATCGCCGCGGCCCTCACCGCCGCCGCACTCGGCATGCGGGCGACCCGCGCGATCGCGAGGCGCCGCCGGTGACTCTTCTTCTTGTCGCGCTCGGCGCCGCCGTCGGCGCCCCCGCCCGATTCCTCACCGACCTCGTCGCCGCCCACTACCTCGGCCGCGCCATGCCCTGGGGCACCCTCGCCGTCAACACCGCCGGCTCCGGCCTCGCCGCGTTCCTCGCCGTC
This sequence comes from Glycomyces endophyticus, assembly GCF_039531525.1. Taxonomy (NCBI): domain Bacteria; kingdom Bacillati; phylum Actinomycetota; class Actinomycetes; order Glycomycetales; family Glycomycetaceae; genus Glycomyces; species Glycomyces endophyticus. Next base: position 356,959 of record NZ_BAAAQF010000002.1, read on the forward strand.
GCCGCCACCGGACCTGCCTGGACCGCGCTCCTCTCGATCGGATTCTGCGGCGCGCTCACCACCTTCTCGACCCTCTCCTGGGAGACCCTGCGGCTCGCCGAGGACGGCCGGTGGCGCCGCGCCGCCGCGAACATCGCCCTCAATCTCGCCGGCGGCCTCACCGCCGGACTCGCCGGGGCCGCGCTGGCGCGCCTGCTCGGGTACTGACCCGCGGACGCGGACCGGCGACGGGCTCCGCGCCCGGGCACGTGCCGGCGGCCGGGGCGCGCACCGTCTCATCGCCGTGTCGCCTGCCGTGGCCGACACGCGGCCGAGGGTGTGCGACCGTCCCATCACCGTCTGGCCGACCATGGACAACACGCGGCCAGGCTCGCGACCGTCTCATCGCCGTTCCACCAGCCGCGGCCGACACGCGGCCGGGCGGCGCGGCAAATGCGCGGTTCGGCGCGCCGGATGGCCCACGATCGAAGGTCCTGCCACTTCTGCCCGCCGGGGCTCCCGGGCGCTCCGCGACCCCCGCCGGGCGCGATCCGAAGGGACCCCGATGCCGGGCCACCGCACGCTTCGAACCCTCCCGGCCGCCTGGCGGCGGCCCCTCGCCGCCGCGGTCGCGCTGCCGCTCCTCGCCCTCGCCGCCCCTGCGGCGCAGGCCGAACCGGACGACGGCCCCGCGCAGGTGTGGCTCGTGGAGTTCGGCGAGGGCGCCGACGCGTCCGTCCTCGACGCTGCCCGCGACCTCGACTTCACGGTGCGGCACGACTTCGAGCGGATCTGGAACGGCGTCTCCGTCGAGGCCGACCCGGCCACCGCGCGGCGCCTCGGGCAGCTCGGCCACGTCGAGCGCGTCTGGTCCGACGTCGTCTTCACCGGGCCCGCGCGCCTCGACCGGGCCCCTGAAGCGGCCGGCGTCCCCGAACTGGCGCAGGCGATCGAGACGACCCGCGCCGACGTCGCGCACGACCGGGGGATCACCGGCGAGGGCGTCAAGGTCGGCGTCATCGACACCGGCATCGACTACACCCACCCCGACCTCGGCGGCTGCTTCGGCGACGACTGCCGGGTCGCGTGGGGCGCCGACTTCGTCGGCGACGAGTTCGACTCCGACGACCCCGAGCTGAGCGAACCCGACCCCGACGACGACCCCGCCGACTGCGGCGGCCACGGCACCCACGTCGCCGGCATCGTCGGCGCCGACGGCCAGGTCACCGGCGTCGCCCCCGACGTGCGCTTCGGCGCGTACAAGGTCTTCGGCTGCGAGGGCTCCACCAGCGCCGAGGTCATCATGCACGCCTTGGAGACCGCGCTCGACGACGGCATGGACGTCGTCAACCTCTCGCTCGGCCAGTCGTTCCAGTGGCCCGGCTACCCGACCGCGAAGGCCGCCGACACGCTCACCCGCGAAGGCGTCGTGGTCGTCGCCTCCATGGGCAACGACGGCGAGTCCGGGGTCTACTCCGGCTCCGCGCCCGGCGTCGGCGAGGACGTGATCGCCGTGGCCTCCACCGACAACCCGGCCCAGCGCATGGACGCCGCGCACGTGCCCGCGCTCGACCGCCTCGTCGGATACCGCGCCATCGGCGAGACCGAGGAACCGGAGACCGGCACCGCCACCGACCCGCTCGTGTGGCTCGGCCGCGCCTGCGCCGACGACGCCTCCGAAGGCGACGTCGACGGTGCGGCCGCGCTCGTCGTCCGCGGCACCTGCACGTTCAAGGAGAAGTACGAGCGGGCCGTCGCCGAGGGCGCGACGAGCGTCGTCGTCTACAACGACCGGCCCGGGCCCTTCGGCGGCGGCGGGGTCGAGGACCTCGGCGTCCCGATCATCGCCGTCACCGACGCCGACGGCAAGGACCTTCACGACCTCGCCGCGATCGGCGAGGCGCCCGTGCTCGAGTTCGGCGGCGACACCGTCCTCGTCGACCTCCCCCGCGGCGGCTTCGCCTCGAGCTTCACCGCGTACGGGCCCGCCCCCGACCTGTCGTTCAAGCCCGACGTGGCCGCGCCCGGCGGCGGCATCTGGTCCACGGTGCCCGTCGCCGACGGCTCCTACGAGGCGCTCTCGGGCACCTCGATGTCCTCGCCGCACGTGGCCGGCGCCGCCGCGCTGCTCCTCCAGGACGACCCGCGCCTGGAGCCGCGCGAGGTCCGCACCCGCCTCGCGAATTCCGCCAAGCCGGTCCTGTGGGGCGACAACCCCGACCTCGGCGAACTCGAAGCGGCCCACCGGCAGGGCACCGGCGTCATCGACGTCGTCGACGCCCTCGACGCTGAGGCCTGCCTGTACCCGACCGGCGTCAACACCGGCGACGGCACCGGGCCCCGCACCTTTGAGCTGACCCTGACCTCCCGGGACCGGACCGCCCGCGACTACACGCTGACCCACCGGTCCACGATCGCAACCACCGGCGACGACCGCGACCCCGGCTTCAGCGCCGCCGAACCCGAGGTCACCTTCGAACCGCGCGAACTGCGCCTCTACCCGGGCCAGACCGCCACCGTCGAGGTCACCGTCGAGCCCGCCGCTGACCTGCCCGACGGGAGCGTCTTCGGCGGCCGCATCACGGCCCGCCCCGACGGCGACGGCGAGTCCCTGACGGCCGCGTACTCCGGCTACCAGGGCGACTACCTCGCGATCCCGGTCCTGGAGCACCCGGAGTTCCCGAGCCTCGCGGCCGTCGTCGCCCAAGACCCCGAGACCCACGAGTTCGAGTACCGCGACGTCGAGGTCGGCGAGGCCTTCAGCCTCGCCGACGGCCCCGCCCTCGCGGCCCTCGTCTACCTCGGCCACCAGCCGGCCGCCATGGAGGTCAGCGCCGCAAACGCCGACACCGGCGAGGTCGTCGCCTGGGACCCCGAGTCCCTCCTGCCCCGCTCGCCCGGCCCCGACGACGCCATGGGCGTCCACCTGGAGGACCTGGTCGAGCAGCGCCCGAACGCCCTCGAACCCGGGCGGTGGACCCTCACCGTGAAGGTCCTCAAGGCCCTCGGCGATGAGAACGACCCGGCCCACTGGGAGCAGTGGACCTCGCCGGAGTTCACCCTGACCGAGTAGGGCCCAGGGTGTGAGCCCGCAGCGAAGGCTGGTGGCCGGTTGAGGTCGAGGGCGTGAGCCTGGAGCCGTCCCGGCCCGCCGCGTGCGCCCGAGCGAGGGCTGGTGTCGGGTTGAAGGCGTGAGCCCGGGCCGGTTCCCGGTGCAGGCTGTGGGAGCGGCTCGAGCTTGTGTTGCGGGCGGTCGGCCTCGTCAGGCCGGCCGCCCGCGTGCTCCGCGCGGAGCGGGTTGCCATCGGCGGGGACCCGAGCGCGAGTGGTCTCTCGCGCCGGTCGGGCCCTGGTATGGAGCGACATTTCGCGAATCCCCTTGTTGTCGCCGCCATCCCGCCGATAGCGGATGACGTTTTTGCTATCTACTACAACAGGAGGGGTAGCGAAGTGTCGAATGCGAAGAAGCTACTTGTGGATAACTTCGCGAAGCTCCTGGTCGGGGCTACTGGCGGCGGTGCACGAGCTGGGCTCCGGCCTGGTCCCTCGGGGTGATGGTGATCTGGTCGATGTTGACGTGCGCGGGGCGGGTCGCGACCCATGCGATCGTGTCGGCGATGTCGTCGGCCACGAGCGGGGTCATGCCCGCGTACACCGCGTCGGCGCGGTCCTGGTCGCCCTCGAAGCGGACGAGGCTGAACTCGGTCTCGACCATGCCCGGGTCGATCTCGCAGACGCGGACCGGCTGCCCGAGCAGCTCCATGCGCAGCACCCGCGTGACCGCCGCCTCCGCGTGCTTCGCCGCGTTGTAACCGCCTCCGCCCGGGTACGGCTGGTGGGCCGCGATCGAGCCGACCACCACGACCTGGCCGTCGCCGGACGCGACCAGCTTCGGCAGGAGCGCCTTGGTGATCCGGGCCGTGCCGAGCACGTTCACGTCGTACATCCGCTGCCACGCGTCCAGGTCCGCCCCGGCGATCGAGTCGAGCCCGAACGCGCCCCCGGCGTTGTTCACCAGGACGGCGCACTCGCCGATCTCGGCGGCGAAGGCCGCCACCGACGCCTCGTCCGTCACGTCGAGCGGCAGCGCCCGCCCGCCGCACTCGGCCGCGACCTCCGCGAGCCGGTCGGCCCGGCGGGCCCCGAGGACCACGTCGAACCCGGCCTTGGCGAGCGCCCGGGCGGTGGCCGCCCCGATGCCGCTGCTCGCTCCCGTGACGACTGCGGTCTTCCTGCTCATCGAATCCTCCTCGAACGCGTCCCGGGCCGCGGTCCCGGCCCGGTCCGGACCTTACTCGGCGCCCTCCCCGCGCCCGCGCCGGTTCTCACACTCTGGCCGAGGCGAACGGCACGCCCGGCCGCGCCCGTACCATCGCAACCGACGCTGGTTCCGCGGCGGGCGACCGCCGCGGCCAAGAGGGAATCTGGTGCGAATCCAGGACTGCCCCGCAGCGGTGAGGGGGAACGAAACCCGCCATGAGCACTGGGACCGCGAGGGACTGGGAAGCGGCGGAGACTAGGCGCCGGAGACGGAGCGCCCCCGAGTCCGAATACCTGCCCGCGTCCCGCGCGCGACCGCGCGCGGCCCCGCTGTCGCAAGTTCGAGGGAACTGACACATGAACAACCGCACCGCCGTGCGCTCCACCGCGCTCGGATACCCGCGCATCGGATCGAACCGCGAGCTCAAGCGCGCGCTCGAGGCCCACTGGTCCGGGCGGCTCGACGCCGCCGGCCTGGAGCGGGCCGCCGCCGCGGTCCGCGCCGAGATGCTCGACGACCTGTCCGTGCTCGACGCCGTCCCGACCGGCGTCTTCTCCTACTACGACCACGTGCTCGACACCGCGTTCGCCGTCGACGCCGTCGCCCCGCGCCACCGGCGCGAGGACCCGCTCGCCTCGTACTTCGCCGCCGCCCGCGGCGACGCCGAGGCCGCGCCGCTCGAGATGACCAAGTGGTTCGACACGAACTACCACTACCTCGTGCCCGAGATCGGGCCCGCGACCGCGTTCGCCGCGAAGCCCGAGAAGGCCGTCGCCGAGTTCCTGGAGGCGCGCGAGCGCGGCCTGGACGCCCGGCCGGTGCTCGTCGGGCCCGTCTCGTTCCTGCTGCTCGCGAAGCCCGAGGACGGCGCGCCGGAGGACTTCCGGCCGCTCGACCGGATCGGCGACCTGGTGGAGGTGTACACCGAGATCCTGACCGCGCTCGGCCGCGCCGGGGCCGGGCTCGTCCAGCTCGACGAGCCCGCGCTGGCCGCGGACCGCACGCCTGAGGAGCTGGCCGTCGTCGCCGCGGCGTACCGCCGCCTCGTCGGCACCGCCGAGATCCTCGTCGCGGGCGGCTACGGCCCGTTCGGCGAGTCGCTGCCGGTGCTCCTCGACGCCGGGGTGGAGGGGATCGCCCTCGACCTGGTGCGCGGCCGGTCCGATCTCGATGCACTTGAGACACTGAATGTTTCACGTGAAACATTCATCGTCGCCGGGGTCGTCGACGGGCGCAACATCTGGCGCACCGACCTCGCGAAGGCCGCCGAGGACGTCGAGCGCGTCCGGGCCCTCACCGACCGCGTCGGCGTCGCCTCGTCCTCGTCGCTCCTGCATGTCCCCGTGGACCTCGCGGCCGAGACCGGGCTGCCCGCCGAACTCGTCGCCCGGCTCTCCTTCGCCCGGCAGAAGCTCGCCGAGATCTACGCCCTCACCGATCCCGACGGATCCCGCGAGCCCCGCCCGGCCGCGCCGGACGCCTGGCGCGACGACGCCGTCCGCGCCCGCCTCGCCGGGCTCGGCGACGACGCCGACCGGCGCATTCCCTACGCCGATCGCCGCGCCCCGCAGGCCGAGCGCGTGCCGCTGCCGCCGCTGCCGACCACCACGATCGGCTCGTTCCCGCAGACCGCCGAGCTCCGCAAGGCCCGCGCCGCCCACCGGCAGGGCCTCATGATCGACGCCGACTACCACGCCCGCATGAAGGCCGAGGTCGCCACCGTCATCGCCGAGCAGGAGAAGCTCGGCCTCGACGTGCTCGTCCACGGCGAGCCCGAGCGCAACGACATGGTCCAGTACTTCGCCGAGCAGCTCACCGGGTTCGCCACCACCGCCGCCGGCTGGGTCCAGTCGTACGGCTCGCGCTGCGTGCGCCCGCCGGTCCTCTTCGGCGACGTCGCCCGCACCGCGCCCATGACGGTGCCGTGGACCTCGTACGCGCAGTCGCTCACCGCGAAGCCCGTCAAGGGCATGCTCACCGGCCCGGTGACGATTCTCGCCTGGTCGTTCGTGCGCGACGACCAGCCGCTCGCCGACACCGCCGACCAAGTCGCCCTCGCCCTGCGCGACGAGGTCGCCGACCTCGAAGCCGCCGGGACCGCGATCATCCAGGTCGACGAGCCCGCGCTCCGCGAGCTCCTGCCCGTCCGCGCCGCCGGGCGCGCCGCCTACCGGGCGTGGGCGACCCGGTCGTTCCGGATCGCGACCGCGGGCGTGCGGCCGGACACCGCGATCCACACGCACCTCTGCTACTCCGAGTTCGGCGAGGTCATCGACGCCATCGCGGCGCTCGACGCCGACGTCACCTCCATCGAGGCGTCCCGCTCGAAGATGGAGGTCCTCGCCGACCTCGACGGCGCCGACTACCGCAGCGCGGTCGGCCCGGGCGTGTGGGACATCCACTCCCCGCGCGTGCCCGCCGCCGACGAGATGGCCGCGGCGCTCCGCCTCGCCGTCGCCGCGCTCGGCGCCGGACGCGTCTGGGCCAACCCCGACTGCGGCCTGAAGACCCGCCGCTACGAGGAGGTCGTGCCCGCGCTCCAAGGGCTCGTCGAGGCCGCGCGCACCGTCCGCGCCGAGGCCGCCTAAGACCGGGCCCGCCGCGAGCGGCACCGGCCCCGCCTGCGCATACGCCGCCCGATCGGGCGTCCCGTCCCGCCCGGGACGCCCGATCAGGCCGCCGCGGGTGCGTTGCGGCGGCGCACGACCGGAGCCACGTACCCTTGAGCCGTGGCGATGGACAACTACCGCATCCTGACCGAACCGGTGAACGGCGGCATGTCCGGACTGGCCAAGGCCAGCGCGGACTGGCGGCGGCTCGCGCACAACGTCGAGGCGCTCGCGCGCGTCGCCGGGGTCCCGATGATGGCGATGGTCAAGGCCGACGCGTACGGGCACGGCATGGTCCCGGCGGCGCGGATCGCCGTCGAGGCCGGGGCGGCCCGGCTCGGTGTCGTGACCCTCAAGGAGGCCTGGCAGCTGCGGCACGCGGCCGGGCTCGAGGACGCGCCGGTGATGGCGTTCTTCTTCGCGCCGGACCAGTCCGGGCTCGCGGAGGTCGTGGGCGCCGGGATCGACGTCGGCGTGTCGTCGCTTGCGCAGCTGGAGGCCGCGGCCGCGGCGGGCGAGCGGGCGGGCACTCCGGCGCGCGTGCACTTGAAGGGCGACACCGGGATGTCGCGCGGGGGCGTGGCCGAGCACGAGTGGGAGGCCGTCGCGGAGGCGGCGGCGAAGTTCCAGGCCGCGGGCGCGGTGGTGGTGGCCGGGGCGTGGAGTCATCTGGCGTGCGCCGACGAGCTCGGGCATCCGGCGAACGCGGCGCAGCGGGCCTCGTTCGAGCGGTACCTGGAGGCGGTGGCGGCGGCCGGGCTGGAGCCGGAGGTGCGGCACCTCGCGAACTCGGCGGCGCTGATCGCGGACCCCGGGTCCAGGTACGACCTGGTGCGGCCGGGGATCGCGCTGTACGGGTACAACCCGGTGCCGCAGATCCCGGTGGACCTGAAGCCGGTGATCGAGGTGCGGTCGCAGGTGATGAGCGTGAAGCGGCTCCCGGCGGGGTCGGGGATCTCGTACGGGCACACGCACGTCCTGGAGCGGGACACGAACGTGGCGCTGGTGCCGCTGGGATATGCGGACGGGATCCCGCGGGCGGCGTCGAACAAGGCCGAGGTGTACCTCGCCGGGAAGCGGCGGCGGGTGATCGGCCGGATCTGCATGGACCAGTTCGTGGTCGACTGCGGTGACGACGCCGTGAAGGCGGGTGAGCCGGTGGTGCTCATCGGCGCGGGCGAGCAGCATCCGGACGCGGACGACTGGGCGGCGTGGGCGGGGACGATCCCGAACGACGTGCTGACGGGTCTGGGGGCGCGCATCCCCCGGCTGTGGAACCGGGGCCTGGAGCGGTGAGCGGGGACGAGCCGCGCCGCGGGTCGCGGCGCGCGAAGGGCTGGGCGGTCGTCGGCGGGGTGACCGGCGGGATCGCGGTCGGGGCGGCGCTGGCGTACGGGGTGCCGCGGTATGTGGCGCGGCGGACGCGGGCGTCGTCGAGCGATCCGTACGCGAACGAGCCGTTCGAGATGCCGCCGGTGAACTCGGTGCGGACGGTGGAGACGCGCGACGGGGCGTCGGTGCACGTGGAGACCGCCGGTCCGGAGGACGCGGGTCTGACGGTGGTGCTGATCCACGGCTACATGCAGGACATGGGGACGTTCTACTTCCAGCGGAAGGCGATCGCGGACGCGGTGCGCGGGGGTGTGCGGCTGCGGGCGGTGCTGTACGACCAGCCGGGGCACGGCCGGTCGGGCGGGCTGGTGCGGACCGAGTATTCGATCGACGACTTGGCGGAGATCCTGCGCGACGTCCTGGACGAGGTGGCGCCGCGGGGGCCGCTGGTGCTGGTCGGGCATTCGATGGGCGGGATGACGGTGATGGCGTATGCGCGCCTGTATCCGGAGGAGTTCCGGGAGCGGGTGCAGGGGGTGGCGTTCCTGTCGACGAGCGCGGCGGGTCTGGACACGGTGGAGACGAAGCCGATGCGGGCGCTGCGGCGGTTGCGGCGGACGGTCCTGCCGATGCTGCAGCAGGTCGCGGGGTGGACGCCGGACCTGATCGACCGCTCGCGGCTGCTGGCGGGGGATCTGGGCTGGCTGCTGACGCGGAAGGCGGCGTTCCGGTCGCCGAATCCGCCGGGGTCGATCGTGACGCTGGTCGAGCGCATGAACCGGCGCACGTCGATCCAGTCGATCGTGGGGTATGCGCGAGCTATCCTCGACCACGACTCGACGGCGGTGCTGCCGCAGTTCAAGGGGCTGCCGATCCTGGTGGTGGTGGGCGACGGGGATCCGTTGACGCCGCCGGGGCATTCGCGGCGGCTCGCGGAGGCGCTCCCGGGGTCGCGATTGGAGCTCATAGCCGAGGCGGGGCATTCGCCGCAGCTGGAGTACCCTGGTGAGATCTCACAACTGTTGTTGGAGATGATCGACAAAGTCGCGGCTGAGATCGGTGACGGTCCGCCGCGTCGGGAGGCCCCGCGCGAGGCCGGGCCGGGGCGGCAGCGCCGCTGGCGGCCGTTCCCGCGCCACCACGGCCTCCCGTAGCGGTTATGTGAAGACAGTCAGACGGGCGCCGGCGCGCGGCAGCGGCCGGTCCGCAGAACAGGAGTGAGACGTGAGGCTGACGCTCCAGACAGCCGGAGACACCCAGGAGTTCGGGCTGCGGCTGGCCGCGGTCCTGCGACCGGGGGACCTCGTGATCCTGACCGGCCCGCTCGGGGCCGGGAAGACCGCCCTCACGCAGGGCATCGGCGCCGGGCTCGGCGTCGAGGGGCGCATCACCAGCCCCACGTTCGTGATCGCGCGCTCGCACCGCGCCGGGGCGCCGGGGGTGCCGCTGGTGCACGTCGACGCGTACCGGCTGGAGACCCTGGACGAGCTCGACGACCTGGACCTTGACACCGACGTGGATGCGGCGGTGACCGTGGTCGAGTGGGGCGCGGGCCTGGCGGAGCGGCTCGCGGAGTCGCACCTGGAGATCGCGATCGAGCGGCGCGCGGACGAGGTCCGCGAGGCGGTGCTGCACGCGCGCGGCGGCGACTGGGCGGCGCGCCTGGCGTCGCTGGGCCTGCCGGTGGGCGCGGCCGCATGAGAGTGCTCGCCCTCGACACCTCCACCAGCGCGGTGCAGGCCGCGCTCGTCGACCTCGACGGCCCCGCGTTCGAGCCGGAGCTGTTCCTGACCTCGTTCCGCCGGGAGATCGACGGCCGCGGGCATGTGGAGAAGCTCGGCCCGTTCATCGAGGCGTGCCTCGCGGAGGCGGGCCGGACCGTGCGCGACGTCGACGCGGTCGTCGCGGGCGTGGGCCCGGGGCCGTTCACGGGCCTGCGGGTCGGGATGGTCACGGCGGCGGCGTTCGCCGACGGCGCGGGGATCCCGGTGTACGGGGTGTGCTCGCTGGACGCGATCGGCGGGAACACGCGCGGGCGGGCCCTCGTGGCGACGGACGCGCGCCGCAAAGAGGTGTACTGGGCGGTGTACGAGGACGGCGTGCGCGAGGGGGAGCCGCAGGTCGCCAAGCCCGCGGAGCTGCCGGACACGCGCGCGGACTACGCGATCGGCGAGGGCGCGTCGAAGTACGCGGCCGAGCTCGCCGTCCCGGCCGAGGCCGGCGCGGTGTACCCGGACCTGGTGAAGCTCGTGGAGCTGGCCGCGCCGCGGCTGCTCGACGGGGCGCCGAGCGAGCGGTTGACGCCGCTGTACCTGCGCCGCCCGGACGCGCAGCCCGCGGCCGGCGTCGTCGCGCCGCCCGGGAAGTGACGGCCGCCGAGGCGGCGCCCGCCGCGCGGCCCGGCGTGGTACAGCTTGACGTGATGAACGGTGACGTGAGGATCGAGCGGGTGCGCTGGTGGCATCTGGCCGCGATGGCGCGCATGGAGGCGGCGATCTTCGGGCCGGAGGCGTGGAGCGAGGGCGTCCTGTGGTCCGAGCTCGCGGCCGGGCACGACTACCGGGCCGTCCTCGACGGCGACCGGATCGCCGGGTACGCGGGGACCGCGTTCGGCGACGCGGAGGCCTGGATCAACAACATCGCCGTCGACGAGGCGTACCGGCGCCGCGGCATCGCCGCGATGCTCATGGACGACCTGATCGCGCGTGCGCGCGCGGGCGGCGCGAAGTCGGTGTTCCTGGAGGTCGCGGTCGACAACGGCCCGGCGCAGCGGCTGTACGACCGCTACGGGTTCACCGGCATCGGCGTGCGCAAGAACTACTACCAGCACACCGGCACCGACGCCGCCGTGATGAGGATGGACCTGTGAAGAACGAACCGTTGGTGATGGGCATCGAGACGTCGTGCGACGAGACCGGTGTCGGGATCGTGCGCGGGCACGAGCTGCTCGCGGACGCGATCGCGTCCTCCGTGGACGAGCACGCGCGCTTCGGCGGCGTCGTCCCCGAGGTCGCCAGCCGCGCCCACCTGGAGGCCATGGTGCCGACGGTGCAGCGCGCCCTCGACGACGCCGGGGTGACCCTGGCCGACCTCGACGGCATCGCCGTGACCGCGGGCCCGGGCCTGGCGGGGGCGCTCATGGTCGGCGTCGGCGCCGCGAAGGCGTACTCGATCGCGACGGGCGTGCCGATCTACGGCGTCAACCATTTGAGTGCGCACATCGCCGTCGACACGCTGGAGAACGGGCCGATCCCCGAGCCCGCGATCGGGCTCCTCGTGTCGGGCGGGCACTCCACGATCATGATGGTCGAGGACCTCGCCGGGAAGGTCACGCAGCTCGGCGCGAGCATCGACGACGCCGCGGGGGAGGCGTTCGACAAGGTCGCGCGCCTGCTCGGCCTCCCGTTCCCCGGCGGCCCGTACATCGACCGGGCCGCGAAGGAGGGGGACCGGCGGTTCGTCGAGTTCCCGCGCGGCCTCTCGGCGGCGAAGGACCAGGAGCACCACCGGTACGACTTCTCGTTCTCGGGGCTGAAGACCGCGGTCGCCCGGTGGATCGAGGCGCGCCGCGCCGACGGCGAGGACGTGCCCGTCAACGACGTCGCCGCCGCGTTCCAGGAGGCCGTCTGTGACGTCCTCACCCGGAAGGCGATCCTGGCCGCGAAGGAGCACGGCGTCGAGACGATCCTCCTCGGCGGCGGCGTCGCGGCGAACTCGCGCCTCCGCGCCCTCGCGACCGAGCGCGCCGAGGCCGCGGGCCTGACGCTGCGGTACCCGCGCCCGAAGCTGTGCACCGACAACGGCGCGATGGTCGCCGCGCTCGGCTCGCACCTCGTCGCCGCGGGCGTGGCGCCCTCGGTGATCGACTTCCCCGCGAACTCGTCGATGGACGTCGAGGTCGTCTCGCTCGCGAACACGCTCTGATCGGACCCGGTTGTCGGTGCCCGGCGCTACGGTGTCGGGCATGACCGAACCAGTTCCGTGGGAACCGCCCCTCGCGGGCACCGAGTCCGAGCACCTCCTCGCGATGCTCGAACGCCTCCGCACGACCTTCCGGTGGAAGGCTGACGGCCTCGACGCCGCCGGCCTGAACCAGCGCATCGGGGCCTCGAACCTGACCATCGGCGGGCTCCTCAAGCACCTCGCGCGCGTCGAGGACATCACGTTCGCGTGGAAGATGCGCGGCCAGTCCCCCGGCGAGCCGTGGGTGTCCGCGCCGCTCGAGGACACCGACGACTGGGAGTTCACGACCGCCGCCGACGACAGCCCCGAGTACCTGTACGGGCTGTACGACGCCGCGGTCGGGCGCTCCCGCGAGCGCCTCGCCGCGATCACCGCCGACGGCGGCCTCGACCAGCCCGCGCACTGGGAGTGGCCCGGCCGCGGCCACTTCAGCGTCCGCCGCATCGTCTGCGACCTCGTCGAGGAGTACGGCCGCCACACCGGGCACGCCGACCTCCTCCGCGAAGCCGTCGACGGCCGCGTCGGCGAGGACCCGCCCGAAGACTGGCGCCCCGAGTCCTGAGCCCGGCCCGCGGCCCGGCGGACACCTGCTCGGCGCACCGGTACCGTTGCGGGGCAGCCAGATGTGAGGAGCCGGTATGGGACCTGATCCGCGCGGCGTCGTCGACGCCCTGGCCGACTGGGCCCGCGCCACCGACTGGGTCGAGTGGGTCGAGCTCGGCGGCTCCCTCGGCCGCGGCGCGGGCGACGCGCTCTCCGACGTCGACGCCGGCATCGGCGTCACCTCGCTCGCCGACGGCGACCCTCGCATCGGCGAGGCCCTCCGCGCGGCCACCGGGTTCGCGCCGACCGCCGCGACCCTCGAGCAGGCCCTCGGCGACCTCACCCACCTGATCTGCGTCTACCGCGACGGCCGCCAGCTCTCCCTCGTCGTCTTCGACGCCGCCGCCCGCGCCGGGCTCGCCCCGCAGTCCACCGCCGTCGTCGACAAGCACGGCCGCCTCGCCGCGCCCCTCGACCCCGGCCGCTGGACCCCCGACGCCGGCACCCGCCGCGAATGGGCGTTCCTCGCGTGGATCGCCCTCGGCGACGCCGCCCGCCACCGCCTCCGCGACCACCCGTGGCGGGCCCTCCACGCCCTCACCGACGCCCGCGACCACCTCTGGAAACTCCACGCCGCCGACCTCGGCCTCACCTACCCCGGGTTCGGCGCCGTCACCGCCGAGAACGCCGACGCCCCGCCCCCGCCCGGCATCGAGCGGACCCACCCGAAAGACCTGAGCCGCAACGAGATCCGCGCCGCCATCGACGCCCTCGCCGACCTCCTCGACCCCCACACCGGCCCCGGTCTCCACGACCTTGCCGCCGCCGTCCGGCCCCGCATCGCACTCCTCCACTGAGCCCGCCGCGGCCGCAAGGAGCATTGCCTCCGGGGCCGGAGGGCCAGCGGGAGCCGCTTACGGCCCGCCCCGTCGCCCGGAGCGCCGGTGCCGGTAGACCGGCAGGCCCGCTTCGGGACCGCCTCTCGCCCGCCGCCCCGGTCCGGCCCGCGCCTCCGGTGCCTGTGGACGGCGGCGGCTAGATTCGGGCGCATGACCGACACCGACGAGGCCACCGCGACCGCAGCGCCGACCGAGCACCCGGCCGAGACGACGGCCCGGCGACCCTGGTGGCGCTCGCGCCCGCTGCGGGCCCTGTCGTGGACCGGGACCGCCGGCGTCGCCGCGTACACGCTCATCCGGCTGCTCGGACTGGAGACCGGGTGGCTCCTGGTCACCACCGTCGCGTTCGTGCCCTACTTGGCGGCCGCCGCGCTCCTCGCCGCCGGCGTGCAGGCGGCCGTGCGCCACTGGGCCGCCCTCGCCGTCACCGGCGCCGCGGTCCTCGCGCTCGGCGCGGTCCTCCTCCCGCGCGTCCTCGCGGACGAGCCGGCCGCGGCCGGCGGCGCCGAGTTCACCGTCATGTCCGTGAACCTGTACGTCGGCCAGACCGACCTCGAGAAGGTCGTCGCCCTCGTCGAAGAGCACGGCCCCGACCTGCTCAGCGTCCAGGAGCTCACCCCCGCCGCCGCCGAGCGCCTCGACGAGCTCGGCCTCGACGAGCTGCTCCCCCACGCGATCCTCGAACCCGACGGCCTCGCCGTCGGCACCGGCCTCTACTCCTCGCACCCGCTCGAACGGATCGACACCGTCGGCCGCGACGGGATCTTCTCCCAGATCGGCGCCGAGGTCGACCTCGACGGCGAGGCCGTCCGGTTCATGGCCGTGCACACCGCCGCCCCCGCCTCCCGCGAGCGCATCCCCTTGTGGGAGGAGGACTTCGAGGACCTGCCGCGCCCCGACGGCGGCGCCCCCTGGGTCCTCGCCGGCGACTTCAACGCGACCCTCGACCACGACAACATGCGCGACCTCCTCGACGCGGGGTTCACCGACGCCGCCGAGGCGACCGGCGAGGGCCTGCACCCGACCTGGCAGCCCACCGGCCCCGGCTACTTCGGGTTCGTGAAGATCCCGGCCGTCGCCCTCGACCACGTCCTCGCCGACGAGCGCGTCGCCGTCCTCGACTGGGAGGTCCTGGAGAAGGACGGCAGCGACCACGCGCCCGTCCTCGCGGAGCTGCGGCTCCCGTAGCCTCCTGAAGCGGATTTCAGGTTCGCGATGAATACTGTCGGGCCCGGTCGTCATAGTGGAGGAAGCCATCCGCTGAACCGAAAGGCACCCGCATGCGCCAGCTCATCGTCACCGCGTTCGTCTCCCTCGACGGCGTCATGGAGGCCCCCGGCGGAGAGACTGGGTACCGCAACACCGGCTGGACGTTCAAGGACATCGAGTTCGTCCCCGAGGCCTACGAGCTCAAGGGCCGCGAACAGGACGAGGCCGGCGCGCTCCTGCTCGGCCGCCGCTCCTACGAGGCGTTCGCGCCCGTGTGGCCCACCATGACCGAGGACTTCGCCGGCTACAACTCGATGCCCCGCTACGTCGTCTCCACCACGCTGAAGGAGGAGGACGAGCGCTGGCCCGCCACGATCCTCCGCTCGATCGACGACGTCGCCGCGCTCAAGGAGGGCGAGGGAGCGCCGATCATCGTCAACGGCAGCGCCGCCCTCGGCAAGAGCCTCGCCGACGCCGGGCTCGTCGACCGCTACCACCTGCTAGTCTTCCCGAAGCTCCTCGGCGCCGGGAAGCGCCTGTTCTCCGAGGCCGACCAGGACGCCGTCAAGCTCGCGCTCGTCGAGCACGAGGCGTACGCGAACGGCATCCAGAAGCAGGTCTTCGACGTCGTCCGCTAGGGGACCGCACCGTCGGCGGCCCGCCGCGCGCGTGCCGTGCCGGCTCAGGCGGCCGGGACGTTCCGGGCCCGTGCGCCGATCACGCCGGAGGCCCGGTTCAGGCGGCCGGGGCGTCCCGCTTGAGCGTCAGCCGCCGGCAGGGGATCGACGCGCCGCTGATCTCGGCGGTCTTGCGCGCCCCGTCGGGCTCGAAGCCGTACCGCTCGTAGAAGCGGCCGCTCACCTCGCTGCCCTCCATCATCCACACCCGGACCGGCGACAGCCCGGCCTCGGTCAGCCAGCGCACGCCCTCGTTCATGAGGGCGCGGCCGGCCCCGCGGCTCCAGTGGTCCGGGTGGACGTAGATCGACTGGACCTCGCCGGGGACGCCCGGGGCGGCGTCCTCCTCGGCGGCCTCGTCGTGGTCCCAGGTGAACATGGCGAACCCGATCACGTACGGGCCCTTCTCCGCCACGAGGGTCAGTTCGAGCGGCCGCTTCTGCGCGAGGTGTCGGACGTACCGCTCGGAGGCCTCTTCGGGAAGCCCGGCGAGCACGGCGGCGTCGACCAGGCCGGCGTAGGCCGCGCGCCAGGAGGCGGTGCGGGCCTGAACCATCTCGTCTGCGTCTGCGGGGGTGGCCGTTCGGATCTTCATGTCTACCAACCGTGCCCGAAGGTCCACAAGAAAGCAACCACTCGGGCGCCCGGAATTGCGACGACAACCCGTACGTGCAAGAAACGTCTAGGACACGGGCGACTCGAGGAGGCGCAGCTCTCGGGACGTGGCGTCGACCGCGGCCCGGACCCCGACGGGCATCGGCAGATTGGGGCCGGTATGTCCGAAGTCGACTCCCGCGAGGATCGGGAAGTCGTAGTCGGCCAGCACGTCGAGCACGACCTCCTGCACCGAGACAGGTCCGAACGGGGCGTCGGCGGGGATCTCGACGTCGAGGGGAATGCCCACGACCATCGCGCCGACGCGGTCGAAGACGCCGTTCATGCGCAGCACGTGGAGCTGGTTCCAGACGTGGCCGAGGTTGCGGCCGACGTCCTCCCAGAAGAGGACCGCGCCGTCCCACGTCTCGGGCGGGAGCGCGTACGGGGAGGCCTCGACGTTGATGAGGCGGTCGAGGAGGCCGCCGACGAGCCGGCCGGTCGCGCGGCCCGGCCGCCAGGTCTCCCAGGCGGCGTCGGCGGGGAGCGACACCTCGCCGATCGCGCCGGTGAGGAGGCCGTTCAGGAGGTCGCGGATCTCCCGGTGCCGTTCGGCCGCGGCGTCCTCCCAGAAGAGGCCGCTCAGGCCGGGCGCGAAGTCGGCGTGCATGCCGACGAGGCCGGTCTGCGAGTGCAGGGCCAGGTGGAGGGCGGTGATGTCGCTGAATCCGAGGAGGGGCTTGGGGTCGCGGCGGACCGCGTCGTAGTCGATGCGGTCGAGGTACGCGGTGGTGGCGTTGCCGCCGGAGAACGGGATGATCGCGCGGACCTCGGGGTCGTTCAGCAGCTCGTTGAGCTCGGCGGCCTGGGCCTCGGGCGGGGCGGCGCGCCAGTAGTGGTGCGCGGCGGCGGCGACCAGGGGCGTGTGGCGCACGCGGTAGCCCAGTTCCTCCAGGACGCCGGTGACGGCGTCGAGCTGATCGCGGCGGTGCGGCATCCGCGGCCCCGAGGGGGCCGCGATCGCGATCAGGTCGCCGGGGTTGAGCCGCTTGGGGCGCAAGGGTTCCATGTGGTGTCGCCTCCTGGGGACGGGTCGGGGCCGGGACCAGCCTAGCGGCGGTCCCGGCCCGGGTGCAATCCCTGGTTGCAAGCGTTATCTGACTACGGGATCGACCACCGCGGCGGCCCGGCGGGCCCGGGCGACGGTGATCGCGACCCCGGCGGCGGCCAGGAGGACCGAGGCCGCGTAGGCGGCGAGCGAGGCGGCGTCGGGGGCGGTGAACGCCTGGCCGCGGACGGCCTGCCAGCCGGCGGTCGCGAACACCCCGAGGTATCCGACGGCGATCGAGCGGACGATCCCGGCGCGGACCCGGTCGTCGCGCAGCCACGCCCGGCGGGCCGCCAGGAAGCCCAGCAGCATCCCGACGCCGATGAGGACCTGGATGCCGTGCAGGCCGATGAAGTGCGCGACCCGCATGTCGCCGCCGGTGGTCGACCAGCCGGTGAGGACCATGCCGTTGCCGTCGAGGTCGCCGACGCCGTGCCCGGCGTTCAGCGGGATCTCGTCCCCGTTGGCGTCGAGCTGGGTGCGCTGGCCCTGGCCGCCGACGGTGACGATGAAGAACGCGGCGAACATGCCGAGGCTCGACAGGGCCAGGCCCCAGCGGATCACGGCCGTGACGGCGCGGTCGCCGATGCGCTGGAACAGGACCAGCACCGCGATGGCGGCGTTCGCGAGGAACATGACCGGCACGAACTGGAAGGCCAGCTGCACGACCTGGTTGAACGGGTCGTCGGAGGCGTTGAAGTGGCTGTAGGTGCCCATCGCGGCCGCCGCGACGATCACGCCGACCTCGGCCGCGCTCACGACGGCGAACACGGTGCCGAAGACCCAGCCGGTGCGCCGCAGCTTCGTCATGTGCGATAGCAGCCAGGCGAGCGACAGGCAGTAGGCGAAGAACGAGAAGCCGAACTTGAACGACTTGATCCAGACGCTCTCGCCGAGGATCTGCCGGTCGTCGAACGGGATCGCGGCGAGCGAGGCGAGGGCGACGACGCCGCACGCGATCCCGAGGACCAGCAGCGGCCGGTGCCAGCGGCGGCCGCCGTGCGTCAGCGCGAGACCGGCCTCGGCGGCGCGCTCGGCGGCGCGTCCGGCGGCGGAGTGGCGGCCCGGGGTCCTGGGGCGGGGGGCGGTGATGACCGGGGTAGTGCTCATGGGAACGACGGTATTTCCGATCCGGTTGCCGCACACTGACGCTCACCGCCGAAAACCCGGTAGGGCCTGCCATACCGACCCCGCTCCGCTGCGGCGATGACGACGGTCGCGGGGCTCGCGGTGGTGTCGGTCGCGGCCGTGGGGCATCTGGGGGCGCTCGGCGGCTGATCGGGAGCGGCTCGGCGGTCGCGAAAGCGTCCGAAGTGTGCATTCCGGGTGGCGGTGCGGCGGATTCCAAACGGAGTCCGCGTGAACGCTTGCGCGTTCATGTCGCCGTAACGAGGATGTGACGAATGAGCTCTAATCTCAGTCGCATCTTGGACAGCGTGGACCCGTTCATCGGTACGGCCGCTACCGATCTGCCCGCGGCGCAGGGGCTGGCCGCCGCTTGGTGGTGGCCGAAGGCCCAGGTGGGGAACACCCACCCGGGCGCCTGCTACCCGCTGGGGATGGTCTCGGCGTGCGCGTGCTCGGGGGCCTACCCGACCGGGTACGGCCTGTACGGGATCTCCACCGAGGGCGCCCCGACGCGCATGTACGACGACTACCTCGCCAGCGGCTTCACCCACTTCCAGCAGTCCGGCACCGGCGCGATCCGCAAGTACTACAACTACTTCCGCGTCACGCCGATGATCGAGCCGCTCGACTCCCTCGGGAACCGGTGGCGGCTCCGGGACGAGGAGGCCTCGCCCGGGTACTACGCCGCGACGCTGGAGAACGGCATCCGCTGCGAGCTGACCGTGGGCGCGAAGACCGCCGTGCACCGGTACACGTTCCCCGAGTCGTCGTCCTCGCGAGTGGTGCTCGACTTCTCGTACGGCGGCCTCGCGATCGAGCACGGCACCACCGTGCCGCTGCGCGCCGGCATCGAGAGCCTCGGGCAGGGCAGCGCGCAGGGCACCGTCGTCATGGAGGGCATCCCGCTGTCGGTGTACATCGACACCGACGCGCCCGGGTGGCGCCAGCTCGTCTGGTACGACCGGCGGCGCGTCGACGGCGGCACCAGGCTCGACTTCGACTACATCCGCCGCACCACGCTGCGCCCGTTCGGCCTCATGTTCATGGGGCCCACCAGGGCCGGGCAGGTCGTCGAGATCCGCATGGGCTTCTCCATGCGCGGCACCGAGCAGGCGCGGAAGAACCTCGAGCAGGCCCTCCCCGGCGAGGCCGGGTTCGACCGGGCCCTCGGCGACGCCCGCGGGGCGTGGTCGGACTACTTCTCCCAGGTCGAGGTCCAGGGCGGCACCCCCGAGCGCCGCCAGGTGTTCGCGACCAGCCTGTACCACTCGCTCATCAAGCCGTGCTTCGCGCAGGACGAGAGCCCGTTCTGGCCCTCCAAGGGCCCGTTCGTGTTCGACATCGCGACCATGTGGGACATGTACAAGACCCAGTTCCCGCTGCTCACGGCCCTGAACCCGGCCAAGGGCGCCGACATGCTGGAGGCGATCGTGCGGATCGCCGAGGAGGAGGGGAACCTCCCCATCGGCTACCGGATGGCCCGCGGCTCCGACCGGTTCTTCCGGCAGGCGTCCGCGCTCGCCCACACCGTCCTCGCCGACGGGTTCCAGCTCGGCCTCGAAGGGCCCGAATGGGACTGGGCCCTCGTCCACATGCAGGACGACCTGCGCCGCGGCTACGGCGAGGACTACACCGAACGCGGCGTCGTCCACCCCATCAGCCACACCCTCGACCTCGCCACCGGCTACTGGTGCACCGCGATCGTCGCCCGCGGCCTCGGCGACCTCAAGCTCGCCGACGAACTGGAGGCGAAGGCCCGCCACTGGATCAACGCGTTCGGCCCCGACGGGCTCCTGCGCGACTCCTCCTTCTACGAGGGCGGCCGCTGGAACTACTCGTTCCGGCTCCTCCACGACATGGCCTCGCGCATCGAGCTCGCCGGCGGCGACAAGGAGTTCACCGCGATCCTCGACCGGTTCTTCGGGTTCGGCGCCGACCCGGTCGTGCAGCTCGGCACGCCGCCGTTCGGCACCGAGTTCGCGATCGGCCTCGACCTCGACCGGTTCGAGGGCCTGAACAACGAGCCCGACATGGAGGCCCCCTGGGCCTACCACTACGCGGGCCGGCCCGACCGGACCGCCGAGATCGTTCACGCCGCCCTCGCCCACCAGTTCGGGACCGGGCGCGGCGGACTCGTCGGCAACGACGACTCCGGGGCCCTGTCCTCGTGGTACGTGTGGGCGTCGCTGGGGCTGTTCCCCGTCGCCGGCCAGAACCTGTTCCTCGTCAACGCCCCCGCGTTCGCCGAAGCGCAGCTCCGCTTCGGCGGCAACGACTTCGAGGTGGTCACGACCGGCCACACCGAGACCGGCATCGGCGAGGACGCCCGCGGCGCCGCCCCGCAGTACGTCCAGTCCGCCCGCTTCAACGGCCGGCCCCTGGACCACAGCTTCATCACCGGCAACCAGCTGCACGGCGGCGGGCGGCTGGAGATCGAGCTCGGCGCCGCACCCTCCGACTGGGCGACGAAGACGCGCCCCCCGTCCGCCTCCGACCGCACCGACCACGCTCGGGGCGCCGGAGCCCGCTTCCAGGAGTTCCTACCGTGACCCAGCAGTCCCGCCGCCTGATCATCGTCGTCAGGGCCGACCCGGTCATCTGCGGCCACGCCACCGAGGCCCGCGGCCTCGCGGAGGTCGCGCTCACCCGCGGCTTCGACGACGTGCGCATCGTGACCTGGCCCATCGACGCCCTCCAGGCGGCGGGACTGCCCCTCAAACCGCTCGACGAGCTCCTCCCGTACTCCGCGGGCATCACCGTCGAGCGGCCCGGCCCCGTCGGGGACTACCGCGTCCCCGACGGCCGCCACCTCCTCGGCATGACCGGCCGCCTCTTCGAGCTGTTCACCGACGGCGTCCCCACCGTGTGCATGTCGATGTACCTGTCCCCGCACGCGAACGCCGTCGTCGACGCCCTCCGGTCGGTGCGCGCCGCCGGGATCGACGCCGACGTCACCACCATCGCCGAAGCGGTCGGCTCCGACATCACCAACGTCGTGCGCGGCTGCCTCGCCCGCGGCGAGCTCGGCGCCGCCGCCGCCCTGTTCACCACCTACCTCGCCAACGACCGGTGCGTCGCGGTGTCCCAGTACACGAAGGACCTCATCGCCGACGAGGCCGAGCAGGTCGACCGCGCCTGCGGGACCCGCTTCGCCGCCGAGGTCGACGCCCGCGTCCAGGTCTCCTACCCCGCCGTCGACGCGAGCCGGTACACCGGCCTCGACGCCTCGCCCGAGCGCCGCGCCGCCGTCGACGCCGCCCTGGCCGCGCGCGGCCTCGAACGCGGCAAGTACGTCCTGTTCCTCTCCCGCGTCGCCGCCGCGAAGGGCGCCGACGACCTCATCGCCGCCCACCGCGACTCCCACGCCTACAAGACCCACCGGCTCGTCATCGCCGGGACCGGCCCCGCGCTGGCCGAGACGAAGGTGTTCGCCGAGGGCGACGAGCGCGTCCTGTTCCTCTCCGACGTCAGCGACGACGAGAAGCCCCTGCTCATGAACGGGTGCGCGGCGTACGCGCTGCCGTCGAAGCCCCGCCCCGAGTTCGTCGAGACGTTCGGGATCGCGCTGGTCGAGAAGATGCTCGCCGGCGGCGGCCCCGTCATCACCACCCGCACCGGCGGCATCCCCGAGGCCGTGGGGGACCACGCGATCGAGGTGCCGCCCGCCGACCGCGAGGCCCTCGCCGCCGCCATCGACCGGGCCGTGGGCATGGAACCGGCCGAACGCGAGGAGCGCGCGGCCCGCGCCCGCGCGTACGCGATGCGCTTCGACCGCACCGCCGTCTTCGACAACCTCTTCGCCGGTCTCGCCGCCCCCGTCGCATAGGCCGCGACCTGCGGCGGCGCGCCTCCGCAGAAAAAGTCCGAGGAATCTTCGGAACGGGGGCAACCTTCGGGGCGTCCGCGGCAACTAGGGGACGGTGCGGCAACCCGGCTCGCCGCACCGCACATCTACCGGAGGGAGCGACCGCGATGTCCTCACCGACTTTCCCCGTCACCCCCGCCATGGCGCGCCCGTAACGACTCCGGTTCCGACGGATGGGCTTCCTGCCATGGGAGATCGACAGGCGCGGGCACCGGGGGTGCCTGCGCCTGTCGTGCAACGGAACGTGAGGGGGTCTCGGTCGTGCTGCTAGAATCGCCTCCCCGCAACGCGACTGGAAGGCCCCCGTTGGACGTCCCCGCCAAGCTGGAGGAAGACGCCTTCCGCGCCTTCTTCGAGCGGCACCACGCCGAGCTGGCGCGTTTCGCGTGGATGCTCATCGGCGATCGCGCCGCCGCGGAGGACATCGCCTCGGACGCCATGCTCGCGGTGTGGCGCCAGTGGGACCAGGCCCGGCGGGCCCGCTCCCAGATCGCGTACGCGCGCGGCATCGTCGCCAACCTCGCCAAGGCCCGCATCCGCGCCGCCGTGCGCGAGCGCCGCCGCAACACCCTCTTCTGGCAGCGCCCCACCGACGCCGCCGACGGCCCCGACACGGCCGCGGTCCTCGACGTGCGCGCCGCCCTCGACCGGCTCCCCCTGCGCCGCCGCGCCTGCGTGGTGCTGCGCCACTCCCTCGAACTGTCCGAGCGCGAGACCGCCGAGGCCCTCGGCGTCTCCGTCGGCACCGTCAAGAGCCAGACCTCGAAGGGCCTCGCCGAGCTGCGGCGCCTCCTCGGCGCGCCCGGCGACGGGCCCGCGCGCACCGCGATCAGGAACGGGGTGGGGCCGTGAACGACGAACTGCCCGACCGGCTCAGGGTCACCGCCGAGGAGTTCGAGCCCGACACGGGCCGGATGTGGACGCGGATCGCCGACGGCATGCGCGAACCGCGCGGGGCCGCCGCGCCCGCCGAGCGCCGCCGGCTCGTCCCCCACCTCGCGATGGCGACCGGCGCGGCCGTCGTCCTCATCGGCGGCGTCGTCCTCTTCGGACAGATGCTGGGCTTCGGGCCCTCCGCCGACCCCGACCCCGCGCCGCCCGCCGCCGGGCCCGGGACGCAGTCCGGCGAGCCCAGCGAGAGCGAGCCCGACGCGAGCACCGCGGCCGAGGGCGGCGGGCCCTCCGAGACCGGCAGCGGCCCCGACGCCACCGACGAGGCGACCACCGGCGGCGACGACGCCCCCGCGGCCCCCGACTGGCTGCACGGCGCCGGCGAGATCGACGCCAACAACACCGAGTACTTCACGCAGTCGGAGATCCTGTTCTCCACCGACCGCGGCCTCGCCGAGGTCGAGATCGAGCTGCGGCTCGCCGAAGGCGAAGGCCTCGCGTTCATCCAGTCGTGGACGACCGACGACAACCTCTTCGAGAAGGCGGTCCTGACCAGCGAGGACGGCTACTCGGTCCTGCGGTGGACCCTCAAGGACGGCGTGGTCGTGCCCCCCGGCATCGAATACACGCTCGCGGGCCAGTTCGACCCCAACGGGGGTCCGCGCAGCGGCGAGGGCGACTCGTTCACGATCACCGCCACGGACGAGGACGGTGGAACCGGCACCCTCGAAGGCGGTTTCTAGTCCTCGTCGACCCCAGAGCAGGCGCGGGGGCCGGTCGCGACAGCCGGCCCCCGCACCGGCACCGTCAGGGCCCGTGCCGCGAATCAGACCGGTCGTTATCGGGAGTACGGGCCCTAGAAGCCGACGAGTTCGAACGCGGTCGCGAACGGGACGCCGAAGCGCTCGCCCGTCGCCTGCGCGAACTGCGTGAGGAACCCGCGCGCATAGGTCTCCGGGTCCTCGTCGGTGAGCGCCGAGAGGTACGCGCGGTGCTCCAGCAGCGAGGCGATCCCGGCCTCCATCGTGCCGGTGACGTCGACCGCGTGCGTCGACTGCGGCGACGCGGCGAGCGCGACCCACCGGACCCCGCCCCACGGCTCCAGGCCCTGTGCGGCGAGCTCGGGGAAGATCCACCGGTTCCCGGCGTCGTTGGCGGCGTCGAGGACCGACTCGCCGACGGCCCGGTGGTCGGCGGAGTTCCAGGTGCCCGGCACGAAGTGGTCGCGCCGGTTCAGCGTCACGATGAGCTCGGGCCGGTGGCGGCGGATCGCGGCCGTCAGGTCGCGGCGCAGCGCGACGCCCGCCTCGATGACCCCGTCCCTGTGGTCGAGGAACTCGACGGTGGAGACGCCGACGACCGCGGCCGAGGCGCGCTGCTCGGCGTCGCGGACCGGCGCGCACTCCTCGGGGCTCATCGTGTCGATGCCCGCCTCGCCGCGGCTGACCATGAGGTACGCGACCTCGCGGCCCTCGCCCGTCCAGCGGGCGACGGCCGCGGCGGCGCCGTACTCCATGTCGTCGGGGTGCGCCACGATCGCCAGCGCGCGGGTCCAGTCCTCGGGCATCGCAAGGAGTTCGCTCATGCCCCGATTATGCGCCCGCGGGCCGGCGGCCGCCCGGGGCCCGGTTCAGCAGTCGCAGGAGACGCCGCTCGACGGGGCGGTGAGCGGGTCGGGGCGGCCGCGCTCGACGCCGGCGTCGGTGGCGACCGGGAGGCCTTCGCGCACCCAGTACTCGTAGCCGCCCATCATGTACTTCACCTGGTAGCCGAGCTTCGCGAACTCGATCGCGGCCCGGTAGGCGCCGTTGCAGCCGGGACCCCAGCAGTAGACGACGACGGGCTTGGCCGCGTCCACGAGCTCGGCGGCGCGGGCGGCGATCTCGTCGGTCGGCAGGTGCACGGCGCCGGGCACGCGGCCCTGGAACCAGGCGGCCGCGCCGCGCGAGTCGACGAGCGTGAAGCCCGGGTCCTCGGCGTCGAGGGCGGCGTGGACGTCGGAGACGTCGCTGCTGTAGGCCATCAGGCCGGTGAAGTGGGCGAGCGCGTCGGCGGGGGAGGCCGGGGGCACGCGCAGCACGGCGTTCTCGTTCGTTCCCATGCTTCGAAGCTACATGCCGGTACAAACAAATGTTTGCATCGGTACAAAGTCCGCCACTGGTCGGGACGAGGGTAGCGTAGACGCCGAACCGCATCCGAGGAAAGAGGCACCGATGGCTCCCACCGCACCGACCGTCCGGCTCGCACACGGCGCCGACATGCCGCGCCTGGGTCTGGGCACCTGGCCCATGGACGACGCCGAGGCCGAGCGGGTGATCGCCGAGGCGGTCGGCATCGGCTACCGGCTCGTCGACACGGCCGAGAACTACCGCAACGAGCGCGGCGTCGGCCTGGGGCTCAAGGCCTCCGGCGTCGCCCGCGAGGAGCTGTTCGTCACCAGCAAGTTCAACCGGGAGTGGCACGGCGTCGACCTCGCCGCCGAGGCCGCCGAGCGCCGCCTCGACCTGCTCGGTCTCGACTACCTCGACCTGCTGCTCATCCACTGGCCCAACCCGCAGCACGGCAAGTACACCGAGGCCTGGCAGGGCCTGGTCCGGCTGCTGGAGTCCGGGCGCGTCAAGGCGATCGGCACCTCGAACTTCAAGCCCGCGCACCTCGACCGGGTCATCGACGCCACCGGGGTCGTCCCCGACGTCAACCAGATCCAGCTCAGCCCGTACACCACCCGCGCCGAGTCCCGCGCCTACGACGCCGCGAAGGGGATCGTCACCCAGTCCTGGTCCCCGATCGGCGGCGCGGGCGGCGAGGTCCGGAAGGACCCGGTGGTCACCGCGCTGGCCGAGAAGTACGGGCGCACGCCGGGGCAGATCGTGCTCCGCTGGCACCTGGAGCTGGGCCTGGCGGTCGCGGTGAAGTCCTCCGACCCCGCGCGCCTGGAGCAGAACCTCGACGTGTTCGGCTTCGAGCTCGAGCCGGCCGACGTCGCAGCCCTGACGGCCCTCGACCGCGGCGAGGGCGCGGCCGCGGACTCCGACGAGTTCGGGCACTAGACGCACGTAGCGGCGGCACCGGGGTTCCGGTGCCGCCGTTCGCATGCCGCCGGTCAGTCGGCGTCGGGGACCCAGCGGAGCACGTCGCCGGGCTGGCAGTCGAGGACCCGGCAGATCGCCTCCAGGGTCGAGAACCGCACCGCCTTCGCACGCCCGTTCTTGAGGACCGCGACGTTCGCGGGGCTGATCCCCACGGCCTCGGCGAACTCGCCCACGGACATGCCGCGCGCGGCCAGCAGGACGTCGATGTCGACCGCGATGGCCATCAGACGACCCCGGCCATCTCGGTCCGCAGCTCGGTGGCCTTGCGCAGCAGGCCCTTCATGATGAGGGTGAACATCGCGAACGCCGCGCCGCCGCCCGCGCATACGACGAGCCCGCCGAGGTCGCCCAGGAGGCGCATCTCGTCGGCGCCGCTCCCGAACACGAAGATGTAGGCGGCCGCGAGCAGCGCGATCGCGGTGGCGACGGCGGTGGCCCAGACGACGACGTCGACCCAGCGGAACGACCGCTCGCTGAAGATCGCGTCGCCCTCGATCATGCCGAGGAGCCGCCAGGTCGCGACGAGCACGATCTGCACGCAGGCGATGCCCGCGATGGCAGCGGGCACGAGGGCGGTCACCATCTCGGGGCCGTATGCCTGGGCGACGTCTTCGGCGAGCGAGTTCGGCACGACCATGATCTGACCGAACAGCCCGGCGAGGAAGGCGGCGGCGAGGGCCATCCGCAGCATCAGGATGAGGAATGCGTTCATACATCGATTCTCGATCGGTATCTATCGATAGTCAATAGATACCGATCGAAAATCGAGAGAGGGCACGATTCGGTGAGTCAATGGCCGCCTTGACCGTGCCGGGCGCGGAACTGACGGTGCCGGGTGGGAGTACCGGCCGTGCCGCGCCTGGGAGCCGACTGAGCCCGATCACGACCCTGCCGGTTGCGGGCGCTGGCCGGCCGACTGCGACGCTGTTGCGCCTGCTCCAGGGTGTTGGCTGTGCCAGGTGCGGAGCCGTCCGCGACCGGGTGCGGATTCTGACCACAACCGGTCGAGACCGACTGCGACCGGCCGCGACCGTCTCGCGCCTGTGCAACATCCTGGAGCCGACCGTTCCACGGGGGCCTGCCGATCCACGAGGGCCGACCGCGGGCACCGATCCCAGGCGCACCGGCCCGCGCCGACGATCGGGATACCGGAGAACGCGAGGCGCACGATGCGGGCGCGTGGCGCGGGCCGCCCGTCAGACGGCGAGGAGCGTCATCTCCATGCCGCGGATGCGGGCCGCGTCGGTGATCCCCTCCATCGCCGTGATCCGGCCGTCCTCCACCGTGAACACCAGCACCCGCGTGGGCAGCGGCTGGCCCGCGATCGACGAGACCGTCCCGATCCGCCCGTCCACGAGCACCAGCTGCGCCTGGGTCGCCATGGCCGCGAACGTCACCGCGCCGCCCGCGATCGTGGCCGCGCCGCGCAGGATCATCCCGACCCCGGCAGCGTCGGTCCGCAGCGTCACGTCCGGGTCGAGCACCGACACCAGCGCGTCGAAGTCCCCTTCGCGCGCCGCCGACATGAACGCCTCGACCACCGCGCGCTGGCGCGCCGTGTCCCGGTGCTCCGGCTCGCCCGTCCCCCGCACCCGGGCGCGGGCCCGGCTCGCGAGCTTCCGCGCCGCCGTAGGGGTCCGGTCGACGATCTGGGCGATCTCGTCGAACGGCACACCGAACATGTCGTGCAGCACGAACGCCAACCGCTCGGCCGGCTCCAGGGTCTCCAGCACCACCAGGAGCGCGAGCCCCACCGAATCGGCCATCACCGCCTCGGACTCGGGGTCGACCGGCGCGCCGGTCAGCGTCGGCAGCGCGGTCGGCTCCGGCCCGGTCTCGGGGATCGGCTGCTCGGCCCGGGACCTGCGCCGCCGCAACTGGTCCAGGCACACCCGGCCCACCACCGTCGTCAGCCACCCGGAGAGGTTCACGATCCGCTCGGTGTCGCTGGCGGCCAGGCGGAACCACGCCTCCTGGACGGCGTCCTCGGCCTCCCCCGAAGACCCGAGCATCCGGAACGCCACCGCCACCAACCGCGGCCGGTCGTCCTCGAATCGGCGTGCGAGCCACTGGTCGTCGGTCATGTCCGGTCCCTCCTCATGCATGCGGTCACTCATATGACGCAACAGCTGCGACGAATGTGACCGCCCGGGGCTGCCTGCAGCTCAGCCGCTCTCCTGTGCGGATGATCCCGCCTGAAGCCTGAAGCCTGAAGCCTGAAGCCTGAAGCCTGGCGTCGCGAATGCGTGCCGTCTGAACCCGGTGATGCCTGGTCCTCGGTGCCTCCTCATGGATAGGTGTCGTCGGGTGTCTGCTTGGTGCAGCGGTGTGGTGTGCGGTCCGCTGGTGGTGCCGTGTGCCTCGTTCTGAGCACGTGCTCCCCGGAGTGAGGTGATCCCGCCCGGAGGTCTCCCATCCCCTTGCGACCCTTCCCAGGGCCCGGGATGGAACCCGATGGCACTGAGGGTTGAGACCCGCCCGACCGCCCGGTGCGGTACGGGGTTCTCGAAACCAGCCAGAGGTACGGTCCCGGCCAGAGGCTTGTCTCAGTCTGCTTGCACCTGCCGCCGACTGTACTGATTTCGCGTCCCTGTGCGTACACCAATTGTCTCACCTGTATCAGGGGGTGTCATCACTCAATCGAGTGGCAAATCTTCAGCCTGGCTTCAGGTTCGGTTGCAGCCCAACAAATTCCGGCCGTCCCCCGCGCCCGGGCGCGCCTCACAGGCCCGTCCCGCCCATTCCCGGATCCGCCTCGCGGGCGCCGTCCCGCCTTATCCCGCCCCGCGGCCGTACGTGCCTGACAAGCCCTCGTCTCGCACTCAAGTGCTCCCCACGATTCCGGTCGCCGCCGACGACGTCTTTTTCATTGGTGCGCTTGGAGGTACGCACGCGGTTCGGCCCGCTGAGGCGGCCTCGGCGGGCCGCCCCAGCGGTGCATCTCGCCGTCCCGGCCTCCGCTCAGCCGAGGAGCCAGACGACCGCCAGCTCCCTGGCTCGGGCGATGGTGCGGTCTGGGTTCGCCGCGAGCCACGGATGGCGGGAGGTCTGGCGGCACAGGACCGTGTAGAGGGCCTGGCTCCGCGGGTGGACGTCGAGCGCTTCCAGCAAGTGCGGTTCGCCGTAGAGCGAACGGATCACCGCTTCGACGGCGAGGTAGTCCGGTGGCGGTTCGGTACAGCGGTGGGCAGCGCGGACTTCGCCCATGAAGTCCGTGAGCACATCATGATCGACCGGACCCGCACCGAGCCCGGCCCCGGGGCCGAAGCGGTGTTCGAGGCACACCGCTGCGGCGGCGCGGAGCAGATCGACGGCGATGCCGTGGTCGTGCGCGCGGAACCGCTCGCGCAGTCTCGCGG
This sequence comes from Glycomyces endophyticus, assembly GCF_039531525.1. Taxonomy (NCBI): domain Bacteria; kingdom Bacillati; phylum Actinomycetota; class Actinomycetes; order Glycomycetales; family Glycomycetaceae; genus Glycomyces; species Glycomyces endophyticus. The sequence goes on from NZ_BAAAQF010000002.1 coordinate 386,468, forward strand.
CACGGTCCAGGTCGCCGGTGATCAGCGCGGCGAGGTGGTCGTGGTGCAGCGGTTGCAGTTGTTCAGTGGTCATCCTTCACACCTCCTGCTCGTCGGCGGCATCGCCGGTTTCAGTGATGTCCCGGAACGGCTTCGCCGAACGCGGGGCCGGTCCGGGTGTCGACCGGTCGCCGATGGCTCGGTCGGTTCCCGGCGCGGGCGAGTGGGCGTTGTCTGGGCCGATCCGGCTCCCCTGCGGCGCTTCGGCCTCTGCAGTGGCGCCGACCTCCCGGAAGATGTCGGTGCGGAGTTCGTCGGCGAGGTCGAAGCGTTCGGTCAGGGCGGCATCGGTGCTCTCCGGGTCGACCAGCTCGGTCATGACCGCCCACAGGTAGCCGGGCTGCTCACTGAGCGGGATCTCGTTGAACCAGTGAGACTCTCCGCAGACGGCCCGCACCAGCGCCTCGGCGCGGATCGCCATGAAGCCCGGGCTCGCGGTGCGGTGCTTCTCGTGCAGGTGCTTGGTGAGCGCGGCGAGGTCCGATGGGTCGGGGCGGTCGCCGTACTCCTCGTAGACGACCTGCGTGAACAGCGAGATCAGGAACACCATGTGCGCCAAGCGCTGCGCTTCGCCGATGTCCATCGCCAGAGCGAGTGCCCCGGCAGTGTCGCCTCGCAGGCGGGCGGTCGCGTGGGCCCGGAACAGGGCGGTCTGTGCCGCCCTCGGCGATGTCTCCGCCGGCGGCCGCGCGGACCTGGCCGGTCTCGACACGGTCAGGGCGGCTGGATCGGTCGGGTCTGATGTGTCGGCCGGCTCGGTCGCGTCGGCGAGGTGGGGCGAGTCGGTCGGGTCGGTCGGTCCCGCGGCCGTGAATGCGGATGCCGCGAGTGGTTCGGCCTGTGATTCGGCCGGAGGGATGGCGGGGAACTCGACAGTGGATGGAATGTCGTCGTGCGTCATGGTGTCTCCTACCCTTCGCAGTTGCGGCTGGGGATGTTCCAGGCGGTCAGCGCCTCGCGTTTGATGTGCGCGGCGCGTCCCGGCCGACTGGCCCATTCGAGGTGGTCGAGTTCAGTGAGATGGAGGTCGGGCCGACCGGTCTCAAGGCCGGTGAGGAAACCCATGACCTGGGGATACTGGTCTGGCAGTGTGATCCACAGGCGCGGCACCTGTGCTAGGCGCCCGAACCGGAGCACCTGCCCGGCGATCTCGACCTCGGCGAGGACGGTCAGTGCGGCGGGATCGATCCCGCCGAATGACCGGACTGGAAGCGGGATCTCGTTGAGGGCCTTCGCATAGCGGGCCCTGATCCAGTGCGGGGCGAGCCGTCCTAGGCCCATGCCGCACCTCCGGCGAGTTCGGAGCGAGCGCGCGCGGCACCACGGACCGCTTGAGCGAACCGAGCGGTTCGCAACGCGGTCTCGGTACGGCCCCAGAGATCACGAGGGCGCGGAATCGAGGGCCGCTCTGTGCTCAGGCGTAGGACGGCCGAGTTCGGTGATTCCCCTGCGGCCGGTGCCGTGATGCGCGAGCCGCTGCGATCAGCCCGTGAGGTCACATGCCACTCCGGTTCGGTTGCGACACGGGCGGTTCCGCGGTACTTGATCATTCCGGCGACGGTCAGGATCAATCGCCTCAGCCGGCCCGCGCTCGGATTGCCGTCGCGTCTTACCCCGGTCCGGGTGGTGTGGTGCGCTGCAGCCAATGGGGCGGACTTCTCGAGGAACCGGACCCAGGCGTCTTCTCGGAGCTTGTCGAACCGGTGCGGTGCCACCGGCGCCTCGGCGGACCGGGGCTCTGCGGTAGTGCGATGACTGGGGCTGGGGCTGGGCCGTCCGAGCCGACCCGATGACTCCCGCCGGATGTCGGCGCCGCCCGGCTCGCGCCAGCTCCGCGAGGATGCGCCGCCCTGGTCCTCGGACGGTCGTGAGGCTGCGCCCCGCTCCTCTTCTGGTGCTCGCGAAGATCCGCCACGCTGGCCCTCCGACGATTGCGGGACACCGCAACACTCCTCATCCAACGACCACGAGAGGTCGCCGCGATCCTGTTCGCGCAGTGGCGAGGAGAAGCCGCGCGGCGGTTGCGGATCCTGTGGCGGGCTCGGAACCGAGGTCCCGGGCCGGCCTTCTTCGTGGTCTGGCCGAGGGATCGGGTCGGGGGCCTCGCCGCGACGGTGCCTCCCGGTCCGGAGGTCGGGATACCAGCCTGGTGAGCCGAACGGACCCGGGCCGGGCCTCGCCGGTCCCTCGGAACCGGAGGCGACGTGAGTGCCGGAGGCGGACGCGGCGTCGGTGTCGGCGAGCGCGCGGAGACGCTTGCGCCACTTCAGGGTGAGATCGGTTTCGGGACGCCGGTCGTACCGGTCGTCCGGTGCCTGGCGGCTGTAGGAGGCGGCATCGGCCGCGAGGCCGGACGCCGTATCGGCCCCGAAATCGAGGCGACGGGAATGGCTGTTTTCAGGTACGCCGGAATAGCGTATCGTCGTAGACGACACGGAAGCACTCCTTCTGTTGTTAGGCCGTCCGGCGGAACCCATGTTTAGCGGCAGAGGACCGCCGGACGGCTGATTAATTCTGGCCTATCTAAAGGCTTCGATGGCATCTGGATGCTTCGTAACAAGCTCCGTTCGAGACGTAAGAACTCACCCCACTTGCGACACCAGGGGCGTGAGTCCGATGATGACTCAAAGTAATGCCACGTGTCAACTCACGGTGCAGGATTGTCCAAGAGTTTTTTGAAACAGCTTGGGGGACAGAGCCATTGGACTTGTCCCCCAAGCGCGCAATCTCGATGGATGCTTAGTCAGCTTTCAGCTTCCCAGTGGACCGCAAGTGTCTCGGCGTCATTGAGGTACTCCTCCAGATTGTCACGAACTTTGGGGTACTGATCCGTGATCATCCGGATGGTCAAGATCTCGATGTCGAGCTGATCCTCGGCTGCAACCTCATCGAGGAGGTCATCCTCGCCCAAGAGCGCCCGAATAAGCGCCTCCATCGCGAGTGGCTTGAATGGGGGCTCAGCATTTCGGTACGCGTATGAGATTTTGGCGATGAAGTCGCGAATCGCTTCCGGACTCTGATCGTGTTCGAAAACGTGCCCGACAACACCAGCGAACATCGCAGCGACCCGGATGACATAGTCATCCCGGTCAGCATCGGGAAGGCGGCTGTTCAGCTCCTTCATCTTCGATCCGTCGCCAAGGGCGATGGCTCGCATGAGCTCTCGGATCAGCGGGTTACTCGCCATGCTTCCTCTTTCTCAGAATCCGTGATAGCCCCTCGACTGCAATGACTGCAACCACGATGCTAGTGCCGACCACATCCGCACTGCGCACGTCTCCGATCTCCGAGCGTTGGAATACCGGCGTCTGGGACGGAGGGGTGGGGGTCTCGGTTATCGTGTGAGCCGTTGGGCCCCAGGGATCGTAGTCGCGCTCAATCGTATTGGCTCGAGCATCGATTATGTTCTTGGAAGCCTCGACCAGATCGCCGGTGTTCCGAACTGCCTTCCGGCCGAAACGACTTAGCTTGCCCATCTTCGTGTCGTCGCTCGCGCCCTCGTGCTCCTTCTGGAAGGGGCTGAGGGTCGGATCGACTCCGGTCAGCTCCTGGCCACTTGGAGTGGGATCCTGCCTTACGTGTGGCGGGACCGCATCGAGGTGGCCGATCGCGGATCCTCCATCGGAGGTGATGACCGTCCCGTCTGCGGCGATGAACGCGCCTCCCGGGCCCGATCCTCGCGCTCCCGGCCCCATCTTCCCGTGTACGGCCGACATCGCCTGCCAGCGCGCCTTCTCCAACCCGCCCTCAAGCGCCAGACGCAGCGCCTCGGCCTCCTCGACGGCCTCGGCTGCTCGACGCATGTCCGCGGCCCGCTGCTCGACGCCCACGGCCGCAATGGCACCCGCCGTCTGCTCGGCCTGATCCTTCATTGCGGCGAGGAGCGCCGCCAACTGCGCGACCTGCTCCTTGTCGGCCGCGATCTTCGCCGCGACCTCCAGTAGCCCCGCCATCCCGCTTACCCCGCGAACCCGGTCAACCCGTCCACGACCGCTACCCCTGCTTGGCGGACTGCGCGGCAGTGGCGGCCTCGGTCAGCTTGTTGTGTAGGGCGGCGGCCATCGCGGAGCACTCCTCAAGCTGATCCTTGCACGCCCCGACCGCGGCCGCGGCGCCCTCGACGTTCAGCGCCTGCAACTGGCCCATGGTCTCCTCGGTCATGGCCTTGGAACCCTCGACCTGCGCCTGGATCTCGTTCACCGCATCGGCGCCCGCGCCGATGGAGGCGATGACCTCGTCAATGGATGCCATGGGGGCCTTTCGAACCGGGGAGCGGGGGCAACGGGGTGGGCGCGCCCGGTCGCGCCGCGCACCCGCGACCTTACCCGAATTGCGCCCTTCGCACTGGCCCGGCGAATCGGGGGAGGCGGCGCCCGCGGAGCCGCGTGTCCCAGTAGATGAGGCCGCGGCAGACGCAGCGGCCGGTGCTCCTCGGGGAGGAGCACCGGCCGCGTTTGCGCGCGATGGGATCAGAAGTCGACCGGGTCGCGGCTGATCGGGCAGGTCATGCAGTGGCCGCCGCCGCGGCCGCGGCCCAGTTCGGCGCCGACGATCGTGATGACCTCGATGCCGGCCTTGCGCAGGAGCGTGTTCGTCTGCGTGTTCCGGTCGTACGTCATGACGACGCCGGGTTCCAGCGCCACCGCGTTGTTGCCCGAGTCCCACTGCTGCCGTTCGGAGGCGTACACGTCGCCGCCGGTCTCGATCACCCGCAGCCCGGGCAGGCCCAGGGCCTCGGCGACCACGTCGGTGAAGGGCGCCGTGCCGTGGTCGACGAGGTCGAGGCCCGGTTCGCGGTCGGCGGGGAGGAGCGTGAACGTGTGCACCGCGTCCATGATCTTCGGGTACAGCGTCACCACGTCGCGGTCGGCGAACGTGAACACCGTGTCCAGGTGCATCGCCGACCGCAGCTTCGGCATGCCCGCCACCACCACCCGCTCGGCAGCACCCCGCGCGAACAGCGCCCGCGCGACCTGCGTGATCGCCTGCCGGGAGGTGCGCTCGCTCATGCCCATGAGCACCACCCCGTTCCCGACCGGCATGATGTCGCCGCCCTCGAACGTCGCCTGCCCCCAGTGCTCGTCGGGGTCGCCCCACCACACCGTCGACCCCGTGAAGTCAGGGTGGAACGTGTACACCGCCTTCATCAGCAGCGTCTCGTCGTGCCGCGCCGGCCAGTACAGCGGGTTCAGCGTCAGCCCGCCGTACAGCCAGCAGGTGGTGTCGCGCGTGTAGAGCGTGTTCGGCAGCGGCGGCATCAGGTACTCGCGCGCGCCCGTGGACTCCCGGGCGAGTGCGACGTAGGGCGGGCGGAGGTCCTCGGGGAGGTCCGCGGTCGACATGCCGCCGATGAGGAACTCCGCGAGGTCCATGGGCCCCAGCGACTCCAGGAACTCCCGGGTCGGCTCGACCAGGCCCAGGCCGACCTCGTTCGGGGTGATCTTGCGGTCGAGCAGCCACGACCGGGCCGCCGGGTCGGCCATCGTCGCCGCCAGCAGCTCGTGCAGCTCCACGACCTCCACGCCCCGACCGCGCATCTTGTTCACGAAGTCGGCGTGGTCGCGCTGCGCGTTCTCCACCCACATGACGTCGTCGAACAGCAGCCCGTCGGCGTTCGTGGGCGTGAGGCGCCGGTGGGCGAGGCCCGGCCGGCACACCAGGACCTTGCGCAGCCGGCCCACCTCGGAGTGGACGCCGTAGTCACCGCTCATTGCTCCCCCAAGGGTTCTAGATGCTGATCCAGCCGAGTGCCAGTGCGATGACGCCGATCGCGGCGCCCGCGACCGAGACCGCCAGGAGCACCGCCTCGCCGGGGCTGAACAGGCGCCGGCCCTGCTCGCGGCGGGTCATGACGAACAGGATCGTCGCCGGCGCGTACACGATGAACGACACGAGCACGAAGCGCAGCCCCGCCGCGAACAGCAGGAACGCCGTGTAGACGACCGCGAGCGCCGCGATCGGCAGCGCCCCTCCCGCGCGCCGGCCCACCGCCTCGCGGTCCCACCCGGCCGCCACCTTCACCGCGAACAGGGCCGCGAGCAGGAACGGGATGAGGGTGAGCGCGCTGGTGAGGTCGAGCGCGAAGTTGAACGCGTCCTCCGAGAAGTAGGTGACGACGAGGACGACCTGGCTCAGCGCCGTCGACAGCGCGAGCGCCGGGACCGGGACGTCCGCCGGCGTCGAGCGGGCCAGGAACCGCGGCATGTCCTTGTCCTTGGCGGCCACGAACAGGACCTCGGCGGCCATGAGCGTCCACGCCAGGTACGCGCCGAGGACCGAGACGATGAGGCCGACGCTGACGAACACCAGGCCCCACGTGCCGACCGCGTGCTCCAGGACCCCGGCCATGGAGGGCTGGCGCAGCTCGGCGATCTCGTCCATCGGCATGATCCCGTAGGACACGATCGTGACCGACGCGAACACCGCGAACACCGACAGGAACCCTGTGACCGTGGCGCGGCCGACGTCCTCGCGGCGCTTGGCGTGCCGGGAGTAGACGCTCGCGCCCTCGACGCCGAGGAACACGAACACGGTCGCGAGCATCGTGCCCTTCACCTGGGAGAACAGGGAACCGGCGTAGTCGGCGCCGCCCCAGTTCTCGGCGAACGCGTGCGGGTCGAGGAAGAACAGCGCGAGGATCACGAACACGGCGATGGGGATGAGCTTGGCGACGGTGACGATCCGGTTGATCGCCGCGGCCTCCTTGACGCCGCGCTTGATGAGGAGGAAGAACCCCCACAGGCCCGCGGAGGACAGGACGATCGCGAGGACGGTGTCGCCTTCGCCGAGCGCGGGCACGACGGCCCCGATCGTCGACATGATGAGGACCCAGTAGGTCACGTTGCCGACGCAGGCCGAGGCCCAGTAGCCGAACGCGGAGAAGAAGCCGGGGTACTCGCCGAACCCGGCCTTCGCGTAGGCGTAGACGCCGGCGTCGAGGTCGGGGCGGCGGACGGCGAGCTGCTGGAACACGAACGCGAGCATGAGCATGCCGGTGCCGGCGACGGTCCAGGAGATCAGCGCGCCGGCGACGCCGGTCTGCTGCGCGAAGCGCGACGGGAGGGAGAAGACGCCGGCGCCGACCATGGAGCCGACGACCATGGAGGTGAGCGTCCAGAACGCGAGCTTCGCGGCGGGCCGCGCCTCGGTCGCGGTGTCGTGCGCCATGGGAGCCTCGCAGGTCCGGCCCGCGGTCTCCGGTTCCCGGACGGGCGATGGGCCTGAATATAACTCCGGTCCGTGCGGCTCTGCCGCGATTCGCGCCGATCCCCGGGACTGTTCGCGGCGGTTCTGAGCTGGGCTCGGATTCGCCGCCGGCGTCCTCGGGTATCCGTTCGGCTCCCCCCAAGAAGGGGTTCGACGGAAGGAGCGGACATGGACGTCACGGAGAGCAAGCCGGACCGGATCGTCGTCGGCGTCGACGGCTCGGCGGCGTCCCTGCGCGCGCTCGAATGGGCCCTGCGCGAGGCGGCGCTCACCGGCGCGACGCTGGAGGCGCTGCACGCCTGGGAGGTGCCCGCCGCGTACGGCACCGGCATGGTGATGACGGTGCCCAGCAGCGAGGAGTTCGAGGCCGCCGCCAGGGAGTCCCTGACGCGGGCGGTCGAGCAGGTGGCCGGAACTGACCATGAGGTCGACATCGTGCGGAATACGGTCGCCGGGCATCCGGCGCGCGTCCTCATGGACGCCGCCGAGGGCGCGTCACTCCTGGTGGTGGGCTCGCGAGGGCACGGCGGGTTCGTGGGGACCCTCGTCGGCTCGGTGAGCCAGTACTGCGTCTCGCACGCCCCGTGCCCGGTGGTCGTGGTGCGCGACCTGTCCGAGAAGGACTAGGTTCCGCCGCTGCCCGGCCGAGGATTCGCTCGGGGCCGGCACCCGTTCGCGGGTGCCGGCCCCGTTGCCGTTCGGCGACTCGAGGAGGCAGCCGTGAACCTGAACGTCTGGTTTAGATGGCCGGAATCGGACTGCGGGCGCGGCCCCGCTCCTACACGGGCCGGTACGCGAAGCGGCGCAGGTGCGAGTCGTCGCCGGCCGCGCCGACGCCGAGCATCCTCCCGGTGAACCCGGTCGCGACCTCGGTCGACAGGTAGCGGCCGTCCAGGCGCGCGAGTTCGGCGCCGTCCACGGAGAGCACGATGTCGTCGGGGCCGTACGCGGTCATCGTCTCGGCATCGCATTCGACCGCGGCGATCCGCAGGACCGCGTCGCCCGCGGCCGCGACCGAGCCGAGTTCGGCCCGGACGCCGCCGATGCGGGCCTCGGCGCGGACCTCGCCGCCGGCGAAGACCAGGCCGTAGCGGTGCCGGTCGTCGATGCGGACCTCGAAGCGCCCCGAGCCGGCGAAGACCGCCTCGGCCTCCCAGCGGAGGTCCGTGACGCGGGCGCACAGCAGGCCCGGGGAGCGGTCGCCCGGGTCGCGCAGGTCGAGGCCGCCGCCCGGGCGCGGGGTCGCGAGCCGCTCGGGCTCGCTCGCGGGCGACACCCAGCGCAGGTCGAGCGCCGCCCCGGTGAAGTCGTCCTCGAAACCGGTGGGGTCGGGCGTGAACGTGTAGCGGTCCTCGACGAAGACCGGCCAGCCGTCGACCCAGTCGACGCCGGCGAGGAACGTCTCGCGGCCGAGGACGTGGAACGAGGGCGTGAACCCGCCGGGGCGGACCCCGAGGTAGACGGCGGCCCACTCGCCCGAGGCGGTCTCGACCAGATCGGCGTGGCCGGTGTTCTGCACCGGGTGCGGAGTGGAGCGGTGGGTGAGGACGGGGTTGTGCGGGCACGCCTCGTACGGGCCCTCGGGGCGGTCGGCGCGCGCGATCGTCACGCTGTGGCCGCGCTCGGTGCCGCCCTCGGCGAGCAGCAGGTACCAGCGGCCGCCGATGCGGTACTGGTGCGGCGCCTCGGGGTGCGCGAGGCCCGAGCCCTGCCACACCAGGTACGGGGGCGCCTCGAAGTCGCCGGTCTTCAGGTCGAGGCGGCCCTGCCAGACGCCGTTCCCGGTGTCGCCGTCGTCGGTGGCGACGGTGCCGGCCCAGGTGAGGTAGCAGGTGCCGTCCTCGTCCCAGGCGAGGTCGGGGTCGATGCCGACGGCCCGGGGGACGAGGATCGGGTCGCTCCAGTCGCCCGCGGGGTCCTCGGCCGAGACGATGGTCTGGCCCGAGCCGGGGTCGCCGACGTTCGTGGTCACGTAGTAGAAGCGGCCGTCGTGATGGCGCAGGGTCGGGCCGTAGACGCCGCCGGAGGGGCGGCCGTCGCCGCGCAGGAACTGGCCGCGCCGGTCGAGGATGTTCCCGATCCGCCGCCACGACACGAGGTCGCGGCTGTGGAAGAGCGGCGCCCCGGGGAAGTACTCGAAGCTGGAATGGGCCAGGTAGTAGTCGTCGCCGACCCGGCAGACCGACGGGTCGGGGTGGAACCCCGGGACGATCGGGTGCACGGCTGCGGACACGGCCTCGGACGTGGTGGGACGGCTCAACGTGGCTCCTTCGGCGCGGCGGTCGGACGGAATTAAGTTGTGTCGACAAACTATGTCAACCGGCTTCAGCTCCCCTTCAGGGACCCCCGGCTACCTTCGAGACCGGGGGCCCTTACCCAGAGGTGAAGGCGGCCTTCATGGTGCGCTCCGGCGGTGTGATCCGCGGCAACGGGGGCCGCCCGGCAGGCGTGAGCGCCCCGCGACTCCAGGTCGGCGAGGGCGATCCGCGAGGTATCGTGCATCGGTTGGACAGGACCGCGGGTGCCCGCCCGCCTGACGAGGAGTATCAGCAGTGACCGCCGCCGGCAGCGCGAGTCAGCCCGGACTCGCACCCGGCGCCGAGCCCCCACCGGGGCGCGGCGTCCGGGACGTCACCCGCCTCGCCCTCGTCGTCGGCGCCCTCGGCGTCGTCTTCGGCGACATCGGCACCAGCCCCATCTACGCCCTCCAGACCGTGTTCAACCCCCTCGACCCGCACCCGGTGCCCGTCGAGGAGGCGAGCATCTACGGCGTCGTCTCGCTCATGTTCTGGTCGATGCTCATCATCGTCACCGTCACCTACGTGCTCCTCGCGATGCGCGTCGACAACGACGGCGAGGGCGGCATCATGGCCCTCATCACGCTCCTCCACCGCTGGAAGCACCAGCGCGGCCGCAAGGCCGCGCTCACCCTCGCCGCCCTCGGCATCTTCGGCGCGTCCCTGTTCCTCGGCGACTCCATGATCACGCCCGCGATCTCCGTCCTCTCCGCCGTCGAAGGCATCGGCGTCGTCGAACCCCACCTCGAGAGCCTCGTCGTCCCCGTCACCGCCGTCATCATCGTGGTCCTGTTCGTCGTGCAGCGCAAAGGCACCGCCGCCGTCGGACGCGCGTTCGGCCCGGTCATGATCGTCTGGTTCTGCGTCCTCGCCGTCCTCGGCGTCCGCGGGATCGGCCAGCACCCCGAGATCCTCAAGGCCCTCAGCCCCGTCTACGCCGCGGACTTCCTCTTCAACCACTTCCACATCGCGTTCTTCGCACTCGCCGCGATCGTCCTGTGCGTGACCGGCGCCGAGGCCCTGTACGCCGACATGGGCCACTTCGGCCGCCCCGCGATCACCAAGGCCTGGCTCATCCTCGTCTTCCCCGCGTGCCTGCTCAACTACATGGGCCAGGGCGCCATGGTCCTGGAGGACGGCACCGCCGTCAGCGGCCCCTTCTTCCTCCTCGCGCCCGGCTGGGCCCGCATCCCGCTGCTCGTCCTCGCCACCGCCGCCACCGTGATCGCCGCGCAGGCCGTCATCACCGGCGCGTACTCCGTCGCCGCGCAGGCCTCGCGCCTCGGCTACCTCCCGCGCCTGCGCATCGACCACACCTCCGCCGAGCAGTACGGGCAGATCTACGTCCCGTGGATCAACTGGCTGCTCATGGTCTCCGTGCTCACCCTCGTGTTCGCGTTCCGGTCCTCCCACGCGCTCGCGTACGCGTACGGCATGGCCGTCATGGGCACGATCACGATCATGACGCTGCTGTTCCTGTACATCGCGAAGTCGCGCTGGCGGCTGCCGCTGTGGCTGGTCCTCGGCGGCGGCGGCCTGCTCCTCGCGTTCGACCTGCTGTTCCTGGCCGCGAACTTCACGAAGATCGTCCACGGCGCGTGGCTCCCGCTCCTCATCGGCCTCGTCGCGTTCACCGTCATGACGACCTGGCAGAAGGGCCGCGGCGTCGTCACCGCCGAGCGCGAGCGCCGCGAGGGCCCGCTGCGCGCCTGCGTCAAGCAGCTCCGCGCCGAGCTGCCGAAGACGAAGTGCGTGCCGGGCACGGCCGTGTTCCTCAACCGCGGCAAGCTCACCACGCCGTTGGCGCTGCGCGCCAACATGGAGCACAACCACGTGCGGCACAAGCAGATCGTCATCGCCTCGATCGAGACGAAGCCGGTCCCGCGGGTCGCCGACGAGGACCGGGTCAGCGAGGACTTCCTCGGCTTCGCCGACGACGGCATCGTCTACGTGCAGATCCGCTTCGGCTACATGGAGGTCCAGGACGTGCCGCGCGCGCTCGCGCGCCTCGACCGGACCCGCCACGGCGGCCGGCTGCACGTCGAGGACGCCTCCTACTTCCTGTCGACGATCCAGCTGCGCCCCGGCGAGCAGCCGACCATGGCGACCTGGCGCAAGCACCTGTTCATCGCGACCTCGCGGATCACCGCCGACGCGGCCGACCACTTCCGGCTCCCGCGCGAGCGGACCATCATCATGGGATCCCAGGTCGAGGTGTAGCCCCGCTACCCCGCCGACGGGTAGGGCGTGAACCGGCTCTGGCGGTCGGTCACCTCCAGGGGCGCGCCGATCGCGGGGAACGCCCGCTGCGGGCAGGCCTTGCGGTCGCACACCTTGCAGCCCGGGCCGATCGGGGTGAGCATCGCGGGGTTGGCGAGGTCGAGGCCGTCGGCGTACACCAGCCGGTGCGCGTGGTGGAGGTCGCAGCCGAGGCCGATCGCGAACGTCTTCGCGGGCGTCCCGAACCCGCCGTAGCGGCGGGTCACCGTGCGGGCGACCCACAGGTACGAGCGGCCGTCGGGCATCTGCGCGAGCTGGGTGCGGATCTCGCCTGGGTTCGCGAACGCCTCGTAGACGTCCCACAGCGGGCAGGTGCCGCCGACGCGCGAGAAGTGGAAGTCGGTGGCGGACTGGCGCTTCGAGATGTTCCCGGCCCGGTCGACGCGCACGAAGAAGAACGGCACGCCGCGCGCGCCCGGCCGCTGGAGCGTCGAGAGCCGGTGCGCCACCGTCTCGAAGCCGACGCGGAAGCGCCGGCCGAGCAGGTCGATGTCGTACCGCAGCTCCTCAGCGGCCCGCAGGAACAGTCCATAGGGGAGGATCAGTGCCCCGGCGAAGTAGTTCGCGAGGCCGATCCGGGCGAGCCCGCGGGCCTCGTCCCCGGAGAGGTCGGCGGCGTCGGCCTCGGCGCGGATGAGGTCGTCGCAGGCGACGAGCGCGAGGTGGGTGGCGAGCTGGAACGCCCGCTGGCCGGGGCTGAGCAGCGGCGAGACGCGCAGCAGCCGGGCCGCGGGGTCGAAGCGCCGCTTGACGCTGCCGGCCTCGCCCGCGTCGAGGTCGGCGACGACGGTGCCGTACCGGTCGTGGAGGAGCCGGGCCAGCCCGCCCGCGAGGTCGCCCGGGTCCAAGGACGCCTCCGCATAGATCCGCTCCGCCTCCTCGTCGAGTGCGGCCACGTGGTTCCGCTTGGCGTAGAACAGGTCCCGCACCTCCTCGTGCGCGGTCGGCGCGGCCCCGGCGTCGAGTTCGGCGCTCATCGCGGCGTTCCGCTCCAGCATGTGCTGGTTGCGGCGGTGCAGGTCCACGACGTACCGCGCGAGCTCGGGCATCGACTCCGCCAGCTCCCGCGCCTCGCCGGCCGAGACGCGGTCGGCGTGGGCGGTGTCGGCGAGCGCGTCGCGCAGCTGCGCGGTGAGGCGGTCGCTCTCGGAGGCCGAGAACCGCTGCACGTCCACGTCGTACACCTCGGCGAGGCGCAGCAGGACCGGGCCCGTGATCGGCCGCTGGTTCGACTCCATCTGGTTGACGTAGCTGGTGGAGATGCCCAGTGCCGTCGCCAGCGCGGCCTGCGTGAGCCCCTGCTCCTCGCGGAACCGGCGCAGCCGCAGCCCCACCTTCGCCTTCCTCAACGCCATGACCACGGCCTTTCACAAGTTCCACAAAGAGGTCCGGAAAATTCCACAAGAAACCACATTTACAGCGGTTTCAACGGCATACCGGGGTGTGCATACTGTGAAATGTACCCTCCCGCCGCCTGACTAGGAGATGCCGAGTGATCACCCACCGCGTCCGCACACACGCCTCGCGCGAGGACCTGCCCCGCGAGGCGCAGCTCGCCTGGAAGCTCGCGGCGGCCGCGGTCGACCCGGTCCCGGTGGAGCGCGAGGTCGCGGAGATGATCGGCAACCGGGTCATCGACAACGCGGCCGTGGCCGCCGCGTCGCTCGCGCGCCGCCCGGTCGCCTCGGCGCGGGCCCAGGCCCTCGAGCACCCGTACTCGCCCGGCGCGGCCGTGTTCGGCGCCCCGGCGGCGGTGCGGTCCTCGCCGGAGTGGGCGGCGTGGGCGAACGGGGTCGCCGTGCGCGAACTCGACTTCCACGACACGTTCCTGGCCGCGGACTACTCGCACCCGGGCGACAACATCCCGCCGGTGCTCGCGGTCGCGCAGCACCGCGGCCTCGACGGCCGGGCCCTGGTGCGCGGCATCGCCGCCGGGTACGAGGTCCAGGTGGACCTGGTGCGCGGGATCTGCCTGCACGAGCACCGGATCGACCACATCGCGCACCTCGGCCCGTCGGCGGCGGCCGGCATCGGCGCGCTCATGGACCTGCCGGTCGAGACGGTCTACCAGGCGATCGGGCAGGCGCTGCACACGACGACGGCGACCCGGCAGTCCCGCAAGGGCGCGATCTCCTCGTGGAAGGCGTACGCGCCGGCGTTCGCGGGGAAGGCCGCGGTCGAGGCCGTCGACCGGGCGATGCGCGGCGAGGGCGCGCCGTCGCCGGTCTACGAGGGAGAGGACGCCGTGATCGCGCGGCTGCTGTCCGGCCCCGACGCGGTGTACGAGGTCCCGCTGCCCGCCCCCGGCGAGCCGAAGCGCGCCATCCTCGACACGTACACCAAGGAGCACTCCGCGGAGTACCAGAGCCAGGCGCTCATCGACCTGGCCCGCCGCATGGCCCCCCGCGTCGACCTGGCGAAGGTCCGCGAGGTGGTCATCCACACGAGCCACCACACGCACTACGTCATCGGCACCGGCGCGGCCGACCCGCAGAAGACCGACCCGGACGCGAGCCGCGAGACCCTCGACCACTCGATCATGTACATCGTCGCGGTGGCCCTGGAGGACCGGGCCTGGCACCACGAGGCGTCCTACACTCCCGAACGCGCGCACCGGCCTTCGACGGTGGAGCTGTGGCGGAAGGTCCGCACCGTGGAGGACCCGGAGTGGACGGCGCGGTACCACGACCCGGACCCGGCGAAGCGGGCGTTCGGCGGCCGCGTCGACATCGTGATGGAGGACGGCGAGGTCGTCTCCGACGAGCTGGCCGTCGCCGACGCGCACCCGGCCGGGGCGCGCCCGTTCGGGCGCGAGCAGTACATCGCGAAGTTCCGGACCCTCGCCGACGGCGTCATCGCCGAGGCCGAGCAGGACCGCTTCCTCGACCTGGCGTGCCGCATCGACGCCCTGGACGCGAACGGCGTCCGGGCGCTCAACCTGGCCGCGCCCGCCGGATACCTGTCCGAACCGACCGCGAAGGGGCTCTTCTGATGGCGACTCCCACTGAGAAGCGCCGCCGCCTGCGGGCGGGCCTGGCGTCGGGCCGGCTCCAGCGGCTGCCGGGCGCGTTCTCGCCGCTCGCGGCGAAGGCCGCCGCCGACCACGGGTTCGACGGCGTGTACGTCTCGGGCGCGGCGCTCGCGGCCGACCTGGCGCTGCCGGACATCGGGCTGACGACGCTGACGGAGGTCGCCGGGCGCGGCGGGCAGATCGCCCGCGCCACTGACCTGCCGACCCTGATCGACGCCGACACCGGCTTCGGCGAGGTGTCCAATGTGGCGCGCACGATCGCGTCGTTCGAGGACGCCGGGCTCGCCGGGTGCCACCTGGAGGACCAGGTGAACCCCAAGCGCTGCGGGCACCTCGACGGCAAGCAGGTCGTGCCCGCCGCCGAGATGGTCCGCCGCGTGGCGGCCGCGGTGAAGGCCCGCACCGACCCCGGTTTCGTGGTCTGCGCCCGCACCGACGCCCGCGCGATCGAGGGCCTCGACGCCGCGATCGACCGTGCAAAGGCCTATGTGGACGCCGGGGCGGACATGGTGTTCCCCGAGGCGATGCGCGACGAGGCCGAGTTCGCGGCCTTCCGCGCCGCGGTCGACGTCCCCTTGCTCGCCAACATGACCGAGTTCGGGGCCTCCCCGAACCTGACCGCCCGGCAGCTCGAGGACCTCGGCTACAACCTCGTGATCTGGCCGGTCTCCAGCCTGCGCGCCGCCATGGGCGCGGTCGACGAGCTGTTCGCCGCGCTCAGGTCCGAGGGCACCCAGGCGTCCGTGGTCGACCGGATGCAGACCCGCGCCCGCCTCTACGACCTGGTCGACTACGCCTCCTACAACGAGTTCGACCAGGAGCTGTTCAACTTCGACGTCCCCGGAGGGCATCATGAGTGACATCCGCAAGGGCCTCGCCGGCGTCGTCGCGGACACCACCGCGATCTCCGAGGTCGTGCCCGAGACCCTGTCGCTGACGTACCGCGGCTACCCGGTGCAGCAGCTCGCCGCCTCCCGCTCCTTCGAGGAGGTCGCGCACCTCATCTGGTACGGCGAGCTCCCCGACGCCGCGCAGCTCGCGGCGTTCTGCGCCCGCGAGCGCGCGCAGCGGGAGGTCACCCGGTCCACGATCGGCGTGATCGACCGCGTCCCCGACAGCAGCCACCCGATGGACCTGCTGCGCACCGCGGTCTCGTGCCTGGGCGCCGAGGACCCCAGCGAGGACGACAACCGGCGCGAGTCCAACCAGGCCAAGGCCGAGGCCCTGTTCGCGAAGCTGCCCACGGTCATCGCTCACGCGCACCGCAGGCGCCGCGGCCTGGAGCGGATCGCGCCCGACCCGTCCCTGGGCTGGTCGGCGAACTTCTTCCACATGTGCTTCGGCGCCGTCCCGGCCCCGGAGGTGCTGCGCTGCTTCGAGGTCTCGATGATCCTGTACGCCGAGCACTCCTTCAACGCCTCCACGTTCACCGCCCGCGTCGTCGCCTCCACCCTCTCGGACATGTACTCGGCCGTCACCGCCGCGGTCGGTGCCCTCAAGGGCCCGCTCCACGGCGGCGCGAACGAGGCCGTCATGAGGATGATGCTGGAGATCGGCGAGCCCGAGCTCGCCCGCGACTGGCTCGCCGAGCGCCTGGCCGCCAAGGAGAAGGTCATGGGCTTCGGGCACCGGGTCTACAAGGACGCCGACTCGCGCGTGCCGACCATGAAGGCCGCGCTCGTCGACATGGCCGCCCTGACCGGCGGCGGCAAGTGGGTCCGCATGTACGAGGAGCTGGAGTCGGCGATGCTGGACGCCAAGGGCATCCACCCGAACCTCGACTTCCCGGCCGGGCCCGCCTACCACCTCATGGGCTTCGACATCCCCATGTTCACGCCGCTGTTCGTCATGGCCCGCATCACCGGCTGGACCGCGCACATCATCGAGCAGCTCGACGCGAACTCCCTCATCCGGCCGCTGTCGGCGTACACCGGCCCGAGCGAGCGCGCCGTCCCGGCCGCCGCCTGACCTCGCACGGGGCCGATAACCTCGGCCCCATGGCACATGAGCGACCCGTCCTCACCGGACTCCGCGCCGCCGCCGAGCCGCTGGCGATCCTGGCGTGGATCGTGGTCACGGCGGTCGGATGGACCGTCGGCACCTCGGGCAACGACCACAACGAGTCGTCCTGGGTCTCGCAGCTCCGGCTGGCGGTCCTGCTCGTCGCCGTCGTCGTGGCGGCCGTCGGGCCCGTGGTGATCGCGCTGCTCTCGTTCTGGAACGGCCGCAGGCTCGCCGGGTGGGCCTTCCTCGCCGCCGGGCTCGGCATCGGCGCGCTCCTCCTGGGCAGCGGCGTGTTCGCAGGGGTGGCCGGCGCGGTCACGGGGTACCCCTAGGCGTCCCCGGGACCCGCCCCCTCCGCGGGCCCCGGGGACGCCTGCGCCCCGCGGGCGCCGCCGCGCAGCCTGCTCGTGGAGCCGCGGCTCATCGTCAGACAGCGAACGCTTAGCCCTTGCGCTAAGCGTGTCCCCGCGTCATACTTAGCCTCATGGCACAGTATTCGGAGGCGCTCGACGGCACCGCGCTCGACGGCGTGTTCACCGCGCTCGCCGACCCCACCCGCCGTGAGGTCGTCCGCCGCCTCGGGCGCGGCCCGATGAGCGTCGGCGACCTCGCCCGCGAGTTCCCGATGACCCTTCCCTCCTTCATGAAGCACGTGCGGACCCTGGAGGCGACCGGCCTCATCCGCACCGCCAAGACCGGCCGGGTGCGCACCTGCGCGCTCCGGCGCGACCGCCTCGCGCTCGTCGACGACTGGCTCGCCGACCAGCGGCGGATCTGGGAGGCGCGCACCGACCGGTTGGAGCAGTTCGTCACCGATCCCGAGGAGCAGCAGTGAATCCCGAACTCGACCTCAGCATCGAGCGCGTCATCCGCGCCCCGCGCGACACCGTCTGGCGCGCCTGGACCGACCCGGCCCGCTTCGAGCAGTGGTGGCTCCCCGCCCCGATGGTCATGCGCGTCGAGCGCTTCGAGGCCGTGCCCGGCGGCCCGATGGTCACCAGCATGAGCGAGGACGGCGACACGTTCGTCCCGCACATGGACGCCGCGTTCCTCCTGGTCGAGGACGGCGAGCGCATCGTCTTCACCAACGCGATCGACTCCGCCTGGCGCCCGGCCGAACCGCAGCCGGTCGCCCTCACCGCCGAGATCACGCTCGCCGACCACCCCGACGGCACCGAGTACCGGGCCCTGGTGCGCCACGGCGACCGCGCCGCCCGCGACCGCCACGAGAAGCTCGGCTTCCACGACGGCTGGGGCGCCGTCGCCGACCAGCTCGCCGCGCTCGCCGAGCAGGAGGCCGGCGCCTAGCGGTGGTCCGATGTCGCGGTCGTTTACCGCTTCGACCTGCGGGTACACCTCTGCATGACAGAGAGAGGGGCCATCCGCATGCCGACAATCTCGGTCGAGGGCCGCGACATCGAGGTCTCCCGGCTCGACAAGGAGCTCTTCCCCGAGGACCACGTCAGCAAGGGCGACCTCATCGACCACTACCGCGCCGTCGCGCGCGCGATGCTCCCGCACCTCGCGGGCCGCCCGCTGACGATGCGCCGCTACCCCGACGGCATCGGCGAGGGCGGCTTCTTCCAGAAGGACGCCTCGGACCACTTCCCCGAGTGGATCACCACCGAGAAGATCGCGGCGCACAACGACTCCGGCGCCGTCGACTACGTGGTCTGCGACGACGAGGCGACCCTCGTCTACCTCGCCAACCAGGCCACCGTCGAGTTCCACGTCTGGCCCGCCACCGTCGACGACCTCGAGCACCCCGACCGGCTCGTCATCGACATCGACCCGCCCGACGGCACCGACCCCCGCACCCTCCACCGGGTCGCCCGCCGCCTGCGCGACGTCTACACCGAGATCGGCCTGACCCCGTTCGTCCAGGCCACCGGCGGCCGCGGCTACCACGTCGCGGCTCCGCTCGACCGCACGACCGGCTTCGACGCCGTCCGCGAGCTCGCCCTGGCGATCGCCGACCGCCTCGCCGCCGCGGACCCCGACCTGCTCACCACCGCGCAGCGCAAGGACAAGCGCGGCGACCGGATCTTCCTGGACGTCAACCGGAACGGCCAGGGCCAGACCTTCGTCGCGCCCTACTCCCTGCGCGCCCGGCCCGGCGCCGCCGTCGCCACCCCGCTCGACTGGGACGAGCTCGGCCGCTCCACCCCGGGCCGGTACACGACCGACCGCATCCGCCGCCGCCTCGTCCGCAAGGCCGACCCCTGGTCGGCGATGGACGACCACGCCTGCTCCGCCGACGAGGCCCTGGAGCGCCTGGCCTGACCTTCCCGACTCGACCCCTGCTCAGGGGCGTGCGGCCGAGAATTCCGCGAAGTTGTGCAATCGGTTGCCCAAAACTCTTGACCTTAGGAAAGGGCTTTCCCTAGACTCATTGAAACATGTCAATTCCTACCCCTTAGGAGCCGGCGATGAGACGATCGCTAGCACTGAAAGTCGGGACAGTCGCCGCCGCGATGGCCGTGGCCGTCGCCGGCCTCACGCTCTCGATGAACACGGCCACGGCCCAGACCAACGCCGCGAACGGCTACGCCTCCCAGAACGGGGGCACCACCGGCGGCGCCGGCGGCTCGGTCATCCGGGCCACCACGGGCACCCAGATCAACCAGGCCCTGTGCGGCCGCGCCAGCACGAGCACGCCGATCATCATCCAGGTCGAGGGCACCATCAACCACGGCAACACCGCCGACGTGTCCGGCTCGAGCTGCGACGTCGGCAACACGCTCATCGACCTCAAGGGCGTCAGCAACGTGACGATCCTCGGCGTCGGCTCGGGCGCGGTCTTCGACCAGATCGGCATCCACATCCGCGAGTCGAGCAACATCATCATCCAGAACGTCACCGTCAAGAACGTCAAGAAGTCGGGCTCCCCGACCTCCAACGGCGGCGACGCGATCGGCATGGAGAACGGCGTCCGCAACGTCTGGGTCGACCACGTCACCCTCGAGGCCTCGGGCGGCGAGTCCGAAGGCTACGACGGCCTGTTCGACCTCAAGGACGACTCCAAGTACGTGACGCTGTCCTACAGCATCCTGCGCAACTCCGAGCGCGGCGGCCTCGTCGGCTCCGGCGACAGCGACCTGGACTCCAGCTTCATCACGTACCACCACAACCTGTACCAGAACCTGAACTCGCGCATCCCGCTGCTGCGCGGCGGCACCGCCCACAGCTACAACAACCACTTCGTCGGCATCGTCGAGTCGGGCATCAACTCCCGCGTCGGCGCGAAGATCAAGGTCGACAACAACTACTTCGAGGACTCCAAGGACCCGATCGGCACCTTCTACACCGATCTCCGAGGCTACTGGCAGGTCAGCGGCAACGTCTTCGACAACGTGACCTGGTCGTCCCCCGGCACCGACAACTACCCGGCCGGCCCGAACCCGACCTCCACCACCACCGTCTCCATCCCCTACTCGTACACCCTCGACAACGCCAACTGCGTCCCGTCGGTGGTGTCCGCGACAGCGGGCGCGAACAAGGGCCTGAAGACCTCCGACGGCAGCTGCTCCATCCAGACGCCGACGAACCCGCCGACGGACCCGACCGACCCCACGGACCCGCCGACCACCACCCCGCCGCCGACCACCGGCACCAACCTGAGCCTCGGCGCGGGCGCCGACGGCACCTCGAAGGGCGGCGGCACCAGCTACGGCAACGCCATCGACGGCAGCACCTCCACGTACTGGTCGCCGAGCGGCACCACCGGGCGGATCTCCGTCAAGTGGGACTCCGCGAAGACGGTCGACACGGTCGTCATCCGTGAGGCCTCCGACGCGATCGGCAACATCGACAACTGGCAGCTGGTCAACAACAGCACCGGAGCGGTCCTCGCCTCGGGCACCGGGGCCGGCACGATCACCTTCACCGCTACGTCCCTCACGAAGATCAACTTCGTGATCACCTCGGCCTCCGGCACGCCGAAGATCACCGAGTTCGAGACGTACGCATAACCCCCGGCGACGGGATTCGGAACAGCGGACGCCCGGGGCGGTGCCCCGGGCGTCCGCGCCTGCCTTCAAGCCTTCCCGCCTACCGTCCGGCGCGCTCGGCGATCCCGGCCAGGATCGCCACCACGTCGGGCCGGTGGAACGGGCCGACGTGCGGCGCCGCCACCGAGTGCACCTCGGTCGGGTTGCCCGGCGTCAGCCGGTCGGCCTCGGCGATGAACCGGTCCTGGAGCGCCGGCGGGATGAGCCGGTCCTCCGTGAACCGCACATAGGTGCGCGGGACGCGCCCCCACCGCTCGGCCTCGACCCTGGTCTCCGCCACGGGGATCGCGACCGGCTCGTCGGGCTGGAACAGGTTGAGCACCCGGGTGAGCTCCTCGTCGGAGAACCCGCCCGCGAGGCACTCCCGGATGCCGTCCAGCAGCCGCCGGTCGGCGGTCCGCCAGTTCACCCGCGCCACCCCGAGCTCGGCCGGGTCCCCCGCGACCGCGGCGGTGACCTTGCCGATCAGGCTGCCCGCGTTCTCCGGCTCGGCCAGGTACGCGGCCATGCTCGGCAGGTCGACCGGGCAGTACGCCGCCATGTAGACGAGGTGGTCGACCAACTCGGGCACGGCGTTCCCGACCCGGCTCAGCGTGACCCCGCCCTGGCTGGAGCCCACGAGCACCACGGGCCCGTGCTCCTTCGCCCGGCGCACGACTTCGATCGTGTGCGCCTCGTAGTCGTCGAGCGTGTACCCCGCGAGCGGCGACGGCTCCTTCGACAGCGCGAGGAGGTCCTGCGGGGCCTGGTACGACTGCGGATAGAACCCGTCGACGCCGTGCCCCGGCAGGTCGACCGCGACGGTGCGGTAGCCGCGCAGCGCGAGCTCGGAGGTGAGCCCGACCCAGCTGAAGGACGAGACGTGCGTGCCGTGCACGAGCACGACGGTGGGGACGTGGGTGAGAGTGGTCATGGCGACTCCTCAGTTCTCGGTTGCGGTAGTGGTTGCGGTGGAGACAGGTGCAGCGGCAGTGGCAGTGCGGGCGGCGGCAGCGCCGATGTCGGCCCCGGCAGTGCCGGTGGCGGTCGCGGCGGGGCTGGTGCCGGTGGTTGCGTTGCGCCACATGGGCTGTACGAGCGGCGAGTCCTCGACCTGCACGGGCCCGCCGAGGTCGGCGAAGCCGTGCCGGAGGTAGAGCGCCCGGCTGCCGGGCGAGCTGGCCTCCAGGTAGGCGGGCTCGCCCTCGCGGTCGGCCCGGTCGAGCCGGTGCCGCAGCAGCGCCGACCCGATGCCGCGCCCTTGGGCTCCGGCGGCCACGCCCATGACCGCGAGGTACAGGTGCGGCCGGTCGACCGGGTGCCGCCGGGCCAGTGCCGATCCGACGGCGAACAGCCGCGCGAGCGGCCCGGCGGTAGGGCCGTCCTGGTGCAGGGACTCGTTCGCGCCGAGGCGCACCCAGATTGCGGCCCCGGTGTCGCCGCCGGCCAGGTAGGCCTCGGCCCCCGGGTGGTCGAGGAACGACCGGTAGAAGCCGTCCTGGTAGGCGGCCCGCCGGTCCGGATCGGGGAAGAGCCACGCGGCGAACGGATCGGCGCCGAACGCGGAGGCGAGGACCGAGGCGACGACCTCAGGCCGCCCGATGGCCGGTGCGTACGTTGTATCAGCGTTCATGCGTACAACGGTTCCAGATGGATTCGCTTGGAAACAAGTGATAAATCGGCGAAGTGTACTAGTGCAAGCGCAAGTGACCTAGCTCGATCGGATGGTACTGTTCGACGCGAACGCGAACGCGAACGCGAACGCGAACGCGAACGCGAACGCGAACGCGAACGCGAACGCGAACGCGAACGCGAACGCGAACGCGAACGCGAACGCGAACGCGAACGCGAACGCGAACGCGAACGCGAACGCGAACGCGAACGCGAACGCGAACGCGAACGCGAACGCGAACGCGAACGCGAACGCGAACGCGAACGCGAACGCGAACGCGAACGCGAACGCGAACGCGAACGCGAACGCGAACGCGAACGCGAACGCGAACGCGAACGCGAACGCGAACGCGAACGCGAACGCGAACGCGAACGCGAACGCGAACGCGAACGCGAACGCGAACGCGAACGCGAACGCGAACGCGAACGCGAACGCGAACGCGAACGCGAACGCGAACGCGAACGCGAACGCGAACGCGAACGCGAACGCGAACGCGAACGCGAACGCGAACGCGAACGCGAACGCGAACGCGAACGCGAACGCGAACGCGAACGCGAACGCGAACGCGAACGGGCCACGGGCCACGGGCCACGGGCCACGGGCCACATCCGGTCCTCAACTCGAAGGCGCGTGTCCTGCGACCACCTCCCGGGGCATCGCCGCACCGCCGCCCGACCTCACAGGATCATCCGCACAATCGCCCGCACCGCACCGCACCGCACCGCACCGCACCGCACCGCACCGCACCGCACCGCACCGCACCGCACCGCACCGCACCGCACCGAGATCCGATTCCGCACTCGCATCCGAACCGGAGGCCGCAATGTCCTCATCGACACCCGCCGAACCCCCGTACCGGCAGATCGCCGCCGAGCTCCGGGCCGGCATCGCTGCGGGGGACCTGCGTCCGGGGGACCGGGTGCCGTCGGTCCGGCAGATCGCGCAGCGCTGGGGCGTCGCGATCGCCACCGCGAACCGGGTCATGGCCGTGCTGCGGGACGAAGGCCTGGTCGTCACCAAGGTCGGCTCCGGCACGGTCGTCGGCGACCAAGCGGTCCGCCGCCCCTCCCGCACCGCCGCCGCGACCCCTCCGAGCGCCGCCGACCCCGTCGCGTCCCGGGCGGCCCGCCGGGGCCTGCTGCCGCCCGCGCTGAGCCTCGACGGCATCTGCCGCACCGCCATCGGCATCGCCGACCGCGAAGGGCTGCAATCGGTCACGATGCGGCGGGTCGCGGCCGAACTCAACGTCGGCCCGATGTCCCTGTACCGCCATGTCGCCACGAAGGAGGACCTCCTCCTCGAGATGATCGCGGCGATCGCCGGCCTCGGCGACCTCCCCGCCGACGTCTCAGGGGACTGGCGCGCCGACCTCGAACTGGTCGCACGCCGCCAATGGGACCTCTACCGCCGCCACCTGTGGGCCGCCCGCGCGATCTCCTTCACCCGCCCGCTCCTCGTGCCCGGCCTCGCGGCCTACACCGAGTGGACCCTCCGGGCCCTCGACGGCCTCGGCCTCTCCCCGCGCACCTGCGTCCGCGAGGCCGTCACGCTCCACTCGCTCGTCAACACCGCCGCCCTCGCCGTCGCCGCCGAGACCGAAGCCGAGCAGGAGACCGGCGTCAGCCTCGCCCTCTGGCACCGCACCCAGCGCCCCCGCACCGCCGACGTCATCTCCGACCACGACTTCCCCCACCTCGCCGCCGCCCCCGAAGACGCCTTCACCGACCTCGAAGCCCTCTTCGAATACAGCCTCGCCCGCCACCTCGACGGCTTCGCCTCCCTCCTGGCCGCCCGATCCCCCAAACCCCGAGACTGAACTCGGCACCTCGAATCCCCATTCCACCCCAGCACGAACCCGCCGCTCTCCGCTTCGCCGCCCGCGCCGTAAAGAGTCCGCCTCCTCCGGGCCGTAGACCTCCAGTTACTCAACCTCGCTGTCCCGCAATCGCATCGGCGATCTCGTCGAGGCCCGCCGCTCTGGAGCCCTTCACCAGCACCACATCGCCGGACTCGACGTTCCCGCGCAGCCAGTCGGCCGCAGCGCCGTTGTCCGGCAGCGCGATGCCGCGCACCCCCGCCGCCTCAGCCCCCGCCGCAGCGGGAGCGGCCTCCTCTCCGACCGCAATCACGACGTCGGCTTTCCCGGCCGCGTACGCTCCGATCGCGCGGTGCTCGGCGTCGGCCTCGTCGCCGAGTTCCAGCATGCCGCCGAGGATCGCGAACCGGCGCCGGCCCTCGATCGCCGCCAGTGCGTCGAGCGCGGCGCGGGCCGAGTCGGGGTTGGCGTTGTAGGAGTCGTCGAGGAGGACCGCGCCACCCGGCAGCTTGCTCAACTCCATGCGCCGCTTCGAGAGCGACGCCCCGGCCAGCGCCGCCGCGCTCGCCTCCAGAGGGATGCCGACCGCGAGGCCGGCCGCGGCGGCGGCCGAGGCGTTGTGAGCCTGGTGGGCGCCGACGAGCGGCAGCGAGACCCGGGCCGTGGCGTCGGCGGTCCGCAGGGTGAACGACGGCCGGCCGAGGCGGTCCAGCTCCAGATCGGTCACGTGTATGTCAGCGTGCGCCGCCGTACCGAAAGTCAGCACCGGGCCGTCGGTCAGCGCCCGCATCGCGGCGACCGCCGGGTCGTCGGCGTTGAGGACCGCCGTGCCGCCCGGCGCGAGCCCGCGCACCAGTTCGCCCTTCGCCTGCGCGATGGCCTGGCGCGACCCGAAGTACGTGAGGTGCGCGACCCCGACGTTCAGCACCACGGCCACATCCGGCGCGACGAGCGCCGTCAGCGCCGCGATGTCCCCGATCCGCCGCGCCCCCATCTCCAGCGCGAGGTACCGGGTCGTGCGATCGGCGCGCAGCATCGTCATCGGCACGCCGAGTTCGTTGTTCGCCGACCCGATCGCGGTCACGGTCGGCCCGGCGGTCGCGAGCACCGCGCCGATCAGGTCCTTCGTGCTGGTCTTCCCCTGCGAGCCGGTCACCGCGACCGCGGTCAGCCGGTCGCGCATGCGGGCCACGACCTCGGTCGCGAGTACCTGCAACGCGGCCTGGGCGTCGTCCACGACCACCGTCGGCAGCGCCGTCGGCCGCGACCCGAGCACGGCGACCGCGCCCGCCCGCCCGGCCTGCCCGGCATGGTCGTGGCCGTCGGTCCGTTCGCCCGCGAACGCCACGAACAGCCCGCCCGGCTCCGACCGCCTGCCGTCGATCACGGCCGGAGCGGTCACGAGGACGGCACCCGCGTCCTCGACCGGGACCGAGTCGACCTGACCGCTCCGCGCCGACCCGTTCTCGGCCGACTCGGTCCCGGTCGACTCGGCCCCGGCACGACCGGCCGCCGCCCGCTCATCGAGCCCGCTCCCGGCCGAACCGCTTCCGGCGGTCCCGCCCGTCGTCGCTCCGCAGTCGCCGCTCCAGCCGCCGACGGCCTTCCCGTCCGCGACCTCCCCGCTCACGACCTTGCCGCCCACGACCGCGGCGATCTCATCAAGCCGCATCGCGATCATGTCCGCACCCCGGACCCGTTTCGTGCATCGTTCATCATGCGGCCCAGACAAGCCGCGGCCGTGTTGCGAGAGCGTACGGATTTCCCGATACACAGGCGATACGCCCCCGGCCGGACCGTATCGCCCGCATATCGAAAACCCCATACGCCCCCACAACACCGTCCCGCCTTCACTGGGCGCATGACTGACAGCGAACCGCACGGCCCGCCGACCGGCATCACCGTGTACGGGTGCGGCAGCGACGAGGCCGCGCTCTTCCAGGCGCTCGCGCCGCGTTTCGGCGTAGTGCCGACGATCGCGGCCGAGCCCGTGTCCGAAGCGAACATCGCACTGGCGCAAGGGAACCGATGCATCAGCATCGGCCACAAGACCCGTGTCGCCAATGACGTGCTCCGCGCGCTGAGCCGCGCCGGAGTCGCGTTCGTGTCGACCCGCAGCGTCGGCTTCGACCACGTCGACGTGGAGTACGCCGAGCGCGTCGGCATCCGGGTGGGCACCGTCGCCTACTCGCCCGACAGCGTCGCCGACTACACGATCATGCTGATGCTCATGGCGATCCGCCACGCGAAGCCGATCGTCCTCCGCGCCGAGGTCCACGACTACCGGCTCCACGAGACACGCGGCCGCGAGCTGCGCGACCTCACCGTCGGCGTCGTCGGGACCGGCCGGATCGGGTCCGCGGTCGCGGCCCGGCTCCGCGGATTCGGGTGCCGCGTGCTCGCGCACGACCGCCGGCCCGAGACCGCCGCCGAACACGTGCCGCTCGACGAGCTGCTGCGCCGCAGCGACATCGTCACCCTCCACACGCCGCTCGACGCCGGCACGCACCACCTCCTCGACCGCCGCCGCATCGCACTGCTGCGGCCCGGCGCGGTCGTCGTCAACACCGGCCGCGGGCCGCTCGTCGACACCGAGGCGCTCCTCGCGGCCCTGGAGGGCGGCCGCCTCGGCGGCGCGGCGCTCGACGTCGTCGAAGGCGAGGAGGGGGTCTTCTACGCCGACCGCCGAAACGAGCCGGTCGAGAGCAAGGCGCTGCTGCGCCTCCAGGAGCTCCCGAACGCGATCGTCAGCCCGCACACCGCCTACTACACCGACCGCGCGCTGCGCGACACCGTCGAGCAGTCAATCGCCGACTGCCTGAACTTCGAGAGCGGGACCCGCCATGGATAGGCTCACCATCGGCGTCGTCTTCGGCGGCGTCTCCGAAGAGCACCCCGTCTCCGTCAAGTCCGCGCAGGAGGTCGCGCGCCACCTCGACACGGACCGGTACCGGCCCTGCTACATCGGGATCACCCGGGACGGCGCCTGGCGGCTGTGCGACGGCCCCGCCGCCGACTGGGAGGCCGGCGACCACCGCCCGGCCGTGCTCTCCCCGGACCCGAAGGCCCCCGGCCTGCTCGTCCTCGGCGACGGCGAGTACGAGCACGTGCGCCTCGACGCGGTCCTCCCGATCCTCCACGGCCGCCTCGGCGAGGACGGCGCGGTGCAGGGCCTCCTGGAGTGCTCCGGCATCCCGTACGCGGGCTGCGACGTCCAGAGCTCCGCCGTGTGCATGGACAAGTCCCTCGCGTACACCGTCGCGAACGCGGCGGGGCTCGCGACGCCGAACGCCTGGGACGGCGACGCCGTCGACCCCGGATCGCTCCCGTACCCGGTGTTCGTGAAGCCCGCCCGCTCCGGCTCCTCCTTCGGCGTCACCAAGGTCGAGCGCGCCGAGGACCTCGGGGCCGCCCTGGCGGCCGCGCGGCGGTACGACGCGAAGGTCCTCGTCGAGGAGGCCGTCGCAGGGGACGAGATCGGCTGCGCGATCCTCGGGAACGGCGGCGACCTGCTCACCGGCGAGCTGGACCGCATCGCGCTCTCGCACGGCTTCTTCCGCATCCACCAGGAGGACGCACCCGAGACCGGCTCGGAGAACTCGGCCTTCATCGTCCCCGCCGACATCCCCGCGGCCGCCCGCGACCTCGTCCGCGAGACCGCGAAGGCCGTCTACCGGGCCCTCGGCTGCACCGGCCTCGCCCGCGTCGACATGTTCCTCACCCCGGACGGCCGCGCCGTCCTCAACGAGGTCAACACCATGCCCGGCATGACCTCCTACAGCCGCTATCCGAGAATGATGGCGGCCGCGGGAATCCCGCTCGCCGAAGTGATCGACCGGATGATCTCGCTGGCAATGGAGAAGCACCGTTGAGACGCACGCCGCCGCATCCCCCGAGTCCCGAGCCGCCGCCCGACTTCGTGTTCGTCGACGAGCACGTCCCCGGCGTCCGCTGGACCGCCGTGTACGCCACCGCCGGCAACTTCACCGGCGCGCCCGTCGACGGCTACCGCGCGAACCGGATCGTCGGCACCACGGCCCTGTGCGCGGCCCTCGCCGCCGCCGCCGAGAAGGCCCGGCCGCTCGGCTTCGGCCTGCACCTGTGGGACGCGTACCGGCCGCAGCGCGCCGTCGACCGGTTCCTGCGCTGGACCGCCGAACCCGAGGACGGCGCCGCGAAGGCCCGCCACCACCCGAACATCGCCCGCACCGAGATGGTCGAGCGCGGCTACATCGCCGTGCGCTCGGGCCACAGCCGCGGCGGCACCGTCGACCTGACCCTCTTCCACCTCGACACCGGCGCCCTCGCCGCGACGGGCGGCGGCCACGACCTCATGGACCCCGTCTCGCACCACGGCGCGCCGGGCGTCGCCCCGGCCGCGGCCGCCAACCGCCGCCTGCTGCGCTCCATCATGGAGGACTGCGGCTTCCGGGCGTACCCGTGGGAGTGGTGGCACTACACGCTGGAGGACGAGCCGTACCCCGACACGTACTTCGACTTCCCGATCGAGGAGCGTTGAGCGCCATGGCGAACGGAACGATCGAGGTCCGCCCGGCGCGGGCCGCCGACGCCGCTGCCGTCGCGGCGCTCCTGAGCGGTCTCGGCTACCCCCAGGACGCCGCCGCGGCCGCCGCCCGCATCGGGGCGTGGGCCGCGGACCCGTTGAGCGAGGCGTTCGCGGCCGTCGCGGACGGCGAGGTCGCCGGCGTGATCGCGGTGCACGCGGCGCCCTACTTCGAACGGGCCGGCTCCTGGGGCCGGATCGTCGCGCTCGTCGTCGCCGACTCGGCCCGCGGCCGCGGCGTCGGCGGCGCGCTCGTGGCGGCCGCCGAGGCGTTCGCGGTCGAACGCGGCTGCGTCCGCATGGAGGTCACCAGCGCCGACCGCCGCGAGGACGCGCACGCGTTCTACGCCTCCCGCGGATACACCGTCCAGACAGGAGTGTCGTCGCGGTTCCTGCGCGACCTCACCGCTGCGGCGGCAGCGCCACCGTGACGCGGAGGCCGCCCTCCTCGCGGGCCTCCAGCAGGAGCACGCCGTCGTGCGCCTGGACGATGCTCTTGACGATCGCCAGGCCCAGGCCCAGGCCGACCCCGGCGTGGTCGGCGCGGATGCGGCGGGTGCCGCGCTGGAACGGCTCGGTCAGGGTCGCCACGAGCGGCGCGGTGAGCCGCGGCCCGGTGTTCTCGACCGTGAACTGCGCCGAGTCCGGCCCGAGCCCGGTCGTCACCTCGACCGTCCCGCCCTCGGGGAGGTTGTGCACGATCGCGTTGTGCACCAGGTTCACCGCCGTCTGGAGCAGCAGTGCGTGCGAGCCGACGGCCGGCGCGACGTCCCCCGACGTCCGGATCTCGACCCCGCGCCCCTCCGCCAGCGGCAGCAGCGTCTCGGCGGCCTCCTCCGCGATGAGCGACAGGTCGACGCGGTCGCGGGCGAACGACCGCTGCTCGGCGCGGCTGAGGAGCAGCAGCGCCTCGGTGAGCTCGATCGCGCGCGCGTTGACGATGTGGAGCCGCTCGACGAGCTCCCCGACCTCCTGGCCGGGGTCGCTGCGGGCGACCTCCAGCATGGTCTGCGTGATCGCGAGCGGCGTCCGCAGCTCGTGCGAGGCGTTGGCGGCGAACCGCTGCTGCTCGGCGACGTGCGCCTCCAGCCGCGCGAGCATCGCGTCGAACGCGTCCGCGAGCTCCCGGTACTCGTCGGCGCGGCCCGGCAGCCGGATGCGGTGCGAGAGCGAGCCGCCCGCGGCCGTGCGCGTGGCCTCGGTGATCCGCGCGACCGGCGCGAGCATCCGCCCGGCGAGGAACCATCCGCCGCCGAGCCCGAGCACCAGCAGGAACACCGCGAGGATCGCCGCCTTCGGCGCGAACGCCCGCCACAGGTCGTACCGGCCGGGGATGAACGTCCCCGGCCCGCGCATCCCGTTCTCCCAGTCGCCCCGGATCGAGATCGCCTCCGCGGGCACGTACCGCAGCAGGAACAGCCACACCAGCGCGAGCAGCAGACCCCCGGCGACCAGCAGGAACCCCGTGTAGCTCAGGGTCAGCTTCATGCGGACGCTCAGCCCGCGGCGCCTAGGCACGGGCGGTCGTTCCCGCACCGTCCGGACCGTCGGCTCTGTCGGTCCGGCCGTCCCCTCCCGCGCGGGCCGTTCCGCTCTCGTCACGTCCGTCCCCGCCGGCCTCGATCCGGTACCCGACGCCGGGCACCGTGGCGATGACCCACGGCTCGCCGAGGCGCTTCCGCAAGGCGGACACGGTGATCCGGACGGCGTTCGTGAACGGGTCGGCGTGCTCGTCCCACGCCCGCTCCAGCAGGTCCTCCGCGCTGACCACCCCGCCCTCGGCCGCGACCAGCACCTCCAAAACCGCGAACTGCTTCCGCGTGAGCGCGACGTACCGGCCGTCCCGGAACACCTCGCGCCGGAACGGGTCCAGCCGCAGCCCCGCGATCTCGCGCACCGGTGGCCGGCTGTGCGCCCGCCTCCGGTCGAGCGCCCGCAGCCGCAGCACCAGCTCGCGCAGCTCGAACGGCTTGGTGAGGTAGTCGTCCGCGCCGAGCCCGAACCCGCTCTCCTTGTCGTCGAGCCGGTCCGCGGCCGTCAGCATCAGGATCGGGATGCCGCTCCCGGAGGCCACGATGCTCTGGGCGACCTCGTCGCCCGACGGCCCGGGGATGTCCCGGTCGAGCACGGCGATGTCGTACGCGTTGACGCTCAGCAGCTCCAGCGCGGTGTCGCCGTCCCCCGCCACGTCGGCCGCGATGGCCTCCAACCGCAGCCCGTCCCGAATGGCCTCCGCCATGAAGGGCTCGTCCTCGACGACCAGTACTCGCATGGCCCCGATGGTACGAGTCCGGGCATATCGCCCGCATATCGAAATCCGCATACGGCCTCACGACCTCGCGCCCCGTTCACTGGTCGCATGACCCGAACCGAAGCGGCCGACGCCCGCACACAGACCGCCGCGGACCGCGGCCGAGCCGAGCCGCGCGGAAGCCGGCCCGCCGACCGCCGCGGCCTGACCGCGGACCGCCCCGATCCGACCGCGGACCACCGCGGTCAGGCCGCGGACCACCGCGGTCAGGCCGCGGGCCCTCTCGCCGACGGCTCCGCCGACCCCCGTGCTCGCACCGGCTCCCGCCCCGACCGCCCTCGGCAGCAGTCCCAGGACGCGCCCGGCCGCGCGGGCCGACCCGCCGTCCCGCTCGTCCACCGCGTCCGCGGGCGGGCCGCGGCCGCCGTCCTGCCGGCCCTGGACGCGGTCGCGCGCGTCCTCGGCTACCGGCTCCTCCGCATCCGCGACCGCGGCGGCCTCGGCCTCGAGGACGGCGCGATCCCCTACGGCACCAGCGTTTTCGACGACGACGTGCCCGGTGTCGCCAACCTCGACGCGCCGCTCCTGGCCGCGCTCCGCCGCGCCGCAACGGACGCCGCCGCCGACGGCGTCGCGTTCACCGTCAACAGCGGCTGGCGCAACGCCGACTACCAGCGCCGGCTCCGACGAGAGGCCGTCGCCCACCACGGTTCCGAGGAGGCCGCCGCCCGCTGGGTCTCCACCCCCGAGACGTCTCCGCACGTCGCCGGGCTCGCCGTCGACCTCGGCCCCGCCGCCGCCCAGGCCTGGCTCGACGCCCGCGGCGCCGCCTACGGCCTGTGCCGGATCTACGGCAACGAGCCGTGGCACTTCGAGCTCCGCCCCGAGGCCGCCGTCCACGGCCGCCCGCCCCTGTACCCGACCCCCGCCGACGATCCCCGCCACCGGGCCGGGACCTGAGTAACCGACCGGCCGGAACCTGAGCCACCGACCGGCCGCGACCTCGTGATCCCTTGCGGCGCGGGCATGTCCGGGACCGCGCGTGGGAGCGTTCTCCGGTAACGTCCCCCTCGTCCGCAAGCGCTGAACGACGGGAACCCCCATGCCTCCGAGAAGCCGAAGCTCGTCACCGGACGGGGCCGCGAAGCTCCTCACCAGGACCATCGACGACGTCGACGCCTTCCGCGCCCCGTCCCCCAAGGACCGCAAGGGCAAGGGCCGCGACGACACCCCGGCCGACGCGCCGCCGAAGAAGGACCCGCTGACCGTCTACTCCGACGACAGCGACGCGCTGAACAAGTACCTGCGCACCGTGAACAAGAAGGACTACAGCGAAGCGGACCGCAAGCGCTTCAACGACCTCACCAAGGACGTCTCCGAGCGCCTCGAGGAGCTCCCGAAGCACGACGGCCGCACCTACCGGGGCGCCCCCGGCGGCGAGTGGGTCGACAAGCTCAAGAAGGGCGACTTCTACAACGACCACGCGTTCATGAGCTCCTCCACCAGCGAGCGGACCGCAGAGCGCTTCAAGGCCATCGCCACCGGCGCCTTCGGCGGTGAGCGCAAGGACGGCGTCATGGTGACCATCGACGGCAAGAGCGGCCGCGACATCACCGACCAGTCGAGCCTCTCCCACCAGAAGGAGGTGCTCTTCAACCGGGGCTCCCTCTTCAGGGTCCAGGACAAGACCAAAGACGGTGACACCACCTACCTCCACCTGGTGGAGCTCTGACCCGCCCGCGCCGGTCCGCGGCGACGCCGCCGAAGCGAACCGACCCGGTCTGATCCGGCGCGGACCCTCCCCGGCCCCGCATTGGCCGGCCCCTGCCCGGTCCCGACGCCGACCCCGGCCCGGCGCGCATCAACCATCCGGTTGATTCCCGCTCCGCACATCGATGCGCCAGGCCGGGCCGGCGGGTCGATTCGCCAGGGCCGCAGGACGACGAGTCTTGAGGCATGGCAATCATCGAAGTCGCGAACCTGCGCAAGACCTACTCCGGCCGGACCGTCCTCGAGGACGTCTCGTTCTCCGTGGAGGAGGGCGAGGTGTTCGGCATCCTCGGCCCCAACGGCGCCGGGAAGACCACCACCGTCGAATGCGTCGAGGGCCTGCGCCGCCCCGACGCCGGGACCATCCGCGTGCTCGGGCTCGACCCGGTCCGCGACGCCCGGGCCCTCCGCGAGGACGTCGGCGTCCAGCTCCAGCAGACCCAGCTCCCCGAGAACCTCAAGGTCGGCGAGGCGCTCGACCTGTACGCCTCCTTCTACCGCGCCCCCCGCGACTGGCGCGAGCTCCAGGACGAGTGGGGCCTGAGCGAGCTGCGCCGCACCCGGTTCGGGAAGCTCTCCGGCGGCCAGCGCCAGCGCCTGTTCATCGCGCTCGCCCTGATCGGCGACCCGAAGGTCGTGTTCCTCGACGAGCTCACCACCGGGCTCGACCCGCAGTCCCGCCGCTCCACCTGGGAGCTCGTCAAGCGCGTCCAGGCCCGCGGCGTCACCACGGTCCTGGTGAGCCACTTCATGGACGAGGTCGAGGAGCTCTGCGACCGCGTCGCGGTCATCGACCGCGGCACCGTCGTCGCGCTCGACACCCCGTCCGGGATCGCCGGCGGCGACGCCGGCCCCCAGCGGATGCGGTTCACGCTCCTCGGCGACACCGACCCGGCGCCGCTGCTCGCCGGCCTCCCCGGGGTCACCTCGCTCGACCGCGACGGCGCGCACGTCACGATCACCGGCACCGGCGACTTCGCCACGACCGTCGCCGCGCGCCTCGCCCAGGAGCACCTGCTCGTCACCGACCTGCGCATCGACCAGCGCTCGCTCGAGGACGCCTTCATCGCCCTCACCGGCCGCCCCTTCGACCACTGACGCGACCGTCCCCTCCCGATCTCCCCCCGACCGAACCACCGCCCCGGAGGCACCGCCATGACCGCTCTCGCCAAGCTCACCTACACCGAGACCAAGCTGCTCCTGCGCGAGCCCGGCTCCCTCGTCAGCATCCTCATCCCGCTGTTCTTCCTGATCGTCTTCGGCGCCTCCACGCCGAAGGACGACACGGTCCTGCTCCCGATGGGCATGTCGATCGCCGTCGGCCTCATCGGCCTCTACCTCCTGCCGACCACCCTCGCCGGCTACCGCGAACGCGGCATCCTCCGCCGCCTGTCCACCACCCCGGTCCGGCCCGGCAGCCTCCTCACCGTCCAGCTCCTCCTCCAGGTGGTGCTCCTGGCCGTCGCGACCGCCCTCCAGCTCTCCGTGGCCGGCGGCGTCCTCGGCATCCAGCTCCCCTCCCGGGTCCTCCCGGTCGCGCTCGTCCTCGCCCTCGGCACCGCCGCGATGTTCGCGGTCGGCCTGCTCATCGCCGCCCTCGCCCCGAACGGCCGGGCCGCCAACGGGATCGGCGTCCTCCTGTACTTCCCCATGGCCTACCTCGCCGGTCTCATCCAGCCGACGGCCCAGATGCCTGCTAGCCTGGCCCGCATCGGCGAGTACACCCCCCTCGGCGCGTTCAGAGCAGGCCTGGCCCAGGCCTGGGCGGGCCAGACCCCCGACCTCCTGCCGCTGATCCTGCTGGCCGTGTACACGGTGATCATCAGCGCGATCGCGGCGCGCTGCTTCCGATGGGAGTAGGACATGGCGGGTGCGACCGGGCGGCTCGACCGCTGGGAGCGGCGGCTCCAGACCCAGATGCGGCTCGCGCCGTACGCGCTCCTGGCGATCTCGCTCGGCCTCTACTGGCTCACCGAGGACGCGTCCTGGACCGACCGGCTCCAGGTCCTCGGCACCAGCGCCCTCGCCGCGGCCTGGATGCGCTTCTTCCAGGCCGCCAAGCCCTCCCGCGTCCCTGACGCGGCCTGGCAGGGGGTCTACATCGCGGGCCTCGTCGCCCTCATCGCGGCGCTCGGGGCCCAGGCCGTCTGGTTCGCGCCGTTCTTCGGATTCACCGGCTACCTGCACTCGTGGTGGTTCCTCAAGGGCCCGTGGAAGTTCGCGGGCGTGACGGCCACCGCCGCGGTCAGCGTCGCCGCCTACACCGGGATCCCCGCCGACACGGCCGAGGCGCTCACCTTCGTCCTCTTCACCGTCGCGATCACCGGCCTCGTCGTCATGTTCAGCTTCGTCGGCGACGTCACCACCGAGCGCAGCGCCGAACGCAAGCGCACCGTCGAACGCCTCGAAGCCGCGCTCGCCGAGAACGCCGGCCTCCACGCTCAACTGCTCGTCCAGGCCCGCGAGGCCGGGATCCTGGACGAGCGCCAGCGCATCGCCGCCGACATCCACGACACGCTCGCCCAGGGCCTCGCCGGGATCATCGCCCAGCTCCAGGCGGCCCCTGACGAACCCGACTGGCGGCCCCGCGTCGACAAGGCCCTGCGCCTCGCCCGCGCGAACCTCGCCGAGGCCCGCCGCACCGTCCACGCCGTCGGCCCCGCGCAGCTCGAAGCGGCCTCGCTGCCCGAGGCGCTCGAGTCGGTGTCCGACCAGTGGTCGGACCTCCACGGGATTCCCGTGGCGCTCCACGTGACTGGTACGTTCCGGCCCATGGACCCCGATGTCGAGGGCACGCTGCTCCGCGTCGCCCAGGAATCCCTCGCGAACGCCGGGAAGTACGCGGACGCCTCGCGCGTCGGCGTCACCCTCTCCTACATCGACGACGTCGTGGCCCTCGACGTCCTCGACGACGGCCGCGGCTTCGACCCCGCCCGCGCCGCCGACGGCGGCGGCTTCGGCCTGGGCGGCATGCGCCGCCGCGTCGAGCGCCTCGGCGGCACCTTCGCGGTCGAGTCCGCACCGGGCGAGGGCACCGCGGTCTCCGCCACCGTCCCCGCCCTCGACCGCATCCCCGCCGGCGACACCGAAGAGGCCCGCGCATGACCGACACCCCGATCCGCCTCCTCATCGCCGACGACCACCCCGTCGTCCGCGACGGCTTCCGCGGCATCTTCACCGCCGAACCCGGCTTCGACGTCGTCGGCGAGGCCGGCGACGGCGCCGAAGCGGTCGCCATGGCGAAGGCCCTCCGCCCCGACGTCGTCCTCATGGACCTCCGCATGCCCGTCATGGGCGGCGTCGAGGCCATCCGCGAACTCGCCCGCACCGGCCTCCCGATCAAGGTCCTCGTCCTGACCACCTTCGACACCGACCAGGACGTCCGCCCCGCCATCGAGGCGGGCGCCACCGGCTACCTCCTCAAGGACACCGCCCGCCCCGACCTCGTCAAGGCCGTCCGCACCGCCGCCCGCGGCGAGGCCGTCCTCTCCCCGACCGTCGCCGCCCGCCTCATGAGCCAGGTCCGCACCCCCCAGGAGACCCTGAGCGACCGCGAGCTCGAGATCCTCCACCTCATCGCCGAAGGCTGCTCCAACCGCGAGACCGCCAAGCGCCTCTTCCTCAGCGAGGCCACCGTCAAGACCCACCTCCTCCACCTCTACGCCAAACTCGGCGTCAACGACCGCGCCGCCGCCGTCGCCACCGGCTTCAGAAGAGGCCTCCTCCACCTCGACGACCGATAGGCCCCCGGCCCCAGCAGGAGTGCCCCGGCCGTCTCAGGCCGACTGAGGGACGCCCTCGTAGTCGGCCAAGGGGGCCGGGCCGGTGACCTCGTATTCGAGGATCGTGATGCCCGACGGCGTCGTCCGCTGTCCGGCGAGGCGCAGCCCGGCGTCGACGCGCCCGGTGAGGAGGCGCCGCCCCTTGCCGACGATGACCGGTGCGACCGCGAGGCGAAGCGTGTCCACCAGGCCGAGGTCGAGCAGAGCGGCGGCCAGCTGCGCGCTCCCGTGCACCTGCACCTCGCGACCAGGACCCGCCTTGAGCGCGGTGAGCGCCTCGGCGAAGTCCTCGCCGAGCACCGTCGTCGGACTCCAGTCCCCCCGCTCGAGCGTGCTGCTCACCACGTACTTCGGCAGCGAGTTCATACGCGCGGTGAACGGATCGGGCTCGGCGATACCGGGCCAGTCGCGGGCGAACGCCTCGTACGTGCGGCGCCCCAGCAGCAGCCCGTCGGCGAGATCGAGCCAGTCGGAGGCTTCGCGCACGAACGCCTCATCGATATACGGCACGAACCAGCCGCCCCGATCGAACCCGCCGCTCGAATCTTCGGCCGCTGACCCCGGTCCCTGTGAGACACCGTCGAGCGTGAGGAACTGCGTGATGGCGATCTTCACTGCATCGCCCCGCTCTCCAGAAGACTGAGAACTGGTGCACCGGTCGCCTGATACTTAGCCATAAGGAAAAGTGTTACATGAATCCATGGTTAGCGCAAGAGCTAAGTATCAAGACCGACGAGGCTCGGGTTCGAGCAGTGCAGGGTCGGGCCAGCCCGCGGGGATCTCGTCAGACACGTAGTTCGGGTCCAAGCCGCTGAGATAGCCGTCGTCGGTGAAGAGCACGACATCGTGGACCTGTTGCGCGGAAACGAAAAACGCCAGCGGAAGAAACTTCCGCTGGCGTCTACCAGGTCTTCAAAGGCCACCTGTTCGAAAAGCGACCCGCTGGTGGAGATTGCCTCACGTTACTGGCAAGCATCCCCGCAGGTCAGAACCCACGCCAACCAGCTCTCAACCCTGCCCATCCCCACGCCCGCAGATCCTGACCCTGAACCCTCACGCCCGCAACAGGTTGAACCCCGCCCCTGGGCCCTATCCCGCCGCCTAACACCAGAAACCCGCGCAGCCATCGTCGCCGCCTACCAAGCAGGAGCCCGCCAACAAGACCTAGCCACCCACCACAACCTCAGCCTCTCCAGCATCAAGCGTCTACTCAGAATGGAAATGAGCGAAAGCTAGCCAGACAAGCTAAGCTAACCAATGGCCGCCAGGGATCAGTCCCAAATACGCGCTCCTCACACTGCAGCCAATAGAATTGAAGGATATTGCAGATTGCCTAATTCGAGCTCAACCAGATCTTCCTAGGGTACGAGCTTGGAGAACCTCGGAGTTACAATCTCAAGGAATTCGTCAGCCGAAAACTCGTGAGTGGACGGGCCCGATCTGATGAAAAATCTTCCATCGTAAGTGATTGGCTTCCCTAGAGACTTCGGCCTCAACTCCCATAGAATGCGCCCATCGCAAACAATAGGCTTGAAGCTGGAAGCAAGTTCGTTTGCAAACGGTCTTGAAATCTTGGTAGAGGCGAGAATCTGATCTTTCCATTTTCTCCACCAGCCATCGGTATCAAATCCAAGAAACTCAATCTGTTCTTTGGTGCCCAATATAAGATGGCCGAAAATCTCGAGGCTTTCGACCCCAAACAAATCACGGGCTCGCGCTGCAGCAGAAGGCTTATCGCATACACCGATGAGAATCAATCCCTCAGAATCTGCACCTTGGTTTGCCATTGCAACTGCAGTTTGCAAAATCTCCTCGAATAGCTTTGTATTCTCCTTCGGGGGATCTGAAAAAACGCAGAAACCTTGCTTCAGTTCCACCAAGGGTTCTTCAGAGATGGAACCATTAAGAAGACTCTCGATATACAGCCTTGAATTCAGTGCTTCAGCACTTCGGCGCGGTCGCTGCTGGTAGAATGCCTTCCGAAGTTCCTTCCGAACCTTCGGATAAAGTTGTGCCTTAGTATCCTTTCCCCAGGCACTGCCGCCAGTTGGGATCGAAAGTTTGCGATTCCAGAATCCATTCAATATGTCGAATACTGCTTCATGCGAGCGTGGAAGCATATCTTGCTCAAACATCAACTCGTAGAGTGCAGTAAATATCGCCTGGAACTGCCGCTGCGTGCCTTTCTCATAGGTTTCAAGCCTCACCATGTGCTGACCGAGCGACTTACCCCTCATCACCTCATCGATGAGACGAACAATTTCAGTCAGCCGTTGGTGGAGAATATCAATTCCGATCTTCTCAACTGCAATATTGGCTGTTTCTGCTGAGGCTGACTGAATCTTTCTTGGCAACCCATATGCAATATCTCGGTTCTGCCATCCGCTGGTTGGCCATGGTCGAATTACTGCATCCAATACCAGATCGAGAACCAGTTGCTCGTCCCCGGACGCCCTTACATCCTCGGGAGCAATAATGTCGTGTCGAACCCAAAACACGTTCTCGATAGCAAGTCCGTACTGAAGTTCCTTCCTGGAAATACTCAACTTCGCCATGTCTTTCATCAATACAGACTCTGAAAACGTCCCGTCTCCACGAATTGAAGCACTGACCTTCCGTACAATATCCGCGAGAGATCCGGTCGCACCAGCTTGTCTAATTTCGTGCAAACTTAGGCCGCGGCCTCCGCTATTGATTCGACGAAAGACTTCATCAATAGACGACGTAGATGCCTCTCGATAAATTGAGACAGGAATTTGATAGTTCGATATTGCTAGTGACGAACTACGGGACATTTTTGGTTCGAGCTGTTGAACTTCTCCTGCATCCAATCGATTCTTAGTGTCCCCGATCGTATTGAGGTCAAAGTAAGATCCATTGAAAGCAAACTGGTTCTCCATGAAAGAGAAGAATGAGTCAAGGCGTTGCAAACCGTCAATGAGTTCATACGAATCAACTCCATCAACGTTGCGCTGCGCAAGCAAGATGAGTGGGATTGGAAGCTTGTTCACCACAGAGTCGATAAGTTTGGTCTTCTCCTCTACCGTCCAAACAAGCTTTCGCTGGTACCTGCGGTTCACTCGCAGTTTGTTGTCGTGAAACAAGTTATAGAGCGTGCCGAGATTCATCGGTTGAACCGAGAGTTGTGCGTTCTGCATGTGGGCCACTATACCCCTTGTGAATCAAGCGTGTTCAGCTCCCATATGAGTGAAAGCTGTGTGCACAAATCGCATTGAAGTTGCTTCTGATGTAGGTGACCTGAATCCGCGATCCCGTTTTTACGCGTTCATAGGCTTTCATTGCCTACCGATCTGCTTTATGCAATTGATACCTTGATATTAGATATGGGCGCAAAGTGATCTGACGAGAACTCACAGGCGTGTAATTTACGACCAGGCAGCGAAGTCGATGCCAAGCGAGGGGACAGTCGACTAGTCAGCATCAATTGCATGTACTGCGCATAAATCTGTAAGAAAAAGATGCTTTGAGATATAAAATCTGGATTATGACGGGCAATGCGCGAGAGGTAAACATAGCTTTCTAGAAGCGACTTGAACCTTTGGGCCAGATCAGACTCACTGGGATATCAGCTATGCGAGCGGTGGCTACGGCGTCGGCGGTGCCTCCCGTTTTGGTGGAGGGTTTGCCGTCCCAGACTGCGTAGAGGATGTCGATGGTCTCAATCATGGTGGTGTTGGCCTGGGCGTAGACCTGCATCGAGGAGGCTTCGGCGATGTAGCGGATCTTGTGGGCTTGGCTGACGAGGGCGTCGAAGGTTGGCAGGTGGGCTTTGCTGACTCGGGTGTCTCGGTAGTCGGGGGCGGGGAGTAGGGCTTCGAGTTGGCCGCCGGCGTCGAGGATGGCTTGGGCGAAGATTGAGTCGGCGCCTTCGGCGAGGCAGGAGACTCCGACGAGGTCGGTGGGGTCGTATTGGGCGAGCTCGGTTTTCAGGGTGGTGCGGACGAGTTCGACCGTGGCGGGGGTCAGGTTCATGTGGCCGGTGATGCCGATTCTCACGGGCGTTCCTATCTCGTCGAGAGTGCGGTGCGGAGGTCGGCGACCTCGGGGAGGCTGTCGTAGCGGGCGGCTGCG
This sequence comes from Glycomyces endophyticus, assembly GCF_039531525.1. Classification (NCBI taxonomy): domain Bacteria; kingdom Bacillati; phylum Actinomycetota; class Actinomycetes; order Glycomycetales; family Glycomycetaceae; genus Glycomyces; species Glycomyces endophyticus. Next base: position 427,261 of record NZ_BAAAQF010000002.1, read on the forward strand.
ACTTCCAGGCGGGTCATGTACTCCTCAACCCTGGCCGATTGGACTTGCTCGGCGGATTTCAGGGCTTGGCCAGCGTATATGGCTGCTTCTTCGGGGCGGTCGGCCGCGAACATGACCAGGGCATGTGTCCGAGGTTGAGAACGTTTCCCCGGGGAAGCGGCCGGGCGTTTGCCGCGGTTTGTTCGGCCGCCGCTGCGGCGTTAGTGCGGTCGCCTGTGAGGTGAAGGCATTGCGCGATGCGGCCCTCGAACCAGGCGTTGCCGACGTGGCTGATCCAAGCGGGTCCGTCGGGGCGATCGGCGCGGTCCATGTCGCGGCTTGCTTGGGTGATGAGGCGTGCGACGGTCGCGGTGTTGCCGTTGACGGCTTCGCCGTGAGCGAGCGCCATACGGGCCTCACCTTTGAGAGCGGGGCTGGAGATTGATTCGGCAGCGTCGAGGGCGGCTTGTGCGGCAGTGACTGCTCGTGGGCCGTCGCCGAGGATGGCGGCCTGGTTCGAGATCGCGATGGTCGTCTCGCAGGCGAGTTCGGGGTTGTTGGCTTCGCCAGCGAGTTTGAGTGCCTGGGCGAAGCACGCTCGGGCGCTGCTTTGCACTCCGGCGTCGAACGCCGACCAGCCCGCGAGGAGAGCAAGCTCGGCCACGGATGAGAAGAGATCGGTCTTGAGCTTGCTGGTGTGGGGCTGATCGAGCATCGGTAGCGCGACATTGTGCAGGTAGGCGGTGATGCTGTGGCTGGCGTGAGTGCCGCCGTGGAGGCTGTCGATGCCTCGGAGGGTTGCGGTCATCGATCGCACGACGTCGACTTGGGCGGTGCCGATCGTTCCTTCGCTGGAGGCAGCCTCGGGGATGGCTGCGCCCAGAAGTGCGAGGGATTGCAGGACGATCCGTCGGCGCATGCTGTTCTCTCCACAGGTCGCTAGGTCCGCGAGCAGTCCCTGCGTGTCCAGTTCGCGCTCAAGGTCTTCCAACAGGGCGGGGCTCGGCGACTTGTGGCCGTTCTCGATGTTCCGCAGGTGCGAGGGCGAGGTGTGGCATGCCTCCGCGAACTCGATGCGTCCGCGCTCGGCGCGTTCGCGCAGCGATCGGACTACGCGCCCAAAGATAAGCCGGTTCACGTCTGCTGTCATCGATCTGCTCCGGATGGAATCAAACGGAATCACTCCAGATATGGCACTTACATCGTGGCTCAATCCACACTACAGAGACAACAGTCGGTGGCGGTCCCTCAATCGGGCGACCTGTTGACCTGTCGCTTCGCAGGTCCGCTGTCGATGCAATAAGTGCGGCCCGCCTTCGGGTTCCAAGCTTCCGGCGGGCCGCCTCACCAGATCTACAGACGAGGAGAAATGGTGACGGATCAAAGACTACGAGTCGACGGCCGCACCGGCAACCGCACCGAGTTCGAGGTGCTGGGCGAGTGGGAGACGGTACGTGGGAATCGGCTGTCGTTGAAAGCGCGGCGGAAGACCGGGTACGCGTCGGTGTGGCTCGACTACCTGGGGAAGCCGGTGAAGATCGGGTACGCGCTGCACGCGGGTGGAGTTGTGCGCGAGGTGCGGTGGGGAGTCCCGTGGAACGAGCAGACTCCGGCCTGGAAGTCGCAGCAGCGTGGCCACATCGCGTCGCTGATCGCGGACTGGCACGCCGAGGTGCAGCGTCCTGCGCAGCCCACACCATTGCCCGCGAGCGTCGCTGGGGTGTTCGATCTTGACGGGTTCCGGTTCGCTGTCGAGCCGACGAGCGCGCCTGAGCATGCGGTGCTTTGCGTCGTCAACTCCGAGAACGGGTTGACGCCGGTTGCCGATCTGCTTCACGAGGCGGGCCGGATCTGCGGGCTCGTCACCAGACCTGGATGGAAGGGGACGCCCGACGAACGACGCCGCCGATGGCGGCGCGAGAGCGAGGCGATTCTGATCCGGGCTGCCGAGAACGGCAGCCGATAGGGCCCTTCCCTCCCCTAGTGGGGCCGCCGAGGTGGCGGCGGCCCCACACCCCCCGACTCATGGTGGAGCCAAGGCGACTGTGGACTTGCGGTGCGGGTGCGGTGCGGGTGCCGTTCACTCCGGAGGTTCCACCCCGCGTCTCTGTACGCATGTCGCCGGGCTTCGGGGAGCGTATGGAGATGCGTATTGACAGAACGGTGGAACACCTGTTCAGAGGTATCGGGCTCAAAATTCGGTGCTGGGCGGACTTATATCTAACTGAGCAGCAAAACTTCAAGTCTTCATTGGTTCCCCACCGGTGCTGAAACGAGCGGGCTTGTGTCCGTGGCAAGGTGAGGTATGGGCCGTATCGATCACATCAACAACCCGGATGCCCCTGCACCCAACAGTGTCGTTCCTTCAACGGTGGTGTTCGTGACCGATGAAGCGGGCCGGGTGCTGTTGATCCAGAGGTCAGACAACGGGGACTGGGCACTGCCCGGCGGCGGGCATGATCTCGGTGAGCGGATCGCCATGACGGCAGTGCGCGAGGCGAAGGAGGAGACCGGACTCGATGTCGAGGTCACCGGCATCGTCGGCCTCTACACCGATCCTGGGCACCTGATCGAGTACGGGGACGGCGAGGTCCGCCAGCAGTTCTCGATCGCCTTCAGAGCGCGCGTGACGGGTGGCAGCATCGCGACGAGTTCGGAGTCCACCCGAGTCGCCTGGATCGGCGTCGAGGAGCTTGACCGTCTGCCCATCAATCCGTCGATGCGGCTTCGCATTGCGCACGGCCTTGCAGATCGATCCGAGCCGTACATCGGATAGGCGGCGACCGGACAAGAAGATGCATTCAGTACCCGCATCGTGCGGGTCGGTGCGGGTGCCTGCATTCGGATTGCTGGACGACTCGGTGGCGAGCAGGTACCTTGGTTGGTCTCTGAGACCGAAGCGACGGTTCGCCGCCCATTTTGATTTGGTCGTCTTCCTTCTTCTCGCAGCCCGAGTGGTTTCCGACTGAGCGAGGCTGTTCACCCGTCTGTGCCCGATGCTCGTATCTGCAACGAGTTCGCGTTACGGTCGCCGATGGGGCTGCTACCAGCACATTTACCGCCAGGCGGTGGGTTCGATGAGCCGGGTGGATCGGCGTATCCGGGTCACCGGTGCGCGCCGGGAGGTCATCGATACCGATCAGTTGGCGGCGCTGCTGCTGCGTGTTGCGCGCCGGGTCGCCCGGGAACGGGACCAGGCCGATGCGGGCGGTGCTGCGGCCCCTGACAGCGATTCAGGCGATGGTGAAGGGGCGACGGCATGACCGGGCACGGGCGGAAAACGGGGCGACAAGGGGCTGCGGGCAGGGCTGTGGTGTATCTGCGGGTCTCCTCCAAGGGGCAGGTGGACACCGACTACGACCCGGAGGGGAACTCGATCCCCGCCCAGCGGAAAGCGTGTCTGGCGCTCGCGGAGCGGATGGGCCTTGAGGTGGCTGACGAGTATGTCGAACCCGGGAAGTCCGGTCGCTCGATCGACGGGCGGCCCGCGTTCCGGAAGATGATGGGGCGGGTACGCAATGAAGGCGATGTCGCCTACATCGTCGTGTACATGCGCTCGCGCCTGTTCCGGGATACCGCTGATGCGGCGTTCACGAAGAAGGAGCTGCGCGGCCTCGGGATGACGATCCTGTCGGTGAAGGACCCGACCGACGACTCCCCTACCGGGGATCTCATGGCGCACATGGTCGACGGGTTCAACGAGTACCAATCGCGTGTCTCGGGCCAGGACATCGCCTACAAGATGGAAGCCAAGGCCGCGAGGGGCGGGACGCCGGGACGGGCACCGCTCGGGTACTTGAACGTCCGCGAGATGGTCGAGGGCCGCGAGGTGCGGACCGTCGTGCCTGATCCGGTGCGCGGCCCGCTGGTGCGGATGCTGTTCGAGCGGTACGCGACTGGGCAGTTCTCGTTCAAGGGGCTGCGGGAGCTGGCGGTCAGCGCTGGACTGCGGACGCGGCCGACCAAGACGTATCCGGCCGGGACCGAGCTGTCGATTCACAAGATCGGGCAGATTCTGCGGGACCGGTACTACCTCGGGTACGTGTCCTTCAACGGCGCTGAGTACCCGGGGCGGCACGAGCCGCTGATCAACGCCGACCAGTTCGAGCGGGTGCAGGAAGTACTCGTGCGCCAGCGCGGGGCCGGCACCCGCGAGCGGAAGTGGGACCACTACCTGAAGGGCCTCGTGTGGTGTGCCCGGTGCGGGCGGCGGCTCATCATCGAACGTGGCAAGTCCAAGACTGGGCGGTTGTACTTCTACTTCCTGTGCATGGGCCGCAACGAGGGCGACGGGTGCAAGCTGCCTCGGTTCCCCGTGGCCGAGGTCGAGTCGGCAGTAGCCGCGCATTACGCGACCATCGCGCTGTCGCCGAACGAGGCCGCCTTCACTCGAGAGGGACTGGAGCGGGTCGGGCGGGCCGATGCGGAGACGACCTCAGCACTGAAGCGGAACCTCAAGCGCGAGCGCAAGCGCCTCGCCGCTCTGGAGGACCAGGTGCTCGATCTGATCGGGGACCCCGACTGGCCCACCGAGAAGCTCACCGCGAAGATCCAGGGCATCAAGGCGCAACGCGACGCGGTCGAGGCCCAGCTTGCCGAGGCAGACCGGCCCCGGCTCGACGAGGCGGTCGCAACGGTGGCACCGTTCATCGACCTGCTCGCCCGGCCCCGGGCGCTGTACGAGTCGTTCTCCGAGGACGAGCGGAAGGTCCTCAACACGATCTGCTTCACCCGCCTTTACCTGGACGCCGACGCTGACCGACGGGCCAGCGTGCTCCGGGGCGGGGTGTCGGAGTCCATCGCTCCGCTGATCGCGTTCCGGGACCGGGAACGGCGAAACGGCACCTGCCCGGAGGCTGGTGCCGTTCTTCCCATGGGTCAGGGTTCAAGTGCGAACCCTATGGTGGAGCTTAGGGGATTCGAACCCCTGACCTTTTCCATGCCATGGAAACGCGCTACCAACTGCGCCAAAGCCCCTTGATTGGCGTTCCAGAGGTCGTAGACCTTGGAACCGGGACCAGTTTACACAGTGTTGGCGGGCGGGCCCGGGGTGGGGCGCGAGATCGGGGTCACGTTGGTGAGCTGGGGTTCTACCAGGGGTAGGGGCCGGGTCGGGACTGCATGGTGATCCAGCGGGTTTCGGTGAAGGCCTCGATGTTGGCGGGGCGGCCGCCGAAGCGGGCGCCGGTGCCGGAGGCGCGGACGCCGCCGAAGGGGGCGTGGGCCTCGTCGCTGACGGTCTGGTCGTTGATGTGGACGATGCCGGTGGGGATGCGCTCGGCGAGGTCCCAGGCCTTCATGACGTCGCGGGTGATGATGCCGAGAGAGAGGCCGTACTCGGAGTCGGCGGCGAACGCCGCGGCCTCGTCGGGGTCTTTGAAGGAGCGGACAGGGGCGACGGGGCCGAAGACCTCCTCGCGCCAGGCGGGGGTGCCGTCGGTGAGGCCGGTCAGGACCGTAGGGCGGTAGAAAAGGTCCTCGTAGCTGCCGCCGGTGGTGGCCGTGCCGCTCGCCTCGACGAGGGCGTGGATCTTCGCGCGCTGGGGCTCGTCGATGACCGGGCCGAGGTCGACCTTGTCGGTGAACGGGTTGCCGACGGTCATGGCCTCGGCCTTCGCGGTGAGGGCCTCGACGAACGCGGTGTGGAGCGACTCGTGTACGAGGTGGCGGCCGGCGGTCATGCAGATCTGGCCCTGGTGGAAGAATGAGCCGAAGGCGGCGGCGCTCGCGGCCTGTTCGACGTCGGCGTCGTCGAGGACGAGGAGGGCGGAGTTGCCGCCGAGTTCGAGGTGGACGCGTTTGAGGAGGCGGCCGCCGGCTTCGGCGACGGCGCGGCCGGCGCGGGTGGAGCCGGTGAAGGACACGACCCGGATGCTCGGGTCGGTGACGATCGCCTCGCCGACGTCGGGGCCGCCGGGGACGAGGTGGAGGAGGCCCGGGGGCAGGCCGGCCTCCTCGAAGACGCGGGCGATGACGACGCCGCCGGAGACCGCGGTGCGCGGGTCGGGCTTGAGGACGACGGCGTTGCCGAGGGCCAGGGCCGCGGCGACGGAGCGGATGCCGAGGATCAGCGGGGCGTTGAACGGGGCGATGACGCCGACGACGCCGGCGGGGACGCGGCGGGCCAGCGAGAGGCGCGGGGACTCGGAGGGGATGAGCTCGCCGATGGGGGAGGAGGCGAGCGCGGCGGCCTCGTGGCATTCCGCCGCGGCCACGTGGGTCTCGAAGCCGGCCTTCATCGGGACGGCACCGGATTCGCGGGTGAGCCACTCGTGGATCTCGGCGGCGTGGGCCTCGAAGAGGTTCCCGGCGCGGCGCAGGACCGCGGCGCGGGCATGGAACGGGGTTGCGGCCCAGGCGGGTTGGGCCGCGGCGGCGGCGCGGCCCGCGGCGGCGACGTCGGCGGGGGTCGCCGCGGCCGCGTGGGCGAGGGTCTCGCCGGTGGCCGGCTCCTTCACGGCGCGAACCGTTCGGGAGGGGTGCCAGGCGCCGTCGAAGCGCGCGGAGTCCCAGATGGAGGGGTCGAGGAGGGAGGCGGGGGAAGGGAGTTCGGTGGACATCGTCGTCGCTCCTGTCGGCGTGGGGGAGAGCGTGCGGAGGGCCGAGAGGGTACCGGGTGTTCGTCTTGCGGATCGATGTTCGTCATGTGAACACCTGCATCGTATCGGGATCGGGTATTCCAGGCAAGGGGTGCGAACTCGCGGCCGTTGGAAAACGATAGATGTTCGTGTATGCTTCGTTCGTTCGCATACCGAACTCCCCTGGAGGTGGCGCATGGCCGTCCTGGCCGCCCTCCCCGAAGCCCTCGCCGCGGCCGTCCGGGACGGCGACTCCGTGGCGATGGAGGGCTTCACCCACCTCATCCCCCATGCGGCCGCGCACGAGCTGATCCGGCAGGGACGGCGCGACCTGACCCTGATCCGGATGACCCCCGACGTCATCTACGACCAGCTCATCGGCGCCGGCTGTGCAGCGAAGCTGGTGTTCTCCTGGGGCGGCAACCCCGGCGTCGGGTCGCTCCACCGGCTCCGGGACGCCGTCGAGCACGGCTGGCCCCGCGAACTCGCCATCGAGGAGCACTCCCACGCGGGCATGGTGAACCGGTACGTGGCCGGCGCCTCCGGCCTGCCCTTCGCCGTCCTGCGCGGGTACGCCGGGACCGACCTGGTCGACGTCACCGACTCCATCGCACCCGTCACCTGCCCGTTCACCGGCGAGCGGCTCACCGCCGTCGCCGCCCTCAACCCCGATGCGGCCGTGATCCACGCGCAGCGCGCCGACCGGCACGGCAACGTGCAGCTGTGGGGGATCGTCGGCGCGCAGAAGGAGGCCGTGCTCGCCGCCGCGCGCTCGGTCGTCACCGTGGAGGAGGTCGTGGACGAGCTGGAGCCCGTGCCCGGCGCGATCCTGCTGCCGCACTGGGTCGTCGACTGGGTCTGCGAGGTCCCCGGCGGCGCCGCGCCCTCCTATGCCGCCGGGTACACCGACCGCGACAACGGGTTCTACCGCGACTGGGACGCCGTCAGCCGCGACCGCGAGGCCTTCCGGTCCTGGATCGACGCGAACGTCATGGGGGTCGAGTGAACGGCGAGTACAGCTCGAACGGCGAGTACAACTCGAACGGCGTGGGCCGCGTGAACGGCACGGACCGAGAGTCGGCCGGCGCGGCCGGCGTCGGGACGAGCGCCACGCCCGGCCTCACGGGCGCTCAGAACCAGGACGACCGCGCGGACGCCCCGAACAAGGACGGCCTCGCGGGCGCTCCGAACAGTGACGACCGCGCGGGCGCCCCCAGCGCCGAGGACATGATGACCGTCGCCGCCGCGCGGGCGCTGGCCGGGCGGCGGACCTGCTTCGTGGGGATCGGACTGCCCTCGCTGGCGGCCAACCTCGCCCGCGCGACCTGCGCCCCCGGCATCGTCCTCATCTACGAGTCGGGGACCATCGGCTCCAAGCCCGACCGGCCCCCGCTGTCCATCGGGGACGGATCGCTCGCCGAGACCGCCGACACCGTGGTCTCCAGTGCCGAGATCTTCAACTACTGGCTCCAGCCCGGACGCATCGACGTCGGCTTCCTCGGTGCGGCCCAACTCGACCGGTACGCGAACCTGAACACCACCGTCATCGGCGACTACCGCCGCCCGAAGGTCCGCCTGCCCGGCGCCGGCGGCGCCCCCGAGATCGCGGCCTCGTGCCGGGAGACGATCGTGGTCGTGCGGCACACCCCGCGGATCTTCGTCGACCGCCTCGACTTCACCACCTCCGTCGGCCACGGCGACGGCCCCGGCGCGCGCGAACGGCTCGGCCTGCGCGGCGCCGGACCGGTCCGCGTCATCACCGACCTCGGTGTGCTCGAACCCGACCCGGACACCCGGGAGCTCGTGCTCGTGAGCGTGCACCCGGGCGCCGACCCCGGCGAGGCGGTCGCCCGGACCGGCTGGCCGCTGCTCGTGTCGCCCGCGCTCGCGGTCACCGAGCCGCCGTCGGCGACCGAACTCGACGCGTTGCGCGCCTTGACCTCTTGACGATCCGGGTACTCGACCAGCGAAGGAGCGACGACATGGCGGGCCCCCTGCGCCGCGACGGCCGCGGCGTCCACCCCGACCGCGACTTCCCCGCCTACGGCTCCACCGCGCTGCGCCACCCGAAGCGGCCGCTGGTCCCGCTCCACGACCCTGAGACCGAGCTGTCCGCGCCGTTCCTCGGCGCGGGCCCGATCGGGCCCCTCGACGGCGACCTCACCGCGCAGCACGACGGGGCCCCGCTGGGCGAGCGCATCGTCGTCACCGGGCGGGTCCGCGACGGCAACGGGACCCCGCTCGCCGGGCAGCTCGTCGAGGTCTGGCAGGCGAACGCCTCGGGCCGGTACGCGCAGGCCGAGGACGCCCACGACGCGCCGCTGGACCCGAACTTCACCGGCGTGGGCCGCTGCCTCACCGACGAGCACGGGGACTACCGGTTCGTCACCGTCAAGCCGGGCCCGTACCCGTGGCGCAACCACGACAAGGCCTGGCGGCCCGCGCACATCCACTTCTCGCTGTTCGGCACCGCGTTCGCCTCGCGGCTCATCACGCAGATGTACTTCCCCGGCGACCCGCTGGTCGCCTACGATCCGGTGATGCGATCGGTGACCGACGCGGCCGCGCGCGACCGCATGGTCGCGTCCTTCGACCTCGACGCCACGGTCGACCAGTGGGCCACGGGGTACCGCTGGGACATCGTCCTGCGCGGCCCGGACCGGACGGTCTTCGAGAGCGACCTCCCCGAGGAGGTCCGATGACCGACCGCGCCGACCGGACCGGGCACCGGAGCGCCGGCGAAGCCCGCGACCGTGCCGACCAGGCCGGGCATCGGGCCGCCGGTGAGGCTGGCGACCGCGCCGACCGCGCCGACCAGGCCGGGCACCGGACCGCCGACGAGGCTGGCGGCCGCGCCGACAGGACCGCCGGCGAGGCCCGCGGCCGCGCCGACAGTACGGCTGGCGAGGCCCGGGACCGGACCGTCCACGAGCGGCCCGGCCCGGCCGCGGAGCAGGCACTCACCCCCGGCCCGGCCGCGGAGCAGGCACTCACCCCCGGCCAGACCGTCGGGCCCTTCTACGGCTTCGCCCTCCCGTACGAGGGCGGGCCGGTCATCGTCGCGGGCGGCGACCTGCGCGTCCACGGGACCGTGTTCGACGGCGCGGGGGAGCCGGTGCCGGACGCGCTCGTCGAGGTCCTCCAGGCCGACGGCGACGGCCGACTCGGCGCCGGCCCGCACGGCGGCCTGTTCGGGCGCTGCTCGACCGCGCCCGCGGGCCGCTTCGCGTTCACCACGGTCATGCCCGGCGAGACCCGCGACAGCTGCGCCCCGCACCTCGCGGTCATGGTCCACGCCCGCGGCCTGCTCCTCCAGCTGCACACTCGCGTGTACTTCCCCGACCAGCCCTTGAACGCCTACGACCCCGTGCTCGCCAAGGTCCCGAACGACCGGCGGCACACGCTGCTCGCGGTCCCCGATGACGATGGTCTTCGGTTCGACATCCGGCTCCAAGGAGAGGATGAGACGGTGTTCTTCGATGTTTGAGCACCCCGGCGCCCGAGCACTCGAAGTCGTCGGGGCCGTCGCCCGGAGTAGTCCGCCGAGCTAGCGGGCGCGCCGGGATCCGATGTCCGAGCGAACGGAAGGGACCTGATGACCGAGCTGTTCGACGCGGTCTTCTCCCGCGGCCGCGCCGCCGAGGCCGTCTCGGGGCGCGCCTGGCTCGCCGCGATGCTCCGGGCCGAGGCGGCCCTCGCCGAGGCCGCCGCCGACACCGGGCACGTCTCCCGCGAAGCCGCCGACGCCGTCGCCGCGGCCGCCGTCCCCGAGCACTTCGACCCCGCCGCCGTCGCCGCCTCGGCCGCGACCATCGGCAACCCGGTCGCGGGCGTCGTCGAGCGGCTCCGCGAACTCGTGCCCGAGGCCCACCACGACGCGATCCACTACTCCGCGACCAGCCAGGACATCCTCGACACCGCGATGATGCTCGTCGCAAGGGACGCCGTCGCCGCGGTCGCGGAAGACCTGCGCGCCTGCGAGGACGCGCTGCTCGAACACCTCCTGAACGAGGGATGGGACCGTGTGCCGACCCTGTGGGGCCGGACGCTGCTCCAGCGCGCGGCCCCCATCGACATCACGAACCTGAACGGCCGCTGGAGCTTCGGGATCCGCCAGGCCCGCACCGCACTCGAAGGGCTCGCGTTCCCCGGTGTCATCGCGGGCCCGGTCGGCACGAACTGGTCGAAGCGCATGATCCCGGAGAAGGACCTGCCCGCGCACTTTCTGCGCCGTCTCGGCATGGACCCCGGCCGGTCCCTGGGGCACACCTCGCGCGGACCCGTCGTCCGCATCGGCGCTGCCGCCGCCGAGGCCGCGGGCGCGTGCGCCAAGGTCGCGGTCGACGTCATCCTGCTGAGCCAGAACGAGATCGGCGAGGTCGCCGAAGGGCGCCCTGGCGGCTCGACCTCGATGCCGCACAAGCGCAACCCGGTCGCCGCGACCTGCGCCCGCGCGTGCGCCGCCCGCACGCCGGGCCTGGTGGCGACCCTGTTCGCCGCGATGCCGCAGGAGCTCCAGCGCTCCCCCGGGCTGTGGCACAGCGAATGGGAGACCCTCTCGGACCTGCTGCGGCTCACCGGGTCCGCCGCCGCCTGGCTGCGGGAGTCCCTGGAGGGCCTGCGATACGACGTCGACGCCATGGCACGGAACCTGCGGGAGGCCGAAGGATGATCCCCCACTTCGAGATCGACGGCGACGGCCCGCCGCTCGTGCTCCTCAATTCGCTCGGCACCACGGTCGACATGTGGCGACCGCAGGTCACGCCCCTCGGGAACCGGTTCTGCCTGATCCGCTTCGACGCCCGCGGCCACGGGCGCACGCCGTTCGCGACCGGCGGCGGAGGCGGAGGTGACAGTGGGTCCGACCGTGGCGTTGGCGGAGCTGACCGCGGGATTGGTGGAGGTGACCGTGAGACCGGCCGCGAGAGTGGAGGCGAGGTCGGGACCGGCCGTGGCGACGGAAGCGGCAGCGGAACGGGCCATGGTGACCTCGGAACCGGCCGTGGCGGCCGCGCGCAGGTCGAGGACGGGACCGGCGAACGGCCCGGCAGTGCCTCGATCACCGTCGACGACCTCGCCGGCGACGTCGTGGACCTCCTCGACCATCTCGGGATCGAGCGCGCGCACCTCGCGGGCGTCTCGCTCGGCGGCGCCGTCGCCATGCGGCTCGCCGTGAGCCGGCCCGAACGCGTCGACCGCCTCGTCCTCGTCTCCACCGCCGCCGAGCTGGGCACGCCCGAAGGCTGGCGCGACCGCGCCGACGCCGTGCGCGCCCACGGCACCGCCTCCATCAGCGCCGCCGCGATGAGCCGCTGGTTCTCCCCCGCCTTCGTGCGCGACCAGCCCGACACCGTCGCCGGGTTCCGGCGCCACTTCGACGCCTGCGACGACGACGGCTACGCCGCCTGCTGCGAAGCCCTGGGCGCCATGGACCAGCGCGACGACGTGCACCGGATCACCGCGCCCGCGCTCATCGTCGGCGGGACCGCCGACGAGGTCACGACCCCCGCCGACGCCGCGTTCCTCGACGAGCGCATCCCCGGCGCCCGCATGGTCCTCGCCGAGGGCGCCAAACACCTCCTCACCGCCGAACGACCCGACTGGTTCAACCGACTGATCACCGAGTTCCTGGAGGACGACCATGACGAAAGCTGACGGAGACGCCGTACGCCGCACCGTGCTCGGCGACGCCCACGTCGACCGCTCGAACGCCGCCCGCACCGACTTCGACCGCGACTTCGGCGAGTTCATCACCGAGTACGCCTGGGGCGGCGTCTGGTCCCGGCCCGGCCTCGAGACGCACACCAGGCGCCTGCTCACCATCGGCGTCCTGTGCGCGCTCGGCAACGACGACGAGCTCGCGATGCACGTGCGCGCCGCCCTCGACGACGGCGTCAGCGCCGACGAGATCAAGGAGGTCCTCCTCCACACCGCCGTGTACGCCGGGCTCCCGCGGGCGAACCAGGCCTTCCACGTCGCGGGCGGGATCGTCGCGGGGCGCGGCCCCGCCGAAGCGGCCCTCGACGAGCAGGGCTTCGGCGACCTCCCCGAACGTGACCCCGACGGCCACGGCATCGCCGAGCGCGGTTGAGTCACGTCCCGCGGCGCACGGATAGGCTGAGCCCATGCAGGAGACCCCGGACAGCGACGAGGCGACGACGAGCGCGCCCCGCAACTCCGACTACGTGCAGACCCTCGCGCGCGGGCTCGCCGTCATCCGGTCGTTCTCGGCCGAGCGGGAGGCCATGACGCTCAGCGAGGTCGCCAAGGAGACCGGGCTGACCCGCGCCACCGCGCGGCGGTTCCTCCTGACGCTCACCGAGCTCGGGTACGTGCGGTTCGACGGCCGGTACTTCGCGCTGACGCCGCGCGTCCTGGAGCTCGGCTTCGCGTACCTGTCGAGCCTGTCGCTGCCCGAGGTCGCCCAGCCGCATTTGGAGCGCCTGGTCGCGGAGGTGCAGGAGTCGGCGTCGGTCGCGGTGCTCGACGAGACGGACATCGTCTACGTCTCACGGGTCGCGACGCAGCGGATCATGCGCGTCTCCATCAACATCGGGACCCGCTTCCCGGCCGTGAGCACCTCGATGGGCCGGGTCCTGCTGGCCGACCTGGACGCGGACGGGCTGGACGCGGCGCTGGCCGCGTCCGAGATGACCGCGTTCACGCCGCACACGATCACCGACGAGGGCCGGCTGCGCGCCGAGCTCGACCGGGTCCGCGCGCAGGGCTGGGCGTTCGTCGACCAGGAACTGGAGGAGGGGCTGCGCTCGATCGCGGTCCCGATCCGGAACCAGTGGGGCCGGGCGGTCGCGGCGGTGAACGTCTCCTCGCACGCCAGCCGCACCGACCTCGACTCGGCCCGCCGCGACCTGCTGCCGCCGCTCATGGCGACCGCGGCGAGGATCCTGGCGGACATGGCGATCCAGTTCGGCTGAGCGGGCGCTATCCGGTTCGGCGGTGCTTGGCTTCACTCGGTGCGGTGCGGTGCGGTGCGGTGCGGTGCGGTGCGGTGCGGTGCGGTGCGGTGCGGTGCGGTGGCCGTCAGGCCGCTTCGATGACGACCGCGATGCCCTGGCCGACGCCGATGCACAGGGCCGCCAGGCCGTAGCGCCGTCCCTCCCTGCGGAGCCGCCATGCGAGGGTCGCGAGGAGTCGTGCGCCTGAGCATCCGAGCGGGTGGCCGATCGCGATGGCGCCGCCCTGCGGGTTGACGATCTCGGGGTCGAGGTCGGGCCAGGACGCCAGGCACGCGAGCGACTGCGCCGCATACGCCTCGTTGAGCTCGACGGTGTCGAGGTCGCCCCAGCCGATGCCGGCGCGTTCGAGGGCCCGCTCGGCGGCGGCGACCGGGCCGATGCCGTACCGGTGCGGGTCGACGGCCGCGACCGCGCGGGAGACGATGCGCGCCAAGGGCCTGCCGTGGTCCGCGGCGGCGGCCTCGTCGCCGAGGAGGAGCGCGGCGGCGCCGTCGCTCAGGGGGCTGGCGTTGCCGGCGGTGACGGTGCCGTCGGCGCGGAACGCGGTCCGCAGCTTCGCGAGGATCTCGGGGGAGGTCGCGGGCCGGATCGCCTCGTCGCGGGCGAGCTCGGGGAGGGGGAGGACCTCGTCTTCGAAGGCGCCCGACTCCCAGGCGGCGTGGGCGAGGCGGTGGCTGCGCGCGGCGAAGGCGTCCTGGGCCTCGCGGGTGATGCCGAACTCGTCGGCGAGGATCTCGGCGCCCTCGCCGAGACTGACGGTCCACCGGGAGTCCATGGCGGGGTTGACGAGCCGCCAGCCGAGCGCGGTGTCGGCGAGTTCGAGGCCGCCGCGCGGGTAGGGCTGCTCGGTCTTCGGGAGGACCCACGGGGCGCGGCTCATCGACTCGACGCCGCCGGCGACGACGATTGCGGCGTCGCCGCACTCGATCGCGCGGGCCGCGGCGACGACGGCCTCGGCGCCGGAGCCGCAGAGGCGGTTGACGGTGGTGCCGGGGACCGAGGTCGGGAGCCCGGCGAGGAGGGCGGCCATGCGCGCGACGTTGCGGTTGTCCTCGCCCGCGCCGTTGGCGTTGCCGAGGACGACGTCGCCGACGGCGGACGGGTCCAGGCCGGGGCTGCGCTTGACGAGGCCCGCGATCGCCTTGGCGGCCAGGTCGTCCGGGCGCACTCCGGCGAGCGCGCCGCGGTGGCGGCCGATCGGGGTGCGGACGGCGTCGAGGATGAAGGCGGTGCTCACGGCGGCCCCCGGGGGTCTGCGGAAGTGGTCCATTAGTGGTGTGCGCTCAGTGAAACTGTGTGCTCTATGCGAACACTAGTGAAGGCGAGGGGGCTTCGCAAGGGGCATTGAGGGCTAAAGGCAGGAGACCGTCCCTAGCCCCCACCCACCCAGAAGGGGACCGTAGCGGCGATGTTTGCCGAGGGGTCCGACAGAAACGCCCCGAAAACCGGGTCTCCCGACCGGATTTCACCGGATCGGGTGATGGGCGGACATCACACTCGGTGCGGGGTGCGGGGTGCGGGGTGCGGGGTGCGGG